>JAGATP010000039.1 GCA_017621155.1 Clostridia bacterium
CGAATCGGCTATCCGATTCGCCCCGACGCTTAGCGCGTTCACTACATGGTGAAGCGGAACGCTTCCATATTGATAAAAATTTATCAATATTAGCGATAAAACCGAGTTCCCCGAAATTGACATCGGGTCTCAATCGTGATATAATAAACAAGATCGAAAGATCAATTAAAAATTCTATTCATGTAAGGAGTCGGATAATGGCAAGATTTACATTACCCAGAGACCTTTATCACGGAAAAGGCTCTTTGGAAGCATTAAAGACATTTCAGGGAAAGAAAGCAATGATTTGCGTCGGCGGCGGATCGATGAAGCGTTTCGGCTTCCTCGACAGAGCGGTTGCCTATTTGAAAGAAGCAGGCATGGAAGTTGAGCTTTTCGAAGGCATCGAGCCCGATCCTTCCGTCGAGACCGTCATGCGCGGTGCAGACGCCATGCTCAAATTCGAGCCCGATTGGATCATCGCCATGGGCGGCGGTTCTCCCATTGACGCAGCAAAGGCAATGTGGATTAAGTACGAGTATCCCGAGTGCACCTTCGAGGATATGTGCAAGGTGTTCGGCATTCCCGAGCTTCGCAGAAAGGCGCACTTCTGCGCCATCTCCTCCACTTCCGGAACGGCGACCGAGGTGACGGCGTTCTCCATCATCACGGATTACGCAAAGGGCATCAAGTACCCCATCGCGGACTTTGAAATCACCCCCGACGTTGCAATCGTCGATCCCGACCTTGCGGAGACCATGCCCAAAAAGCTCGTCGCGCATACGGGTATGGACGCGATGACGCACGCCGTCGAAGCGTATGTCTCCACCGCGAACTGCGATTATACCGATCCCCTCGCCATTCACGCCATCGAGATGATCATGAAAGACCTCGTTCCTTCCTACAACGGGGACATGGCGGCAAGAGACAGAATGCACAACGCACAGTGCCTTGCGGGTATGGCGTTCTCCAACGCACTTTTGGGTATCGTTCACTCCATGGCGCATAAGACGGGCGCAGCGTTTGCGGAGTACGGCGCGCACATCATTCACGGTGCAGCAAACGCCATGTACCTTCCCAAGGTCATCGCCTTCAACGCAAAGGACGAAACCGCGAAGAAGAGATACGGCGTCATCGTCGATTACATGGGCATTGCGGATAAGAGTGCTTCCGACGACGAGAAAGTCGCCGCGCTCATTGCGTACCTTCGCAAGATGAACGACGATCTCAACATCCCTCATTGCATCAAAAACTACGGTGCGGACAGCTATCCCTGCGAGCAGGGCTTCGTCCCCGAAGACGTGTTCCTCGCAAAGGTACACGACATCGCAGTCAACGCACTCGGCGACGCCTGCACGGGCTCGAATCCCCGTCAGCCTTCCGTCGAGGAGATGGAAAAGCTCTTGAAGTGCTGCTACTACGACACCGAAGTTGATTTCTAAGGAGCGTGTTTCCACGAACACTTTAATCAAAAAAATAATCTCAAAGGGCGATTTTATCCACATTAGATCCACATGATAAGCTAATGTGGATATTGTCGTTTCCGAAAACGGAGGTAAAAATGTATCAAATTGCCAAAAAGAGAGTGCTGAACCCCACCGTCACGATGATGGACATCAAAGCTCCTCTCGTATCCAAGAAGGCAAAGGCGGGACAGTTCATCATCCTGCGCGTCACGGACGACGGCGAACGCATCCCCCTCACCGTTGCGGGCTGCGATCCCGAAGCGGGCACGGTCAAGATCATCTTCCAGGTGGTCGGCGGAACGACGGAGCTTCTCAACCATAAGGAAGAGGGCGACTATATCGCCGATTTCGTCGGGCCCTTGGGCAAACCCACCGAGACGGAGGGCATCAAAAAGGTCTGCATCGTCGGCGGCGGCGTCGGCTGTGCCATTGCCTATCCCCTTGCGGTCGAGTTCCACAAGCTCGGCGCGGAAGTGCATTCCATCGTCGGCTTCCGCAACAAAGATCTCGTTATCCTGGAGGAGGAATTTGCCGCGGCGTCCGACAAGCTCACCATCGTCACGGACGACGGGTCTTACGGCACGAAGGGTCTCGTCACCGAGCCCCTGAAGGCTGCGCTCGAGAGCGGAGAGCATTTTGACGCGGTCATCGCCATCGGCCCTGTCATCATGATGAAATTCGTCGTTGCGACCTGCAAGCCCTTCGGCGTCAAGACGGTCGTCTCCATGAACCCCATCATGATCGACGGCACGGGCATGTGCGGCGGCTGCCGCCTTACGGTCGGCGGAAAGACGATGTTCGCCTGCGTCGACGGCCCTGACTTCGACGGCTACGAAGTCGATTTCGACGAAGCGATGATGCGCGGCACGATGTATGCCGATTTCGAAAGACACGCGAGAGAAGAGGCGTGCAACCTCTTTCAGAAGGAGGTAAAATAATGCCCAACATGAGCCCTAAAAAGAATCCCATGCCCTCTCAGGAGCCTGCGATTCGCGCGAGAAATTTCAAAGAAGTTACCCTCGGCTACACCGCCGAGATTGCGGTGGACGAGGCGAATCGTTGTCTTCACTGCAAAAATGCACCCTGCGTGCAGGGTTGCCCCGTCAATATCCACATTCCCGACTTCATTCAGAAGATCAAAGAGGGAGACTTTGAGGGCGCGTATCAGACGATTTCCCTCTCCTCCTCCCTGCCCGCTGTCTGCGGCAGAGTCTGCCCGCAGGAGAGCCAGTGCGAGTCCAAGTGCGTTCGCGGCATCAAGACCGAGCCCGTCGGCATCGGCAGACTCGAACGCTTTGTCGCCGACTATCACAACAGCTTGGAAAACGTTGAAGTCAACGTACCGACCCCCAACGGACACAGAGTGGCTGTCGTCGGAAGCGGGCCTTCCGGCCTTACCTGCGCGGGCGATCTTGCAAAGCTCGGCTATCAGGTGACGGTCTATGAAGCGCTCCACCTTGCAGGCGGCGTGCTCGTGTACGGCATTCCCGAATTCCGTCTTCCCAAAAAGATCGTGCAAAAAGAAGTCGATACCCTCAAAAAGCTCGGCGTGGACGTCGAGACCAACGTCGTCATCGGCAAGACGCTCACCATCGACGAGCTCTTTGAGATGGGCTACGAGGCTGTCTTCGTCGGAAGCGGCGCGGGACTTCCCAGATTTATGGGCATTCCCGGCGAATCCTTGAAGGGCGTTTATTCCGCAAATGAATTTTTGACCAGATCGAACCTCATGAAGGCATACGAGGAAAATCCCACCACGCCCATTCTCAAGGCAAAGCGAGTCGCAGTCGTCGGCGGCGGCAACGTCGCGATGGACGCCGCGAGAACGGCGCTTCGTCTCGGTGCGGACAAGGTCTACATCGTGTACCGCAGAAGCCTCGAAGAGCTTCCTGCGAGAAAGGAAGAGGTTGAGCACGCGATGGAAGAGGGAATCGACTTCCAGCTTTTGGAGAATCCCGTCGAGATTCTCGGCTATCACAACGCAGAGGACAGGAGAGACCCCAAGAACGGCTTCGTCACGGGCATCAAGGTCATCAGGATGCAGCTCGGCGAGCCCGACGCGAGCGGCAGACGCCGTCCCGTCGAGATTCCCGGCTCGGAAGAAGTGCTTCCCGTCGATTGCGTCGTCATCTCCATCGGCACGAGCCCCAATCCCCTCATCAAGAGCACGACCGCAGGGCTTGAAGTCAACCGCCACGGCGGCATCATCGTCGAAGAGGAAACGGGTAAGACGACCAAAGAGGGCGTCTACGCGGGCGGCGACGCCGTCACGGGTGCGGCAACCGTCATCCTCGCCATGGGCGCAGGCAAGACCGCGGCTAAGGCGATCGACGAGTACATCCAAAACAAGTAATTTTTTATTGGTACGGACAGGGCAGGTTGCCCCTTTCCGGTAGTACGGACAGGGTCTCTGTAAAGGTGTGGGATATAGATCCCGCACCTTTATAAAAAGAAACTGTTCGGCAAGCTATATAGAAAGAAAGGCACGTTTGGGGAACAAACGTAAAAGAAAGATTCATGGCGAATCGGTTATCCGGTTCGCCCCGACGCTGAGCTCGTTCACTACCGGGAGGGGCGCCTCGCCCCCTGCGTTTTTACCGAAGGCTTGTCCATACCAATGGCACGGGGCGTCACGCCCCTTGGGGAACAAACGCAAAGGAAAGATTCGGGGCGAATCGGTTATCCGGTTCGCCCCGACACATAGCCTGTTCACTACTTGGTCAAGCGGAACGCTTGGGGGCTTGCAAAAGGCAAAAGCTTGTGCTATAATAGGGCAAGGAGGGAGCAAATGATTCAGGTTGCAGTCATAGACGACGACAGGCAGGAGCGGGAGAGTCTCCTTTCTTGCCTGCGTCGTTACGAAAAGGAAACGGGGGTCTCGCTTGCGATAACGGAGTTTTCCCAAGGGGAAGCCTTTTTGGAGGGCTATCGCCCTCAGTACGACGTGGTCTTTTTGGACATCTGTATGGACGGCATGAACGGGCTGAGAGTTGCCAAAAAGCTTCGGGAATTGGACGAAGAGGTCTTTCTCATCTTCGTCACCAACATGGCGAACATGGCAATCAAGGGCTATCGCTACGACGCTCTCGACTACTTCGTCAAGCCCGTCAATTATTACGACCTGAAGATGAGAATGGAGCGCGTCCGAAAATCCAGAAAGGACGACACGCCCTCCCTCTTCGTGCCCTACAACGGGGCGAAGAAGCTTTTAAACCTCAAGGATATTTGCTATATTGAGGTGAACGGACATCAGCTTGTCTACCATTTGCACGAGACGTCTTACGAGACGAGGGGAAAGACGATCGCGAGGCTTGAAGAGGAGCTTGCTGGTTATGGCTTTTTCCGCTGCAATTCCTGTTACCTCGTCAACTTGAGATACTGCAAGGAAATCGTAAATCACATGGTCAGCGTCGGAAGCAATCAGATTTCCATCAGCCGCTCCCGCTACAAACCCTTCCTCGACGCGCTCGCCCGCTATGCCGTCGGCGAAAAAGGAGAAAAAGAATGAGCTTTCAAACCATCTTTCAACTGTTCGATTTTTATGTCGCCCTCAACGTCGCCGAGGCGCTCTTATGCTTCCGCCTTCCCAAGCGCTCCCGCTTCTGGCTTCGGTATTTTTCTTGCCTCGCCCTTCAGCTTGTGTTCCCCGTTTTGAAGTACTTTTTGCCTTCGAACGTCTATTCCCTGTTCGGCCTTGCCCTGCAATACCTCGTGACCATTCCGAGTATTCTCTTTTGCTTTAAGGCAAACCTCATGGAGAGCCTGTTTTGTTCTTCGGTCGGGCTTTGCCTGCAGCACATCACGTTCGCCCTCTATTTCTGCCTCATTCTGTTTAACGGCATCAAGATGAATTACATCTATCACGCACTCATACAGGTTGCCTTCTATTTGATTTCGTATTCCGTCTTCTATTTTTGCTTTCTCAAGCCGAAAATGCCCAAAACGATCTGCTTTCGGGACAAAAATTATCTGATGGTCTGGCTCGTCGCTCTGACGACCCCTGTCATCACCCTTCTTTGCGTCAATTCGAAATTGTTTATGCCGTGGAGTGCGGGGGGCTCGAAACTCATTTATACGCTGACCCTGCTCGTCTCTCTGATCGGCATGATTGCGGAACTCGAACTTTACGCCTCCAACCTCAAGACGGAGGAGAACACCGCGATGAAGCTTCTCATTCAGCGCGATCGGGAAGAGTATCAGAAGATCAAAAATCAGAACGAAAATATCAGCATTCGCTATCACGATTTGCGCCACAAGCTCGAGGCACAGGAGGAAAGCGGGGAAGTCAAAGATCTCCCCGATACTGCTTTCGACACGGGAGACATCGCGCTCAACTGCGTCCTGATGGAGAAAAGCCCCGTCTTTGCCCGAAAAAACATCCGCATGACCTGCTTTGCCGAGGGACTGAAATTGACTCATATTTCCGAAGAGGAGCGCTATTCTCTCTTCGAAAACGCCGTGATGAACGCCGTCGAGGCGGTGGAAAAGCTTGAAGCGGAAAAGCGAACGATCAGTATTACCGCGTTTCGTCGGGGATATTTTTACGACATTCGCATCGAAAACTACTATGAAGGAAAGATTTTGATCGTGGACGGGCTTCCGCAGACGGAAAAAAAGGGAGAGGGGCACGGCTACGGCTTGAAGAGCATGCGCATGGTCGCCAAAAAATACGGCGGGAAGATCGATTTGTCCTTCGGGGAAGATATCTTTACGCTGAACATTCTCCTTCCCGTCGGCTAACCGGAGCATTCGGATTTGAAATGCTTTGGTTAAGATTTCGGGTTGCGACAACTTTTCGACCGTTTGGGACAATTCGATTGAAAAAGAAAACTCCATAAATTACAATAAACGTGCAGAGTCCAAACGGGCTCTGCCGTTCTTTTTTGAAACGAATCCCGGGAAAATTAAAAGGAGAAGAAAAAGGAGAAGAAAGATGAAAACAGGAAAAAAGAGTAAAGCCTTCTCAATCATGTGGGGGCTTGCAACGCTCGCGTCTGCGGCGTGCCTCTTTACGGCGTGCGGGCAAGAGCCGACGCTGGAAGAAGTGCAGCTCATGATGATGGCGCAAAAGGACGAATACGTCGTCGGCGAGACCTTCGACCCGACAGGACTCGTATTGGCGGGCGTGTATTCGGACGGATCGAGAAAAGAGATCAAGGACTATACGATCGACAAGACGGGGCCTCTTACGGTGGACGATACCGTCGTTACCATCACCTACGAAGGGCGGACGTTCGAACAGCCGATTACCGTCATTACGGCAGATAAAAAGGTCGTCGTACAGCTTGCAAACGGCGTCGATACCTGCCTTTTGTATGCGAACGGAAACGTTGCCCTCGTCGGAAACGTGTCTGGAGGCATTACGCCCGAACTTGCGCATTGGACATGGGACGGCAAAAAACTCGAAATCTGGATTACCATTTGCGATGCGTCGAACGGGTTTGAAGATCATCAAACGCTGATGAATCTTGAGTACGACGAGCAGTAAAATCTTCAGTTCAAATATCAGCTGAGGGGAAGATGGACGATCAACTATTTCGTTTCATATAGCGATTGGTCTGCGGTTTTGACGCCCGACGTGACCTATCCGCTTGCAGTTTAAGGAGGAACGCATGAAAAAATCAAATTTATACAGAGGCTTGACGAGTGCGGCTGCCTTCGTCGAATGCCTCGTGCTCGGCTTCAGCATTGCGGCGTTCGACAACAGTGCGGTTGTCAACAACGCTCTCGATCTTTCTACGAGTAAGCTCGTCTTAAAAGATGGCATTACGAGCGAGGACGAGGTGGAAAAGCCCCAATACTTCAAGAGCAAATTCGCCGCTGACATCAATAACCCGACGGAAGCGGAAATTGCCAAAAAGAACGAGGCGGTCGCCGCCTTTGTTGAGACGGAAGAGGAAGAGGGCGCAGTTCTTCTCACCAACAAAAATCACGCCCTTCCCCTTGCGAAAGGAATGAGCGTCACTCTCTTCGGTCAGGCGACCGTCAATCCGTATACGAAGGGGTCTTCGGGCGGCGGCAGCGGCGGAACGAAAGTCACTTACCTCGACGCCTTGCAGGACGAGACCCGCGCGGGCTTCCGAATCAATCAGACGCTTGTCGATGCTTACAGTTCGAGCAGAATAAAGAGAAATGCTTCGAATCGTGTGATCGGAGAAGCGCCCAAGTCTCTCTATACCGACGAAATCAAGGCAACCTTCAAGGACTACTCTGATGCTGCGATTGTCATTCTTGCAAGAGAGGGCGCGGAGAGCAACGATCTTTATACCAACGACAGCGAAGGCATCAGCCAACTCGCTCTTCACAAAGACGAGAAGGATATGCTCGAGCTCGTCCGGGAATACAAGGAGAACGGCACCTTCAAAAAGGTCATCGTCCTCATCAACAGCGGACACCCCATGGAGGTCAAGTGGCTGGATGAGTACAAGGTAGACGCCTGCATGGTCATCGGCGGCCCCGGCAACAGCACGGGCTTCAGAGGGGTATCCGACCTTCTCGTCGGCAATGCAAACCCTTCGGGACGGCTCGTCGATACGTATGCTTCCAACTCTCTCTCCGCACCCGCAACGCAGAACTTCGGTGAATATGCCTATACGAACAAGTCCGAAGTCGCAAAGGGTGTCAAGGACAACGTTGCAGAGTGCCAATATTACGTCGTGCAGACGGAAGGCATTTACGTCGGATATAAGTATTACGAGACGAGATACGAGGATTGCGTCTTGAATCAGGGCAATGCAAACGGTAACGCCGGTGTCTTTGACTCCAAGGGTGGCTGGAGCTATGCGGAAGAGGTTTCCTTCCCCTTCGGTTACGGTATTTCGTATACCACCTTCGAACAGACGATGGGCGAAGTGGTCGATAACAAGGACGGCACGATGACCGTCAAGGGAACGGTTAAGAATACGGGCGACGTCGCGGGCAAGTCCGTTGTCGAGCTCTATGCGCAGACCCCTTACGGCGATTACGAAAAGACCAACAAGGTTGAAAAGTCCGCCGTTCAGCTCGTCGGCTTCACCAAGACCAAGGAAATTCCCGCAGGTCAGACCGTCGACTTTGAAATCACGTTTGACAAATACTTCCTCGCAAGCTACGACTACACCAATGCGAAGGGTTACATCATGAGTGCGGGCGATTATTACCTCGCGATCGGAAACGACGCGCACGACGCACTCAACAACATTCTCGTTAAAAAGGGCGCTAATGTTTCGGGCGACGGTGCAAAGGCATACACCTGGAACCAGAAGTCCCTCGACACCGAGACGTATCGGAAGTCTTCGACGGGCGTCGAAGTCACCAATCGCCTCGACGAAGCGGACATCAACTATTGGGTAAAGGGCGCGGCGACTTACGTCACCAGAAACGATTGGCAGGGCACGTTCCCTACTTCTGCTACTACCGTGACTGCAAGCAAGGAGCTTATTGATAAACTCGATGACGGTAATTACGAAAAGCCCGCAAACGCACCTTCCGCAATGAGCGTCAAGCTCGGTGTCGATCAGGGAATCAAGCTCGCCGATATGTACGGCGTCCCTTACGAGGATGCGCTTTGGGATCAATTCATCGATCAGCTCAGTCTTTCCGATCTCATTCTCGCCACGATGGACAGCAGCGGTATTGCCGAAATTCCGACGATTGCCTCTCCCAAGACGAGCAACGGCGACGGCCCTGACGGCATCGCGGGGAACGCCTACGTCAACGAGAGCGTCGCGGCTGCGTCCTGGAGCAAGGAAATGCTCGCGATGCGCGGCTATTACATGGGCGAGGACGCCGTGCTCGCACACAGAGCACAGCAGGCATGGTGCCCCGGCGTCGATACGCACAGAACTCCCTTCGGCGGCAGAAACTTCGAGTATTTCTCCGAAGACGCCATTCTCGCTTACGAATTGTCGGCGGCAACTTGTGCAGCCATGGAGGAAATGGGTGTTTCCGCAGGGCCGAAACACTTCTTTGCCAACGATCAGGAAACCTGGAGAACGGGCGTTGCAACTTACGGCAACGAGCAGGGCTTCCGTGAGATTCAGCTCAGAGCCTTTGAGGGCTGCTTCGTCAAGGGCGGCGCAACTTCCGTCATGACGGCGTTTAACCGAATCGGGCCTATCTGGGTCGGACATTACTCGGATGTTCAGGACGGCATTCTTCGCGGAGAGTGGGGATTTGTCGGTATGGTCATCACCGATGCCGCAGGCGTCAACTCCTACATGCACTCCGTCGATTGCCTTATGAATGGAACGGATATGTTCTGCTTCACGAGAGGATCTGCGGCTGAAAAGCGAACCAAGGAGATCATGAACCAAATTCAGACCACGGACGATGGCAACATTATCGTGCAGCTCAAGGAAGTCAGCCACCGCATCTTCTATACTTACGCGCATACGAATCTGATGAACGGACTCTCTTCCGCATACACTGTCGTCAGTGTTACCCCTTGGTGGCAGCCCACGGTCATCGCGATCAATGCAGTGCTCTGCGCGGGAATTGTCGCACTTGGCGCTCTGTTTGCCGTCAATGCCTACAAAAAGGAGGAAAATTAACGTGAAAGAGTACTTTAAGAATATGACCCTCGCGGGACGCCTCGGCGTCATCGGCGGCATCGTCGGTATCGTCAACGCTATTTTGTATGCAGCTTACAGCATCGCGGTCGGGCTCTTTGCTCCCATCGTCTTTGTCATGTTGCTTCTCGGCATCGCCGGCTCGATCTTTGCCGCCTTTTCCGATCTGAAGTTTGCGCCCATTCTGCCCGTATTGTTCTACTCCCTCGCTTTTGGGCTTTACATCTCCGACCGTATCATCATGTTCGAGGAAATGATCAACAAGATCTACGGCATGAACGAGCGCGGCGCGATCCTTCCCATCGTCATCGTGATCTTCGTCCTTTGCTTTGTCAGCATCGTCACGAGCATCATCGCTTCGTTTAACGACAGGAAAAAGGAACTTCCGCTCAAGTAAAAAAGCGGATTGGGATCGCCTAAAAAAGGATGATTAACAGAACGGGGCTGTCGCAAGTTTTTCTTAACTTGCGACAGCCCTCCTTACTAGAGGATAACGGCAAGGCTCGTAGAGGATTGCCGTTAAAAAGCCACCGGCTATGCCGGTGGATCTGAAAAAGCTTTAGCTTCAAGCCTTGTAACAATATACAAAAAAGCTCCTATGTGCTAAACTGAATGTAAGGC
>JAGATP010000040.1 GCA_017621155.1 Clostridia bacterium
GAAGTCTTTAATAATATAACACATTTTTCCCCCGATGTCAAAGAGAAATTTGCAAAAAATTTAAAAAAAAAGAAAAAAAATTGCGCAAATAAGTTGCTATATTTGTAAAGTTGTGGTAAAATAATGTAGTGAAGAGGTACAAAAATGAATATATGGCATGATATTGACTCAAAACGCATCGCGTCTGAGGATTTCGAAGCGTTGATCGAGATTCCAAAGGGATGTAAGATGAAGTACGAGCTCGACAAAGAGACGGGACTTCTGCGGCTCGACAGAGTGCTCTATACTTCGACTCACTATCCTGCGAACTACGGATTTATTCCCAAGACGCTTGCGGACGACGGCGACCCCTTGGACGTCCTTGTCCTCTGCTCCGAGCCCGTCTATCCCATGACGCTTATTCGTTGCTATCCCGTCGGGGTGATCACGATGATCGACGACGGCGCCCTTGACGAGAAGATCATTGCAATTCCCTTCAAGGAGCCTTCTTACAACAGTTATCAGGATATTCGCGAACTTCCTTCTCATCTCTTCGACGAAATGATGCATTTTTTCGAGGTCTATAAATCTCTGGAACACAAGCAAACTGCCGTGAAGGAAATTCGTCACAGAGAAGATGCAATTGCGGTGATTCGAAAATGCATTTGCGAATATGAAAAAAAATACGGTGGTAAGAGAGCATGAAGATTTTATTTTTAGGAGATTCTATCACCGAAGCGGGAAGGGATCGCATGAACGATTCCGATCTCGGTTCGGGATTCGTACATATCTTTGCGGGAAAGCTGAGGCTATTATATCCCGATACGGAATTCGCCTTTTTCAATCGGGGCGTTTCGGGATATACCATGCATCACGTCCTTCAGGATGTGGACAAGAATCTTGCCTGTAAGCCCGATCTCGTCGTGCTTCTGGCGGGCGTGAACGACGTCATCTGCCGTTTCTCGGAGGGAATCGAGATCTCTCCCGAAGCGTTTGAAGAGAGTTTTCGCGCCATCGTGCAAAAGGTGAAGGAGAGCGGTGCCAAGCTCGTCGTTTTGCAGCCTTTTGTACTGAATGTTCCCGATAAAGCAAGATACAGGAGATTTTTCGACAAGTTCCTTGAGAGAATGCAAGAGGTCGTGGAGGAAGAGGAAGTCGACTTCATTCCCTTGGATGCTTACTTTAACGGGCTGTGTGTTTCTATTTCCCCCTATGATTACGCCGCAGACGGGATTCATCCCACCCATCGGGCATCCCGATTGATTGCGGATAATCTGATCAAAACCATTAAAAAATTTATTTAGGGTTGAAGACCTTGTCATCGTTCCGAAGAGATGGCAGGGGGGTCATCCCAAAAAAGAGAGGTGTATTATGGAATCTAAAGAGTATCTGAAAAGTGTCTTCCACATGATGAAGAGAGTCGGTGACGTCAACCTCGGTTCGTTCCGCTCCCGCTTCAATCATTCCGAGATGCGAATGATCGAAGAGATCACGTTGGCGCGCGGCCGCGGCGAACGCGTTATCTCCACGCAGCTTGCAAGAGCATTGGGGATCACGAGGTCTGCCGTTTCCCAGATGATCAACCGTCTGGAGCTTCACGGCATCGTTAAGCGCTGCCCCGACAAGATTGACAGAAAGATCGCTTACATCGAGCTGACGGAAGAGGCGGAAGAGATCTATCGCAAGGAGAGAGACTCCTACTGCGCAACGCTTTCCCGTGCCATCGAGACGATGGGCGAAGAGAAATTCTTGAAGTGCCTTGAGCTTACCGAAGAATTCTGCGACATTATCGAAAAAGAAACAAGATATTGAGGTTTTTTCTACAGAATCCTCGATAAAAATCGGATAATGCAATAAAATAAGAAAAAGGAGATAATTCTATGGCTAAAATCACAAAGGACACTTTGATTGCCGATTGCCTGAGATATAACCCTGATTCTGCAGAGATTCTGATGTCGGTTGGAATGCACTGTTTGGGTTGCGCCATGTCTCACGGCGAGACCATCGAAGAAGCCGTCTATGTACACGGCACCGATCTTGACGCTCTTCTCGAAAAGCTCAACGAAGGTGTTGTCGAAGACTGATTGAATGAATCGGGGCGCCGAAAGGCGTCCCCTTTTCATTGGAGGTATTTATGAATCCTTGGCTGATTGCGCTCATCGTCGTGATTGCGCTCTTTGCAGAGTTGGTTTTTCTGTTTCTCTTTTTCATTCACCCCAATACCAAGCGGAAAGAGGGGATGAAGCCCTTCGAACGGCAGTACATCGCGCACAGGGGCTTGTTCGACAATCAGACGGATGCGCCCGAAAATACCCTTCCCGCTTTTCGCAAAGCGGTGGAAGCGGGGTACGGCATCGAGCTTGACGTTCAGCGAACGAAGGACGGCAAGCTGGTCGTCTTTCACGATTTCAATTTAAAGCGCATGTGCGGGGTCGATCTCGTCGTCACGGAAAGCACTTACGAGGAACTGCTTGCTTATCCCGTGGGAAAGTCGAGCGAGCGCATTCCCCTGTTTGAGGACGTTTTGAAGGTGATCGACGGAAAAGTCCCTCTCATCGTCGAGATCAAGGTGCGGTGGGAGTACATCGAGAACGTCAGACTGCTCTCTTCGATTTTGAAGGACTATCGTGGAATTTACTGCGTGGAATCCTTTCATCCGCTTGCTCTCGTCTGGTACAAAAAGGAGTGTCCCGAAGTGCTTCGAGGACAGCTCGCCACCAATCTCTTTCGGGAGGAAAACGAGTACAAAGCGCCCATTCGCTTTGTGCTTTCCAACCTGCTCCTGAATTTTACGGCGAAGCCCGATTTCATCGCCTACGACCATCGGTATCAGGGGGATTTTGCCTTTTCCCTGTGCCGCAGCCTCTATCGGGCAAAGACGGCGGCCTGGACGATCAAAAGTCAGCAGGAGCTTAATTCAGCAAAGAAGAAATTCGACGTCATGATTTTCGACTCTTTCCTTCCCGAGGAAGAAGCGTGCCGCTTCACCAAGTAGCGGCACGCTTGGGCAACCTGCCCCTTATGCTTTCGGTGGACGCTTGATAAAACGGGAAATGTTGTTCAAAAAGGGAGCGATGCAAAGCAGATCTCTTGCGCTGCCCCCGCGCTTCAGATGCAGAAAAGCGATTTCGTCCAGATCGTCCTCGTCCATAAAAGGAGCGAGCTCGGTGAGTTCGGAAAGGGATGCGCCCCCTTCGATCGCCTTGCGTGCGATGTTTCCGAGCCCCTCTTCGTCCATGAAGGGAGCGAGCTCGACGAGGTCGGAAAGGGATGCGCCCCCTTCGATCGCCTTGTGTGCAATCTTTTCCAGCCCTTCTTCGCTCATGAAGGACGCGATCTCGACAAGGCTCTTGAGGTCGCCCTTTTCGGCTTGGATGGAATCGGCGATTTCGTCCAAATCGTATTCATCCATAAAGGGAGCGAGTTCGACAAGATCGGAAAGGGGCGTGCCCTCGTCGACTGCTTTGCGTGCGATTTTTCCGAGCCCCTCTTCGCTCATGAAGGGAGCGAGCTCGGCAATGCTTTTGAGATCTCCCTTTTCCACTTGGACGTGCGCGGCGATTTCGTCCAAATCATCCTCGTCCAGGAAGGAAGCAATTTCGACAAGGTCGGAAAGGGGCGCACCTTCTTTGATTGCCTTGCGGGCAATCCTTCCCAGCCCCTCTTCGCTCATAAAGGGGGCGAGTTCGACAAGGCTTTTGAGATCGCTCTTTTCCGCTTGGATGCAATCGGCGATTTCGTCCAGTTCCTCTTCGTCCATGTAAGGGGCAAGTTCGATGAGGGATTGCAGATCGAACGCCGACGAGTCTGTCTGCTCGACCGCCTTTTGCACTTGTTCTTCCTTTAAAATGGGGGCGATTTCCGCAAGCTCGGCGGGGCGGATTTCCTTGGTCTCTCCCTTGGCGATTTCCGTCACGAGTTTTCCCTTCCGTTCGTCTCCCAGAATCTCCTCGATGGAGACGGAAAAGATTTCCGCAAGGTCGGGCAGCTTCGAAATGTCTGGCATGGTGTTGCCCCGTTCCCAATTGCTGACCGCCTGAAAGGAGATGCCGAGCTTGTCGGCAAGTTCCATCTGCGTCAAGCCCTGCGCCTTTCGTAAGGCGGAAATTTTTCGTCCTATTTTTTGCATATCAAACATCGAATTTATCCTCCATATTCAAAAGTGTCGAAAGATCGGGTATGGTATTGCCCCGTTCCCAATCGTTGAGGGTGCGGAAGGGGATGTCGAGTTTGTCGGCAAGTTCCATCTGCGACAGGTTTCTCTCTTTCCGCAAGCGGGTAATCCGCCTGTGGTATTTTTGAACGTCAAACATTCTTTTTCTCCAAACAATTCATTCGTTGCAACTGCTTACAGTATAGCATACCCTCCTTCAAAAAGCAATCAAGCGGCCGTTGAAAGGGCTTTTTTTCTCCTCAAGTCGCCGTTGAGTCGTAAAAAAAGACCTTTTTGAAAAAATTTTCATTTGGAAATTTCGAATTGAAACATTTAATAGAATCGTTTTTTTCGATTGATAGAAGGAAAAACAAAGCAAAATTGTAATTTTAAATCAAAATATCGCCTGTTTTGGTATAAATTTTCAAAAAAAGGGAAAAACATAGAAAAAATGCAATGAAATGCGCCAAAAATAGCAAGAAAGCCTGAAAAAGGGGCAAAAAAACGGTTGACAAGCGGGTAAAATTTGGCTATAATGTTAAAGCTGTGTAAAAAAGGCGTATAGGGTTGACGCGCAAAGTTACTGCAAAATACGGGATTTTGACCCATTCCGTACAGATAATTTGTGCTGACAAATGTCCGCGCGAGACGCGGGCGACTAACCGGGGCTTTGCGAAAAGCACTTCGAAAGAGTGTTTTTTTCATGGGAAAAACCCCGATACGCCCGGATATGTTGACACATAGTTAGTATAAAATTTCAGGAGTAGTTTTTATGGCAGAAAAGATCAGAGTAAAACTTGCAGCCTATGAGCACGAGCTTGTAGACCAGGCAGCGGCGAGAATCGTCGAGACGATGCAAAAGAACGGCGCGAAGATCAGCGGCCCCATTCCTCTTCCTACGGAAAGAGAGGTTGTCACCATCCTTCGTTGCCCTCATAAGTACAAGGATTCCAGAGAGCAGTTCGAGCTCAGAACGTACAAGAGAATCATCGACATCTATTCCACCAGCGCGAAGCTTTTGAACGACGTTCATCTTCCCGCAGGCGTAGACATCAAAATTTCTCTCAAGTAATTTCAGGTAACATTCCGGATACTTCGAAAAACAGGTATCCCGTGTGAAAAAAATATTTTATGGAGGATCTTTAACAGAATATGGTTAAAGCAATCATCGGTCGCAAAGTGGGTATGACCCAGATCTTTGCGGAAAACGGGGAAGCCATTCCCGTAACGGTAGTGGAAGCCGGCCCTTGCCCCGTAGTTCAGATCAAGACGGTGGAAAAAGACGGTTATGCAGCATTGAAGCTCGGCTTTTCCGAGGTATCCGAAAAGGCGCTCAACAAGCCCGAGCTCGGACAGTTCAAAAAGGCAGGCGTCGCTCCCTGCAAGTATCTCAAGGAATTCCGCCTTGCGGATTTGTCCGCTTACAAGGTAGGCGACACGGTCGCGGCGGACGTGTTTGCCAAGGGAGACAAGGTTGACGTCGCGGGTACGACCAAGGGTCACGGATATACCGGCGTCATCAAGAGATGGAATCAGCACAGATTGAAGGAAACGCACGGCGTCGGCCCCGTACACAGAGAGCCCGGCTCTATGGGCGCAAACAGCTCTCCTTCGAGAGTTTTCAAGCAGAAGCGCCTTGCAGGTCAGTACGGTGTGGAGAACGTCACCATTCAGAATCTTGAAGTCGTCAGAGTAGACGCGGCGAGAAACGCCATTCTCATCAAGGGTTCCGTTCCCGGCCCCAAGGGAAGCGTCGTGACGATTTGCGACAGCGTCAAAGCGTAAAGGAGAGAATTATGCCCAACATTACAGTGTATAATCAGAGCGGCGCCGTAGTCGGCGAAATGGAGCTCAACGACGCAGTTTTCGGAGCGGAATACAACGAACCTCTCATTCACCAGGCAGTCGTCACCAGACTTGCGAACGAGAGACAGGGCACGAAGAGCACGCTCACCAGAACGGAAGTTCGCGGCGGCGGCAAAAAGCCCTGGAGACAGAAGGGCACCGGTAACGCCCGTCAGGGTTCGATCCGTGCTCCCCAGTGGATCAAGGGCGGCGTAGTCTTCGCACCCAAGTCCAGAGATTTTTCCAAGAAAATGAACAAATACGCGAAGGTACTTGCCCTTGCGAGCGCACTTTCCAAAAAGGTTACGGACGGAGAATTCGTCGTCGTCGACGAGCTGACCTCCACCGGAAAAACCAAGGAAATGGCTGCCGTAGCAAAGGCGCTTGGGTTAACCAAGTCCGCGCTCATCGTCATGGATAACGCAGACGAAAAGGTCATCCGCGCAGCGGCGAATCTTCCCAAAATTTCCACTTTGCCCGTCGAGCAGATCAATACCTACGACGTCGTCAAAAACGCAAAGGTCGTCTTCACGAAGGGCGCTGTCGAAAGACTTGTGGAAACCTACGTATTCGAGGAGGTTGATGCAGAATGATGTACGAAGATATCATCGTGAAGCCCGTTCTGACCGAGAAGGGATTTGACGGGATCGCAGAGAAAAGATATACCTTTGTCGTAGCGAAGAAGGCAAACAAGACCCAGATCAAGGCAGCCGTCGAGGCGCTGTTCTCCGTCAAGGTAGCGAGCGTCAACACGATGAATTGCCACGGCAAACGCAAGAGAATGGGTAAAAATCAGGGCTACACCCCCGATTACAAGAAGGCTGTCGTAACCCTGAAGGCAGACAGCAAGGGAATCGAGTTCTTCAACTCGTTGTCCTGATAGAAGCGGAGGAAAAGACAAATGGCTGTTAAAAGATATAAACCCACATCTGCCGCCCGTCGTTTGATGACGGTCAACGCCAACGAGGACTTGACGGCAGGTTATAAGGTAGAAAGAAGCCTTGTGACCGATCAGCGCAAGTCGGGCGGTCGCAACAATACGGGCAGAATTACCGTAAGACACATCGGCGGCGGCAACAAGAGAAAGTACCGTATCATCGATTTCAAGAGAAATAAGGACGGCGTTCCCGCAAAGGTCGTCTCCATTCAGTACGATCCCAACCGTTCCGCGCACATCGCGCTTCTGAGTTATGCAGACGGCGAAAAGAGATACATTCTCGCGCCTTTGGGACTCAACGCGGGCGATACCGTCATCTCCGGCAAGGACGTCGACATCAAGGTAGGCAACGCCCTTCCCCTTGAGAACATCCCCGTCGGTACGATGGTGCACAACGTCGAGATGATGCCTGGAAAAGGCGGTCAGATCGCAAGAGTTGCGGGCATCTCCGCACAGATCATGGCAAAAGAGGGCAAGTATGCAACGCTCCGCCTTCCCAGCGGCGAAATGAGATACCTTCCCTTGGGCTGCAAGGCGACCATCGGACAGGTCGGAAACGTCGAGCATGAGATCATCCGCATCGGTAAAGCCGGTAAGACCAGATACCTCGGCATCAGACCTACCGTCCGCGGTTCCGTCATGAACCCCAACGATCACCCTCACGGCGGTGGTGAAGGTAAGTCTCCCGTCGGACACGCAGGGCCTATGACGCCTTGGGGCAAGCCCGCTCTCGGCTATAAGACGAGAAAGAAGAAGAACCCGACGAGCAAGTTCATCGTCAAGAGGGTCAACTAATTGGAGGGATAGAAAATGTCAAGAAGTGTAAAGAAAGGGCCTTACGTCGAAGTGAAACTCCTTCAGAGAATCGAAGCGATGAATGCTGCCGGCGATAAGAAAGTACTCAAAACCTGGTCGAGAGCCAGCACGATCTTCCCTCAGATGGTCGGTCACACGATCGCCGTATACGACGGAAGAAAGCACGTTCCCGTATACATTACGGAAGACATGGTCGGATGCAAGCTCGGCGAGTTCGCTCCCACCAGAACGTTCAAAGGGCACGTTGCGAAATCCAGCACGCCCGCAAAGAAATAAGGAGGTCTGAATTATGGCAGGAAACATGAAAAAGAAAACTGCGAGAATCGAAGAGATGAAAGACAGACGTCCCTACGCTACGGCAAAGTATATCCGCATTTCCCCCTCTAAGGTAAGACCCGTGCTTGACCTCATTCGGGGCAAGAGCGTAGAGGAAGCTGCGGCGATCCTCGAGTATACGCCCAATGCCGGTGCAGAACCCATCAAAAAGGTTCTTCTCTCCGCAGCGGCAAACGCAGAACACAATCAGGGTATGGACAGAAATGACCTCGTCGTGGCGGAATGCTTCGCCGACGGCGGCCCTCACCTCAAAAGAATGCAGCCCGTTTCCAAGGGAAGGGGACATGCGATCTTGAAGAGAACGTGCCACATCACCGTCATTCTCGATGTGAAGAAAGATTAAGGAGAGTTCAAATGGGACAAAAAGTTAATCCTCACGGTTTAAGAGTAGGCATTATCAAGGGCTGGAATACCCAGTGGTATGCAGATAAGAAGGAATTCTCCAAATTCCTCAAGGAAGATAATGTCATTCGTAACTTCTTAAAGAAGAAGTACTATGCCGCAGCAATCTCCAAGATCATGATCGAGAGAGCGGCTCAGAGAATCACCGTCACCATCTACACCGCAAGACCCGGCGTTCTGATCGGTAAGGCAGGTTCGGAAATCGAAGTCATCAAAAAGGATCTCGCAAAGCTCACGCACGGCAAAACGATTATCATCAACGTCAGCGAAGTGAGAAAACCCGATGCAGACGCACAGCTCGTCGCGGAAGGCGTGGCGCTCCAGCTCGAAAAGAGAATGAGCTTCCGCCGTGCGATGAAGCAGGCGATCGGCAAATCCATGCGCGCAGGCGTCAAGGGCGTCAAAATGATGGTCAGCGGTCGTCTCGACGGCGCGGAAATCGCAAGATGCGAGCAGTATCATGAAGGTTCCATTCCCCTTCAGACCCTCCGTGCCGACATCGATTACGGATTCGCAGAGGCTCACACGACCTTCGGCTGCATCGGCGTCAAGTGCTGGATCTACAAGGGCGAAGTCCTCAAGAAGAGAGAAGGAGGCGAAGCATAAATTATGTTAATCCCCAAGAGAGTGAAAAGAAGAAAGCAGCATCGCGGCAGAATGACCGGCGCTGCTCATAAGGGAAACATCGTCGCTTACGGCGAGTACGGTCTCGTCGCGCAGGAATGCGCGTGGATCACGTCCAACCAGATCGAAGCTGCTCGTATCGCAATGACCAGATTCATCAAGCGCGGCGGACAGGTCTGGATCGATATTTTCCCGCACAAGCCCATCACCAAGAAGCCTGCCGAAACCAGAATGGGTTCCGGTAAAGGATCGGTCGAGTATTGGGCAGCCGTGGTGAAACCCGGCAGAGTCATGTTCGAAATGGCAGGGATCGACGAAGCGACGGCAAGAGAGGCAATGAGACTCGCTGCCCACAAGCTTCCCGTAAAATGCAAGTTCGTGAAGAAAGCAGATTTAGAAGGCGGTAATGACGAATGAGAGCAACTGATATTAAAAATTTGACGGATGCAGAGCTTACCGAGAAACTTGCTGAGCTCAAGAGACAGCTTTTCAATCTTCGTTTCCAGCATGCTTCCGGACAGCTGAGCAATCCCATGGCGATCAATACCTGCAAAAAGGACATTGCCAGAGTAAACACGGAAATCCGTGCAAGAGAGCTTAAGGCGTAAGGAGACAGACAATGGAAGAGAGAAATCTTAGAAAGGAAAGAGTCGGTATCGTTACGTCCGACAAGATGGATAAGACCGTTGTCGTAGCGGTCATCGACAAGAGCAAACATCCCCTCTACAAAAAGACGATCACCAAGACGAAGAAGTTCAAGGCGCACGACGAGAACAACGAGTGCGGCGTCGGCGATACCGTCAGAATCGTAGAGACGAGAAAGCTCAGCAAAGACAAGAACTGGAGAGTAGCCGAGATCGTCGAGAAGGCTAAGTAATTTTTTAAGGAGACAATCATTATGATACAACCTCAGACAAGGCTCGTTGTCGCCGACAACTCCGGCGCAAAAGAGCTTATGTGCATTAAAGTACTTGGTGGTTCTTTCCGGAAAACGGGCAACATCGGCGATGTCATCGTAGCCTCCGTTAAGACCGCGACCCCCGGCGGTGCGGTCAAGAAGGGCGACGTTGTCAAGGCAGTCATCGTCAGAACCAGCAAGGGCATCAGAAGAGCGGACGGCTCCTACATCAGATTCGATGACAACGCAGCCGTCATCATCGATAGCAACAAGCAACCCAAAGGTACCCGTATCTTTGGACCGATCGCGAGAGAACTGAGAGATAAGGACTACATGAGAATTATCTCCCTCGCACCCGAAGTACTCTAAGGAGATAAGGCAATGAACGTAAAAAAGAATGATACCGTAGTTGTACTTACCGGCAAGTACAACGGCAAGCAGGGCAAAGTCCTTGCAACTTCCCCCAAGAACAATACCGTAGTCGTGGAAGGCGTCAACCTGCAAAAGAGACATGAAAAGGCACGCCGCGCCAACGAAACGAGTCAGATCAAGACCGTAGAGGGTCCCATCGACGCCTCCAACGTCATGATCGTTTGCGACGCTTGCGGCAAGGCGACGAGAGTGAAGCACTCCGTAGTCGAGGGCAAGAAGGTCAGGGTTTGTGCCAAGTGCGGCGCAGTTCTCGACAAGGCATTCGCAAAGGCCGCCAAGGCAGAGGCGAAGGCAGCGGAGGAAGCTCCCAAGAAGAGAACTCGTAAGAGAACCGCTAAGGCGGAGACCGAAGCTAAAGTTGAGGAGTAAGCCATGGCAGAGAAAGTATACAGCAGCAGAGTCAAGGAACATTACGTCAAAGAAGTCGTTCCTTACCTGATGAAGAAGTTTAACTATACCAACATCATGCAGTGCCCCAAACTCGTCAAGATCGTCATCAACACGGGAATCGGCGACATCAAGGACAATGCAAAATCCATTCAGATCACGGAGAACGAGCTTGCACTCATCACCGGACAGAAGACCGTTCAGACCAAGGCAAAGAAGTCTGTCGCAAACTTCAAAGTTCGCGAAGGTCAGACCATCGGCATTAAAGTGACTCTTCGTGAGACGAGAATGTACGACTTTTTCGATCGTCTCGTTTCCATCGCGCTTCCCAGAGTGCGCGACTTCCGCGGCGTTCCCACGGACGCATTCGACGGAAGGGGCAACTATTCCCTCGGACTCAAAGAACAGTTGATTTTCCCCGAAATCACTTACGATCAGGTAGAGAAAATCAGAGGTATGGACGTCTGCTTCGTCACGACGGCTCAGACGGATGAAGAGGCAAGAGAGCTCTTAAGAGCAATGGGCATGCCCTTCAAGAAGTAAGGAGAGAGGATATTATGGCAAAAAAGTCAATGATCAACAAACAGCAAAAAACGCCCAAATTCTCCACGAGAGCTTATACGAGATGCTCCATTTGCGGCAGACCGCATGCCGTTTTGAGAAAATATGGTGTATGCCGTATTTGCTTCAGGAACTTGGCGTATAAGGGAGAAATCCCCGGCGTCAAAAAGGCAAGCTGGTAATAGGAGGGTAAAGAAATGACAGATCCTATCGCAGATATGCTCACCAGAATCAGAAACGCAATCACCGCAAAGCACGAAACCGTAGAGGTTCCCGCTTCCAATATGAAGAAGGCGATCGCCGACATCCTCCTTGCCGAGGGTTATGTCAAGGACGCCAAAGTCGTAGAGGACGGCGTTCAGGGTAAGATCGTGATCGATCTCAAATATGCAGGCAAGCAGTCCGTCATTCACGGACTCAAGCGCGTCTCCAAGCCCGGACTCAGAACGTATGCGGATACCGAAAACCTTCCCAAGGTCATCGGCGGTCTCGGCATCGCAATCATTTCCACTTCCAAGGGAATCATGACGGATAAGCAGGCAAAGGCAGCCAACGTCGGCGGCGAAGTGCTCTGCTACATCTGGTAAGGAGGCAGTACCCATATGTCAAGAATCGGTAAAATGCCTGTGAAAATTCCCGCAGGTGTAGAAGTAAGTTTGAAAGACAACGTCCTGACCGTCAAGGGCCCGAAGGGAACTTTGACCGAGCAGGTCAAAAAGAGCGTGGAAGTCGATCTTGAAAACGGCGAAATCGTCATGAAAGCGCTTGACGACACCGCAGAGACCAATGCGCTCCACGGGCTTTACAGAGCCATCCTTCACAACATGGTCGTCGGCGTCACCGCAGGATACTCCAAGACGCTCGTCGTCAACGGCGTCGGTTGGAAGGTCGCAAAGCAGGGCAACAAAATCGTTCTCAACGTAGGATTTTCCCATCCCATCGAGTTTGCCGAGGTTGAAGGCGTCAAGCTCGAATGTCCCTCCGTCACCGAGATCACCGTTTCCGGTATCGATAAGTGCTTGGTCGGACAGGTTGCAGCCGACATTCGGTCAATTCGCGTTCCCGAACCTTATCACGGATACGGTATCCGTTATAAGGATGAAGTCATCGAACGGAAAGAAGGTAAGACTTCCGGTAAGGGCAAGAAATAAGGAGTAAATTATGATTTCAAAAATTGATAAAAACTCTGTAAGACAGAGAAGACACGCTCGTGTCAGAAAGCATATTGCCGGAACGGCAGAAACTCCCCGCCTGAACGTTTACAGAAGCTTGAACCACATTTATGTTCAGATCATCGACGACACGAAGGGAGTGACGCTCGTTTCCGCTTCCACCATGGAAAAGGAAGTCAAGGCGCAGATCGCCGAGATGACGAAGACGGAAGCCGCAAAGGTAGTCGGAAAGATTGCCGGAGAGCGCGCTTTGAAAAAGGACATCAAGGCTGTCGTGTTCGACAGAGGCGGCTATCTTTACACGGGTCGTGTAAAGGCAATTGCGGACGGCGCTCGCGAAGCCGGACTTGATTTCTGATTGAGGAGTAGATAACATGGCAAGAGAAAATAACAGACCTGCAAGAAGGCAGGAAGAAAACGACGGATTCATCAAAAAGCTCATCGAGGTAAACCGTGTTTCCAAGACCGTCAAGGGCGGGAAGAACATGAGATTTGCCGCCATGGTGCTCGTAGGCGACGGAAACGGCCGCATCGGTCTCGGTACCGGAAAGGCGAAGGAAGTTCCCGAAGCAATCGAAAAGGCGACCCAGCAGGCAAAGAAGAACATGATTTCCGTCAACGTTGTCGGAACTACCATTCCCCATGAAATACTCGGCGTATTCGGCAGAGGCGCAGTCCTCATGATGCCTGCCGCACAAGGTACCGGCGTTATCGCAGGCGGCCCCGTCCGTGCGGTCATGGAAGCAGCCGGAATCAAGGACATCAGAACGAAGTCCCACGGTACCCAGAACAAGGGCAACTGCGTCAAGGCGACCATCGAAGGATTGAAAGCCTTGAAGTCCGTTGAAGAAGTCGCAGCCCTTCGCGGCAAGAGCGTCGACGAGCTCATCGGTTAATCGGAGGCAACTATGATTAAGATTACATTGGTAAAGAGTACCATCGGCGAGCAGAAAGCAGTCAAGGAAACGGTAGCTGCTCTCGGTCTCACCAAAATTCGTACGTTCAAGGTATGCGAGGACACGGCGTCCGTTCGCGGCATGATCCGCAAAGTGCGTCACCTCGTCAAAGTCGAGAACGTAGAACAGGCATAAAGGAGTATAGTTATGAGAATTGGTGAACTTTCTCCCGCAGAAGGTGCGGTTACTTCTTCCAAGAGATTGGGCAGAGGCATCGGATCGGGACTCGGCAAAACCTCCGGTAAGGGCCACAAAGGACAGTGGGCTCGTTCCGGCGGTGGCGTCAGACCCGGATTCGAAGGCGGACAGATGCCCATCGCCAGAAGAATTCCCAAACGCGGTTTCAACAATAAGTTCAGAAAGGAGTACGTCGTCGTCAACGTCGGCGCGCTCAATGAGCTTCCTGCAAATACTGTCGTAGATTTTCTGTTTGTAATGTCCAACGGACTTGCAAAGAGCGTGAAAAACGCAGTCGGCCTCAAAGTTCTCGGATCGGGCGAGCTCAAGGTTGCCCTTACCGTCAAGGCTCAGAAATTCTCCGAATCCGCTAAGGCAGCCATCGAGGCGGCAGGCGGCACTGCAGTAGTTGAGTAATAGCCGAGCTTGAAAGAGCAACGCTATTGACCGGACAGTTTGGAGAAAGAAGATGTTTCAAACATTAAAAAACGCATTCAAAGTAAAAGAAATCCGCAAAAAAATTTGGATGACTCTTTTATTCCTGCTCATCTTCCGTCTGGGATGCTATATCCCCGTACCCGGCATTTCCGCCGGTACGTTCTCGGCGGCGATCGACAGCAACGAGTTCTTCGGATTGATGAGCGCCGTGACCGGCGGAGCGTTGATGAACGCGACGCTCTTTGCGCTCGGTATCGGCCCTTATATCAACTCGTCGATCATCATGCAGCTTCTCAGCGTCGGAATTCCCGCTTTGGAGAGGCTGTCCAAACAGGGTGAAGACGGAAGAAAGAAAATTGCACAGTACACGAGATACCTCGCCATCGTCCTCGCGATTGTTCAGGCGGTCGGCATCATCGTCAACTTTGCAAGCAGCTCCGGTGCGATCAAGACGGATTTCTTCTTCGGACAGACTTGGCTGGCTTGTATCTTTATGACGATTGTCTACACGGCGGGTTCCTGTCTCGTCATGTGGATCGGCGACAGAGTGACGGAGTACGGCGTCGGCAACGGTACCTCTCTCATCATTTTCATCGGTATCCTTTCCTCTTCCGGTATGACGATTCTCGACCGATTCCTCGGCATTTTCGGCGTTTCGGGATTGCGCGTGGATCATTCCGAGAGAGGGCTGATGAACCTCCTCGATCTGGGACTTTTCGTCGTATTGGCAGTCGTGATCTTCTTCCTGATCGTCACGGTCGATCTTGCAGAGCGCAAGATTCCCGTTCAGTACGCAAAACAGGTAAAGGGCAGAAAGATGTACGGCGGTCAGTCCTCCGTAATCCCCATGAAGATTTCGGGAAGCGGCGTCATGCCTTTGATCTTCGCATTTTCGATTATCTCTTTCCCGTCCATGATCTGCAACTTGTTCTGGCCGGATACGGCAGGCGCGTGGTTGAATCAGTATTTCAGCTCCCAGAATTGGTATTATGTCATCGTTCTTTGCTTGCTGATCTTTGCTTTCTCGTTCTTCTATGCGCAGATTCAGTTCAATGCGGAAGACGTGTCCAAGAGCATCCAAGGAAACGGCGGGTTCATTCAGGGTATTCGTCCCGGAAAACCCACTGCCGATTATCTGAATAAAATCAACCACAGAATCACGCTGTTCGGAGCCATTTATCTGTCTCTGATCGCGTTCATTCCCTCGCTCATCTTCAGCATCGCGGGCAGCGATTTCGTCAACGTGTTCTCTACGACGGGTATTCTCATCGTCGTATCCGTAGCGCTCGAATTTGACAAACAGCTTCAGTCTCAGCTGATGATGAAGACGTACAAGGGCTTCTTAAAATAAAGGAGGAAGGAAGATGAACATCGTATTACTCGGTGCTCCCGGTTCCGGTAAGGGAACGCAGGCAAGCATGATTTCCGAGCGTTATGGCTTGGTTCACATCTCTACGGGAGACATCTTCCGCGAGAACATCAAGAACGGAACGGAAATCGGGCTGCTCGCCAAATCGTACATCGATGCAGGCAAGCTCGTGCCCGACGAAGTGACGTGCGAGATTGTCAGACAGCGTCTTGCCAAGGACGACTGCAAAAAAGGATACCTCCTCGACGGTTTCCCCAGAAACACCTATCAGGCAGATCAGCTTGACGGTTTTTCCAAGGTAGACCTCTGTATTAACATCAATATCGATCATGCACTTCTCATGAACCGCCTTTGCGGAAGAAGAGTGTGCAGAGATTGCGGCGAAAGCTATCACGTCGATACGCTGAACGGTGCGACGACCTGCAAAAAGTGCGGGGGCGAGCTCTATCAGCGCCGCGACGATAATCCCGAAACGGTCGCTTCCCGCCTTGCGGTGTACAACGAGCAGACGGCGCCCCTCATCGACTATTACACGAAGAAGGGAGTCATCTTCCATTGCACCGGGACGGAAGCCCCCGCAAGCGTTCTGTTCGCTACGGTAGCGGCAGAGCTCGACAAATATTTGAAGTAAAATGATTTCTATCAAATCGGAAAAAGACATCGACGGCATCAGGGAATCCTGCAAAATCGTGCGGGATACCCTGCGGTTTGTCGAAAAACGCATTCATGCGGGTATGACGACGGGAGAGGTCGACCGCCTTGCCTATGAGTACATCACAGGCTGCGGCGCGATTCCCTCTTGTTTGGGGTATGAAGGCTATCCTGCCTCTACCTGCGTCTCCGTCAATGAAGTGGTGGTGCACGGCATTCCCTCCGAGAGGGTTCTCAAAGAGGGGGACGTGGTAAGCGTTGACCTGTGCGTCCTCAAAAACGGATGGCAAGGGGACGGCGCGAGGACTTTTCTCATCGGAACGCCTTCCGAAGCGGACAAAAGGCTCGTGGATGTGACCCGCCAATGTTTTTTCGAGGCAATCGACGGTCTGAAAGCGGGCTCTCCGCTCTATGACATCGGCTATCGCGTGCAGACGTATGCGGAATCCAACGGGTTTGGCGTCGTCAGATCGTTTACGGGACACGGCATCGGCAGAGAAATGCACGAAGATCCCTCCGTTCCGAATTTCGGAAAGAAGGGGACGGGGATGCGCCTCAAGGCGGGCATGGTTCTCTGCATCGAGCCCATGATCACGGCGGGAGATTGGCGCGTCGTCACCCTCCCGGACGGTTGGACGAGCGTCACGCGGGACGGCAGCAAGGCTGCGCACTACGAGAACACGGTCGTGATCCGCGAAGACGGCGTGGAAATTCTGACGGTGTAATATGGCCGATCTGAGTGTTATCGGCGATTTCGTCGTCAGTTTGCAGGGGAGAGACAAGGGCAGGGTTTATCTGGTCGTCAAAACGGAAGGGGATTACCTCTATCTTTGCGACGGCAATTTCAAAAGGCTTTCCTCTCCCAAGAAGAAGAAACAAAAGCACACAAAACCGTTATCCGCAGGCTCGCCGTCCATCGGCGAGAAACTGAAGAGCGGCAGACAGGTTTTCGACAGCGAAATTTATTCTGCACTGAAAGCATATCAGGTGCAAAATTCGAACAAAAAAGCGGAGGATTGAGTTAAGTGTCCAAAAACGACGTTATCGAAGCAGAAGGCAAGGTAGTGGAAGCACTTCCTAACGCAACCTTTAAGGTGCAGCTTTCGGGCGGACATATCATCACGGCTTATATTTCCGGCAAGCTCAGAATGAACTACATCAGGATCATCGAGGGCGATACCGTAAAACTCGAAATGAGCCCGTATGATTTGACGAAAGGCAGAATTACTTGGCGCAGCAAATCATAAAGCACGCCATTCGCAAACAAAAATTAAGTTAAGGAGAACAGCAATGAAAGTCAGACCTTCAGTAAAACCCATGTGCGATAAGTGCAAAGTCATCAAGAGAAACGGCAAAGTCATGGTGATCTGCTCCAAGAACAAGAGTCATAAGCAGAGACAGGGCTAACAGGCAAAGCGAAGCAAATTCGCTTTGAACGAGAAGATAAGGCTGCAAAGGAGAGGGACATTTTCCACTGTCTGTCTTTTTGTACGCTTCAACATAAACATTTTACGAATTTTAACGGAGGTTAGAAATCAATGGCACGTATTGCCGGTGTAGATTTACCCAGAGAGAAGAGAGTAGAAATCGGCCTTACCTATATTTACGGTATCGGACTTGCTACTTCCAAGAAGATTCTCGCAGAGACCAAGATCGATCCTGATACGAGAGTCAAGGATTTGGATGAAAATGACGTATCCAGATTAAGAAACTATATCGAACACAACCTGCACGTCGAAGGTGAACTGAGAAGTGCAGTCAGCCTGAACATCAAGAGATTGATGGAAATCGGATGTTACAGAGGCGTTCGCCACAGAAAGGGACTTCCCGTTCGCGGACAGAGCA
>JAGATP010000041.1 GCA_017621155.1 Clostridia bacterium
GGAACAGTTCAAGCTTGCAGCATGAAGGGCACGGTACATGCGAGCGGAATCTACGCGGGCTCGATCGTGGGGTATTTATACTACGGCAAGGTAGAGAATTGCGAAGGAGAACAGCTCGTAGGCAACAACCAAGGCGGCTCGGTTTCCTGAGGGAGAAAAATATGAAAATCGTCAAAGCTGTGGATGAATTCAACCAAGGCGGACACTTAATCCACGTCTGTGATTTTGTAGGCGCTTACGTCCGAGGAAAGACGCGGGAAGAGGCTTTGAAAAAATTGGGGAGGGAGCTAAGGCAATATTGCCTTTGGCAAAGAATTCCCTTTTCGGAGGAATTTTCGGCAGAGATTGTAGAGGAAAAAGAGAGCGAATTGCAGATAGCGGACGCGGACAGCGACGTTTTGTTGGAGGGGGAGGACACGCCGCTGACGCTCGCGGAGTACCAAGCCTTAAAGGCGGTTGCGTTAAAGTCTGCACGTGATTTTCAGGCGCTGTACGAATCCGTTCCGCAAAAAGACGTCCCGCTGAAGCATCCGCGAGGGACGTTTTACGGTTCGATTCCCGTTACGGCGGAGGAAATGTACGAGCATACGAAAAACGTCAACGACTATTACTTCGGAGAAATTGACGTCTCCTCCGATCACGAAGGGGATATTCTTTCCTGTCGAATCAGGGGATTCGAACGGCTTGAAAAAATGCCCGATTTTCTGAAAAACGGCGTTTTGGAAGGGAGTTACGGAGAGAATTGGTCTCTCCGCAAGGTGTGCCGCCGCTTTGTCTGGCACGACAGAATCCACGCGCGCGCCCTGTATCGGGCGGCAGTCAAGCGATTCGGAAGAGAGAAAATCGCCAATCCGTTTTGCTTTGAGGAATCATAACATCGGACAAGGTTTGCCGTTTATCGATCAAAACAAGATAGAGGACGCCGCGCTCATTGTAACGCGGCGCCATTTTTTTCGTTTGATTGCATCGATCATTTTTGAAAAAAAGTATGGACAAATGAAATTTTTTATGTTAGAATAAATCCAAAAAAGGGGGGAACAGGATGCGGATTGCATTGGTAGACGATAACGGCGAGTTTCGGGAAGGAATGCGTTCCTTTGCGAAGCGCTATGAAAAGGAGACGGGGCGTTCTGTGGAGATCGACTGCTTTTGCGACGGAATGGACTTTCTCGAAAAATATTATAACGGTTACGATCTTGTGTTTTTAGACATCGAAATGCCCTATCTGAACGGAATCGAGGTTGCGAAAAAGCTCCGCGAGAAGGACGAAATCGTTACCCTCATTTTCATGACGAATATGCCGCAATACGCCATTAACGGCTATGAAGTCAACGCCATCGACTACGTCATCAAGCCCGTTTCCTATTTCACCTTTAAGGCGAAGACGGATAAGGCGGTGCGCTACCGCGAGAAGAACACCGATTACGATTTTACCGTCTCCAATCGGGACGGCATTGAACGGTTGCAGACTTCCTCCGTCTATTACGTCGAGGTGATGAATCATTCCCTCCTTTTCCACACGGCGAAGGGCGTCATCGAGGCGAGCGGAAGCCTCAACAAGATCGAGGAAACGCTCGCGGGACATTCTTTTTTTCGTTGTAACGCCTGCTATCTCGTCAATTTGCGCTTTGTGGAAGGGTTCAGCGACGGATCTATCCGCATAGCCGGGGATAGTCTCCCCGTCAGTCGTTCCAGAAAAAAGGCGTTTTTGGAGGCGCTTGTCGCCTATCGGGGGATGGCATAATGGAACTCGGAATCGCACTTCTCGCATTTTTGACGAATTTTTTCACGCAGATCTCCATTCCCTTTTTCATGTTCGCTTCTGTCTTACAGCGTAGGAGATACGGGTGGATTTGCGGGATTGCCTGTATTTTGCTCAACCTCATCGTTTACCTTTTCTGCGAGGGCATTTACAATCCGGCAGGCCCGTTGACGGTGGGCGGTTGGTTTAATTTTTCCTTTTTGGCGGTACTTCTGGTCAATCTCGCCCTCTTTTACGGCGCAGTCAGAGTGCGGGTGCGGAATATGCTCTTTTACGGAGCGTCTGCCTATGCTATGCAGAACTGCGTGCACAATCTGACGTTTGTGGCGAACAATCTGCTCGGCAATCCTTTCCGCGCGGACTTATGGTATCTCGTCACTTTCGTGTTGATGATCGTGCTGTACGTCGGGTTTTATTTTCTCATCGTCAGGAGAGTCCGAAGGGAAGAAGTGACGATGGAGAGCAGGATTTTGCTCCTTTTGTCCCTCGTGACGTTTACCATCACCTATATCTTAAGTATGTACTTTTTGCCGACGGATTCCTCCAATACCGTTGCGCGCATCTATGCGGCGATCTGCTGCATATTCCTTCTTTTCTTGCAGTACAACGTCTTTGACAAGGGAAAGCTGCTTGCGGAGAAAAAGACGGTGGAACAGCTCATGTATCAGGAGCAAAAGCAGTACGCCATGTGGCGGGAAAACGTAGAGATCATCAATCTGAAGTGCCACGACCTGAAGCATCAGATTGCAGGCATTCGAAACATCATGGATTCGGAAGAGCGAAAAGCGGTCTTAAAAGAGGTCGAAAACGCCATTATGATCTATGAGACGACGGTGGCGACGGGAAATTCTACCCTCGATTCGATCCTGACGGAGAAATATCTCTACTGTGAAAAGAACGAAATCCATTTTTCCTGTATCGCGGACGGCAAAAAGCTCTCTTTTATGAGCGAAATGGATCTCTGTACGTTGTTTGGCAACGCGCTGGACAACGCCATCGAGAGCGTTTCGCAAGTTCCGGAAAAGGAAAAACGCATCATCAGCCTCAATCTTTATGCCGTGGGCAACCTCTTGAATTTGCACATCGACAATTATTATCGGGGAACCATTCGCATGGTGAACGATCTGCCCGAAACGACGAAAGAGGATAAAGCGTTCCACGGTTACGGCGTCAGGAGCATTCGCGCGATCGTGGAAAAGTACGGCGGACAAATGCGCATTCTGCCGCAGGATCAAATTTTCAATCTGGATATTCTGTTTCCCCTAAAGGAAGAGAACGGAGAGGGCTGACGCCCTCTTTTTTCCTGCCATTCCCTTTGACCGACTACGAAGCAAACAAAACGGTTTACGAATCGCATCTTGTTTTTTGTCCATACGATCTGTATACTTCGACTTGTAAGATTTCGATCTTAAAAAGAAGGAGGAAACAGTTATGGCTAAATGCAAAATGAATCAAAAGAAATTCATTGCGATCTGGGCTCCCGTTCTCTGCGTGACCGTAGGCGTGCTCATCGCCGCAACGTCGGTGATGAACTACTATTCGGCAGCATTGGACACTTACCTGGGAAGGGGAGAGAAAAAGGTTGTCAATTCCGGTAACTCGTCCGAATGGGATTTGACGTATTACAATTCCCTGTACGGATCGACTTCGGGGGAGAACGGATCTCAGCTCTCTGCGGCAAAAGTTGCAAAGCAGATTTCCGATGAAGGCACCGTGCTTCTGAAGAACAACGGCGTCCTGCCGCTTGCAAAGAACAGCGAAGTTGCACCCTTCGGATTCCGCTATTATAATCCGTTCTACGGCGGAAGCGGTTCGGGCAGCGTTGTCACGACGGACGCTTACGTCGTCTCCCCGCAAAAGGCGTTGGAGAGCAACTTTAAAGTGAACGGGACATTCGCGGGCGTCACGGATGACACCCCCGTCAGGAAGTACTATTACGACACCACGAAGGGAAACGACGTCCTGTATTTCTTCGAGTTTACGAACAGCTTCAACGGTTCCGATCAGAGCATCTACGAATTTGACAAGAGCGTCTATCAGACGGACGGCGTCGGCAGAAATTCCACTGCCGTCATCTTCCTCGGCAGAGCGGGCGGCGAAAACAACGATCTTTGGTCTGTACCCTATAACATGGTTGGCGACGTCAACGCGGGAGACGCGGGCACTGCCGCCGCCAAAATTTCGGCGGTGAAAAATGCCGAGCCGACGAGCGAGGTAAAATACGCGCTCGATCTGATGCCCGAGGAAAAGGAGGTGATCGAGCTTGCGAAGGACACCTGCAACAACGTCGTCGTTGTCGTCAACTCCTCCAACGCGATGGAGCTCGGTACGCTTGCAGACGATGACGAAATCGACGCAATCCTTTGGATCGGCGGCCCGGGCGCAAAGGGATTTCAGTCCCTCTCCGACATTCTGGTCGGAGACGTCAATCCTTCCGGCAGGACGGTGGACGTGTACGTCAGAGACCTGAGTCTGGATCCTACCTATAAAAACCTCGGCGACATCGACGGCTACACTTATACGAATACCGAGGGGCTCGCTCCGATGCAGGCGAAGCAATATTCCGATTCGCGCAAAGAGAGCAACACGATGAATTACATCGAGTACGAAGAGGGCGTCTACCTGGGTTATAAGTACTATGAGACCGCGCACGATACCTCCCTTGCCGGCTTTACCTACGGCGAGTTGAACGGGGACGGCAGCACCAAGACGCAGGGTCAGGTCGTCTATCCCTTCGGCTACGGGCTTTCCTATACGGAATTTTCGCAAAAGATCGTCTCTTTCTCCGGAAACGAGAGTGAGGTAAGCGTTACCGTCGAGGTGAAGAACGAGGGGGACGTCGCGGGAAAGGAAGTCGTCGAAGTGTATTGGACGGCGCCCTATACCGACCTCGATCGCCAGCTCCTCGTCGAAAAGCCCACCGCGCTCCTTGCGGGATTCGGCAAGACGAACACGCTGAAGCCGGGCGACAGCGAGCTTGTTACCGTCACCTTCCGTACGGACGATATGGCTTCTTACTCCTATCTTCATAAGAACAGCGACGGGACGACGGGGTGTTACCTTCTCGACGAGGGAGAATATACGATTTCCCTCCGCAAGAACTCTCACGAGGTGATCGATAAGCGCACTTTCTCCATCGACGAAACCATTTTCTTCGACGCGGGCAATCCACGGCAGAGCGAAAAGGACGGGCAGGCAGCTTTGGATGAAAACGGCAATCCGACCTCCGTTCCCGCAAGGGCTTTATCCGATTCCGCCGCAACCTTCGTTGCAGCAACCAACCATTTTGAAGATTCCAACAAGTACATGACGGCAAGCGGCATTCAGTCCCTGACCCGTTCTACCGCAAACGGCATGGCGGTGTCAAGTTTGATTGCGGGTGAAAAGTACAAAGAGGCTCCCGATTGGGTCGTTTCCCTTCTGAAGCCGTATGCGGTCAATTCCGATCCCGAGCTCGGCAACGTCGCGGGAAGCCACGTTTACAAGACGAGCGATCCTGTTTCCAAGGCAGACAACGGACTTTCCCTCACTTCCTTCCGCGGGGTGGATTATTACGATTCTTCGTGGAACGATCTTCTCGATCAGATCGATTACGAAAGCGCGCAGCTGATTACCCTGATGTTCAAGGATCAGTATACCGTAAGCCCGCTCGACGAGATCGGTCTCGGTACTTCTAAAGCACTCGACGGGCCGCAGGGACTTACGATCAGCTCTTCGTTCGGAGCGGATAACCTCTCTACCTGTGCGTACAGCACCGAGCCTGTCGTTGCAGCTACCTTTAACGCCGAGCTCGCCTACGAATACGGCATCGCCATCGGTCAGGAAGCGCTCACCATTGGCTGTACCGGTTGGTATGCGCCCGGCCTCAACACCCACAGGACGGCATTTTCCGGCAGAAACTTCGAGTATTATTCCGAAGACGGAATCCTTGCGGGGAAAATGGCTGCCCGCGTCATCTCCGGTGCGTCCGAGCAGGGTCTCGCCTGCTACATGAAGCACTTTGCGCTCAACGACAACGACTCCAACCGCGCCAACCTCTGCGTATGGGCGAACGAGCAGGCGATTCGCGAAATCTACTTAAAGCCCTTCGAGATTGCCGTCAAGGAAGCGCGTGCTTCCATCGAATACATTGCCGATGAAAACGGTGCGCACGAGACGAAGGTCATTCGCGGCGCAACCGCCCTCATGACCTCGTACAACTACATCGGGGCTACCTTCTCCAGCGGTCATTACGGACTTCTCACCGAAACCCTCCGCGGCGAATGGGGCTTCCAGGGCGCCGTGATCTCCGATATGACGGGTGGCAGCCCGATGCGCCGCGATCAGACGCTGAGAGCGGGCAACGACATGATCCTCTACTTCGCGCAGATTAACGCGACGGATACGACGAGTGCTTCCGCAAAGTGGGCAATGCGCGACGCAGTGCATCACATCGCTTACATGGTCGTCAACTCCAACTGGATGCAGGGCGCTGCTCCGGGCGCAGTCATCTATTACACCATGTCCCCTTGGATGATCGGACTCATTATCGCGAACGTCGTAGGTTACCTCTTTGTTGCGGGTATGATCGTTTGGATGGTTGTGCGCGGATTTGATTCCAAAAAGCATCCCGAAAATTACCGTCAGAAGAAATAAGAAAATCTTTCCTTCCGAAAGAAAAAGGGCGGGCGAATTGCTTCGACAATTCGCCCGTTTCCCTTTGCTTCGATCGCGAATGCTTGACGGGAAGGCAAAAGTATGATATACTGAAAGCATGTTAGGAAAGAGAATCGTAGCCTTTGACATCGGAGATAAGCGGATCGGCGTAGCCGTGACGGATCCCTTCAACGAATATGCCCTTCCCTCGGACACGTATTGGCGGACGGGAAACTTCGAAGAGGACGTTTCGGCGCTGATTGCCATCGCGAAGGAGAAGGATGCGGGGGAAATCGTGTGCGGACTTCCCGTCAACTTCGACGGGACGGAGAGCGTGCAGACGGAAAAGACGAGGCGATTCATCGACGCGATGGCAAAAAAGACGACCCTTCCGATCTATACGGAGGACGAACGCTTCACGACCATGCAGGCGCACGAAGTGCAGCGCGTCGGGGGCGTCAAGCGCAAGAAGCGGAAGAACTCTGTGGACAGCATCGCCGCTTCCTACATTCTCGAAAACTATCTCGCAAGCAAAAAATACGGAGGTCATGTATGAACGACAACGAAATCATGGAAGAAGACGACGACGGCAGAGTAGAGCTCATCGACGACAACGGCGAAACGCACGTTTTCTATCATCTCGGAACGATGGAGTACGAAGGGGAGCTTTACGCCTTTTTCGAGCCCGAAGAGACGATCGACAACGAGGAGGAGGGCGAGGTTTCCATTTTCCGACTCGGCGGCGAAGATTCGGGAGAGCTCTTTCCCGTCGAGGACGAGGAGCTTCTCGAAAAGGTATTTGCGGAGTTTAACGCAAAGCTCGACGAGGAATACGACGCGTAAAAAAAGGGGCGAAAATGAAGTGAACCCAATATAATTCACAAACGAAAAAGCGCCGCATTTTTTGCGACGCCTTTTATCCAATGCCTTTTCAGAGAGTCAGATTCGACCCCGTTACTCTTAGTATAGCACATTTCAAAGGTGCTGTCAATAGGGTTTTCAAAAATAAAATTTCGATTTTTTTTAAAAAAGGTATTGACATTTGCGCGGATTGTGCTATAATAAAGGCACAAAAAGGAAATCGGTTCACAAAAATTGAAAGGGTTTTTCAAGAGAAGTGGTCGAGCTCCTGAAAAAGAGAAACCCTCCAAAGGGACGGCGAACGGAGGTAAAAGAAGTCCCGCATAAAATAACGGATAAGGAGAAAGTAAAGGGACAATGAAGGCTTGATTCCCTCCAACGAACGGCTGACGGAGGTAAAATAAGTTCGGTTGCAACGCACGAAAAATACGGAACAAGGAGTAGTCCGATGCAGAAGTAAGCGCTTATGCCCGATTCGAGAAAAACCGGAGAGGACGTGAGCAATGCAAAATGCAAAATCACCCGAATCAAGAAAATCCGACGGAGAGACGGCAAAAAGAGATTTGTGTTGCCGTAAGAATGAAAAGGAAGAAAAAATCCGGAAGGGAAAGAAAGGAGGAGGGATCTTACAAACAATACAATGCGAACAATAACGACGTCGGGAGTTGAATGGGATATCCGATCACGGGATGTGAAGGAAAAAGGGTATCGAGTGTAAGTGACAATTCCGGTAGGCGGAACTAAAATCGGTTGTATTTATCGGGAGGATCGGGAAAGATCCTCCTTTTCTTTGTGAACAAAAACAGACTGCCTTTCGAAGGGCAAACTTTTTTTGTCCTGTCGAAATTTTTTTCAAAAAGCTTGTGACCAAACGGACGGGCTGTGCGTATTAAAGAGTGAAGGGAGTTAAAATGGGCCTCGAAAATCTCTATGAACAATATGCGGATATGCTGTATCGAGTTTCGTTCTCCCTGCTTCAGAACAAGGCGGACGCGGAAGATGCGGTGATGGACGTCTTTGAACGGTACCTTCGGGCGAGAAAACGATTTGTTTCGTCCGAGCACGAAAAGGCGTGGCTCTTGAAGGTCGCCGTGAATCGATGCAGAGACCTTTTGCGGAAGAAGAAATTTCGCCTCTACACGCCTTTGGAGGAAGTGACTTCTCTTCCCGCCGAGGAACAGACGGTATTCGACTTTTCCGCGATTTTGTCCCTTCCGCAGGAACAGAAGGAGGTCATTCTCCTCTACTATTTCGAGGATATGAAGGTGGAAGAGATCGGTGAAGTCTTGTCCGCATCGACGTCCGCGGTTAAAATGCGGCTGGTGCGTGCAAGGGAATCTCTCAGAGAGAGATTAGGAGATGAGTATGAAATCCGACTTAAATGAGTACTATAAGAGCATAAAGGCTCCCGAAGAGATGCGGGAGCGAGCTTTGACGATGAAAAGGCATCCGATCGGGCGCATTCTCACCGCGGCGGCTTCCTTTTTCCTCGTCTTTGCCTTAAGTCTTTCCGCCTTCGGGCTGACGCACGCGGAGATTGCGCTTCCGAACGCCGATCCTGCCTTTTTATCCGTCAGTCAGGACGAACGGGTGCTGACCTTTTCGGTGTTTTCTCTGGGGAAGACGACATTAAGGGCTTCGAGCGGTATCCTTATCTGCGGGGAAGCAACGGGAAAGGAAATCGTCGTTTCTAATTTTTCGAATGTGGGCTGGGGGCCTGAGCGGGACGAAACGTCCTTTGAACTCTCCGTCTCCAAAGGAGAACTTGTCGTCGATTATACCTTCTGTTATGCGGAAGGGGAATGGAATCTTGCAAAAAAATTTTGAAAGGAGTCTAAAAATATGAACAAAATCACCAAAATTGTAGCAGGCGTCTTGTCCTGCGCGTGTGTCGTCGGCGTCATGGCGGGCTGCAACCGGGAAGAGCCTTCCAAAAAGACCATAGAAGGCACGGCGGGAGAAATCATCGAGAAAATCAACGTCGCCGCTTACGGCGAGAATTATAACGAGGCGGAGGATATGATGCCCCTCATCACCGCAACGAAGGAAAGTCTCGAGGAGCAGTATCGCTCCATGTACGAGGGAGAGGAGGACATGCTCACCGACGCGCTCATTTCGGAGTGGGTGACAGGTCAGCTCGACGGCAAAATCATTTCCTACGGCATTTTGGAGAACATGGACGGCGTCGTTGACGTCGCCTATTCCGAGCCTTGGTTCGGAGCATATTTTGTCGTGCTCGTTCGCTTTGACGAAAAGACGGACGTACAGGCAAAGACGAAGTATATGTACGACAACGCCGACAGAAGGGCTTGGATCTGCATGGAAGCGGACGAGTCGTTTGCGGCTTGCTACGGCGATATCGCCGTGTTTGCCATGATGGGCAGCTCCGAAGAAGAGGGACCGACAAAGATCAGCGTTGAAAACTATTCCAAGGCATTTGCCGCCGTTTGCGGAGAAGAGGTTGACTACATCGCAAAGTAAGGTCTGAAAGGACGAATTGAATAGGCAAAAGTTCCCCCGAAAGGTCGTTTTCGAAGAGGGCGGGGCATCGTCCCCGCACATGCGCTCTTTCGACTCGCTGAAAGGGGAACTTTATTTTCGGAGAATTATGCTTTTTTCATCCATTGAATTTTTGTATTACTTCCTGCCCGCCGTCATGATCCTCTATTTTCTCGTCCCCAAGGCGTTGAAAAATGCGGTGTTGCTCGTCGCAAGCCTCATTTTCTACGCGTGGGGAGAGCCGATGTACGTCTTCTTGATGATCGGGGTGATATTGGTCGGCTATCTGTTCGGGCTCGGGATGCAGACGAGGTTCAAAAAGCTCTGCCTCGTAGGCAGCATTGTCTGTCTGCTCCTCATTTTGGGCTATTTCAAATACGTGGATTTCTTCATCGAGAGCTTCAACGCCGTCACGGGGCTTTCCGTCGGTCTCCTTCGGGTTGCCCTTCCCATCGGCATCAGCTTTTACACCTTTCAGGTGCTCTCTTACGAGATCGACGTCTATCGCGGCAACGTCAAGGTGCAGAAGAACATCATCGACTTTGCAACCTTCGTTGCCCTCTTCCCCCAGCTCATCGCCGGCCCGATCGTGCGCTATGCGGACATCGAAGCGCAGCTCAAAACGAGAGAGCACACCATGCAGCGTTTCCGCGAAGGGCTCGGTCGGTTTATCGTAGGACTTGCGAAGAAGGCGCTCATTGCCAACAACCTCGCCGCCTTCGTCTCCGCATTCCGCGCTTCGACAAATCCGTCCGTCCTCTTTTATTGGCTGTATGCCCTCGCCTTTACCTTGCAGCTCTACTTTGACTTCTCGGGCTATTCGGATATGGCGATCGGACTCGGAAAAATTTTCGGCTTCGATTTCCCCGAAAACTTCGACTATCCTTACCTCTCCAAGAGCGCAACGGAATTTTGGAGAAGATGGCACAAGACGCTCGGCGGCTGGTTCCGCGATTACGTGTACATTCCCCTCGGCGGCAACCGCGTCAAGAAGTGGAGATGGGTGTTCAATACCTTCGTGGTGTGGCTCTTGACGGGGCTTTGGCACGGCGCGGCGTGGAACTTCGTCCTCTGGGGACTTCTCTTCTTCGTCCTATTGATGATTGAAAAGCTCTGGCTGAAGCGCTACCTCGATAAGTCTAAAGTGCTTTCCCGCGTCTATCTGCTCTTCTTCGTCGTGATGAGCTTCGTTCTCTTTAATGCGAATTCCATGGCGGAGGCAGGAAAAGACTTTGCCTGCCTGTTCGGCTTCGGCGATCTTCCCTTCATCAACGAGGAAACGATCTACTATTTAAGGAGCAACGCCGTTTTGTTCCTCGCGGGTATCGTCGGCTCTGTCCCGCTCGTCAAAAATCTCGTCGTCAGGATGAGAAGCACGGGATGGGGAGAAAAGGTCTTTGCGGTTGCCGAGCCCGTCGTCCTTCTCGGATTCTTGCTCCTCGTCACCGCTTATCTTGTGGACGGCTCGTTTAACCCCTTCCTCTATTTCCGCTTTTAAGGAGGCGTTATGAAGTTTCGATTTGATAAAAAAATGATCGGCATCGGCGTCGTCGCCGTGCTTTGGCTCTCCCTTTCCATCGGCGCTTGGGTCAAGCCCGCTACGGAATACTCCGAAGCGGAGCGGCGCACGCTCGCTACCTTCCCCGCCTTTGACAAGGATTTCCCCAAAAAATTCGAGGATTACGCCCTCGATCAGTTCCCCTTCCGCGACGCCTTTCGTACCGTGAAGTCCGTTTCCGAATACTATGCCTTCGGCAGACTCGACAACAACGGAATTTACCTTTCGAAGGGGTATGCCTCCAAGCTCCTCTATCCGATGTCCGAACGGGACGTCAACAACGCCTGCTTCAAGATGACGCAGATCAATAAATCCTATCTGAAGGATTGCAACGTCTACGTCTCCGTCGTTCCGGATAAGAGCTATTTCCTCGCCAAGGAGAGCGGGCGGCTCTCCATCGACTATCGGGAGATGGTGGAAAAGGTGCAAAAGGGCACGCCGTTTGCAAAATACATCGATATTTTCCCCGCGCTTTCGCTCGAGGATTACTACAAGACGGACACCCATTGGAAGTGCGAAAACCTCGAAGAGGTTTCGGCGTTGCTCCGAAAGGGCATGAATGCGCCCGCTTCCATCGCGACGTATGAGGTCAAGCAGGTCGAAAAGCCCTTCTACGGGGTCTATTACGGGCAGTCTGCCCTTCCTCTCCCCGCAGAAACGATTTCGTATATCACCAACGATACCCTGCAAAACGCGACCATGTACAACGCGCAGACCCAAAAGACGACGTCTATCTACACGCCCGAAGCGGCGTCAAAGGACGGCTACAACTTCTTTTTGGGCGGCTCTGTTCCCCTCGTGACGGTAAACAATCCCAAGGGGGAAGAGGGAAGAGAACTCATCCTCTTCCGCGACTCCTTCGGAAGCTCGCTCGCACCTTGGCTCATCGAGGGCTATTCCAAGGTGACGCTCGCGGATGTCCGCTACATTGCGAGCAACGTCTTGGGAAATTACATCGATTTTCACGGACAGGACGTGCTGTTTTTGTACAGTACCCTCGTCTTAAACGAAAACCTTGCGACCTTCAAGTAAGTCGAGGGCGGAGCTGAAGCTCCGCCCCCCCTTTTTTTCGAAAAAGAAAAAACCGTTACGACAGAATATTGTCGAACGATTCCTCGAAAATTTCGCACAGCAAAGCGAGTGCGGATTTGTCCTAGAATAAAAACATATAAATAAAGCGGAAGCGGTTTGCAAACGAGTTCTTTATCCGTCGGGGTGGGACAAGATACACAAATTTTCTTTCGGCAAATTTCGACAAAATGGTCGCGATTTCGGCAAAAGCTCTCATGTACCGCCCTTTTATCCAAGCTTCAAAGGCTTGACTTTTGGTTTTGCGGAAGTGTATTATAGAGATACCGATAATTTGGAAAAACGAAAGGAGAAAACATTATGCAAAAAACAGAAAGAAAGGAGCTTTTCGAAGAGGTTTGCAAATCGGAAGCCCCCGTTGCGGCGGCATATTTGGCACAGGAGATCGGAGTTCTCTTCGACGATTATTTTGTCGGAGACTTCAAAACGGAACAAGACGGCATTCATTACGAACTTAGAAACGGACAGAAATTCTTGATTTCCGTTCGGGAAGAATGATCGGTACTTAAGTCGGTAGGCGCACCTTTTGCAAAAGGTGCGCCTTTTTTCCGACGATGACGCTGTGATTTAAAAACCCGCAATAAAATACAATATTGAAAGTTTTGCGGTTATAAACCGCAATAAAATGAAATTTTAAAAACTTTTGCGGTTATAAACCGCAAAAGCAATTGACTTTGTCGGTTTTTTATAAAATGCTTCCGTCCTTTCCGCTCTGAAAGAGGAGAAAGTATCCGTCCGTCTCCTTCCAGAAATCGAAGGGGACGAAATACGCTTTGTCCCGATGCTCCTTGGGAAGTTCCTCCTTCGTCTTTGCCCCGAACAGAAGGTATTTGACTCTGTCTCCCTGATAGAGTTTTCCCAAAATCGCGCCCTCTGCCTGCACGAAGAGCGCATAGGGCAGCGTTTCTTTGAATCCCGAAAAGGAAGGGAGAGAGGAAAAGCTCTCTTCGACTTCGTCCTTTACGCTTTGATAATAGGAATCGTCGATCTCCTCTTCGGACGGGTAGAAATTCTCCTCGGCGAGAAGGGAATCGTCATAAGTCCTCTCGTTGAGCGTTTCCTTTTCGGGAGCCCTGGAGGGCACCTCTTCCTTCGGCTTGAGATGAGAGAGAAGGGCGTCCAAGTCGCAGGAGAAGGATTTGTAAGAGCCGAACGCCACGGGAGTGACGAGGGTATGTACGAAACAGAGAAGGGCGCAGAAGGGCTCTTTGAGGGAAAGCTCGCTTCGGAGGGTGACTGGCGTCCCCACGGGGACGGTTAAAATTTCCTTTCCGTCCGTAAGAAGGCAGGAGTAAGTCCCTTCCGAAAGGGGGGCGAGGTGAAAGGGGGAGAGTTTTAAAGAGAGCCGATCTCCGAACTGCTCCGCCTTTAAAATACATTCCACCTTGCTTCCGTCCGAGGAAAAGCCGCTGCCGATCTCGGACAGGGTGATCGTTCGTTCCAGATAAATCATGCTATCATTATAGAGAAAAGAGGGGTAAAAAGAATGGCTTTTTTCGTCGAAAAAGGGAAATTTGAAGGGCATTCGGTTTTTTTTATTCCTTCCATCGGGAAGATGAAACCTTCTATCATCGGTTTTTCCGAAAAATTTCCGAAAAAACTGTTTACTTTCCCCCTGTTTGGTGGTATAATTATTATGGAAGAAAAAGGATTTTTTAAGGAGATAATTACAATGACCAACAACAAAAAAGTATTGCAGTTTGTGCAGGAGAGCGTCGAACTCGCTACTCCCGACAAGGTCGTATGGATTGACGGTTCTCAGGAACAGATCGATGCGCTCCGCGCGGAAGCTGTTTCTACGGGCGAACTCGTCAAGCTCAATCAGGAGCTTCTTCCCGATTGTTATCTGCACAGAACGGTAGTCAACGACGTTGCCCGCGTCGAAGCCAGAACGGTCATCTGTCTTCCCAAGGAAGAGGATGCAGGCCCGACCAATATCTGGAAGAGCCCCGAAGAAGGCTATAGAATGTGCAAGGAAATCGCGCGCGGCAAAATGGCAGGCAGAACGATGTACGTCATTCCTTACTCCATGGGCGTCGTCGGATCTTCCTTCTCCAAGATCGGTATCGAGGTGACGGACTCCATTTACGTCGTCCTCAACATGATTATCATGACGAGAGTCGGCAATATGTGCCTCGACGCGCTCGGCGAAGACGGCGATTTCATCAAGGGATTCCACGCAAAGTGCGACATCGACGAAGAGAACAGATGGATCATGCACTTCCCGCAGGACAACGCAATCTGGTCGGTCAACTCCGGTTACGGCGGAAACGTGCTGCTCGGCAAAAAGTGCTTCGCGCTCCGCATTGCGTCGTACCTCGGCAGAGAAGAGGGCTGGATGGCAGAGCACATGCTCATCCTCGGCGTCAAAGCGCCCGACGGCAGCAAGAAGTACGTTGCTGCAGCTTTCCCTTCCGCTTGCGGCAAGACCAACCTCGCCATGCTCATTCCGCCTAAGTCCTTCCTCGACGCAGGATACGAAGTAGAGTGCGTCGGCGACGACATCGCCTGGATCAGAGTGGGAGAGGACGGCAGACTTTGGGCTGTCAACCCCGAAAACGGATTCTTCGGCGTCGCTCCCGGAACGAACAAGAAATCCAATCCCAACGCCCTTGCGGCAACGCAGAAGGGCACCATCTTCACCGACGTGGTGCAGAATCTCGACAACAACACCGTTTGGTGGGAAGGGCTCGATAAGAATCCTCCTGAGCACGCGCTCGATTGGAAGGGCAATCCCTGGAACGGCAAGACGTCCGACGTCAAGGGCGCTCATCCCAATTCCCGTTTCACCGCTCCCGCGAAGAACTGCCCTTGCGTTTCTCCCGAATTCGATTCCAAGACGGGCGTTCCCCTGTCCGCTATCATCTTCGGCGGAAGAAGAGCTTCCACGACTCCCCTTGTCTATCAGTCCAGAGATTGGAATCACGGCGTGTTCGTAGGCTCCATCATGTCCTCCGAGACGACGGCTGCCGCGACGGGTGCGGTCGGCGTGCTCCGTCACGATCCCATGGCAATGAAGCCCTTCATCGGTTATCACGTGGGCGACTATTTCCAGCACTGGATCGATATGGGCAAAAAGATTTCCAACCCTCCCAAGATCTTCAACGTCAACTGGTTCCGTCAGAACGAAAAGGGCGAATTCCTGTGGCCCGGATTTGGCGACAACATGAGAGTGCTCAAATGGATTCTCGATCGCTGCGAAGGCAAAGTTGACGCCAAGGAGACCGCGATCGGCTACGTTCCTTACGCAAAGGACATCGATTTGACCGGACTCGATTATTCTGTCGAGACGCTCGAATCCATTCTCGAAGTCGATAAAAAGAAGTGGGCTGCGGAAGCGGAGGAAATCACGGGCTACTACAACAACACCATCAAGGACAGAATCCCTCAGGAGCTTTGGGATTCCCTCGAAACCCTCAAGAAAAATTGCGAAGCTTAAAGCTTTGGAAACGGGCGCGTTGCTTTTCGCAACGCGCCCCCTTTTTCGGGGAAAATCATTCGCTTTTTTTCGGAAAAAAATAAAAAAAGGCAAAAAAACGAAAAAAACAGCTTGACAGGTATGTCCAAACATGGTAAAATGACAATACACCTAGAAAAGGGGTGTAATTTTTTTGTTATGGAGTTTTCGATATGGCTACAAAAACATCGAGAATGAAGATTACCTTTGAGTGCACCGAGTGCAAGCAGAGAAATTACGACAGCTACAAGAACAAGAAAAACGATCCCGATCGTCTCGTTCTCAAGAAGTACTGCCCGTTCTGCAAAAAGACCACCGAGCACAAAGAGAGCAAGTAATTTCTGATTTGTCCGCATAGGCGGCAGGGAGTAAACATGAAAAAAACGGAACAGGAAGCGAAGCAGCCGGTTGCGACGAAGGCGGAAAAACCCGCCCCGGAGAAGAAAAAGGAGAAAAAGGCGAAAAACGCAAAGCCCAACATTTTCGTCCGTTTCGGGAGAAAGTGTAAGGAAGTGTTCTCCGAGCTGAAAAAGGTGACTTGGCCCACACCGGATAAAATTTTCAAATCCACGGGCATCGTCATCGGGGTCGTTCTCATCTTTATGGTTATCGTGACGGCAATTGATGCAGGGCTGGGCGAGCTTCTGGCGCTTCTCACCAATACGGCACAATAAGGGGGAGAGACGATGGTAGAAACCGTAGAAACCGAAGACAGAAAAAGTCAGGCAAAGTGGTATATTCTCCATACGTATTCCGGCTATGAAGCCATGGTCAAGAGCAGCCTTGAAAAGCTGATCGAAAACAACAACTTGAAAGACCATATCTTCGATCTGAAAATCCCTACCGAACAGACGGTGGAGGAGAAGAACGGCAAACGGAAGCTCGTAGAGCATAAACTCCTTCCCTGTTATGTCTTTATCAAAATGATCTACTCGAATCAGCTCTGGTACCTCATCACGAACACGCGCGGCGTCACGGGGTTCGTTGGCCCTCAGGGAAGACCCATTCCCATGAAGGAAGAGGAAATCAAGAAGATGAAGCTCGAGGAATTCGTCATCAACGTCGACTTTAAGGTCGGCGAACGGGTCATGGTCACGGAGGGCCTTGCAAAGGATCTCGTCGGTGAAGTCCTTGCCCTTGACGACGAAAATCAACAGGTCAAGATTCGCACGACCATCGCCAACAGCGTGCAGGACGTCGTCGTCCGCTACAGCGAAGTGGAGAAGGTCGAAGAGCTTGCCCAATAATTTACCATCAATCCGGACGAAAGTTCGGTTTGGCGTGGGAGAGACGTCAAATTTTTAAGGCGTCTTGCCAATACCACATCTATGGAGGAATCACAAAATGGCTAAGAAGATTACAGCAGTAGTGAAGTTGCAGCTTCCTGCCGGAAAAGCTACCCCCGCACCCCCCGTCGGTTCGACGCTCGGCCCCTACGGAATTAACTTGCCCGGCTTCACCAAGGAGTTCAACGCAAAGACGGCAGACAAAGCGGGACTCATCATCCCCGTCGTCGTCACGATTTATCAGGACAGATCGTTCACGTTTATTCTGAAAACGCCTCCCGCACCCGTTCTCATCAAGAAGGCGGCAGGAATCGAAACCGCTTCCGCTCGTCCCAACAGAGATAAGGTCGCAAAGCTTACGAAGGCGCAGGTCGAGGAGATTGCAAAGACCAAGCTTCCCGATTTGAACTGCACGTCTCTCGAAAGTGCAATCAGCATGATCAAGGGCACTGCGCGCAGCATGGGCGTCACCGTAGAAGAATAAAGGAGAGCGTGGGAGGGGATTTCCCCGTTCGTACCACCAGGAGGTAATCAATGAAAGTCGGTAAGAAATATGCAGAAAGCGTAAAGCTTTACGATCACTCAAAGCAATACAGCGTCAACGAGGCAGTCAAACTCGTCCTCGAAACCGCAAAGGCAAAGTTTGATGAGACCATCGAGCTTCACGTTCGCCTCGGCGTCGATCCCCGTCAGGCAGATCAGCAGGTTCGCGGCGTTCTCGTCCTTCCCAACGGAACGGGCAAAACGAAGAAGGTTCTCGTCATCGCAAAGGGCGACAAGGCAGACCAGGCGCTCGCCGCAGGCGCAGAGTTCGTCGGCGCAGAGGAAATGGTTCAGAAGATCCAGAGAGAAAACTGGTTCGACTTTGACGTCGTCATCACCACGCCCGATATGATGGGCATCGTCGGACGCATCGGTCGTATCCTCGGCCCGAAGGGACTTATGCCCAACCCCAAGGCAGGCACGGTCACTCCCGACGTCGCAAGAGCGGTCAGAGAGGTGAAAGCAGGTAAAGTCGAGTATCGTCTCGACAAGACCGCGATCATTCACTGCCCCATCGGCAAGAAGAGCTTCGGCGAAGAGAAGATCACCGAAAACCTCACCGCGCTGATGGACGCAATCATCAAGGCGAAGCCCGCCGCAGCCAAGGGACAGTATTTGAAGAGCGTTACTGTCTCCTCGACGATGGGTCCCGGCATCCGCGTCGCTTACGCCAAAATCTAAATTTTGGATTTTTTTCCCGGAAATTGTCAAAAATCGTTTGACAATTTCCGGGGGATTTCCTATAATATTCCCTGTAAAAACAAATGCCGCAGAAAGTGTGTGTTCCTTGGAACTTGAAGGTCGCTCCGCACACCGAGGTTTAAGCGATGAGAGGTTCTCTGTCCTTATGCCATGCGGTATAAGGCTTTTTTAATGCTAGAAGGAGGTTTCTATGTCTGCTAATTTAGAAGCGAAAAAACAGGTCGTTGAAGAGATCAAGTCCCGCATCGAGGCGAGCAAGTCCGTAGTTTTCGTCAACTACAACAAAGTCACCGTCGCCGAGATCAGCGCGCTCCGCAACGAATTCAAGAAGGCAGGCTGCGAGTACAAGGTTTACAAGAACACGCTCGTCAGAAAGGCTTTCAACGAACTCGGCTGCACCGATTTCGACGCCGACTTGAACGGCACCACGGCAACGATTTTCTCCGAAGACGAAGTATCCGCAGCGAAGGTCCTCGCAGACCAGATCAAAGCGAATAAGGCGCTCGAAGAAAAGCTCGTCACAAAGAGCGCATACGTCGATAAGGCGTATGTGGACAAGGCAGGAGTCGCAAGACTCGCCGCAATTCCTTCCAGAGAAGTGTTGCTTGCAAAGATGGTCGGATGCTTGCAGTCCCCCATTTCCAAACTCGTTTACGTTTTGGACGCACTTACCAAGAAGGAAGAGGAAGCAAATTAAAATTAATAAGGAGATTGGATCATTATGGATATTCAGAAGTTCATTGAAGAAGTCAAAGGTTTGACCGTAGTTGAGCTCAACGAGCTCGTAAAGGCTCTGGAAGAAGAATTCGGCGTTTCCGCAGCAGCTCCCGTAGCAGTTGCAGGCGCAGCAGCCGCTCCCGCAGCAGCGGAAGTAGAGGAGAAGACGGAGTTCAACCTCGTCCTGAAGGCAGTCGGCGGCAACAAGATCGGCGTTATCAAGGTCATCAAGGAGATCCTTGGATGCGGACTTGTCGAAGCAAAGGCAGCAACCGTAGACGGCAAGGTCATCAAAGAGGCTATGCCCAAGGCAGACGCAGAGGCAGCAGCAGCGAAGCTCAAGGACGCAGGCGCTACCGCTGAGCTCGTTTAATTATCATTCATTCATTAAAAAAGCAAGCGAAAGGCATCGGATTTCCGATGTCTTTTTCTTTGGCGCAATTCGGACGCATTTGGCGGAGCGCGAAAAGGAATTCGTTCTTATAGGAATCGGACGAGCAGGCAAGCGACGATCGTGGAGAGAAACGTGACGAAAAGGGAAATGAGAATGGGCTTTCCCGTCTTGAAGTCCAGTCCCGCGAAGTAGACGGAAGCGACGTAAAAGATCGTTTCGGACGAGCCGTAGCAGGTACAGGCACAGCGCGAAATAAAACTGTCCGCGCCGTAAGCGGAGAGGATTTCAGACAACAGAGCGGTGCTTCCGCTCCCCGAAAAGGGTTTGAGCAGAAGAAGGGGCAAAATCTCTTCGGGAATGCCGAGCGGGCGCACGACGGGGGAAAGCAAGGAGACGAGCAGGTCGGTCAGTCCCGAAGCGGTGCAAAGCTCCGTGAGTAAAAACATCGCCGCAAGATAGGGGAAGAGGGAAAGAACGAGGGGCGGCACCGTTTTGATGCCCTTGACAAAGCTTTCGTAGGGCTTTTTCTTCTTGGCGATCGCATAGAAAAAGAGCGCCAAAAAGAGGATGGGAATGAGATAGCTCATCGATAGATCACCTTGACGAGAAGGACGCCGAGTACGGTGGAAAAGAGGGTGGAAAGAAGGGTCGGGAGGAAAATATCCGTCGGGGCGAGCGAGCCCGCCGCGCTCCGCAGGGAAAAGACGGTGGTGGGCAGAATTTGCAGGGACGTCGCATTGACGACGAAGAGCATGGCAAGATCGCGCTTTTGCCCTTGGCGAAAAAGGAGATTCGTCGCCTTGATGCCGAGCGGCGTGGCGGCGGCAAGCCCCAACAGATTGCACGAAAGGTTGGAGGAGAGGAAGGAGAGGGTCTCCTCGTCCCGCGTGCGAAAGAGGAGCTTTAAGATCGGGTGGCAGAGCTTCGCAAATTTCCGATCTAAGCCCGTGTCCGTCACCAAGGCAAAAAATGCCATCCAGACGGCGTAAGAGGCGAGGAGGAAAATGCAGAGAGACCCCGCCTTCTCTCCCCCCGCGAGCAGGGCGGAAAGGTACGATTCGGGGGATTTGACGAGCATCAGAATGGAAGCGAGGATAAAAAGCACGCAAAAAATAACGTTCACCCTAAAAAATATGATTTTTTCTCCCCGAATATGCCGAAGTTCATTTACTTTTTGCCTTTTTTGCGCTATAATAAAAAGAAAAAAAGGACGGAGACAAGAAGATGGCAGAGAAAGAACCCTATTATCTGACGACGGCAATCGCTTATACTTCGGGTAAGCCCCACATCGGCAACACCTATGAAATCGTGCTTGCGGACGCAATCGCACGGTTTAAGCGAATGCAGGGGTATGACGTCTTTTTTCAGACAGGAACGGACGAACACGGTCAAAAAATAGAGGAGAAGGCGAAGCAAAGCGGGGTGACGCCCAAGCAGTTCGTCGATGAGAGGGCGGCTGAGGTCAAGCGCATCTGGGATCTCATGAACACGACCTACGACAAGTTCATCCGCACGACCGACGCCGATCACGAGGCGCAGGTGCAAAAGATTTTCAAAAAGTTCTACGAACAGGGCGATATTTACAAGGGCGCGTACGAGGGCATGTACTGCACGCCCTGCGAGTCCTTCTGGACGGAGAGTCAGCTCGTAGACGGCAAGTGCCCCGATTGCGGCAGAGAGGTCAAGCCCGCCAAGGAAGAGGCTTACTTCTTCAAAATGGGCAAGTACGCCGATCGCCTGATCGAGCACATCAACACCCATCCCGAATTTATTCAGCCCGTTTCCAGAAAGAACGAAATGATGAACAACTTCCTCCTTCCGGGACTTCAGGATCTGTGCGTTTCGAGGACTTCCTTCAAGTGGGGAATCCCCGTCGATTTTGACGAGAAGCACGTCGTATACGTCTGGCTGGACGCTTTGAACAACTACATCACGGGCATCGGCTTTGACGTGGACAACCCCTCCGAGCAGTACAAAAAGCTCTGGCCCGCGGGACTGCACCTCATCGGCAAGGACATCATTCGCTTCCACACGATTTATTGGCCCATCTTTTTGATGGCGCTCGGTCAACCTCTTCCAAAACAGGTGTTCGGGCATCCCTGGCTCTTGCAGGGCGGCGAAAAGATGAGCAAATCCAAGGGCAATGTGATTTATGCGGACGATCTCGTTTCCCTCTTCGGGGTGGACGCCGTGCGCTATTTCGTCCTGCACGAAATGCCCTTCGACAACGACGGAACGATCACGTGGGAGCTCGTCGCAGAGCGCAACAACGCAGAGCTCGCCAATGTGCTGGGCAACCTCGTCAACCGCACCGTCGCCATGAGCAACAAGTACTTCGGTGGCGTGGTTGAGAACAAGAACGTCTCCGATGAAGTGGACGAGGATTTCAAGGCATTCGTCGCGGGAGTAAAGGACAAGGTCGTCTCCAAGATGGACGAGCTTCGCGTGGCGGACGCCATTTCCGAAGTGTTTGCCCTCTTTCGGAGGAGCAATAAGTACATCGACGAGACCGCGCCTTGGGCGCTTGCCAAGGACGAGGCGCAGAGAGATCGCCTTGCTACCGTCCTTTACAACCTTGCGGAGAGCATTTTAATCGGCGCGTCCCTCTTAAAGCCCTTCTTGCCCGAAACGGCGGACAAAATCCTCTCCTTCTTCGGCGAAACCGTCAGAGCATTGGACGATCTTTCCACGTTTGGCTTGTATCGGGGCGGAAAAGTGGTCGAAAAGCCCGAAATTCTCTTTGCACGGGTGGACTATGCAAAGGAGATTGCCCCCAAGGTTGCCGCCATTCAGGAGGCACAGCGCAAGGCATACGAGGCAGAACAGCCCAAAGAGCCCGACCCGAAAATCACCATCGACGACTTTGCGAAGATTAAAATCAAGGTCGGCGAGGTCATCGCCTGCGAAGCGGTCAAAAAGAGCAAGCTCCTGCATGAAACGGTAAAAATCGGGGGCGAGACGCGCAGTATTTTGAGCGGAATCGCCGCCTATTATACCCCCGAAGAGATGGTGGGCAAAAAGGTGCTCGTCGTCACCAATCTCCCTCCCCGCACCATGAAGGGAATCGTTTCGGAAGGCATGATTCTCTGCGCCGAGGACAAGGACGGGCGGGTGGTGCTCGTCTCTCCCGAACAGGACGTCGAGAGCGGAAGCGAGATTTCCTGATGTTCGTCGATACCCATTGCCATTTGAATCAAATGAACTTAGACGAAGAGCTTCCCCGTATCAGGGAAGCTCGCGTCACAAAAATGATCGCCATCGGCTACGATCTGACCTCTTCCAAAGAGGCGGTGAGGATCGCCGAGGGGAACGAGGGCATCTATGCGGCGGTGGGATTTCAGCCCACCGAGCTCCATTCCTTTCAGTCGGGCGATCTCGAAAGAATCCGTGCGCTCGCCTCGTCTCAAAAGGTCGTCGCCATCGGCGAAATCGGAATGGACTATCACTACGAGGACACGAATAAGCCCCTTCAGCGGGAAAAGTTTGTCGAGCAAATCGAGCTTGCCAAGGAATTGAAGCTTCCCGTCTGCATTCACAGCCGCGACGATGCGGAGGATATGCTGAACTTGCTCAAAGAGGAGCGGAGCAAGCTCATCTTTGGCGGCGTCATGCACTGCTATTCCCATTCGAGGGAAATGGTCAAGTCCTTTGTGGACTTGGGATTTTACCTCGCCTTCGGTGGGACGGTCACGTATAAGAACGCCAAAAAGGTCGCAGAAAGCGCAAGGGAAGTCCCCCTCGATCGGATTTTGACGGAGACGGACTCCCCCTACCTTCCGCCCGTGCCGCACAGGGGAGAGCGGAACACCCCCGCTTTTATTCCCATCATCGCCGAGAAGCTCGCTGCTCTCAGGGAAATGGAGACAGAGCGTTTTGCCGAAATTGTGATGAAAAACACAAAGGCACTGTTCGGTATTTAGGGTGTGGCGTAAAAAAATAAGCTCTGCGTACGCAGAGCCCTTATCTTTGGTTCGAGCCTTTCGGCTCTGAAAGCAGTATGTGCCGAATGCGGTCAGTTATCCTCAAAAGACAGAGGTAAAATATGGAAGACGTCAAGAATATTTTAAGGGAGAGCGAATTTGCCTTCAAAAAGCAGTTCGGTCAGAATTTCATCACCGATTGGAATCTCCTTCGCGCCATCGTCTCGGACGCGGGCGTGGGAGAGGAGACTACTGTCGTCGAAATCGGGCCGGGCGCGGGAACGCTGACGAAGGCGCTCTCCGAGCGGGCAAAGCAGGTATATTCCTTCGAAATCGACAGGAGCTTACAGCCCGTTCTAGCTAGGACGCTTTCGGGCGTGGAGAATGTCGAGGTGATCTTTCGAGATTTTATGAAGGTGGATCTTTCCAAGCTGGAAGAGAAGCTCCCGCCCTATACGGTGGTCGCCAACATTCCCTATTATATCACCACTCCGCTCGTCATGCGCTTCGTCGAGGAGAGCGAAAAGGTGCAGACCATCGTCGTTATGGTGCAGGAAGAGGTCGCAAGGCGGTTTTGCGCCGAGGCGGGCTCTCCCGATTACGGCGCGGTGACGGCGGGCATTGCCCTTCGGGGAAGGGCGAAAATCTTGCGCAAAGTCCCCAAAACCCTCTTTTATCCCGTCCCCAAGGTGGATTCCGCGATCGTTCGAATCGACATCGGCGGGGGCGTTCCCGTCCTCGACAAAAAGACGTATCGCGACGTCGTCAGATGCGCCTTTTCGAGTCGGAGAAAGACCCTCGAAAACAACCTGATGAACTCCTTCTCCCTTTCGAGGGAAGAGGCGAGAGAAATTTTGAAAAGAGCGGACATCGACGAGAAGGCGAGGGGAGAGACCCTTTCTCCCGCACGCCTCGCCGCGCTCGCCGACTTGCTGTATCGACGGGGCTGAAAGCAAAAGAAGAGAGCGCACGGAGGAATCCGTGCGTTTTTTGTGCATAACGGGAAGGGGGCAAGCATACATTAGACTGATCTTAAATTTCAGTGAGGTGCAAGTATGGAAACCATAGACTATGCGGAAATGCTGGAAATTCCCGTTTCCACCGTCAACGTCGTCAAAAAGCGCAAGAAGGGAGCTTCTGCGGAAAAGATGAAGGAAAAGGTCTTGAAAGCCGTCAATGAAAAGGCGGAAAAGCCGAAACTCAAGCGGGAGAGGGGAAAGTGGAAGGCTTCGGAGATTACCATCGTCGCCGAGTTTGTCGCCGCCTGCCTTCTCTGTACCCTCATCTTTCTGACCAACATCTTCTACGAGCAATCGGCAATGAACACCTTCTCCAAGGGGCTTTTCACCGTGGAGCAGGCGGATAAGCGCACGCGGTCGGATTTCACCCTTTCGGGAGTCGTCTCCGAGCGGGCGGACGTGGAAATCGCGGTCTCCTCTTCGGGCGTGCTGTCCTTTACGGCAGACGCCGCCATCTATCCCGTCTGCGACGGAACGATTCGGAAGATCACCAAAGAGGAAGAGGGCTCTACCGTGGAAATTGCGCACAGCGATTCCTTCAAGAGCGTGATCGTCGGACTTTCGGACGTCTACGCCGCCGAGGGCGACAAGGTCAAGGGCAATCTTCCCGTAGGCTATGCGAAGGGAGACGTGAGGATTATGCTCTATGAGAACGGAACCCTTCTCAACTGTTTCACCGTCGATGAAAATACCCTCAAGTGGATTTAAATTTACCGTTCATCCCCTGTTTTTGCTGTTTGGCTTAATCGAGGGGCTTCGCGGTCGGCTCTTTTCCTTCCTTTCGGTCACGATCGTGGCGATTTTGCATGAGCTCGGGCACAGCCTGTATGCGAGGAGCATCGGCTATTCTCTCGATAAAATCTGCCTGATGCCCTACGGCGCAACGGTGCGGGGAGAGGTGTTCGGACTTTCCAGAAAGGAGACCGTCCTTTTATGCCTTGCAGGGCCTTTGACGAACGGACTTGTCTGCCTTTGCTTTGTCGCCCTTTGGTGGCTCTTTCCCGAAACCTATCCCTATACCGACACGGCGGTTTTCTCCTCCGCCGCCGTAGGGCTTGTCAATTTGCTCCCTGCCCTTCCGCTCGACGGAGGCAGGGCGCTTTTTTGCCTGATCGGAAAGCCCGTTCGCATTTTTTCCTACGCGCTGTCCGCCTTCTGCCTCATCTTCGGGCTCCTCCTTTACAATTTGTCCCTCTTCTTTTTCGGGCTCTTTCTCCTCTTCGGGGAAAAGGGCGGGGTTTACGAGAGACTCGATTTTTCCCTTTCGGAGGGGCTTTTGCATGGGGTGCGGGTGAAGGAAATTCTGATTTCGGGGGATGCCACCTTAAAGTCCGTTTTCCGTTTTTTGAAAAAGGGGGACTATCTCGTGCTGACGGTATCGGACGGACGGGAAACGCTGGGAACGCTGACGCAGAACGAACTTTACGATTGCTGTTTAAAATACGGAAATACGGCAAATTTGAGCCAAATCCTCGCGGAAAAGGGCAAAAAATCCAAAAAATTTCTTGCAAAAAAAGTATGCGAATGATATAATAGATAGAATGAATGCATTGCTTAGAAAATGTTTGATGGAATCGGAAAAACCCTCTCGCTACGTCGGCGGAGAAGTGAACGCACCTGTCTTTCGGGAAGGGGTGTTCTCCTTCTGTATGTGCTTCCCGGAAGTGTACGAAGTGGGAATGAGCAATCTCGGCACGAAGATCGTCGCAAAGTCCATGGAAGATGCGGGCTTCGGCGTGGATTGGTGTTTTGCCCCTTGGCCCGACTTTGGGGAGAAACTCAAGGAGAACGGGATTCCCCTTGCGTCCCTTCATGCGAAAAAGCCACTCTCTTCGTTCGATATGGTGGCGTTTTCCCTCGGCTTCGAGCTGTCCTATACGAATGTCCTTTATATGCTCGATCTGGCGCACATTCCCCTCCTTCGAAGGGAGAGAGAAGGGAAAGGCTATCCCGTGATTGCCTGCGGCGGGCCGTGCTGCGTCAATCCTGCGCCCCTTTGCGACTTTGTCGATCTCTTCTTCATCGGCGACGGGGAAGAGGTAGACGCCGAGGTGGGCAGGCTGTACGAAGAGAGTCCCGATCGGGAGACCTTCTTGCAAAAAGCGGCCGAGATTCGAGGCGTCTTTGTCCCCAAATACCCCAAGGAGCGGGTGAGAAGCGCGCTCGTCGAAGATCTCGACAAGGCGATCTATCCCGAATCCTTCATGGTTCCCAACTGCGAAGCCGTTCACGACCGTGCGGTCATCGAGGTCATGCGCGGGTGCTATCGGGGCTGTCGCTTCTGTCAGGCGGGCTTTTTGTATCGCCCCGTGCGGGCGCGCAGCGTGGAGACGCTGACCAAACAGGCGAAATCCATCATCGAAAGCACGGGCTATGACGAGCTTTCCATGAATTCCCTCTCCACGGGAGATTATCCGCATTTGCGGGAACTCATTCGGTCTTTGAAAAGAGAGCTCCCCGACGTCGATCTCGCCCTTCCGTCTTTGCGCGTGGACAGTTTCGACGCCGAATTTGCGCAGGATTCAAGAAAATCCTCCTTGACCTTTGCGCCCGAAGCGGGCACGCAGCGGCTGCGCGACGTCATCAACAAGGACGTCACGCTCGAAGAAATTCTCCACGCGGCTTCCTCCGCCTTCGATTTAGGCTATTCCTCGGTCAAGCTCTATTTCATGTTCGGACTCCCCACCGAGACGGACGAAGACCTTCTGGGCATTGCCGACATCGCGACGAAGATTTCCGAGCTGTATTACACGAAAAAGCGAAAAAAGTCCCTCCGCATCAGCATTTCCGCCTCCACGTTTATCCCCAAGCCGTTTACCCCCTTTCAGTGGGAACGGCAGGCGAGCGAGGAGGAGGTCAAGCACAAGCTCTCCGTTTTGAAATCCTCCCTCCGCATGCGGGGCGTCACCCTCAGCTGGAACGATTTCTTCACTTCCCGCCTCGAGGCTTGCCTCGCAAGAGGGGACGAGCGCATGGGAGAAGTCATCGCAGAAGCGTATCGGCAGGGTGCGCGGTTCGATTCGTGGATGGAGCATTTTCAGCCTTCCGCCTGGCAAAGGGCGTTTGCGGCGTGCGGGGTAGACCCCGAACGGTACACGAGAGAGTGGAGCGAGGAAGAGCGTCTCCCTTGGGAGTTCGTCGACATCGGCGTTTCGAGAGAATTTTTCCTGCGGGAAAAACACAGAGCTTACGAAAATCGGAGTACGGGCGGCTGTTTGCAGGGCTGCAAGGGGTGCGGACTGCAAGAGGTCTGCCCGAAGGGAAAGGAATTATGATCGTATTTCGCTATACCAAAAAGGACGGCGGGGAGTTTCTCTCCCATCTCGACTTGCTTCGCCACATCGACAGGACGATGAAGCGTGCGGGCATTGAAGTCAAACGGAGCGAAGCGGTCAACAAGCACCCGAAAATTTACCTTTCCGCTCCGCTCGGCGTGGGCATTTCCTCGGAAGCGGAGTATTGCTCGGTGGACACCGACTTTGAGGGCGACTTCAAAGAGGCGTTCAACGCCCATGCGCCCCGCGGGATTCGATGCGTCTCCTATCGCCATACGGAGGGCAAGGTGAACGTCGCTTACGAAATTACGGCAAATGCGTTCTTGGTCGAGGGGATCGCCCCCTTCGATCCGGAAGAGATTTTGCGGGAAGAAACCCTCGTTCTCACGGACAAGAGAGGGCGAACGAAGGACGTCCGCCCCTCCATTCTGGAACTCGAGCGAAGGGGAGAGAGTACTTACATGAAATTAAAGACGGGGGAAGCAACCCTCCGTCCCGACGTGTTGGGAGAGTACCTTGCAGGCCGCTACGGCGGGGAAGTCTCTTCCGTCTTAAAAATTCAATCATACGGACTGGAAAAATACGGATTATAGGAAAATAGAGCCAATGAAACAGAAGATCTATTTTGACAGAATTCATACTTTGAAGTTTGCTGCCGTCACGGAGAACGAAAAACTCGTCGATTTTGAAATCGAAGAGGAAGAAAATGTCGAAATCGTTGGAAACATCTACAAGGGCAGAGTCGTTAACGTCCTTTCCGGCATGAACGCCGCCTTCGTCTACTGCGGCTTGGCGAGGAACTGCTACCTCTCCATGAACGAGCCCGAATCGTGGGAAAAGGACAGCGGATTGGATACCCCCACGCCGACCGTTTCGGTCAAAGAGGGAGACGAAATTTTGGTGCAGGTGGTCAAATCCCCGCGCGGGAGCAAGGGCGCGAAGGTCTCCACCAAGCTCTCCTTTGTGGGGAAGAACATCATTTACGTCCCGAACGGGAGCTTTGTCGGCGTTTCGCATAAAATCGAGGACACGGAGCTTCGCGAGCACCTCGCCAAGGAAGTCGAACGGCTCGGAAAGGGGGAGGGCGGATACGTCGTCCGCACCAACGCACCCTATGCGAGCTTAAAGCAGATCGGTGACGAGATCGAAGAGCTCAAGCGCAAATACAGAACGGTGCTCGAACGGGCAAAGACGTTTAAAATCGGCAATCCGCTCTTCGTCGACGGGACGATGACTGCCAAAAAACTCCGCAACCTCATTGCGGAGGACGTGGACGAAATCGTCGTGTCCGACGAAACGCTCTTTCAGGAAGTCAATTACATCGCGAGCCTTCGAACGGACGGGCTCTCCAAGAAGATCAGGCATTACAGACAAGATCGGGATATGCTCTATTCCGCGGGAATCTCCCAACAGCTCGTGCAAATGCTCTCGCCGCGGGTCGATCTCTCCAACGGGGCGTATCTCATCATTCAGAAGACGGAAGCGCTCACCGTTATCGACGTCAATACGGGCAAATTCGTAGGGGACAGCGATCCCGAAGAGACCGCCTTCGTCACCAACGTACTTGCCGCCAAGGAAATTGCCCTTCAGGTGCGCCTCCGCAACATCGGCGGCATCGTCGTGGTGGACTTCATCGATATGCTCGAGGAAGAGCACAAGAAAAAAGTCGTCGAGGAGTTGTCCTTTTACCTTGCGCAGGACAGAGTGCGCAACAAGGTGCTCCCCATGTCCGACTTCGGGTTGGTGGAATTTACGAGAAAGCGCTCTTCCAACGAGACGGTCACTTATTTAAAGCGGGACTGTCCGTACTGTTCGGGTTCGGGCGAAATCAACAAATCCGTCGTCACGATCGTTCGCATCAAGCGGGACATCAACGACTGCTTTGCGGACGGCTACACGACCGCGATCGTCGATTTAAATGCCTACATCATGAACGAGATTCTTTCGAGGCATCTCTTTACCGAACTCATCGAGGAGAAGTGGAAGGGCAAGCGCATCTACTTCGTCCCGCATAAGACTTATCACGAATCCCAATACACCGTGACGGGGGACAACTCGGGCGTTCTGTCCCTTCCCGATAAGGCGCAAATCGCATATTAGAGCTTGATCACGCTCAAAAAACCGTTTCCCGCAATCAACGGGAAACGGTTTTTGATTTAACGGAAGAATACTTGCAGGGCGTTGTAGAGGGCGGTCAAAGAACATTCGTAGGTGTGGTTTGCGCCGGCGATGGCGACGAAGGAAGTGTTTTCCCCTTCCTTTAAGGAGGGGACGCCTTTCAGCGTCGCTTTGTAAGTTTCCTTGGCGCTGTCGAACTTGACCGTCCCGTCCAGCTTCCCGCACGAGGAATACCAATAGCGGATGGGATACGTTTCACAGTCGCGATTGATGCCCGCGATCGTCGTTTCGACGTCGGTCGACCCGCCGCTGAACGTCCCGACGTAGGAAAAGTAGGGGAGACAATAGGAGAGGATAGAATCCATTCCCGTAAAGCCGCCCATGGAAAATCCGCAATAGGCGAAATGATCTCTCGCCGCGATCAGATCTTCCTTTCCCGTTCCCTTCGCATAGGTGGCGTAATGCTCTGCAAGGTAGGGAAGGAGCGCGCCCGTCAGCTCTTTGCCGAGCTGTTTGGTGACGACTTTATTTTCCGTCTGATCGTTTTCGTGCTCGTTGTAAAGGGTGGGAGTGACGACGATGGTCGGCTTCATCTTGCCCTGTTCGATGAGGAAATCCAACAGCTCCTTGGTGAGATTGCCCGTATTGTAATACACGCCGAGGTTGAAAGCATCGTAATCTTCTTGGGCAAACCAATAGCCTTCGGAATCCGTAGAGCCGTGCAGTAGGATGAGAAGGTCGTACTCCTTTTCCGTCGAATAGCCGTAGGGGAGATAGACGTAGGCTTCCTTTTCGATCGTCTTTTGCTCTCCCGTTAAGGCTTCGATGTTATAGGCGGGCGTCTCGTAGACGATTTTCTCGATGGTGCCCGTCTGTTTCGCGCCCGCCTTGATTGCGGACATCAGCGTTTCGTCTTGGGCGATGGATTCCCACAAAAAAGGGGTGCTCTTGCCGCACACGGTGCATTTGCCGTCCGAAAAGGTGTGCGAGAGCGTTTTGCCGCACGCGGTGCAGACTGCCGCCTCGTCGTGCATTTCGTGCTTGCAGTTTTTCGGATCAACTTTTCCGCAAGCCGCAAGGAGCATGGTGACGGACAAGAGACCGCATAGAGAAGAGAGGATTTTTTTCATGGTACACTTCCTTTTTTGTTTGAGTATACCACCCTTTTGGGTGCGGGTAAAGGAAGTTTTCGCAAACGGTAGCTTTGATTGCGCAGATCGCCTCTTTTCATTCGCACGGACAAGCTCTCGGTAAAAATGCGGAATATAGATTCCGCATTTTTATATAAATTAGCGTTCGACAGGGGGGGCAAGTTGCCCCATGCCGATCGTGAACAGGCAACCAGTAAAGTCAGGTTGAAACGTCAACCTGACTTTAAAAATGCCGGTAAGGTGATTCTGCAAAAAATTGTCCTTATTATTGGGAGGGACAGGTTGCCCCATGCCGATGGTTCGAAAAAAGGCACGAAAAAAGCGCTCGAACGAGCGCCTTTGGTTTTCCTTATTCGGCTGCGTATACGCTGACCTGTTTCTTGTCTCTGCCCTTTCTCTCAAATCTGACCACACCATCGGTGAGCGCGAACAGGGTATCGTCGCCGCCCTTTCCTACGTTGTTGCCGGGGTAGAACTTCGTTCCTCTCTGTCTGACAAGGATGTTGCCTGCAAGCACGAACTGACCGTCTGCACGCTTGGGGCCAAGCCTCTTGGCTTCGCTGTCACGACCGTTGTGGGAAGAACCGGTACCCTTTTTATGAGCAAATAAATGGATGAACAACATATTCTTTACTCCTTTTTTTAAAATTACAGAACGATCTTTTCGATCTTCACTGCGGTGAACGGTTGTCTGTGACCTTGCTTTTTCCGTTCGTTCTTCTTTGCCTTGTACTTGAACACGATGATCTTCTTCGCCTTGTCCTGTGCGACGACGGTAGCGCTGACTTTGGCAACGCTGTCTCCGAGCTTAACGCCGGACTCGTCGGACACCATGATGGCGTTGAGTTCGACGGTAGCACCGACCTCTGCGTCCAACTTCTCAAGGTTCAAGGTATCGCCTTCGGCAACCTTATACTGCTTGTTTCCGTTTTCGATGATTGCGTACATGAAAAATTTTACCTCCTCTTTCCAGTCTCGCCGAATGCTTAGGCGGTGTTTCCACGCTTAAAAAAGCCCGTTCCGAGCGGCTCAGACAGTAATTTATCATAATTTGCCCGAGAAGTCAAGCAATTTGCATAGTTTTCGAGAAATTTCTTATACTGTGAGAAAGGAGTTTTTATGTCGGAAACAACGCAAAAATCCAATGAAGAAATGCTTGCCGAAGTTTATCGGAACTGTCAGGTCGCGCTGGAGTCCATCTCGGATATTCTGCCCGAGGTAGAGGACGCTCCAACGCGCGAAGAAATCTGCCGTCAGCACGAGGAATATGAAAAGATTTCCTCCAAAGCCTGCGCCATTGCCAAGGAAAAGGGATTAGAGCTCAAAGAGCCGAACCCTGTGAAAAAGGCGATGATGTGGAGCGCGATTAAGATGAATACGCTTGCGGATAACTCTCCCGAGCACATTGCGGAGCTCATGCTTTCAGGTACGGTCACGGGAATTAAGTGCCTGAGAACCTCCTATTCGGAGAGCAAGGACAACTTAACCCCCGATGTGGATGCCCTCGTCTTAGAGCTTTTGAATCAGGAAGAATCTTTCGAAAACAGGTATAAGCACATGCTGTAAGCTGTTGCTAAAGGGCGCGGGGCGTCTTTGAAGGTTTTACGTCAAGGGCGTTCCATGCGGACGCGCAAAGGGCGGGGCGATTTTTCAAAATCGCCCCGCCCTTTCCGATCCAATCGGCTTTCGGCAAAGAGAAAAGAGGGTAGGGTGAGCCTTTCCTTCCGAATCGGCTTTCGGCAAATAAAAAACGGCGAAAAAGGCCTTTATTTCCGAGTCGGACTTCGGCGACGGGCGGCAGAGAAGTGGAAAAAAGCCGTCTTTTTTGAAAAAGAATGGTTGTTAGCATAGGCTAATGGTTGACAAACGGCAAAAGGGCGAATATAATAGAGAGGAAGTTCGTTGAAGCGAACTTGGTTTTAACCCCCTATAGTTCGTCTTGACGAACTTGATTTCAGACAGATCGTTTGTTGAGACGGACTTCTTCTAAGACAGGTAGTTCGTTAAAGCGAACTTGTTTTTTAGGCGGATAAGTCGTCAAAGCAAACAAAGGGAAAACCGGAAGCGAAAAAATCACTTTGTATTTAATCGGGAGGTTCGTTAAAACGAAGGATGGAACAATCTCTTACGAAATCGGAAATTTTGTATTTGCTCGCCGTCGAGACGATCGGCGAGACGGGAAAAATCGCCGAAAAGCTGCACGTTGCGAAATCGAGCGTCTCGAGGGCGCTCGACAATTTGTACGGAAAGCACCTCGTCGTGCGAAAAACGGGCGGGGCGGAGCTCTCTTCCAAGGGGGCAGAGCTGGCAGTTCTTTACAGGGTCTGCATTGAGCACATTGAGAAAGCCCTTCTCGAAAGGGGATTTCAGGAGAGAGGCCTTTTGGACATCGCCTGCGGCATTGCCGCTTCATTCGGAACGGAAATCGAAGTTTTGTATCGGAAGATAAAGGAGGATAATCTATGCCTTTGATCCTTGCACCGCTCGAGACGACCTTGAAGATCGTCAAGCTTGCGGGAGACGAAAAGACGAAGAAACATTTGGAAAATCTCGGACTTGTCGTGGGTGGAGAGCTAAAGGTGCTTTCCCGCACGAGCGGAGGGGTTGTCATATCGGTAAAAGAGAGCAGGCTGGCGTTGGACGGCAATCTTGCCGGACACATCCGGGTTGCTTAAGGAGGTTTTATGGAAAAAACGTTGGATCTCTTCCAAATCGGAGAAGAGGGAGTCATCAAAAAGGTAGGAGGCGAGGGCGGCATTCGCAGGCGTCTTTTCGACATGGGAGTGACGCCCGGAGCAAAGGTGCTCTTGCGAAAGAGAGCGCCCCTCGGCGATCCCATGGAAGTAACCGTGCGCGGCTATGAGCTTTCGCTCAGAAAGAGCGAAGCTTCCTGCGTGGTAATGGAGGTTGTAAAATGAAGAAATTCGCTTTGGCAGGAAACCCCAACTGCGGAAAGACGACGCTGTTTAACCTATTGACCGGCTCTACGGCTTATGTTGGCAACTGGCCCGGCGTCACCGTAGACAAGAGGGAGGGAACGTACAAAAAGGGAATTGAACCCGTCGATATCATCGACCTTCCCGGGATCTATTCGCTCTCTCCGTACACGCCCGAAGAGGTCATTTCCCGTCGATACATTCTGGAAGAAAAGCCCGACTGCGTCATCAACATCGTGGACGCGACCAATCTCGAGCGAAATCTGTATCTGACGACGCAGATCATGGAAATCGACGTTCCCATGATCGTCGCGCTCAACATGATGGACGCCGTGGAGAAGAACGGGGACAAAATCAACCCCAAAATGTTGGAAGAAAAGCTCGGCGTTCCCGTGGTTGCCATCTCCGCTTTGAAGGGAGAGGGCATCAAGGAATTGATGGATCGGGCGATCAAGACGTCTAAGTCGCCCAGAAAGGGAAGGACGGTCTTGCAGGATTCCGCCATTGCCCACCTCATAGGGGACGTCGCCATCGCATTGGAAGCGCAAGGGGTGGAAGCGCCGCTCTTCCACGCGGTGAAGCTCTCCGAGCTCGACGAAATCGAGGTCAGGATGCACCCCGAACTCGTGAAGATGGTGGACGCCTTCAAGGCGACCTTCTCGGACGACACCTTCGGCACGGACTTCGAGGCGGTCGTCGCAGATGCGCGGTACCAATACATATCCAAAAATTACACTTCCGCCCTCTCCAAAAAGGAGAGAAAGGCGTTGACTAAGTCCGACAAGGCGGACAGAGTGCTCACGAACAAGTGGGCGGGCATTCCCATCTTCCTCGTCATTTTGTTTGCGATTTTCCATCTGACCTTCTCGGAGGGATTCCTCTTCTCCGATTTGTGGGGCCTTCCCACGCTGGAAGATCTCGGACTTCTCACCGAAGAGGGCGAGCCCATCCACTTCGGCGTGGCGCTCCTCGCCTGCATTTACGACGGCGCGATCTTCTCTCCCGGCTGTATCATCAACAACCTCTGGAACGACGTCATCGTCGGCAACGTGTTCGGTTGGATCAGAGCGGGAATCGAGCTCATTCCCTCCGATTGGGTCGTCGCCTTTTTGAGCGACGGTATCCTCGAAGCCCTCGCAGCCGTGCTCTCCTTCCTTCCCCAGATTCTCGTCCTGTTCCTCTTTTTCTCCATTTTGGAGGATTCCGGGTACATGGCGCGCGTCGCCTTCATTCTCGATCGAATTTTCAGAAAGTTCGGACTTTCGGGCAGAGCGTTCATGCCCATGATCATGGGCTTCGGCTGTTCCATTCCCGCAATGATCAACACCCGCACGCTTGCGGATGAAAAGGAGAGGACGGCGACCGTTCGCGTTATTCCCTTCTTCTCCTGCGGGGCAAAGCTTCCCATTCTGACGGCAATTGCCGGCGGTACGCTCGCCTTCTTCGGGGTCGGCGGCGTCGATCTCATCACCTACCTCATGTACATCGGCGGTATCGCCACCGCGATTCTTGCCGTCATCGTCATGCGGGGTACGACCATGAAGGGGGACGTTCCTCCCTTCATCATGGAGCTTCCCGCTTACCACGCCCCCCGTTTCTCTTCCCTGATGATTCACCTCTGGGATAAGACCAAGCACTTCGTCAAAAAGGCGTTCACCATCATCCTCGCCTCCACCGTCGTCATCTGGTTCTTGTCGAGCTTCGGTTGGCAGTTCTGGAACGGCATGGTCGAGGACATGGACGCGTCCATCCTCGCCTCCATCGGCAAAGCCCTTCAGTGGCTCTTCACGCCGCTCGGCTTCGGTGCGCAGCTCAATTCGTTCGGATGGGTGTTTGCCGTCGCGGTCATCACGGGTCTCATTGCCAAGGAGAACGTCATTTGCACCTTTGCTTCCCTTGCGAGCGCAGTCGTCGTCAGCGGAGCAGTCGCGCCCGACATCCTTGCCGAGCTTGAGGCAATCGCCGAGGGTTCGGAGGCTGCCTGGACGATGATCGCCGCAACCGGCGTCACCGTGCCCGCCCTCATCGCCTTCATCCTATTCAACATGACGACCATTCCCTGCTTTGCGGCTTGCGCTACGGCAAAGGCGGAGCTTCCCAAAGGAAAGTTCTGGAAAACCCTCGTGTTCTGGGTTGCGACCTCTTATGCAACGGGCATCGTGTTCTACCTCGGCGGTCTGCTCGCGCAGGCAATCTGGGGCGTCTCGACCGTAGCCATCGTCATGGGCGTCGTCTTTGCCATCCTCATGGGTGCGATTTTAACGGCAGGGGTTATGGGCATAGCCCGTTTGACCGATAAAAAGAAGGCTGTCGCCTAAGCGTTGGAGGATAACAATGCAATGGTATGAAATTCTGGTAATCGCGCTTGCCGTCCTCTTTGTAGGCGGGGTCATCGGCAAGGCAATTCGGGACAAAATGCACGGAAAGAGCGGCTGCGACTGCTCCTCGTGCTGCGGAAATTGTTCCGACTGTAAAAAGAAAAAATAAAATTTCCGAATCTGTTTTTGTTTGTTTGTGAAAGAGCAGGGCGCACGCGCAAGCGGGCGCCCCGCTCTTTTATGATCGTTTTGCAAAAAAATGAGGAAAGATAGAAGGGGAAATCGTCTTTTTTCGGGAAAGAGGGACGGAAGTTTCCTCTTTCTATTGCCTTTTTGAAAAAACTATGGTATAATGTGGAAAAAGAGTGCCCGATGACGGGACGAGACAGGAGAACGCTATGCAGGCAAAGTATCATAGAATTTTGCTCAAACTATCGGGGGAAGCCCTTGCGGGCAATCAGAAATTCGGACTCAACGAGGAAGTGATCGCGCGCGTTGTCGATCAGATCGTCGCGGTGCATAAGATGGGGGTGGAGATTGCCCTCGTCATCGGTGGCGGAAACTTCTGGAGAGGAAGGCAGGGCGACTTTATGGAGCGCACGACGGCAGACCAGATGGGAATGCTCGCCACGGTCATGAACTCCCTCGCCATGATGGACGCCATCGAACAGCGCGGAATTCCCGTTCGGGTGCAGACGGCGCTCAACATGATTTCCGTTGCCGAGCCGTACATCCTGCGAAAGGCCCTGCACCACTTCGAAGAGGGGAGAATCGTCATCATGGCTTGCGGCACGGGCAATCCCTATTGCTCTACCGATACGGCTGCCGCACAGCGCGCCTGCGAGATTCGGGTTGACGTCCTCTTGATGGCAAAGAACGTGGACGGCATCTACGATTCCGACCCCAAGCAGAATCCAAACGCGAAAAAATACGACAAGCTTACCTACTTTCAGATCATCGAAAAGGGCTTGAAGGCAATGGATACGACGGCTGCGACCATGTGTATGGACAACAACATTCCCGCCCTCGCCTTCGGACTCGATGAGGAAAATTCCATCGTCAAAGCGGTGTGCGGGGAAAGTACCGGCACACTCATCACCAAGTGATAAAGGAGAAACAAACATGATTGAAAACGAAGAAGTTGAGATGATTCTCATGACACTCGAGGAAAAATCCGAAAAGACGATTTCCGTCACGAAAGAGGATTTCTCCACCATCCGCGCGGGCAGAGCCAACCCCCACATCCTCGATAAAATTCAGGTCGAGGCTTACGGCGGGACGTCTCCCCTCGTACAGCTCGGCAACGTGACGGTCTTGGACGCGAAGTGCCTGATGATTTCCCCCTGGGATAAATCCCTCTTAAAGGCGATCGAAAAGGCGATCCTGCAATCCAACATCGGGCTGACGCCGACCAACGACGGCAAAGTCATTCGCCTCGTCTTCCCCGACCTTACCACCGAGCGCAGAAAAGAACTCGTCAAGACCATCAAGAGGATGGGCGAGGACGCCAAAGTCGCCGAGCGCAACAATCGTCGCGAGGCAATGGAGGCGATCAAAAAGCTGAAGACGGGAAAGGTCATCTCGGAGGATGACGCCGCGCTCAGCGAAAAGGAAGTCGAAAAGACTGTTTCCGACTGCATTTCGAAGATCGAAGCGCTCGTTTCCGCTAAGGAAAAGGAGATCATGACCATTTAAATCATGCGGATTCCTACTCACGTTGCCATTATCATGGACGGGAACGGCCGCTGGGCGAAGGCTCGCCTTCTTCCGAGGGGAGAAGGTCATCGACAGGGCATGAATCGCATGATCGATCTCGCCGATTATGCCTTTTCCGTCGGGGTCAAATACCTTACGGTCTACGCCCTCTCTACGGAAAACCTCTCCCGCCCGCAAGAAGAGCTTGACGGACTCTTTTCCCTGTTTCGGAAGTATTTCAAGAAGAACGTCAAGCGCCTTCTCGAAAAGAACATTCGCATCCGCATCATCGGGGATATCACCGCGCTTCCCTTCGATATTCAACAGCTCATCGAGGAGAGCGAAAAGGAGAGCGAAAACAATACGGCGGGGTGCATCAACATCGCGCTCAATTACGGTGCTAGACAGGAAATCGTCCGCGCCTGCAACGAGGCGATGAGGCTCGGCAAAGAGGTCACGGAGGAGGAGTTCTCCGCGCTTCTCTACACAAAAAACCAGCCCGATCCCGATCTCATCATCCGAACGGGACGGGAAAAGCGAATTTCCAACTTTCTCCTGTATCAAGCCGCCTATTCCGAATTTTACTTTACGGACGTCATGTTTCCCGATTTTTCCAACGCGGAGTTTGACAAGGCGCTTGCGGACTTTTCGACCCGCAAGCGGCGATTCGGCAAAACGGACGAACAAATCGACGCGGGGAAATAAATCGAGGTAATTATGAAGACAAGAATCCTGAGCGGCAGTGTCTACGTTCTCATACTGGCGGCGTTCTATCTGCTGAAAATCTACGTAAGCGACTATCTCTTTGACGTGCTCATTTGGCTCTTTGCCGTAATGGGTACGTTTGAGATGGCAAGAGCCTGCGCGCTTCCCCCTTCGCAAAAGGCGATGGTGCTCGCTTTTTCCTTCCTTTGGGTTCCCGTTTTCGTTCTCTCGGAGCTCAAAGCGGCGGCAGGACTCACCGCGCTCATCGTGTTCTTCTGCCTGATTATTTTCTTTCTCTTCTGTTCTCTCGTCATCGATTATAAGACGGTCACGCTGGAAAGTACGGCAAAGGCAGTGCTTACTGCCGTCTATCCCTCGCTGTTTCTCGCCTTTCTGCTCGCGACCAACCATTTGAAGGAGTCTGATCTCGCCATTTTGATGATTCTCGTCATTTCCCCCTGCGGGGATTCGATCGCCTATCTCTTCGGGTACACCATGCACAACAAGTTCCCCAAGAAGATGGCGCCTTCCATCAGCCCCAACAAGACGCTGATCGGCGCGGTGGGCGGACTGCTCGGCGGCATCGTCGGAAGCATCGTCCTCTGCGTTATCTGGTATTACGTGAAGGGGCTTCCCGCACCTCTTTGGGAAGACATTCTCTTTTTCACCCTCGTGGGGCTCTTGTGCGCGGCAGCGACGGAGATCGGCGATCTCGCGGAGAGTGCCATCAAGCGCAAGGCGGGAATCAAGGATATGGGCAAAATTATGCCCGGTCACGGGGGGATTCTGGACAGAATCGATGGGACGATGCTCGTCACTATCGTGATTTATCTGATTTTCGTTCTAATTCCCGCAATTTAAGATATACTAGGATAGGAAACACTATGAAACACATTGCTCTTGTCGGCAGCACGGGCTCTATCGGCACGCAGGCGCTCAACGTCGCGCGCGCCTATCCCGATCTTTTTCAGGTAGAAGCCCTCGTGGCTTCTTCTTCGTATCAGACCTTTTTAGAGCAGATCAAAGAATTTCTGCCCCGCTATGCCGTCCTTCTGAATGAGGACGCCGCAGAGCGCATTTGCGGAGAAATTCCCCCTTCCGTCCGCTTTTTGACGGGAAAGGAGGCGGCGCTTGCCGCCTGCGCGCTCCCCGAAGCGGATACCGTGCTCGTCGCAACCACGGGCTTTGCGGGGCTTCGCTATTCCTTGGAAGCGATCAAGCGGGGAAAGTCGCTCGCCCTCGCCAACAAGGAGACCCTCGTCTGCGGCGGCGCGCTCGTCATGCCCCTCGTCGAAGAAAAGGGGATCGACCTGACTCCCATCGACAGCGAGCATTCCGCCCTTTGGCAGTGTTTAAATTTCAACCCGCACGGCGCATTCCGAAAGCTGCACATCACGGCGAGCGGAGGCCCTTTTTACGGTTGGAAGAGGGAAGCGCTTGCCAAAGTGACGGCAAAGGACGCTTTAAAGCACCCGACTTGGAGCATGGGTGCAAAAATCACCATCGACTCCGCCACCCTTCTCAACAAGGGCTTCGAGGTCATCGAGGCAAAGTGGCTCTATCGCACTTCCCTCGACAAGATCGGGGCGATCGTCCACCCCGAAAGCATCATTCACTCGATGGTGGAATTTGAGGACGGGGCAGTGCTTGCACAGATGAGCTATCCGACAATGGAGCTTCCCATTCAGATGGCGCTCACTTACCCCAAGCGCTTCCCCTGCAATGTCAAGCCCCTCGATTTCGCCTCGTTGGGCGCGCTCCATTTTCTCCCCTTAGAGCGCAAGCAATTCCCCTGTTTCGACTTGGCGCTCACCGCTTCCGAATACGGGGAGAACTACCCCTGCGCATTGAACGGCGCGGGAGAGGTTGCCGTTCGGGCATTTTTAAACGGGGAGATCGGCTTTTTGGAGATCGGCGAGGTGCTCGAAGGGGTTTTATCTCAGACCAAAAAGCAAAAAGTCACCGAATACGCCGTGCTGGAGGAGACGGACGCGCTCTCGAGAAGGACGGCAAAGGAAATCATATGTCGCAAATTTTAACGGTTTCTTCCGTTCTCGCTTCCATCGGGTCGATTCTCGTGGCGCTCTTGATTCTGCTCGCCATGATCACCATTCACGAGTTCGGGCATTACATCGCGGGGAAGCTTCTCAAGTTCAAGATCAACGAGTTTTCCATCGGTTTCGGGCCTGCCATCTTCAAGAAAAAGAATGAGAAGACAGGGGAGCAATTCTCCGTGCGGGTCATTCCTCTCGGCGGCTATTGCGCCTTTGACGGAGAGGAAGAAGAAACCGAATCGGAGACGAGCTTCGTGAAGCAAAAGCCTTGGAAGCGCATCATCGTGCTCGTTGCGGGCGCGTTTATGAACTACGTGCTCGCGATGATTCTCATTCTCACTTCCTTTTTCGCCTACGGGCAATACCTCTACGTTACCTATGAGGTCGAGCCCTCCGAGACTGCCGCGGTCTATTCCTTCCATGACAAGGACATCATCTACGAGTGCGAGGGAAGGGACGTCTACCTCGTCTCCGACATCGTCAAGGGCATTCGCGGGAAGTCGGAAGGGGATCTCGTGGAGTTTACCGTCTCCCGCCTCGAAGGGGAAGAGCGAAAGGTGCAGAAGGTCGAAATCATGCTTCGCGCCGACACGACTTCCCTAAACTCGGCGAGCAACGATGAAATCTGGACGGCGCTCGGCATTGCGAAAAACGACGAGGGGGCTTGGCAGATGTTCGTCACGCCTACGCGGCTCGGCTTTTTCGAGACGATCGGGCGTTCCTTCGTCTATTCCTTCCGCGTGGCAGGGTCGATCTTTCAGGCTTTGGGAGAGCTCATTACGGGGGCAATCGGTCTGAACGCGATGGGCGGCCCGATTACGACGATCACCATGACTTCTCAAATTGCGACGAGAAGCTTCCGCTCCTTCCTCGAAATATCCTCTTACATCGGCGTCAACCTTGCCGTGTTCAATCTGCTGCCCATTCCCGCCCTCGACGGGTCAAAGGTCATCTTTACCGCCATCGAGTGGGTGCGGGGCAAGCCCGTCAATCGCAAGGTCGAAGCGATCATTCACACCGCAGGACTTCTCCTCATCTTCGGCTTCGCGATTCTGGTGGATATTTTACAGTGGCTGTAACGCTTAGGCGAGCTGTTCTAAAAAAATTTCCCCGCAAACGTGTGTTTGCGGGGAATCGCCTTTTATGGGATTGTCTATTCCGGATTTTTTAAGAGGACTTTTTCGGACAACAGTTCGTTGATGAGCTCGCCGCAGCGGCTTTGCGCCTCTTCTCTCGATAGCCCCTTGTAAAAGCATTCGCCGAGGAATGCGGTCAGACCGTTGCACAAAAAAGCCACGGTCAGAGGGAGGGGGTGTCGCAGCCTTTCTTCTTTCACCTTGTCCAAAATGAGCTGTTCGCACCCTTGGCGGACGAAGGTGTGAAAGGCGAATTTGACGTAGGGATTGGTCTCATCGCTGACCGCCTTGACGAGTTCGCCGTTGTCGTAAAAACAGTTGACGATGGCAAACAGGAGATTTTTCGAGGTCTTGACGAGGTCGTCTTCGGGATTGTTCAAACGGTTTCTCTCATGGCAGTCGGCGAGGACCTTGCGCTGAAAACTGCAAAAGACGTCGTTTAGTAAGTCGTATTTGTCCCGATAATTTGCATAAAAGGTCAGCCGACTGATCTTTGCCTTCTCGCAAATTCCCTTGACGGTGAGCTTTTCGAAGGGGGCTTTTTGGATCAGGGAGACGATGGTCGCCCGTAGTTCCGTTTTTGTCTTAACGATGCGTCTATCTTCAGTCATGTCCTTATTGTAGCACAGTTTTTTTCAAAAATCAAGATATGCGCATCAATTTCAGAAAACAGAAAAATCAAAAAAAGTTATCCACATGGGGGGTGGGGAAAACTTGTGGATAACGTGTGGAAAACTCAAGTTATCCACAGGGAAAACAGAACAAAAAGCAAAACAAAAGTTCAGGTTAAAAAAAGTTATCCACACCTTTGGTGGATAAAAGTGGATTTCTGCACAAATAGAGGTTAAAATTCCCTAGTTATCCCCTTTTTTCGACAAAAAAAGAGGGAAAAAGAAAGCAAGCAGATACATAAAATAAAAAAGATATCCACATAGGAAAAAAGTTCCCGAAAGAAGGGAAAAACGCTTGACGGAAACGAAAAAAACGACTATAATATAGTCCGTCAAAAGCGAGAAATAAAATACGCACCTTTAGCTCAACTGGATAGAGCGTTGGTCTACGGAACCAAAGGCTAGGGATTCGAATTCCTTAAGGTGCACCAAAAAGCAAGTCGAAATTCGGCTTGCTTTTTTTCGGAATTTTTTTCAAAAAGGGATGAAAAATGCTTGCTCGTTACGTCGCGTCATAAATTATAATAGGGGAAAGGAGGCAGTTATGGAGAAAGAAAAAGCAATTCCGAAAGGGTATCGGACGGTGGGCGAGGTCGCCAAAAAGATGGGCGTGACCGTTCGCGCATTGCAGTATTATGACCGCGAAGGGGTGTTTCGCCCGTCAAGGGTCAGCGAAGGCGGGCGTCGTTTGTACAGCGACGAGGATATCGTGAAGCTGCATCAAATTCTCACGCTGAAATCGTTGGGCTTTTCCTTCGATGAAATCAAGAATCGCCTGATTTCCGTCGATACCCCGCAAAAAGCAAAAGCCGCATTGACGGAACAGAGCAAAGCGATTCAAGCGCAAATCGATCGCTTGACGGAATCCTTACAGGCAATCGAGCTTTTGAAAAGAGAAATCGACCAGATGCAGGTTGTCGATTTTTCAAAGTATGCCGATATCATTATCAACCTGCAGATGGGAAACGAGAATTACGGGCTTATCAAACATTTTGACGATTCGTTGCTCGATTACTGCCATAAAAAATTCGATCAGGAGACGGGCGGCGATTTCATCCGGCGGTTTCATGCAATTTCAGATCAGGTCGAACGGTGCATCGAGGGCGGTTTTGCGCCAGACAGCGAACAAGGGCAGAGACTTGCAAGGGACTTTTGGCAGCTGATCACGGAATTTACGGACGGCGATAGGTCGAGGTTGCTGCAACTGATGCGCTTAGGAGATGAAGATACCCCGATGCAAAATGTGATCCGTCAGTTCATCGAGCCTGCGCTCGAAGTCTATTTCAGAAATTCAGAGATTGACCCGTTCGAGGAAAACCATGGATAAAGCAATCGAAATCAAAGCCTTAAAGAAAACTTACGGCGCGCATACCGTGTTAAAGGGCATCGATCTGACTGTGTACAAAGGGGAAATACTGGCTTTGCTCGGCGCAAACGGCGCGGGCAAAACTACGACTTTGGAATGCATCGAGGGCTTGCGCTCTTACGATAGCGGCACGATCGCCATACACGGCAAAATAGGGATTCAACTGCAATCGTCTGCATTGCAAGCGTACATCAAGCCCATGGAAGCCGTCAAGCTATTCGCAAAATGGAAAAAACCAAACCCGACGACAAAATGCTGCAATCTCTCGGAATCCCCGAATTGTCCGAAAAGAAGTATGCCGATTTATCGACGGGGCAGAAGCGCAGACTTCACCTTGCGCTTGCCCTGATCGGCAACCCCGATCTGATTGTTCTCGACGAGCCGACTGCGGGGCTTGACGTGGAAGGGCGGGTATCCCTGCACGAGCAGATACGCGCGTTAAAATCGCAGGGCAAGACGATCCTTCTTGCCAGCCACGATATGGCGGAAGTCGAAGATTTATGCGACAGAATCGCCGTGCTAAAGGACGGCAACCTCGTTTTCGTCGGAACGGTTGGCGCGTTTACGGCGATGGGCGGCAAGAGACACCTGCTTCGCATCAAGACTGCCGACGGGCAGGAAACGTATGAAACGGGAAATCTAACGGAAACACTTTTGGCAATACTGACGGAGTATCGGCGAAAGGGAACTGAAATCTCCGAGATTCAGACCGATCGGGTATCGCTGGAACAGAATTTTATCAATCTTGTGAGGGGTGCAGAAGAATGAAAGCCCTGTTTTACGGAATTGCATTACAGGTTAAATTGGACATCCGCAGCAAAAGCATGCTGATCACCTGCTACCTCGTTCCGCTCGTGTTTTTCCTCTTTATGGGCGGAATATTCACCTCGATCGAGCCCAATGCCGCCAAAACGCTCATTTCGTCTATGACGGTGTTCACGATCACCATGAGCGCCTTAATGGGACTGCCGCCCGCGCTCGCCGAAATTTACGGCACAGACGTGAAGAAGGTCTACAAGGCAAACGGTGCGCCTCTGTGGTTTGGCGTGGTCACGCAATTTATTTCGTCGTTTGTGCATACCGTCGTCGTTTGCCTCATCATCTTTGCCGTTTCGCCCTTTCTCTTCCGGGCGGAATTGCCTGCCGATTTACTGTGGTACTTTTTATCGCTGATCGCATTGCTCATGGTAACGCTTGCAATCGGCTGTATTTTCGGGCTTCTCATTCGGCAACAGGCAAAGCTGACCATGATCGCAATGGTGGTGTTTTTACCGTCCGTTATGTTGTCTGGAATTCTATTTCCCGCAGAGCTGTTGCCCCGGTTTCTGCAATCGATCGCCTATGCGTTTCCTGCGACGATCGCGTTTCAGGCGATGACAAATTTTCAGGCGTGGCACATTCCCGCCTTGCTTGCCCTCTTCGCGCTCCTTTGCGGCGCGATCGCGCTTCTGTTAAAATGCAAAAAGAACGGATGAAATTGAGCTGCGCCCCGAAAGTCAAAAACTTTCGGGGCGCAGCCCATTGCAATCGCGAGCCGTAGATTATTTTGGAGTTCTTATTTCTTCTTTACGATTCGATAGTAGACCTTTGCGGTCAACAGATAGACGATGACGTACACGATGGAAAAGAGGGCAAAACAGCCAAGGGAGCAAAGGGCAAAGAGCTTCGTGTTGATAAGCCCCAACATGCGCATAATGGTGTTAATCATGGGGAAGGCAAAGCCGACGTGAATCCCCGCCATCACGAGCGGCATAAAAAAGACGAGCAAAATTTGCGAGTTGATCGACTTTTTCACTTCCGCATAGCTCATGCCGACCTTTTGCATGATTTCAAACCGCCTTTGATCCTCGTAGCCCTCCGAAATCTGCTTGTAGTAGATGATGAGAATGGTTGCCATCAGGAACAAAAAGCCGAGGTAGACGCCGAGGAAGAACGCTCCGCCGTAGGCGCTCATGTATTGATCGGCTTGTGCCGCTCGGACGAAGGCGCGCGCGTTGTAATTCTTTTCCCGCAGCATGGAAGCGAGCATTCCTTGAAAGGCAAGCTGCTTTTCCTTGCTGTCCGTCACGTCTGCCCCGTAGCTCAATTGAACGGAGAGCGCATTTTCGCCGTAAACGCTTTGATATTGCCCGTAAATCTCGCTTAAAGTAATATCGTCCGACACGACGAGGTACAATCCGCCCAAGACCTGCGAGACGCCGTTCGCGAAAAAGGCATCGGGGACGAAGGGATCGACTTTTTCCTTCACGGAATAGTCCCGATCGAAGAGCCGAACGGTGGAAAGGTCGTATTCAAGCTTGCTTTCGGCAAGCAGCATTTCGTCTTTAGAAAGCGTCTTGTTTTCGCCCGTGATCCTGTTATAGGCATCTGCCGTGAGAACGATGAGGATAATCGGCGTTTCCATGCCCGCCTCTCTCTTTGCGATGAGTTCATTGCCGTTTTGGAAAGCTTGAAAGGGCAGGTACTTACAGGCGACTTCCCGATCGGGCGTCAAGCCGTTTTCTTCGAGCAGCGCGTGAATATCCTCGACCAGCTTGGAATTTGCGCTTTCCGTCGTGTTTGCCTGTACGATGACGTCGTAGGGGTATCGTTGCGCGAGCATATCGTCTCTGCCTACCATGAACGAGGTGGTCGTCGAGAGGGTGACGAGCAGCATGGTGAACAGAATGCAAATACTCGCAAGTCCGACGGAGTTTTGCTTCATGCGGTAGGTCATGCCTGAAACGCTCGTGAAATGATTGGTCTTGTAGTAGAACTTTTTGTTCTTTTTGAGGAGCTTCAAGAGGGCGATGCTTCCCGCGACAAACAGGAAATACGTTCCCAAGATGACGAGAAGGACGGCGACGAAAAAGAGTTCGAAGGCGGAAACGGAGTCCTTGGTAAGAATCGCGAGCGCGTAGCCCGTGACAAGGCAGATCGCTCCGACAATCGCCATGAGGTGGCGGGTTTTCGGCTCTTTTTCCCCTTGATTTTCCCCCTTTATGAGTTCGATGGGTTGAGAGATTCGAATGCGGACAAAGGAGAGAAGATAGATTCCGATGAAGATCGCGGAAAACAGGGCGAGGGTGACGAGCATGGACTTCCAAGAAAGGAAGAATCCCGCGCCGTAGTCCGAGCGCAAGATAAGTGCGACGATCAGATACATCAATTTGTCGAGGAGAACGCCGAACGCTAACCCGAGAACGAGGGAGAAAAGCCACAAAAACACCGTTTCAAAGAGCAACAGGAGCCCTAAATGCCGTTTTTCCATTCCGAGCACGTTGTAAAGCCCGAACTCCTTTTTTCGATGCTTGATGACGAAGCTGTTCGTGTAAAACAGAAAGATGACCGCAAAGAGCCCGACGACGACCGACCCGAAATTTAAAGTGCCCTGAAGGGTACTTCCGCCGTGCATCGCCGCGATGCTGCCGTTTTCGGAGAGCGAGTGAATCATGTAGAACATGGTGATCGTGACGATGCAGGTCAGAAGATAGGGGACGTAAATTTTTCGGTTCTTTCGCAAGCTGTGAAGGGACAGGCGCGCATAGAAAAAATTAGTCATTCCGACCTCCCGTTGCGAGCAGCGTCAAGGTATCGGAAATTTTGCAGTAGAGCTCCTCGTTGGTATTTTCGCCGCGATAAATCTGATGAAAGAGCTTACCGTCCTTGATGAACAAAACTCTTCCCGCACGGCTTGCGGCTTTGGTGGAGTGCGTCACCATTAAAATCGTCTGTCCGACCCGATTGATTCCCTCAAAGACGTCCAAAAGGCTGTCCGTCGAACGGGAGTCGAGCGCGCCCGTCGGCTCGTCCGCGAGAATGAGCTTGGGGCTTGTAATGAGCGCGCGGGCGACGGCGGCGCGCTGCTTCTGTCCGCCCGAAATCTCGTAAGGGTATTTTTCGAGGATTTCTCTGATCCCCAGCCGTGCGGCAATCGGGGCAAGGCGGCGTTCCATTTCCGCGTACTCTTTTTTGGCGAGCACGAGCGGCAAAAAGATGTTGTCCTTGACGGTAAACGTGTCCAAGAGATTAAATTCCTGAAAGACGAAGCCGAGATTGTCGCGGCGGAATGCGGCGATCTCCTTTTCGCCAATTTCGGAGAGAAGCTTGCCATCCAGATTCACGCTCCCGCTCGTCGGCTGATCGAGTGCGGCGAGGATATTCAAAAGGGTGGTTTTGCCCGAACCCGACTCGCCCATAATCGCGACGTATTCCCCTCGCTCGACGGTGAAGGTTACTCCATCGAGGGCAGTCACCTGATTGCCGCCTAAGCGCGAAGAATAGATTTTTCCTAAATTTTGAACGGATAAAAGTGCCAAATTTTTTTACCTCCCGCGAGCTGCTTTGATTGATAACAGTTCGCCTTGAATACCCTCATTTTAGCAAAACAGCCGAAACGAGCGCAATGGAAAGGCGTTACATTTCGGCTGATAAAAGTGACATTTTCGTAAGATCATTCGGCTTGAAGGCGGTAAGTGTTCAGATCGATGAAAAAGGTGCTTCCTTTCCCGAGCTCGGAGGTGACGGAGAGCTTGTGCGAAAGCTTTTCTGCAACCCGTCGGCAGAGGTATAGCCCGATCCCTGTCGATTTTCTCTCCAGTCGTCCGTTGTAGCCCGTGTAGCCCTTTTCGAAAATCCTCGGGAGATCCTCTTTGGCTATGCCGATTCCCGTGTCGGCAATGATCAGAATCTTGTCCTCGACTTTGATCGTAATCGTGCCTTTCTCGGTGTACTTGATGGCGTTTGCCAGGAGCTGTTCGATGAGAAAGGAGAGCTGTTTCTGGTCGGTAATCACCGCAACGCTTGCGGGAATATAGTCGAGCTTGATCTTTTTGGCGATAAAGAGGGGCGCAAACTTTTTCACGGCGTCCTTGACAATTTTGTTCAAATCGTAGGATTTGAACACCAGATCGCTGAGATCGTCCGTCCGCAAGTACCACAACGCCATATCGACGTACTGCTCGATGCGGAAGAGCTCGCTTGAAAGCGCACGGTTTTCCTTCGTGTCCTCCCCCTGCAACATGAGCCCCATCGCGGCGATGGGCGTCTTGATCTGGTGCATCCACATTGTGTAGTAGTCCAGATACTCCGTTTTCTCCCTTTGCTTGCGCTCAAAGTCGAGCTTGCATTGTTCTCTGAGTGCTTCAATGACGGCAAACAGGTCTGCTTCCGTAAGGTTTTGCGGGGGCGGGAGCTGTAACGTCTTGGCATATTCCAAAAGGCGCAACCGCTCGTCGTGCTTTTTGCAATAATGGGAGAAGTGGATTCCGACAAAGACTGTCCCCAAGACGGCGCACAAAAGAGTCGCGTAGAGCACCGCTTCCACCGAAAAACGGTAGAGATAGGCAACGATGAAAAAGATGATTGCAAAGAGAAGGAACGTTGCGATGACGAATTTGTACTGCCAAAGATAGCTTTTGATTGTTTTCATAATGATGACCATGATTTCTTATCACAAAACCGTTTGGAAAACAGACGCGCGCAAGACAAGGAGTGCGTGGATTTGACGACGGGAGTTTACTAAGGCGTAAATGACCGAGGCAAAACGCAAGCACGACACAAGGGTAGCGTCAAACGCATCGGGTAAGCCTGAAACGTGTCTTTTTTGTCCTTTCCGTGCCACCAACGCTTGATATACCACCCGGTATATCGGCGCGTTGCCAACCCAAAAATCCCTAAAAAATACTTCGTTTCAGGTGCTCCGCAGTTTTTACGTGCATAAACGCCGTAAGACAAGGAAACCGAATGCAGCCGTATTCGCCATACGGCAAACGAGGTAGACGCAGTATTACGGCTGTTTCTTGCCGTAAAAACCTTATCCGTTGCGTTTGCCGCTACCTTCTTGCGCGATGTATGTTTTTCAAACTTCCCTTCAAAGATCGATCAGATAACCGTAGCCGACTTTCGTCTTGATGAAATCGTTTAACCCCAAGTCTTCCAATTTTTTTCGAAGGCGGGTCACGTTCACGGTCAGGGTGTTTTCCTCGACGTAGTTGTCGTCCTGCCAAAGCTTCGTCATGAGGGTATCGCGGCTGATGACTTTTCCCTTGTTGGAGAGGAGGGTTTCCAAAATGCGAAACTCGTTTTTCGTCAGCTCCAAAGTGTTTCCCTCAAAGGAAAGGGTAAAATTGTTCAGATTGAGGGTGACGCCCTTATGCTCGAGGAGAGACGGACTGCCCGCGATCTCGTAGGTGCGCCTGAGCATTGCCTGAATCTTGGCAAGGAGCACGCGAAAATCAAAGGGCTTTGCGATAAAATCATCCCCTCCCAGATTGACCGCCATGACGATGTTCATCTCGTCGGATGCGGACGAGAGGAAGAGGATGGGCACGTTTGAAGTTTTTCGAATCTCTTTGCACCAATAGTAGCCGTCATAAAAGGGGAGCAGAATATCGAGCAGGACGATGTGGGGCGTTTCTCTGGAAAATTCCCCGCTGACGTCCCTGAAATTTTGTACGGAAATCACCTCGAAGCCCCAACTTTCGAGATAGCTTTGGATTGCGTTCGAGATTCCTTCGTCGTCTTCGACGAGTAGAATTTTATACATGATGCACTCCTTTTCTTAAGCGCAAAACGGAGTTAAACTTACTTGATTCCCCTCAGCACCATTGTGAGCGACACGGAGGTATCCCATTGCTTTTCTCCCGCGTCGTAGAGTTGAATGCGTTTGTCGTACTTTTGGCAAATGATTTTTTTGAGTTCGAGAAGGGCTTCCTCGCTCACCTCTTTCGGAGCAATGCGCCTCCAGGCGCTCACGGCATCGAGCGCGCTTCGACGGTGCGCATCGATCATGGCGTGCGCTTCCTCTCTCGAGTTTTCGGGATGATCGGGGGTGAGATTGATCGCCAGGTAATTCGTCGAAACGTGCGAAAAGCCGTAGCGTTCCATGGCGGAGGGCAGTTCGCTTTCGCTCATCGCATAGCGCCCCACCTCGTATTTTTGCCCGCTTTCGAGATAGAACGGCTTTACCCTTTCCCAGATGCTTTCTTCCCGTTCGCTCGGCGCTGAGATACAGTCCGCCTCGATGGAAATTCCTCGCCTTGCGGACAGAACGAGGCAGACTCCGCCCTTTTTCAATACTCTGTACTGCTCGCCGAAAAACTTGGACGGCTCGACGTGTTCCTGAACGGTATTGGATACCACGACGTCAAAGGATTCCTCCGCAAAGGGCAAAGCCGTGGCGTCCGCTTCCAGAAATCGGACGTTCGGCGCTTGGCGCGAGGCAAATGCAATGAAGGAAGAGTCCCTGTCGCTGCCGATGATCTCTGCGTCCGGATACCAACGGGCAAGCGACTCGGAAAGCGCGCCGGGCCCGCAACCGATTTCCAGAATTTTCTTTTTGCCGTCAATTTGAAATGCGCGTTGATAGGCCTCCCGATAGCGATCGGAAAACCGCAAGGCGCGGGAGCAATAGAGCGTATCGATATTTTGTACATAGTCAGACCAGATCGTGTTCATTGCTATCCTCCTTTTTTATTCGGACTTTTCATGTTCCCGTTTCCACGCCTTGATTTCCTCGAAGCGGGCTTTGTACTTCATTTCCAATCCCTCTTCGGTGGGGCGGTAATACGACCTTCCGAGCAGGGAATCGGGCAGGCACTGCATATTGGTGAGCTTTTCTTTGGTGTCGTGAGCGTATTGATAGCCCTTTCCGTAGTCGAGCTCCTTCATGAGCTTGGTCGGCGCGTTGCGAATGACGAGGGGGACGGGCTCGGCAAGCATGGTGAGGGCGTCCTTTTTCGCCCCTTCATAGGCAAGGTAGAGCGCGTTCGACTTCGGCGCTAGAGACAGATAGACGACCGCCTCCGTCAGGTGAACGGAACATTCCGGCATACCGATGAAATGGCAAGCCTGATAGGCGGCGACGGCGATTTCCAACGCGCGAGGATCGGCAAGCCCGACGTCCTCGCTCGCAAAGCGGGTGACGCGCCGCGCAATGTAGAGGGGATCTTCGCCCGCTTCCAGCATGCGCGCAAGCCAATAGACGGCGGCGTCGGGGTCGGAATTTCGCATGGATTTATGCAGGGCGGAGATGAGGTTGTAATGCTCTTCTCCCGTTTTGTCGTAGAGGAGAGATTTTTTGGACGTGCATTGCTCGACGGTTTCCTGCGTTACGATGGCCTTTTCGCCGTTGAGCTCTCCGTTTAAGACCGCCATTTCGAGGGTGGAGAGCGCGCTTCTCGCGTCCCCGTTTGCAAAGGTCGCAATTCCTTCCAAAAGTTCGTCCGAAATTTCAATTTCCTGCTTGCCGAACCCTCTCTCGTCCTTTAAGGCGTGGCGAAGGAGTTCGGTCAATTCCTCCGTTTTCAGGGCTTGCAGGACAAAGACCTTGCAGCGGGAGAGGAGTGCGCCGTTGACTTCAAAGGACGGGTTTTCGGTCGTCGCGCCGATGAGAATGATGCTTCCCTTTTCCACGAACGGCAAAAAGGCGTCCTGCTGCGCCTTGTTGAACCTGTGGATTTCATCGACGAATAAAATGGTCTTTTCGCCGAAGCGTCGGCTTTTCTCCGCCTGTTCCATCACCTGCTTGATTTCTTTAATGCCGCTCGTGACGGCGGAAAAGTCGATGAAATTCGCCTTGGTGCGGTTGGCGATGATGCGGGCGAGCGTCGTCTTGCCCACGCCGGGAGGCCCCCAAAAGATCATAGAGCCGATTTTATCGCTCTCGATCAGACGGCGTAAGACCTTGCCTTCGCCGAGGAGGTGCTTTTGCCCGACGAAGTCGTTGAGCGTTTGCGGGCGCAATCTTGCCGCGAGCGGCTGCAATTCGTCCCGTTCAAAGAGCGTTCTCTGCTCATATATCATGTGGTTTCCCTCCGCTATTCTAACATCAAACTTAAGTATAAATGTTTTTCGGGCGCGTGTCAAGCGACACGCGCCCGAATTTTACCGCCGAGGAAAAGCGTTCAATGACGGATGACAATGTAGACGAGATAGGCGACGTAACAAGCTACCATGAGCGCGCCTTGCCATCGTGAAATCTTGGGAGAGATCAGGGAGAACACGAGGACGAGCACGCCCGAAGCGAGCATGACGAGAAGATCGACGAGCACCGCGGGATTGATCGCAAGGGGAGAGATAGCGGCGGTCACGCCGAGGATTAAGACGACGTTAAAGCTGTTCGAGCCGACGACGTTGCCCACGGCGATGTCGTTTTCGTGCTTGAGGGCAGCGACGACGCTCGTCACCAATTCGGGAAGGGAAGTGCCGACGGCGAGGATCGTCAGTCCGACCAAAGCTTCGCTCATGCCTAGAGTCTTGGCGATTTCCGCCGCGTGATCGACCACGAGATCGCCGCCGAAAATGATGCCCGCAAGTCCGATGACGGCAAGGAGAATGCTCAGCCAAAGGGGCTTTTTGGAATGTGGCTCTTCGGGAAGATCGGCAATTTTCTCGAGTTCCTTTTTCGCCTTTCTTGCCCGAAAGAGGAGAAAGAGGGTATAGGCGAGGAAGGCGCAGATCATGACGATTCCCTCGATCCGATCTAAGGCGTAGGGCGTCAGGACGAAAGAAAACAGAAGGAGGAGAAGGTAAAAGCCGAGCATGATGGGAATGTCGTACTTTTTCATATCCTTGCCGATCAGAACGGGAAGGAGAAGGGCGCTTAAGCCCAGAATGAGCAGGGTGTTAAAGGCGTTCGAGCCGACGACGTTGCCGATGCTCATGTCGTTCATGCCGCTCAGGGCGCTTTGAATGCTGACGGAAAGTTCCGGCGCGCTCGTCCCCATCGAGACTAAGGTCAAGCCGATGACGAGGGAGGGCACCTTGCAGGCGCGCGCAATGTCGCTTGCCCCGTCCACGAACCAATCTGCTCCCTTGACGAGAAGAAGCATACCGACGAGCAACAAAATAACGTGTAAAAACATAATTCCTCCGAAAAAAGAGACTCCTGCTGAAGAAGTTCAGCAAAAGTCTCGAAAATTAAGCGTAACCGAGTACCGCAAGGTACTGTATTGACGGATCCGCGCGCAATGCGCATTCTACTCCCTTTTGGCGAGTACTATTATTTTTAACCGCCTTAGTATAACCGAAACGAAATTTTTTGTCAACAAGGATTGATCTCTTTCTCTTTGGCTCGACAAAAATTTTATTCGGATTTTTCCTCTGCCTCTTCCTGTTCGGGAGCAGGCGCTTCTTTTTCCTTTTTGAACTTCGGCAGGGGAAGGGGGAGAGGGAAGAGCTTGCGGAGCTTGATCTTTCTCGTATAGTGCACGAAGCTCGAACAGAGAACGAATCCGACGCTGATTCCGACGAGCGCCAAAAGACATTCGAAGGCGTTGTCCGCAAATAGCTTATTGTCGTTGGCAACGACGCCCACCATGGCGTAATAGAAGAGATCTCCGGGGATCAGCGGAATGATGGAGGGATAGAGGAAGATGGTCGCAGGGGCTTTTTTGTAAAAAGCAAGAACTTCGGCGTAGAGCGCGGCGGAGAAGGCGGCGACTGCCGTATAGAGAATGCGGTAGTTGGTGGTCGCCATCAGCGCAAGGTAGACGATACGGATGAGCGCACCGCCCATGCCCGCAAACAGAAGATCGAGGGGGCTGATTTGAAAGACGATTCCAAATCCCACCGAAGCGAGGAAGGAAAGTCCCACGAGTTCGAGTTCCCAAAGGGTGTCCCCCGATCCCGTGATGGCTTCGCCGAAGGACTGATCGTACCAATTTCCGAAGGCGACGAAGGCGAGCCACAGTCCCGCCACGATGGTGACGACCTCCAGGACGACCTTGATAAGCTCCAGAATGCCATTCATCTCATTGCCACAGAGAATGTTTCTCATGCCGTTGACCATGGGGATTCCGGGGATTAAGAAGAAGGCGTTGGTGATGACGATGCTGTAGAAATTTTGGGCAAATCCGAGATACAAAAAGGCGAAGGCCGACCCGCCGCAGAGAAACATGTTGGCGGTATTGGTGATCATGCGGTTTAAATTCGCCTTCGACCATAGATTGGACAGGAAAAAGAGGAGGACGGTATTGAGGAGAACGACGAGGACGTCCTGCCATTTTCCGTTGAAGATGCGGCAGAGGGACGCCATGGCGAGCAGGTACCCCCCAAGGACGACGGGCATCGGGTAGGTTTTGGCGACGAGCGCCTCTTCCAATAAGCCCTTCAGATCGTGAAGATCCGGTTTTTCCCGCCGCACGCGATAAGAAAGGTTGTTGAGCCGCCGAAGCTTGGTCAGGTGAATGTGTGCAGGGGGAACGGACACTTGACTGATGCGGTCTTCCCCTTCCGGATTTTTGGCGCACACGGTGATGACGGTGCTCATGACGTTGATGCTGATTTCCGCAAGTCCATACGTTTTGCAGATGAGCTCGATGGTGAGATTAACTCGTTCGATGTTCGCGCCGCAGGCAAGCATTTCCTTGCCGAGGTGGGTCGCGAAGTCTAAGACGTAATCGATGTTTTGCATGGTATTGTCCTCATGATTTTGGTAGTTTCATTATAGCATTTCACCCTTTCTTTTTCAAGAAAAAACGTGACATCGGGCGCAAAATGTGCTATCATGAAAAGAAGGAGGTCGATTATGAAAGAATTTACCGAAAATACCCCGCTCTATCGGGTCAGACATTGCAAAGAGTTCGCACAGATGAAGGATCACTTGCTTAACCCCTATTCCCTGCGCTTTTTCGCGCAGTTTTCCTCTTTGAAGACGGGGCGGTACGTCTTTGCCAATAACCTCAAGGATACCGCCCGCGCCCTCAATAAGATGCGGGAGATGGCAAGGGAGAAGACCCTCGTCTATCGTTCCCTTTCGCACGAGGCGACGGGCTACTTTGCCTTTCTGATCGGCAAGGACGGACCCTTCGTTCTCGTGATTCCGGGCGGGGGCTATCATGACGTCTGTTCGATGGCGGAGGGATTTCCCGTCGCCGTGAAGTTAAACGAGCTCGGTTATAACGCCTACGTCGGGCTCTACCGCGTGGGAAGAGAGGCGCGCTTCCCCAATCCGCAGGACGATGTTGCGGAGATTCTAAAGGATATTTTCGAGCGGGCGGAAGAAGATGGGGTGCAGACGAAGGGCTACGCGCTCTGCGGCTTTTCGGCGGGCGGACATCTCGCCGCAAGCATGGCGACGAAGACAGTCGGACTTCCTGCTTACGGGCTTCCCCTGCCCAAGACGCTCCTTCTCGGCTATCCCGTCGTCACCATGGGAACATTCACGCATAAGGGGAGCAGAAACGCCCTGCTCGGAAAGGAAAAGGACAATTTTAAGCTTCAGGAGAAGTATTCGATAGAGCGTCAGGTGGATGAATCGTATCCGTCCACCTACCTTTGGCAGTGCATAGACGACCCCGCCGTTCCCGTCGAGAACAGCAAAATGCTGGTGGAAGCGCTAAGAGCGCATTCCGTTCGGTATGAATACCACCCCGTAGAGGGAAAGGGGCACGGTTGGGGACTTGCCATCGGCACGAGTGCGGAGGGTTGGCTGGAACGTGCAGTCGCCTTCTGGCAGGAGAGCGATTGCATAACAGAATGAAAGCAGCCCGCCGCTTTGAAAACAAAGCGGCGGGTTGTTCTTTGAGCGGTCGGACAAAAGGGAAAAGATTGTCAAAAATGCCTCCCTACATTTCCCCGCAAAATAGTTGCATCGAGACAGCAATCATAGTATAATAAAGGGTGGTCAGAGGTATCTTATGAATGCAAACGAGAAGAGAAAGACATTGAAAGAAGTGAAAGTCGGGGAGAGCGCCGTCATCCAAAGCGTGGGCGGAAGCGGTTCTCAGCGACAGCACCTTTTGGACATGGGCGTCATTCCGGGGACGGAAGTCACCCTCGTCAAGCTTGCGCCTATGGGCGATCCCATGGAGCTGCGTATTTACGATTATGAGCTTACCATCCGCCTCGCGGACGCCGAAAACATCGGGGTATCCGAGCCTTACATAAAAAAGGAAGAGAAGGATTCTTCCGCCTTCCGGGCAGTTCGGGCGCATCCCGGACTCGGCGAGGGCGGCAAGTACCACGAAAAGGGGACGGAGCCCCTTCCCAAAGACGAACTACTCACCTTTGCGCTCGCGGGGAATCAGAATTGCGGAAAAACCACCCTCTTCAATCAGCTCACGGGTGCAAATTGTCACGTGGGAAATTTCCCCGGCGTGACGGTGGACAGAAAGAGCGGAGCGATCAAAGATCATCCCGAAGCGGAAGTGACCGATCTTCCGGGAATTTATTCCCTTTCCCCCTATAGCGACGAGGAGCTCGTTTCCCGTCGGTTTATTTTGGAGGAGAAGCCCAAGGGCATCATCAACATCGTCGATGCCACCAATATCGAGCGGAATTTGTATCTCACCCTCCAACTCATGGAGCTGGAAGTTCCCGTCGTCCTCGCCCTCAACATGATGGACGAGGTCAAGGGCAACGGTGGCTCGGTGGACGTCAACGGCATGGAGGAAATGCTCGGCATTCCCGTCGTCCCCATTTCGGCGGCGAAGAACGAGGGCGTCGGCGAGCTCGTCAATCACGCCCTGCACGTCGCCTCTTATCAGGAAAAGCCCGCCCGTCAGGACTTTTGCGGCAAAGACGATCACGGCGGCGCTGTCCATCGCTGTATGCACGGCATTATGCACCTCATCGAAGATCACGCCGCGGCGGCGGGTATCCCCGTTCGCTTTGCGGCGAACAAGCTCATCGAGGGGGATACGCTCGTTTCGGAAGCTCTTTGCCTTTCTGACAACGAAAAGGAAATGGTCGAACACATTATCGTGCAGATGGAGACAGAGCGAGGACTCGACCGCTCGGCGGCAATCGCCGACGCGCGCTTCTCCTTCATTCGGGAAGTGTGCGCGCAAACGGTCGTCCGTCCCAAGGAGAGCAAGGAACACGTCCGAAGCCGCAAAATCGATCGGATTTTGACGGGAAAATACACGGCGATTCCCTCTTTTATCGCCATTATGGCGCTCGTCTTTTATCTCACCTTCGGCGTGATCGGCGAGGGACTCAAAGTGCTCCTCGAAATGGGAATCGACGCCTTGACTTCCGTGGTGGACGGTGCGCTTCGCTCCTGGCAGGTCAACGAAGTCGTGCATTCCCTCGTCATCGACGGTATTTTTACGGGCGTCGGAACGATTCTCTCCTTCGTGCCCATTATCGTCGTTCTCTTTTTCTTCCTCTCCCTGTTGGAAGACAGCGGCTACATGGCGCGTGTCGCCTTCGTCATGGATCAGCTCTTAAGAAAAATCGGACTTTCGGGAAAGTCCATCGTTCCCATGCTTATCGGGTTCGGCTGTACCGTGCCCGGGGTCATGGCAACGCGCACCCTCTCTTCCGAGCGGGACAGAAAGATGACCGTCCTTTTGACGCCTTTTATGAGCTGTTCGGCAAAGCTCCCCATTTACAGCTTCCTCGCCGTGGCGTTCTTCCCTAAGGTTTCCTGGCTCGTGATGATCGGCATGTACTTCATCGGTATGGCGATGGGCATTCTCATCGCCTTTGTCTCCAAGAAAACGGTGTTCAAGGGAGAAGCCGTTCCCTTCATCATGGAGCTTCCCAACTATCGTCTGCCCGGAGCAAAAAACGTCGCCAGACTTCTTTGGGAAAAGACCAAGGACTTTTTGAAGCGCGCCTTTACGGTCATCCTCGTCGCCACCATCGTCATCTGGTTCTTGCAGACGTTTGACTTCCGCATGCAGATGGTGGACTCTTCGAAGAGTATGCTCGCGACCATTGCGGGGCTCATCGCGCCTCTCTTCGCTCCCCTCGGGCTCGGAGATTATCGCATCGTCACCGCCCTCATCTCGGGATTCATGGCAAAGGAGAGCGTCGTTTCCACCCTCGTCGTGCTGTACGGCTCGGCGGAACTGATGACGGCGGCAATCACTCCCTGCGCCGCGTTTGCCCTTCTCGTGTTCTGTCTTTTGTACACCCCTTGCGTGGCTGCGGTTGCCGCCATTCGCAAGGAACTTGGAACGCGCTGGATGCTTCTGACCGTCGTCGGTCAGTGCGTTCTCGCGTGGCTCGCCGCAGGGCTGGTCTCCCTCGTCGGCTTTCTGATCGGGTTGCTATGAATTTACCGAGCATTCTCATTTTAATCGTCGTTGGGGTCATTCTGATTGCGGACGTCGCGTATCTATTTCTCCGCGCCCGAAACAAAAAGGGCGGGTGCGACGGCTGCAACGGTTGTGACGGCTGTAACTTCTGCGAAAAACGGGAAAAGTCCGATAAGCTTTAAACAGTTTAAAAATGAAGAAAGCACCTCCAAGTATTCAAAACTTTGGAGGTGTTTTTCAATCCGGAAGATAAATTGCGTTATTTTAAGAAACCGTTGATGATCTGCGCTTCCGCTTCCTCTTCGGTGAGCCCGAGCGTCATCAGCTTGATGAGCTGCTCTCCCGCAATCTTGCCGATCGCCGCTTCGTGAATGAGCGCGGCGTCCACGTGGTTCGCGGTCAGCTCCGGTTTTGCCGTCACGCGGGCATCATCCATGATGATGGCGTCGCATTCGGTGTGTCCCGAGCAGGCGTTGTTGCCGTTTAAGCGGGAGACGAACTCCTGCACCGATCTGTCCTTTGCGACGGAGCGGGAAACGACGCTCGCGGAGGAATGTTCCCCGTTTAGATCGACGCTGAAATACGTCTTTGCGACCTGATCTCCGTGCGTCATGATCTTTTCCTTGACGACGAGCGAGGCGTCCTTCTTCAGATCTCCCTCCGTTCTCCGAACGGTGGAGGAAACGCCTTTAATCTGCACGGTCTCCATTTCGAGATACCCGCCCTCGTCCACGTGAACGATGGTGGTCGGGTTGAGGACGCGCTCTCCCGTCCCGTCCCCCTCGCCGTAGTGCTTTTCGACGTAGCGGACGCGGGCGTTCTTGCCCACATAGAAGGTGTGGATGCCGTCGTGCTCGGACTTCTGGTTGCCGCAGTTGTGAATGCCGCAGCCCGCGATGATGAGGACATCCGCCCCCTCGCCGATGTAAAAATCGTTGTATACGGTGTCGTTCAGCCCCGTTTCCGTCATGATGACGGGAATGTGCACGCTCTCGTTTTTGGTATACGGCTTGATGATGACGTCGATGCCCGGCTTGTCCGTCTTGGTTACGATGTCGATGTGTTCGGTGGTGCGCCGTCCCGCCTTTTCGCCGTTCGAGCGGATGTTATACGCCCCTTCGGGAATTTCGTGCAGATCGGCAATTTCCATGAGCAGTCTTCTTTGAATTTCGTCCATAGTTCACCTCAACCTATTCTCGGACAAGCGCCGCTCAAAAAGGCGGGAAGCACCTGATCCTTGCTGCCGTCCGCAGTGACAGACCCGTTCTCGAGGACAATCACCCTGTCCGCGATATTTAAAATGCGCTCCTGATGGGAGATGATGATAATCGAATCGTTCGTCTCCCGATACAGTTTCTCGAATACCTTGATGAGACTCTGAAAGCTCCAAAGGTCGATGCCCGCCTCGGGTTCGTCCATAATGGAGATCTTCGCGCCCCGCGCGAGGGTCATGGCGATTTCGATGCGCTTGAGCTCCCCGCCCGAAAGAGAGGCGTTCAGCTCACGGTTGACGTACTCCTTGGCGCAGAGCCCGACCTCGGAGAGGTATTCGCACACCTTGCCGACGGAAAGGCGCTTGCCCGCGGCGAGGTTCATCAGATCCATGACGGTAAGCCCTTTGAAGCGCACGGGTTGCTGAAAGGCAAACGAAATGCCCGCTTTGGCGCGCTCGGTGATGGAAAAATCAGTAATGTCCGTGCCGTTGAAGGTGATCTTTCCTCCTGTTGGCTTGAGAATGCCCGCGATGATCTTGGCAAGGGTGGATTTTCCGCTCCCGTTCGGGCCGGTAATGACGATAAACCGCTCGTTGAGAGAGAGGCTCACGTCCTTTAATATGGTTTTCGTGCCATTCCCTTCCGGAACGGCATAGCTAATGTGTTCTAATTGCAGCATAATGATTCCTCTGTTTGTTATTATACCCCAAAGATTGGGAAACCGTCAATTGCTTTTAATGCGTTCCCTTGGATTTGTGCATGTGTCGCTGAAATTTCGGTATTTTAATGAGGCGAATGAGCAGTGAGACGATAACGACGCCCACGGCGATGCCGGCGGAGACTTCGAGGGTGGTCAAAGCGGATTCCGTAAAGGCTTGGATATCTCCCTGCATGAGATAAAACGTCGCGTTATAGAGATGATATCCGGGCGCAAGCGGCACCAACCCCGGAAGGGTGTACAGCGTGACGGGCGTTTTGGCGATTCCTCCCGTTGTCTCGCAGTAGACGGCGAGGACGAGGGTGGCGATGAAGTTGGAGAGAAATTTGGGATCTATGGCGAAAAAATCCTTCGACAGCGCAAACATGGCGTAGCTGATGAGCGAAGCGGCGAGGGAAAAGGGCAGATAGCGGAAGGGAAGCCGATAGAGAATGCAAAATCCGAGAGGCCCGACAATCGCCGTCGCGAGAAAGACAATCGCGTAGGGGAAGGAAACGGAAGAGGTGTGATCGACCGAAGGGAAAAAGCGCGCAAACCAAAGGGCAAGGGAATAGCCCACCGCGATGGCGACAGCCGTGAGGAGCGCCTGCAAGAGCTTGAGCATTCCCGCGACGAGGTCTCCGCACAGAAGGTCGCGCAGGGCGTTGCCGAAGAGAATTCCCGTGATAAAGAGCATGAGCGTTCCCGCGTTGATAGCGGTCAGATGGTGCCCGATGCCCGCCGCGCAGAAGAGGACGGCGAACAGTCCGCTTAAAAAGGAATCCATAAAGGTGCGGGCAAGGGTGTTGATGATGCGCTTGGTCAGCCAGAAATTAAACCAAAAGATGACAAAGCCGATGAACGCCGCCGCGAAAAAATCGGCAAAGTCGCCTCCGAAGGCGATTGCAAACCCGCCTGCGCCGAGCGCCATGCCGAGCATGTCGAGGGAGGAAAGCTTTTTGTTCTCTTTGATCAGCTCGGAAAACAGCGCCTCCGCCTCGTCTAAGGGGAGGTGTTCCTTGCAGATGCGATCTGCAAGCCTCGCGAGGGATAACAGCATTCCAAGGTCGGTGGTCGTCTCGTATACCCTGCGAATTTGCGTGGTGTGGTAGCCGTCCTGCATCAAAACGGACGCCTGCACGAGGGAGGTAATGGCAAAGGGCGCCACTTGCTTTGCCCCGTAGGCAAGGCAAATCCGCACGATGGTATTTTCTACGCGCTGAATCTGCGCTCCTTTTTCCAGCAGCTTTTCCGCAAAATCCATGGCGAGCCCCACGATTCTGTCCGATTCGTACAGTGACGACGGGCTTCTTTGTTCCGAATGTTCCATAATATCCGCTCCCTCGGCACAACAGTATACCAACTTTTTTGTCGAAAGTCAAAAGATTTGAAACAAAAAAAGACAATCACAAAAAAGTGACTGTTCTCTCATTTCATCGGATCGGGCGTTCTCAAAGAGAAATCCTTTCCTTCTCTTGGAAAAACTTCGGCAGATCTTAGAAAATTACCAAGATCTGCCGAAAAAATCGGATTTAGGATGCTTTTATAAAGGGAGAACTTCTTCGAGGTACTTGTCCCGAAGGGCTTTCATTTCCTCCTCGGTGATGCCGAGGGCTTCTTTGCAGTAGTTGGGAATGCTTTGATAGCGTTCCTTGATCTTTTCCAAAATTGCATGGATATAAATGCGCTTTGCCTTCATCATGGCGATGATCAGCGCTTTGAATTGTCCGGAAACGGGAGCAATGGTCATGCCGATTTTTTGCCAGGAGCGCTTTCTGCGCTGGAAGACGTCCGAAAGGCAGTAATCGAGCTCCATGATGTGCTCGTCGACGCCGAGAATGCCCTCAACGAGCATGGCGCAGACGCCCGCCCTGTCCTTTCCTGCCGAGCAGTGCCAAAGGACGCAGCCCTCTTCCTCGATGAGCATATGTAAAAATTCGGCGAGCTTTTGCTGCGGGTCTTTCTGGAAGAGAATAGATTCGTACATGGCAATCATGTAGTTGTCCGCACTGCCGAACTCTTCCTTGATGCGCCTGCTTTCTTTTGCCATGAGCCTTCTCATGCTCCGATCGTGCGTGATGCCCGCCGTCGCCGTGCAGAGGAGGGGAATGCGGATGTATTCCGCCCCCGGGATCATGGTGTCGGGGTATTCTCCGATTTCCGTGTCGATGCGCAGATCGACAATCTTTGTCACGCCGATCTGATGCAGGCGCGCAATCGTCTTTTCGGGAAGCTTAAAGAGCTTTCCGCTGCGAATGAGCTTTCCGTATTTGACCACCCTTCCGTCCTTGGTGGGCAGCCCCCCCAAATCCCTCGTGTTATTCAGTTTTTTCAAGCGAAGGGTGGTAATTCCCACCTCATTTTGGATTTTAGCCATAATTCCCCATGCTTTTACTTTTGTTCGGTTGTTATTATAGCAAAAAAGAAAGGGTCTGTCAATCGACAAACCGTGAAAATTTTTGGATCGGCGTGAAAGCTTTGGTAATTTCAGAAGGAGCAGATTGCGGAAAGGTGTTTGGAACAAAAAAAGACAGATATTTTTCAAATAGGGATAGACAAGCGAAGAAAAATGTGCTATACTATAACCGGAATGTTTCAAATCCGAGTTTGGAATGCTCCGGTTAAGAAAATGAGCAGGGGGATTTTTATGGAATCCAGAGCAATTTACAAAGTATCGCCGCAAAACAGCGCCATCGCCATTACCGTCATTCCCGGGCATTTTGCGACCAACCATTCGCATACCAATTACTTCGTCGATCTGACGGAGATGAAATCCATGCACAAAATGGCAAAGGCGGCTGCCGAGCGCTTTGCGCAACACTACGTCGCCACGCCTGTCGACACCATCGTCTGTCTGGAGCGCACGAAGATGGTCGCGGCGTTTCTCGCAGATAAGCTTTCGCAGGGCGGAATCAATCAAGGGCAGGACATCGCCGTTCTGACGCCCGAGCTTTCCAATGGACAGCTTTTGCTTCGGGATAACCTGAAAAATCTCGTTTTCGGCAAGCACGTCCTTATTATGTTCGCCAACGTCTCTACGGGACTCACCGCGGCGACCGCCGTGGAAGGGGTCAAGTATTACGGAGGCACGCCCGTCGGCATTGCCGCGCTCTATTCGGTGCAGAGCGAGGTCTCGGAAACGGAGGTCTACCCCATTTTCTCCCTCGAAGATCTACCCGACTATCAGACGCACAACAAAGCCGTCTGTCCTCTTTGCAGAAGTCGCGTCAAGCTTGATGCGCTCATCAACAGCTACGGCTATTCCAAGCTGTAGAGAAAAACACAAAAGAAATGCCGTGTCGATAGCATCGACACGGCTCTTTGTTCTTACCGGCGTTTTTGATCGAACTCGCCGCGCTCGATGCGCTCGTACAGTCCGTTGACCCGCTCCTTGAAGGCTTCCGCGATCTGACCGCGCTTCATGCCCGGAAATTCGCCGAGAGTACAGGCTTCGCCGACGACGATCAGCCTCTTCTTCTTGTGATAGTAGACGGGTCTTACGGGAATGTCTTTCCCGTTTGCCTTGCGGTACTGATCCATCACCATGACGAATCCGGGGAAGAAGTTCGTCATCTTTTCGTGATAGCCGTCGTTTGAATTTTCGGGAAAGATCAAAAGTGCGCTGTCGTCTAAGACGGTAACGCTCTGCTTGATGGTCTTGGCGAGCCGCGCGTCGGGATAGGTGGGCAAAAACTTCATGCCGCGGTAGAAAAACTGCGAAAAGAAGGCCTCAAAGGTCGCAAGGCATCCTGCCCAGAAGGGCGGGACTTTGTTTTTTTGAATGTAGAGGGTGTTCTTCAGATAACTGCGTCTCGTCTTGTAATTTTCAAGCATTTGGTGCGCGCCCCATTTGACCGTATAGACGGGGAAATAGAGCTCGTACTGAAAGGGCCCCATCTTATTGACGTGGTTTGCGACGTACAGACATTGCTCGGGGATCTTTCCGTCCGTCGAGACGACTCTGATTTTCGGTGTAAAGAGACGAAAAAAGCCCTTGATCACGGAGAAAAAGGGCTGTTTGCGTTTGGGCGGTTGATAAGCGATTTTCATAGAGACCTCTTCTTTAGATTCCCCTCTATTTTATCACAAAAGCGAGCGATTGGCAACCGCTTGCGCCTTTGTTTTGTCGGAAAAGAGGGCTTTTACCAATTTTCGTAGCAGAAGAGAATTTCGTTGTTCGCTTCGTCGACGGCGAAAAATTCCCGTTCTCCGTGATTGGAATTGTCCGAAAAGAGGAGATAGCATTCAAAGGTTTCGGGCATGGCGTATTTGTACTTTTGGGTGTAAGTCGTATGATCTTTTGAGACGGGTGAGGGGGAGATTCCCTTTGCCTTTGCATAGGACAGGTATTCGTTCACCGTGTCCTCGTCCGTGAAGCAAAGCTCCAAGGTCGTGCCTGCCATCGCAATTCCCGTCATATAGTAAAAGGAAACGCCTGTCGCTTCTTTGGGAACGGAAGGCGGGAAGAAGGCGATGGCTTCGTTTTTTTCATAGCCCAAGAGGCGCAAGGTGCGCTCGTAAAAAACGGGATGGGTGACGGGCGTAGTCGCCTCGATGATGAGGGTGAAGAAAAACCCGTAAGGGTAGGCGAAGAGAGAGGCAAACAGGAAGAGGGCGGAAAGGACGATACAGGCGACGTCATTCAGCTTTCCCCGCTTGGAGAAAAAGGTGAGTAGTCCTGCCAGAAGGACGGGGAAGAGAAAGAGGAGAAAGTAGAGCCTCGGCTGAATGAGTCCGAAGAGCAAAATGCCTAAAATGGCGGTGGAGACGATTCCCGAAAGGAGGGTGAGAATGAGGGGAATCAGATATGTTTTTCCCTTTTGCGTAATCTGCATGACAAGACCTCCCATACGAGTAGAGTATGCTTTCAGTATAGCATACATTCGAAAAAAGAACAAGACTGTTGCTGCGTATCTTTGTTCCGGATTGTGCATTTTCGTGCACGGGAGCGGAAAAGGGGAAAAGCGATTGACATTTTGCCCCGAATGGGTTATACTGAAACAAAAAATTCGGGAGAAAACACTTTGACGAAAGCACTTGTCATCGATCTGAGGGACGAAGGGGCGTATGCCTACGGCAAAATCGGAGACGCTCTCAATATTCCCTGCCGCGATTTTTCTCGGCGCAAAGGGGAGCTTCCCAAAGACAGACCAATTTTGCTCTATTGTCAGACGGGGACAAAATCGAAAGCGCTCGCCGCTTCCTTAAAGGAAGAGGGGTACGATGCCTCTTATCTGGAAGGGGGCTACGTGCGCTGGGTGATCGAAAGCCCTTGGCAGGGCACGCTCGAGCGGGTGGAGACGGGCATTCGCAAGAAGTTCCACAAGGAGCTTTGGACGAAGTTCGCCAAAGCGGTGACGGAGTACCGCCTCGTCGAAGAGGGAGATACGATCGCCGTCTGCATTTCGGGGGGCAAGGACTCCATGCTGATGGCGAAGCTCTTTCAGGAGCTCAAGCGGCACGATAAATTTCCCTTTGCCCTCAAATTTCTCGTTATGGATCCCGGCTACAGCGTGGAGAACCGCAAAATCATCGAAAAGAACTGCGCGCTTCTGAACATCCCCGCGGAAATTTTCGAGTCGGACATCTTCGAGTCCGTTTTTACCGTCGAAAAGAGTCCCTGCTATCTCTGCGCGCGCATGCGGCGCGGGACGCTCTATGCGAAGGCGCAGTCCCTCGGCTGCAACAAGATCGCCCTCGGGCATCACTTTGACGACGTCATCGAGACCATCTTGATGGGAATGCTGTACGGCGGACAGGTGCAGACGATGATGCCCAAGCTCTATTCCACCAATTTCAAGGGGATGCAGCTCATTCGCCCCCTGTATTACGTGCGGGAGGAGGACATTCGCCGTTGGCGGGACGACAACGACCTGCACTTCATTCAGTGCGCCTGTAAATTTACGGAAGCTGCGGCGGCAGATTTAGAGAGACAAGAGAGCTCTTCCAAGCGGCTCGAAATTAAAAATCTCATCAAGACCCTCAAGCGGACGAATCCACAGGTGGAAAACAACATCTTCAAGAGCGTGCAAAACGTCAATTTGTCCACGGTCATCGCCTATAAGGACAAGGAGGGAGTGCATCACTTCCTCGATCGGTACAAGGAGGAGCTATGATTCATTCGCTGAGCGGAGGCGTCCTTTCGGATTTCGAAGTCTATTCGTTTGCCAAAGTCGAATTTGCGGAAGGATTGGACAAAGGCAAAAAATATTGGTATTTGAATGAATTTTCCCTGTTAAAGGAAGGGGACGAAGTCGTCGTCCCTTACGGCAGGGGAACGGTGCGGGCAACCGTCGTTTCCATCGAGCAAAACACCGCGCAGACGGCGCCCATTCCGCTCAACCGCGTCAAAGCCATCGAGCGGGTGTTATAGGCATTACCAAATTTAGGGGAACATTGCGTTTTCCCCTTTTTTTCTTCCTTCCCCTTGCATTTTGCAAGGGATTGTGCTACAATGTGGAAAAGTTTGAAAAACAACCATCGTGCAAGAGGGTAGCGGCAAATCCGCACACTCCTTGTTTTGCGCACGTCTGTTTTCTAAACTACCTTGTGATAAAAAATCATAGTCATAAGCATGGAAAACCGTATGAAATTTATTCACACAGCCGATTTACATCTAGAGTCCCGCATGGCGAGTTCCTTTTCCGCTTCCCTCGCTTCGGAGCGGAGGAGAGAACTGCTCTTGACCTTTGGGCGCCTCTTTTCCTATGCGGAGGAGAACGGGGTGGAGGGCATTCTCATCGCGGGAGATTTGTTTGACAGCGGAAGAGTGCCTGCCCGCACCGTAAACGACGTGCTCGGCGTCTTAAAGGCGCACCCGCACGTTCAGGTCTATTATCTTTGCGGCAATCACGACGAAAACAATTTATCCAAGCTTTCGGCACTGCCCGAAAATTGCCACGCCTTTTCTAAGGGGTGGACTTCTTATACCCTCGGCGGTGTGAATCTCGTCGGCACGGAGGACTTTACGGACGAGCGGGCAGCCGATCTCACCCTTCCCGAGACGGGAAAGAACATCGTTCTCTTACACGGACAAGTTGCGGATAAGAACGGCTCCTTTCAAATTGCGCTTTCCTCGTTGCGGGGGAAACACATCGACTATCTTGCGCTCGGACATCTCCATTCCTATCGGGAGGGAAAGCTGGACGAAAGGGGTGTTTACGCCTATCCCGGCTGTCTCGAGGGGCGGGGCTTCGACGAGTGCGGCGAAAAGGGCTTTTTGCTCCTCGACGTCGGCGAAACCATTGAAAGGACGTTCGTCCCCTTTGCGTCTCTCACTCTGCACGAGGCGGAGGTCGCACTGACCGCGGAGGATACGGGAATCTTCGAGGTAGAGGCGAAAATCGATCGCGCACTCTGTTCGATTCCCTCTTCGGATATGGTCAAAATCGTCTTTCGCGGGGACAGAAATCCCGACCTTTCCTTTGACCTTTCCTATTTCGAACAGCGCTATCGCCCGAACTTCCGCTTCGTCAAAGTGGAGGACAAGACCCGCCTTGCCGTCTTTGCGGACGATTTTAAGGGGGATATTTCCCTCAAGGGAGAGTTCGTCCGCCTCGTAAGGGCGAGCAAGCTCTCCGAAGAGGAGCAGGACGACATTCTCGAATGCGGCATTCGCGCCTTGCGCGGGGAGGCGGACTTATGATTCTCCTTTCCTGTCACGTCGAGCACTTCGGCAAGCTCTCCAAGTTCGATCTGAATTTTGAAGAGGGGTTACAGCCCCTTTTAAGGGAAAACGGATGGGGGAAGACCACCCTTGCCGTTTTCATTAAAGCGATGCTCTTCGGACTTCCCAAGACCACCAAGCGCAAGCTCGACGAAAACGAGCGCAAAAAATACACCCCCTGGCGGGGCGGCGCTTACGGCGGCGAGCTCGTCTTTGCCGTGGGCGAGCGGGAGTACCGCATCGAGCGGTATTTCGGAGAAGTGGAGGGAGAGGATACCTTTGCCCTCTACGACAACCGCACCAACAAGCTCTCGGACGACTACGGCGCGGACGTCGGCGAACGCCTGTTCGGACTGAATGCTGCTGCCTACGAGCGGAGTACCTTCTTTTCGGGGAGGAACGTCGAGTTCGACGGGGCGGCAAACAGCATGACCGCCAAGCTCAACGGGCTTTTGGAGGACGAAGAGGACATCGGCGCTTACGACAAGGCGATCGAAAAATTGGACGAGGCGAGAAAACGCTACAAGCAGGACAAGGGGACGAACGGGCTTCTAGATCGCCTCGAAGTCGAACGCTATGAGTTAAACCGCAAAATCGAGGAGGCAAAGCGCGCGGAGCGCAGTCTTTTCGCCTGCAAGGAGCGCGCCGAAGGCATTCAAAGGGAGCTTGTGCGGGCAAACGAGGCGCTCGAGCTTGCCGAACGCCGCTACGAAGAGGCGGCAGAGGAAAAGGCGCGGCTCGAATTACAGGGGCGGTATCGCGCCATGCACGAGAAGTGGCAGGAATACCGGACTTCCTTCTCGAAGGAAGAAGAATTTTTCCGCGGCAGGATTCCGACCGCGGAGGAGCTTGACGAAATCGAGCGCAAGGAACGAGAAAAAAAGGGGCTGGAAGGACAGAGAAGCGCCCTTCCGCTCGACGATTATACGGAGGTGCGCCGCCGCTTTGTGGGGACAGCTCCGAGCGAGGAGCTCGATACCCTCAAACAGCACGCCGCGGAAGCGGACGTTCTCATCAAACAGGTGCAGACCCTTCGCGCGGTGGACGGAGAGACGTATGCACAGTGCGGAAGGGAATTAGACCTATGCAGAGAGGAGCTTTCCACGCTTCCCCTCCTCACCAAAGAGGAGGCGCTTTCCAAGGAAGTCGAGGCGCAAAACGACTTCGACGCAGCCGCAGCCGCGGCGGGGGAACACCGCAAGCGGGAAAAGCCCTTCCATCAGGGAAGGGGCGGCTTTATCGCGGGCATGCTTCTTTCCGCCCTCGTTTTTGCGGGGGGCGCGTTGGCTGCAGTTCTGCTCTTCGTTTTCAAGGGTGGAGAAATGTTTCCCCTTCTCCTCATTCTTCTTGCGCTCGCCGCTTTGGGACTTGTCGGGCTTTGCACCCTCGTACCCGTCTTTCTTTTGCGGGAAAAGGCGGTTGGGCGCGCTCTTCTCTCCTATGAGAAAGAGAGACAAACCATCGACGAGGACATCAAGCAAACGTCCGAACGTTTAAAAGAGACGCGGCTCGCCGTCGGAAACGCCATGCGCAGAGAGGAGCTCTTGCGCCGGGTTTCGGAGCTTGAGGACGAAGTCGACCGCTATTGCAGGGCGCAGGAGCTTCTCTCCGAACTCTTTCCCCACGAAGTTGCCTTGAAGCCGCTCGGCAGACGTGCGGAGAACGAATCCTGGACGGTGCGCTATTACCGCTATTCCCAAGCCGTCGAAAATTACCGCAAATACCTCGTTCTCACCGCAAAGGAAGAGGAGCTGACTGCTCAAATCGAAGCGTTGCAGAAGGAGCTTAGCGCATTCGAGGCGCGCTATCGGGCGAATGCCGCAGCCGTTCGCAGTCGCCTTCTGACCTACGAATTTTATCGGAACGAACTCAAGAAACAGGAAGAAGCCATCTCTTCCTTCGAGGAGGAAAAGGGGATTGCTTCCGACTTTTTGGAAGAACAGCTTTCCGATCGCACGGAGGAGATGAGCCGTGACCGCAAGGCGAGGCTCGCCGAAAAGGCGGAAATCGAGGAGCGGGCGAGAAAGTGCGCCCGCGAGGAGGAAGGGTTTGCGGCGATTGCCGACGCGCTTCCCGAGCTCGAGTCCCTTCTCCTTTCCAAGCAGGCGGAGAGCGCCGCGGCGACGAAGAAGTACGAAACCCTGAAAAATACGAAAAAATATCTGCAAAGGGCGAGAGAGGATCTTTCCGCAAGGTACATGGGCAAAATGCAGGAGAGCCTCCTCCTCTATTTAAAGGAGTTTCAGGGAGAACGCCTCGGACAGTTCGGATTCGATACCGAGCTTTCCCTCGTCTTCCGCGCCGAGGGGAAAAAGCAGGATACCGCTTCTTTGAGCAAGGGCTATCGCGCTGTCCTCGATTTTTGCGCGAGGCTTTCCCTTATCGACGCCCTCTATCCCGAAGAAAAGCCCTTTCTCGTTCTCGACGATCCCCTTGCCGATCTCGACGGCGACAATTTAAAGGTTGCCCTCTCCGCCTTGAAGAGAGCGGCTTCGCGCTATCAGATCTTGTACTTCGTCTGCCACGAAAGCAGACTTCCGGAGGAATATGAAGCGTAGCCTTGCCGTTCTCTTTTGGATTTTATACATTGCCTTTTCTTCCTTCCTCATCGTGCATTCGTGCTTGAGTGCCGAAAGCTCGAGCGAGAAAAGCTCGTTCGTGGGGGAGATCGTGGATAAAGTGCTGTCCGCGCTCATTCCCGATCCTTCGGGTGCGAATTTGCCCTTAAGCGAGCGGTGGGACGGTTTTTCGACCTTTATCCGCAAGGGCATCGGACACTTCGGCGGATTTTTTGTGTGCGGGGCGCTCGGCTTTTTCGCCTTCTTCTTTACCGCGTCCCTCGAAAAGACGCCCCTTTCCCTGGCGTGCGGCGGCTTTCTCGCGTTGTTTACCGAATTTTTGCAATTGTTCGCCGAAGGGAGAGGCGCGCAGCTTTCCGATTCCCTTCTCGACTTTGCGGGATATTTCCTTTCCACTGCTCTTCTCTATCTACTCTTTTTTCTTCTCGGGCTGAGAAAGCGAAAAGTTTGAAAAACATACATCGTGCAAGAGGGTAGCAGCAAACGCAACGGATAAGGTTTTTACGGCAGAAAACAGCCGTAATACTGTGTCAACCGGCGAATACGGCTGCATTCGGTTTCCTTGTCTTACGGCGTTTATGCACGTAAAAACTGCGAAGCACCTGAAACGAAGTATTTTTTAGGGATTTTTGGGTAGACAACGCGCGGATATACCAGGTGGTATATCAAGCGTTGGCGGCACGGAAAGGACAAAAAAGACACGTTTCAGGCTTACCCGATGCGTTTGCTGCTACCCTTGTGTCGTGCTGCGGCAAAGATAGGGCTCCCGCAAAAGATTTGCTTGCAAAGATTTTGTGGGAAGAGGAGGCGCGACGGAGCAAAGTAGTCGGTTTTGAAACAAAACCGACTTAAAGCGAAGTTTGCGGCAACCCTCAGTCATTTACGCCCTAGTAAACTCCTTCGGGTTTTCCTCGCACTCCTTGTCTTGCGCGCGTCTGTTTTCCAAACGGGTTTGTGATAGGAGATCGTGGTCATAAAAATGAAATCTTTCTTGCTTTTTTTGGCAGTTATTGGGGTATGAAATGTTGACAAGGGACGAAAATAGAAGTATAATACTTCTGTATGAGTGTTGGGTTTTTCCCCGATGCTGAAGGAAGAACCATGGCGAAACGAGGAACAAAGCTCAAGGAAAAATTGCATTCGCTGAAAACGTCGTTCTCGGCGCTTCCTTTGCGGTGCAAATTTCTTTGGCTGTTCGTGTCGCTTTCTGTCGTCTGCGTCCTTTTGTACCTTCTCTATATCTACCTGTTTTTTGCCCCCGGCAAAGATCTGTATGGCCCCGATTTTTTGAGCGGAAGCATCTTCTTTCAGGACGTCGGCGACGTATTCATGGATTTTTTCAACATCAATTTCATGGTGTCGGAAAACAATCCCTATTTCGTGGAGGGAGATCCGGGCGGCGGTTCTTCCTATCCTCCGCTCATTCTCACGATTGCCAAGTTTTTCTCCCTGATCGGAGGAAAGGCAGAGACGGCGCGCGCCCTTCGGGCGACGGCAAGGGGGATTTTTTCTCTCGTTCTCTACTTTTCGATTTTCTTCGCGGGCGCATGGCTCGTCCTTCGCGCCTATGCAAAAAAAGTCGGTTTTTCGCTCAAAGAGACGATCTTTCTGTATGTTTCCCTCGTCCTTTCCGCTCCCATGCTCTACCTCATCGATCGGGGCAACTATCTGACGTATACGCTTCTCTTTTTGGGTATCTTTTTCCTGTACGAGGACAGCGCATCGCCCGTCCTTCGGGAGGTTTCTTATCTTGCCCTCGCCTGCGCGGTGGGGTCAAAGCTCTATCCTCTCGTTTTCGCGTTTCTTCTCCTCCGCGAAAAGCGCTATTACGCTTTTTTGCGGGTTTCGCTCTATTCGCTCGCGCTCTGCTTTTTGCCCTTCTTTTTCTTCGAGGGCGGAATCAGAAACGTCGTGTGGTTTGCGGAGAATCTGACGAGATTCAGCACGGAGCCCTATTCGTTCTGGTCTGAAGGCGTTCGCTTTTCGACGGGGACGTCCAACGACCTTGCGGTGGACAACCTCGTGCACGTATTCGCCCTTCTCGTCAGCGGTTGTTCCTTTTTCGAGTTGCCCGATTGGGTGTTCGGCATCGGATTCGGCGTTCGCGTCCTCTTTGCCGTTTTCACCGTCGGCAGTCTCTTTTTGGCGACGCACAAGTGGCAAGCCGTTCTCGGCGCGGCGCTTGCGGTTTTATTGTTACCCTCCCCCAGCTACGCTTATACGGCGGCGATCATGCTGTTTCCCTTTGTCCTCTTTTTGGCGGAAGACAGAGGGGGCAGGAAAAACATCGCTTATTTTGTATTGTTTCTCTGTGAGCTCTTGACGATCGACCTCGGATTTTTGCTTCCGACTTGGTCGCACGGATTGCAGCACGGATACGCGACAATCGACTTTATCCAGGGAATTGCCGCGTGTGCGCTCGCGATCCTTACCTTTTGCGACAGTCTGAAAGGCCGTCTGTACAGGAAAAACCATGACAAGAACCATCCAGCATCCCTATCTTAAGCTCTTTCTCGTTCAGGTCGGTATCATCGTCGTCCTGATCGGCGGAGGCATTCTCTTCTTTTCGATCAAGAGCGGCGGAATCGGGCCTGCGTTCGACTATTTTTTCAGCTATGCCATGTCCGACTTTGGACAGTATCTCTTCTTTTCGGTGCAAAAGAACCCGTACATAGGGAATTTTCACACCATGTATACCCCCTTGAATTTCCTCCTTTTGCTGCCCTTTACGTTTTTTTGCAGGGGGAACGATCTTTTTTATCGGCTTTCCGAGGTATCGGTTGAGGAGTACAACAAAGCGGTCGTCACTTCGGGCGCATTTTGGCTGAGTTATGCTCCCTATGTCCTCCTTTTCATCGTATTCTACGTCTTTTTGGTAAGGCGCATTCTGCCGAGCGACATGGAGGAAAAGACGTGGTTTTCCCTCGCGCTCATCTTTTCCAATCTCGGCATCTACGCCATTTCGCGGGGAAGCAACGTACAGCAGGTGCTCTTGCTTTTGCTGGTATTCGTCTGTGCTTACCGTTCGCCCAACAAGTGGTTGAAGGAGCTTGCGCTCCTCTCCCTCGCTGCGGCGGGCGTCTGCAAATATTACCCTTTCATTTTCGGGGCGCTCCTCATCAAAGAAAAGGATTATATGGCGGTTTTGCGGGTCATTCTCTATTCGATCCCCCTGTTTATTCTTCCTTTTCTCTGCTACGAAGGAGGCTTAGCGAACATTTCCCTTTACCTCGGTAATCTGGGGAAGTTCGTCTACGGAGAAAATCGCATTTCGGCGGGCAATAACCTTTCGGCATATAGCTTGGTCTATAAGATTGCCTTGCTTTTCGGGGGAGGAGAAGGATCGTCTGTGCTCCGCTACGTCGCGCTCGGGTTTTGCCTGTCGATCCTCTTGGTCTGTGCGGTTCTCTCCATTGTCAGCGACAATCGTTTTACGCAATACATTCTCTTTAATTGCGCCATGACGCTTGTTTGCCCCGTATCGTATTATTATCTCGTCATCTACTTGATTTTTCCCATTGCCGAGTATATGCGGGAGTATCAGACGATGGAACAGGGTAGAAAGATCTATTACCTCGTATTTTTCTCGATTTGCGGCTTTTTGCCCTCTCTCGTACTGCCTTCCTACGTACTTCAGACCATGCTGTACTTCGGGGCGATCGGGATCGAGTGGGTACACCTAACGAAAAAACAGAAACAGAAGGAAAGAACATGAAAGTAGTTATTCTTGCAGGCGGACTTGGCACCAGAATCAGTGAAGAGAGCAGACTCAAGCCCAAGCCCATGGTGGAATTGTGCGATCAGCCCATTCTTTGGCACATCATGAAGGAGTATTCCTATTACGGATTCAACGAGTTCATCATCTGTGCCGGTTATAAGCAGACGCTCATTAAAGAATATTTTGCCAACTACTATCTGCATCATTCGGATATTACGTTCGACTTTACCAAGGAGAACAAACAGATCGTCCACAACAACGTGGCAGAGCCCTGGAAGGTGACGATCGTCGATACCGGTCTTCATACGATGACGGGGGGACGGCTCAAGCGCATCCGCCAATACCTCGGCGACGAGGATTTCCTGATGACGTACGGCGACGGCGTCTCGGACATCAACATCAAAGACCTCATCGCCTTCCACAAAAAGAGCGGCAAGCTCGCGACCCTCACCGCAGTCATGCAGGGAGGGAGATTCGGCACCATCGACATCAGCCGCGACGCTTCCGTCAAGAGCTTTAAGGAAAAGCGCCCCGAAGACGGCGGCTGGATCAACGGCGGCTACATGGTGCTCAGCCCCAAGGTGCTCGACTACATCGAGGGGGACAGCACGACGTTTGAAAGGGAGCCTTTAGAGCAGCTCGCAAAGGAAGGTCAGCTCTGCGCCTATCGCTACAACGGATTCTGGCAGTGCATGGATACGCTCCGCGAAAAGAATTACCTTGAACACCTCATGTTAACCGGCGAAGCGCCCTGGATGGTTTGGGAAAAGTAATTTCCCATGCTAAAAGCGCGTACACCTGCCTTTTTCGGCAAAAATACTTCACGTTTCATCAAGTGCATTGCCATCGTGCTCATGCTTTACCACCACCTCATCGGCTTCGATTATTGGCATTTGCAGTTTGTCGTTCGGTGCGTCCCCTGGATGGTATCGTTCGGAAAAGTGTGCATCGATCTCTTTGCCTTCGTGACGGGCGTCGCCTTTTTCGTCCTGAAAGACCGCTATGAAAAGGGGAGCTACCGCCTCCAAAAGGGGATTTCCTTCCTCTTACAATATCAGCTCGTCTGCCTTATTTTTCTTACGATCGGGCTTTTCTGCAGCGAGCCCATGCCCGATTTTTCCACTCTTCTCAAAAATCTGTTCGGATGGGAGACGGGAGTCGGCGGAACAATTGTAGACTATTCGATCATCCCGCCCGTCTTTACCCCGTTCGGGAAACAGTATATCAACGTCTGTCACGCGTGGTACGTCTTTTTCTACCTGTTAGCCCTCGCGGCGTACCCGCTTCTTGCGAGACTTTCCACGGGGAAAGGAATGCTCGCCGACGCGGGACTTCTCCTTCTCACCTTTTCCCTTCTTCGCGCGTTCGCGCTTCTTTCGGGCGTCTCCTCTCTTCCCTTCGTCGATGAATTTCTGGATTATCTTCCCATCGTCGCCCTCGGCTATCTGATCGCAAAAAACAAAGCGTTCGAGGCATTCGAAAAGCTTCCTTCCTATCTTTCTTTGGGAGTTGGCGTTTTCGTCTGCGTGGCGACCATCGTGATTCGATACGGCGAAACGGACGCGGCGGAATTTCCCCTGCGCGCTGCTTGGATTTACGTTCCGCTCCTCGTCTATTTCTTCGCAAAAGTGGGAAAAACGGGTGCGTTTTTCCTCAAAAAAGTTCCCAAATTGTACAAAGTGTGCCTGTTTTTCGTCACGTTTTTCGCGGCGAACAGCATGAACGTCTGGTATCTGCACGGCATTTTCAATACACCGCGCCAATCGCTGCAATGGATCGCCTATCTTCCGAGAAGGTCGCTTCTGATCGTCGGATGGGTACTCGTATTACTGAGTATCGTCTCCTTCGTACTCTCCTTCCCGCAGAAGATGCTATCCGATTGGTGCAGGCAAGTTTTTTATAAAATCAAAAAGAAAAGGAACGGATATGACACAACAAGAACAGGATAAGCAAAAAATTCTCGACCTCGTTGCCGAGTATTACAGAAATTATCATCAGAAGCCCGCATACAAAGAGGGAGACCGCATCACCTACGCCGCTCGCGTTTACGGCGAGGAAGAAATGGTCAACCTCGCGGACAGCGCGCTTGAATTTTGGCTCACTTCGGGAAAGTGGACGGAACAGTTCGAGCGCGAGTTCGCCAAGTTTTTGGGCGTGCGCTCTGTCTCTCTCGTCAACAGCGGTTCGAGCGCAAATCTCGTCGCCTTTATGGCGCTGACCTCTCCCCTGCTCGGAGAGCGGCGTATAAAGAGAGGGGACGAAGTCATCACCGTTGCGGCGGGTTTCCCCACGACGGTAACACCCATTATCAACTTCGGCGCGATTCCCGTTTTCGTGGACATCACCATTCCTCAATACAACATCGACGTTTCCAAGCTCGAAGAGGCGCTTTCCGAAAAGACCAAGGCGGTCATGATCGCCCATACCCTCGGCAATCCCTTCGACCTTACCGCAGTCAAAGCGTTTTGCGATCGGCATAATTTGTGGCTCGTCGAAGACAATTGCGACGCGCTCGGCTCGAAGTATCTCTATTGCGGAGAGGAGCGCTACACGGGCACGATCGGCGACATCGGAACTTCCAGTTTCTATCCCCCGCACCACATCACGATGGGGGAGGGCGGCGCCGTGTATACGTCCAATCCCGTGCTGGCGCGGGCAATCCGCTCCATGCGCGATTGGGGAAGAGACTGCGTTTGTCCTTCGGGAAGGGACAACTTCTGCGGACACAGATTTGACAGACAGTACGGCGAGCTTCCCTTAGGCTACGATCACAAATACGTTTATTCCCATTTCGGGTACAATTTAAAACCCACCGATCTGCAAGCCGCCATCGGCTGCGCGCAGATGAAGCGGGTGGACGAATTCGCCGAGCGGCGGCGGCACAATTGGGCAAGACTGAAAGAGGGCTTAAAGGATTGCACCGACAAGCTCATCCTTCCCGAGCCGTGCGCGCATTCCAATCCCTCGTGGTTCGGCTTCATGATCACCTGTAAGGACGGGGTCGATTCCTTCAAAGTCGTCGAATACATCGAATCCAAACAGGTGCAGACGAGAAGGCTTTTTGCAGGCAATCTCATCAAGCACCCTTGCTTCGACGAGATGAGAAAAACGGGGGAGGGCTACCGCGTGGTCGGGGAGCTTTCCAATACCGATAAAATCACCACGGACACCTTCTGGGTCGGGGTCTATCCCGGCATGACGGACGAAATGATCGACAGGATGATCAAAGTCATCAAAGAGGCGATTTCCCAATGAAGTTTACGGCTCTCGTCAAAAAGCTCTATTACGATATGCGAATCCGCTTCCTCTTCGTGGGGGCGCTCAATACCGTAATCGGATTCGGCGTCGATGCGCTCGTATGCTTTCTCTTTCAACAGCATACGGACGTCTCCGCAACCGTCTATCAGGCGGTTGCCATCGTTACGGGTACAATCATCGGCGCGATCAACAGCTATTTCTGGAACAAATACTTTACGTTCCGCTCCAAGAAAAAATCCCTGCGGGAAATCGGACGGTTTGCGCTCGTGTACCTTGTTTGCTTTTTGTTCAGCTATTTTTCGCAGCTCGGTATGCAGGCGTGGCTGGACTATCCCGACAAGAGCTGGCAATTTTACGCGGTAAAGCTCGGCGTGCTCGTCGTACAGACGGCGGCGAGCTGGTTCGGACAGAAGTATTTCAGTTTCCGCAAGGGAAAGAGCAACGACCTTGCCGAAGAAGAGAGCAAAGGACATAACGACGTATGAAAATGAGACTTGCCGATTATGTGGCAGACTTTTTGGTTGAAAACGGAATTACCCATCAATTCTGCGTGACGGGCGGCGGCGCCATGTTTTTGAACGACGCCTTCGGCGGAAAAGAGGGATTGAAGGTATTCTACAATCACAACGAACAAGGTTGTTCCGTCGCAGCGGAGGGCTATGCGCGGGCGAGCGGAAAGATGTGCTCCGTCTGCGTGACGACAGGGCCGGGCGGCACGAACGCCCTCACGGGCGTCATGGGCGCTTACGTCGATTCGATCCCCATGTTCGTCATCTCCGGTCAGGTCAAATTCGTGACGACGGTGGCAAGCTGTCCTTCCCTTCCCTTAAGACAGCTCGGAGATCAGGAATTTCCCATCGTAGAATGCGCAAAATATATGACGAAGTACGCCGTCATGGTGACGGATCCCAATTCCATTCGCTATCACCTCAAAAAGGCGTTCTATCTTGCCACGCACGGCCGTCCGGGGCCCGTGTGGCTGGACATTCCCATCAACGTGCAGTCCGCGCTCATCGATACGGAAACGCTCCTCGATTACGACGAGGCGGAGGATAAAAAAGAGCTTCCTCCTCCCCCGCAAAAAGAACAGATTCAGACGCTGATGAAGCGGCTTTCCGCCGCGAAGCGCCCCGTCATTTTGGCGGGAGACGGAATCCGCATTTCGGACACGCAAAAAGAATTTTTGGCGCTCGTCAGAAAATGGGGAATCCCCGTCTGCACGGCTTGGAATTCCCACGATCTTCTCGGCGATACCGATCCTTTCAGCTGCGGCAGACCTTCTACGGTCGGCACACGCGGGGGCAACATCGTCTTGCAGACCGCAGACTTTGTTTTGGCGCTCGGATGCAGAATGAACATCCGCATCATCAGCTACAATTGGGAAAACTTTGCGAAAAACGCCTATCTCGCTTCCGTGGACATCGATCGGGCAGAGCTCGAAAAGCCGACCCTGCACGTCGATCTGAAAATTCACGCCGATCTTCGGGAGCTGTTGCCCGCCCTTTTAAAGGAAGATTACGCCCCGCATCACGAGGCTTGGCGCGCATGGGCAAAGGAAGTCGCCTTCCGCTACCCCGCCGATCTTCCCGAATACTACAAAAAATCCACGCCGGTCAATCCCTACGTCTTTATGAAAAAGCTTTCGAAAGCGTTTTCGAATGACGAGACGGTCGTCTGCTCCAACGGAAGCGCCTGCGTCTGCTCCTTCCAGGCAATGGAAATGCGGGAAGGTCAGCGCGTCTTTACCAATTCGGGGTGCGCGTCCATGGGCTATGGCTTGCCTGCGGCAGTCGGCGCAGCCGTAGCGCTTGCGGGAAAGCGGGTGATCTGCCTCGAAGGGGACGGCTCCATTCAGATGAACTTACAGGAGCTGCAAACGGTCGTCGGCAATCAGTTGAATGTGAAGATCGTCTGGCTCAACAACGAAGGATATCATTCCATTCGCCAGACGCAGACCAACTCCTTCCACTCTCATTTTTGCGGAGTTTCCAAGGAGAGCGGCGTCTCTCTCCCCGAAGCGGAGCGCATCGCCTACGCCTATCGCATTCCCTTCTTCCGGGTTGATTGCCACGAAAAAATCGACGAAACGGTACAAAATTGGCTGAACACGGAGGGCTTTGCCATGCTCGAGGTCGTTCTCGACAAGAAGCAGTTCTTTGCGCCCAAGCTCTCTTCCAAAACGCTTCCCGACGGGTCGATCGTGTCCCCGTCGCTCGAAGACATGTTCCCCTTCCTTTCCGAAGAGGAAAAGCCAATTTTGCCCGAAACATTACGTTAAACAGGAGGATTCATTTATGAATTTAATCGAAAAGAAAATGCTCGATCTTCTCAAAGAGCTCAGGGACGAACACAACGTCCTCGCCATCAAGGCGGAATTCGAAGCGGAGGGCAGTCGTACCGACGAGCTCGTCCAACTCAATGAAGTGATCTTCCGTGCCGATATGCAGCTCTTCATCAAAATCGGCGGATGCGAGGCGGTCAGAGACCTCGACCAGTGCCGCCTGCTCGGCGCAACCGGCATCATGGCGCCCATGATCGAAACGCCGTTCGCCATGAAAAAATACGTCGGCGCAGCCAAAAAGGTCTACGGAGACCAGGTAAACGACATCAGCTGGATCATCAATGCCGAGACCAAGACCTGCAAGCAGAACTTAAAGGACATTCTCGACGAGGGCGAGGGATTTTTGAACGTCGTCTCCGTCGGCAGAGTGGATTTGTCCTCTTCCATGGGACTCACCCGTGCGGACATCAATAACGAAACCATGTTCGAAACGACGAAGGAGATTGCCGAATACACGAGAAAGAGAGGGTATCTCGTCAATTTCGGGGGCGGCATCAGCTTCGACGCCATTCCCTTCATTCGGAGAATTGCTCCCTATGTAGATAGATTCGAAACGAGAAAGGTCGTCTTCGGCATTATGGACGATGAAAAGAGGCTGGAAAAGGCCATCTATCGCGCCATGGAATTCGAAACGCTCTATTTGCAGAACAAGTGCGCTTACTACAATCGCATGGCGAAGGAAGACGAAGCGAGAATGCAGATGTTTACCGTTCGCCTGCAACAGGCAAAAGACAGACTCGGCATTTTATGAGAATTGCAGTCAGCGGCGGAACGGGCATGATCGCTTCCGCCCTTTTGCGTTATGCGCTTTTGAACGGGCACGAGGCGATCGCCATCGTCCGCCCTTCTTCTTCGAGAATGCAAAATCTCCCCGCGGGGGTTAAGATTCTCTCGTGCGATCTCAAGGACTATGCGTCCTTCGCACCGCAGGAAAAAGTTGACGTCTTTTTCCATCTCGCTTGGGCAAAGACCTCCGTCTTCGGTCGGGACGACGTCCGAACGCAGGAGGAAAACATCGCCTATACGCTGGGCGCAGTCGAGCTTGCGCACAGAATGGGCGCGAAGTGCTTTGTGGGCGCGGGCTCGCAGGCAGAATACGGCAGAAAAGAGGAAAAAATCGGCTCTTTTACCCCCGTCAATCCCGAAAGCGGCTACGGAATCGCCAAGTACGCGGCGGGAAAGCTCTCCTTCCTCGCCTGCGACAAGCTGGGCATCCGCCATTGCTGGACGAGAATTTTGAGCGTGTTTGGCAAGGGCGACGCACCTACGACCCTGATTTCCTACCTTGCGCAGTGCATGAAGGGAGGAGAAAGCCCCTGCCTGACGCCTTGCGAACAGATCTGGGACTATTTGTACGTCGAAGACGCCGCGCGTGCGCTCTTTCTCATCGGAGAAAAGGGAGTCCACGGCAAAACGTATCCCGTCGGCAGCGGCAAGGGCGCGCCCCTTTCCGAGTACGTCCTCACCATGCGCTCCCTTCTTGCGCCCGATCTTCCCATTTCGTTTGGGGGAAAGGCATATTATCCCCATCAGCCCATGTATCTGGTGGCGGATCTTTCCGAGCTCACCAAAGACACGGGATTTGTTCCCGCCTATTCCTTTGCGGAGGGAATCGCAGAGGCTTACTTATAGCGAGGTATTTTCATGAACCGTAAGAAAATCAGCGTCCTCGTTCCCTGTTACAACGAGGAAGAAAACGTACAGCCTTTGAGCGAAGCTATTATCGGACAGCTCGACGAGTTGGATTCCTACGATTACGAAATCGTCTTCATCGACAATTTCTCCACGGACAGCACGCGGGCAAAGCTCGAGGCGATGTGCGCGGAGAACAAGAACATCAAGGCAATTTTCAACGCCCGCAACTTTGGGCAGTTCAATTCTCCCTACTATGGCTATCTTCAGTGTTCGGGGGATTGCGTCATTTCCATGTGCTGCGACTTCCAGGATCCCCCCGAAATGATTCCCAAGCTCGTCGCCGAATGGGAGCAGGGTGCGAAAATCGTCTGCGCGATCAAGGAATCCTCCAAGGAAAACAAGCTCGTGCGGGGACTGCGCACCATCTACTATAAACTCATCAAAAAAATGTCCGAGGTCGAGCAGATCGAGCACTTTACGGGCTTCGGGCTTTACGATAGGTCGTTTATCGAAGTGCTTCGCTCTTTGGACGACCCCACCCCTTTCCTGCGGGGAATCGTGGCGGAGCTCGGCTTCCGCAGGGTGATGATTCCCTACGAGCAGCAGAAGCGCCGTGCGGGCAAGACGAGCAACAACTTCTCCCGCCTCTACGACGCGGCAATGCTCTCGTTTACGACGTATACCAAGACGCCCGTGCGCTTTATCACCTTTTTCGGGCTCTTTTTGTCCCTTGCGAGCGTCTGCGGCGGCATCGCCGTCGGCGTCCTTGCGGGACTCTCCATTCTCGTCGATTTCATGCCTTACGTCCTTCTCTGCGTCATGTGCTTTTTGTTCGGCGGGGTGTTCTGTTCGATCGGCGTCATCGGAGAATACCTCTTGACGGTGAAATCCAAGGTGACGAAACGTCCCCTTGCCGTAGAAGAGAGAAGAATAAACTTTTGATTCGGGGAATTGTCTGTGGGTAAAAACGCATTCAAAATCATATGCGGACTTTTGATGCTCGCCGTGGGCGCGATGACGGGCGCTTTTTGCACGCTCTCCGCTTCGGCAGAGTCCTTCGAAGGGGAAGGGACGCTTTCCAATCCTTACCTCATTAAGAGCGAAAGGGATTTAAACGAGCTCTCTTTCCGCGTTTCGCAGGGAGAGACCTTTTTCGGCGTGTGTTTTTACCAGACTGCGGACATTAAGTTTTCCGGTTATTTTCGTCCCATCGGTAACCCCGAAGAGAACACGGGATTTAAGGGAACTTACGACGGCGGAGGGCACGTCCTTTCCAACCTTCGCATCGATACGCGCTATGACACCGTTAACAACGCGCTCTTCGGCGCATTGGGCGGCACGCTTCGCAACCTCGGCGTCGAGAGCGGAACGATCGAGGGTGCAAACTGCGCCACCTTCGTCTCTTCCGGTATGCCGGGGGCGGTCTCTACCGTCTACAACTGCTATACCCTCCTTTCCCCCGAAGGGCTCGGAAGAAATGCCTCCATCGCCGACAACTACAACGGCTCGATCGTGCATTGCTGGGCTTACAGCGAAGAGGAGCTTCCGCTCGTGGGCTACGGCGCGATGTCCCTCGTTTCGTGCTATACGAACGGGGATTTGAGCGAAGAAAAAGTGCAAGTTGCCGAAAACAATCAGACGATTCTGCCCGAACTCATGATCAGCGACTCCTTTGCGCGGCTTTTGGACGAAAACAGCGCCGAGAACGCCATGCTGCACGCTACTTCTTATCTGGGCTGGGAAAAGGGGAAAAATCACCCCGTGTATTCGCATAGCAGCTATTCTTTGGCGGGAAGCGGTACGAGGGAAGACCCGTATTTGATTTCTACCGCGAAAGACCTTGCTTACCTTTCGGCTTCCGTCAACGGCGGGAAGAGCTATCAAGGGGAGTACGTCAGCCTGACGGCGGATATCGACCTTTCCTGTTATGAAAACTTCGTCGCCATCGGTACATACGATAGCGGGACGGAGTTCGCGGGCGTCTTTGACGGAAACGGATATACGATTTCCAATCTCACCATGCTGAAAACTGCCGACGGCAGAGTGGACAATAACGCCCTTTTCGGCTCGCTTGCGGGCTCTGTCGTCAATCTCAGAATTTCGGATGCGGAAATCCACGGTGCTTGCTGTGCGACCTTTGCGGTCGGCGGAACAGCGGACAGCCGCATTGTCAACTGCATTGCGCAGAATATCACGCTCAAGGGCGTGCTTCGAAACGGCGGTCTCGTCGATAATTTTGCGGGCAAGGTCGCCTCTTCTTACTACGGCGGGGAAGAGCCTTTGGCAGGTTACAATGCGACGGCGATCGCCTATTGTGCGACCAAAGGTACCGTCACGCGCAACGAAGTCGGGTTAAACGTCGGCAATCAGGTGCGCTATGCGGGAGAAATTGACGAGGTGATGAACGCCCGCCTTCTTTACGGCGCGCTCCGCATTTCGTTCGACCCTTCCCTTCTCAAATTCTGGGAGGGGGGCTCGCCCCGACTTCTTTCCTACGGGCTTGAAGGAGAGGGTACGAAGGAAAACCCGTATCTCATTTCCAAACCCTCCGATCTCGTGTATTTCGCAGCTGCAGTCAACAGCGGCGACAAATTCGACGGGCAGATGTTTCTGCAAACGGCGGACATCGACATGCAGGGCGTTTTCTTCATGCCGATCGGGCTTTCGGGCGGCATCGCTCGCTTTCAGGGAGTTTACGACGGAGGGGGGCACACCATTTCTAATCTGGTGATTCGGGAAAACGAGCTCGCCTATTGTAACGCCCTGTTCGGTTCTTTTGAGGGAACGCTCCTCAATTTGGGGCTCGAAAGCGGCAGAATTTACGGCAATCTCGCGGCGGGACTCGTCTGCGAGGGGTATCAGAGCCTTTTGCGCAACTGCTATTCGAAGGCGGAGGTGTACGGCTTTGTGCGAAGCGGCGGACTCGTCGACAATTTCGACGGAGAAATCGTGCTCAGTTGGTACGACAATTCGCAAAAGCACCCGCTCGCGTCTTACAATTACGATCGAATGTACGCTTGCTGCGCTTCGGGCGAACTCGTCAGCGAATGGATGGACGATTCCTATACGGAAGAGTGCAAGGAAAACTTCGACTTTTCGGAGGTGGACGAAGAATTCGCGGAGGCGTACAACGAAAAAATCCTTTTGGGGTCAACCCGCTACGCCTATCAGCGTTCGTCCCTCATTCTGTGGACGTTTGAAGACGGACTTTCTTACAGCGACGAGGTGTTTACCTTGCGACCCGAAATGGCGATTCGCTTCCGATCCGTCCTCGTTTCCTGTTATCTTTGGAACGTCTTGGGCGTTCTGGCAATTGCGGCGGCGCTCGTCGCCATCGTGATTTCGTTTGTTTTCGAGGGCAGAAAAGGAAAGCGTGTAGGAAAAAAGAATGAAAGAAAAGACGGCACAAAAACTGCATAAGCTCGCGCTTTGGTGGAGGGGAAAATCCAAGGAAAATCAGATGCTGATGCTCTTTATCGGCATTATTTTGCTGTGCTTTGCCCTTCTCGTCCCCGTCATGTTCATCAAGTATGCGTTCAACATCCGCATTCCCGACGAGGAGCTTGCGAGCGGAGCGGTCATCAAGACGACAAACGACTTTTACCGCTTCTTCTCTATGCTGTTTTACGATACCAATATCTTCTTTCAGGATCGCGACGACATCTTCATGGATTGGTTTAACATCAATTTCATGGTTGCAAAGAACAACCCTTACCTTGGAGCAGACTCTTCCTATCCTCCTCTTGTTTTAAAGATCGCGCAGATTTTTACCGCGATGGCGGATTATTCCAAGGGGGCGGGCGTTGCGAGGAACTCCATGGAGGGCGTATACTCCATTCTCATCTTTTACGCCGTCTGCCTTATCCCCACTTACGTCCTCATCTACGTCGCATGCCGTCGGGCGAAGCAGCCCTTTTGGGTTTCCCTTCTCCTCTCGTTTGCGTTTTCCGTATCCGTCCCCTTCCTCTTTGAGTACGACAGGGGAAATTACGTTCTGATGGCGCTTCCCTTCACCATCGCCTTTTTCCTATGGTACAATTCGGAAAAAAAGTGGGCGAGGGAGCTTGCCTATCTTTCCCTCGCAATCTCGGTGGGCATTAAAATTTACCCTGCCGCTTTTGCGCTCATTCTCTTAAAGGAAAAGCGCTTTGCGGGCTTCGTCCGCACCGCCGCCTATTCCGTCGTGGCGCTCGTCCTGCCGTTTGCCTTCTTCGACGGGGGATTCGACAACATCGAGGCGTTTTTGCATTGGCTCACCGACTTTTCGGGCGATAAGGGTACGGGCGTCAACGTGGTCGTCTACGGCGTGTCTTATAGTTACAGCCCGTACAACCTCTATGCGATTCTCGCGGGCATTTTAGGAGAAGGGATCATCGATCTGGAAGTGGTGCAAACGGCGAAGGCGTTTGAAATTGTCGGCAAATTGACCACGCTTTTTATCATCGTCTGCATCTTCTTCGCGGGACTGACCGCCAACAGAGGTTGGAAGGTCTTGCTCGCCTCCGCGCTTGCCACGCTGTTCGTCCCGAGCATCAGCTTCGCCTATTCTGGCTGTATGTTCGTCGTTCCCATTCTCGCCTTCCTCTTCGAAAAGAACAAGGAGAAAATCGATTGGGCATACCTCGTTCTTTTTCTCCTCGTGCTTGCGCCCGTCGATTCGTTTAACGTGCTTTCGTACTATCGGCTTGCGTTCCGCTGGGGCGTTTCGTTCATGCACATCATCCAACTTCTGTCTTATATGGCAATGCTTGGACTGCTGACGGCGGAAAGCCTTTTGCGCTATGCAAAAAAAGTGCGGAAATTGCCTGCTAAAGCATAAAAAATCAAAAGAATCATTGACATCTTTCCCGTTTTTCGGTATAATAATAAGGACAAACCATACGGTTGACGAAAAACGGGAAGCTTTTTCTTATGACAGATTATAGATTGCGGATCTCCATCCGAAAAAAGTGCATTCTCCTGCTGCTTGCGGTTCTCTTTGCCGTAAGCGCCTTTTGCTGTCTGTTTTCCCTTTCCGAGACCAAGAAGGCGTCGGCTGACTCCAACATTTCCCTCGAAGGATCGGGAACGCGGTCGAATCCCTATCGCATCTCTTCCATTCAGGATCTCACCGTTTTCCGCAACACCGTCAATGGCGGTAAATCCTTTCAAGGGCTTTATTTTTTGCAGACGGAGGACATCGATTTAAAACTCCTCTCGAATTTCACGCCCATCGGCACGGAAGAGACTTATTTTGCGGGCATTTACGACGGAGGGGGACATACGATTTCCAACCTGAACATCGCCTCGACGGGCGATTCGGCGCTCTTTTCCCACCTTTCGGGTACGGTGCGCAATCTCGGCATCGAGAGCGGCTCGGTATCCGGTCGCGTGGCTGCGTCCTTCGTTCTGAACGGCACGGAGAGCGCGAGACTTTTGAATTGTTATTCTCTCGCCCGCATCGAAGGGGAGGAGCGGAGCGGCGGACTCGTCGATTCCTTCGATGGGAAGGTCATGAACGCTTGGTACTACTCCGCTACGACGGACATTCCCGTGGTCGGCTCGGACGTGGGCGAGGCGTATTACTGCTATGGAACAGATTTGGCGCCCGAATCGGCGAAGGGGGACTTCGTGCAGTGCAAGGAGTACGGCGCATTCTTCTTCCAGGAGGCGGAATTTATCGATATTCTCAATCTGGGCAGAGCGGTGACGCTGAACAATCTCTTCCTGAAGGAAGAGGATTTGAATCGCTGGGTGCTTTCGAAAACGCCCGTATTTACCTCCGAACTCAAAACCTGGCAGGGAGAAGGCTCGAGAATGTCTCCCTATCTTGTGCAGAGCGTGGAGGAGTTCGTCCTCCTGTCCGTCCGCGTCAACGCCGGTGAGAGCTTTAAATCCATGCACTTCGTGCAGACCGTAGATTTCGACCTCTCCTCCGTGTATAATTTCGTGCCCATCGGCATTTACGAATCCGACCGCTATTTCTTCGGTACGTACGACGGCGCGGGCTTTATCCTCACCAACCTCATGATCAAGGCCATTCCCGAATCGGTCAATAACGCCCTCTTCGGTCAGCTTGCGGGCACGGTTCGCAACCTCGGCGTCGAGAGCGGCAGAATTTACGGGGCGAACTGCGCAACGATCGCTTCGCACGCCGTCAGCGTGAAGGCGGAAGTCGTCAACTGCTATTCCAAGGCGCTCGTTTTCGGACAGTCGCGGAGCGGCGGCATCGTCGATAACTTTGCGGGTCACGTTTTCAACTGCGTCTACTTCAATCGGGCGCAACCGCTCGTCTTTTTGTGCAGCTACAGCGCCAATCAGCTGAGAAACTGCTATTCGACGGGAAGCGTTTACAACGACTATACGTTTTCGGGCGAGATGTACGACAACGTGGTCGTCATCAACGAGAATTCGAGAATCGAGGAAATCGCCCTTTCCCTCAACGAATGGGTTGCCGATTACGCAGCCTCTTACCGCATGAGCTATTCCAATTTCGCAAAGTGGAAGATGGACGATTCGTTTGCCCTCTCCTTTGACGGGCGTTTCAAAATGGAGGAATTGCCCGGTTACGTGCAAGACCTCATCAATAAGCATTATACCGACCAATTGGTCGTCACGAAAATGATTCTCGTTTCCGTGGTCATCATCGTATTTACCATCGTCATTGACGTACTGTTATACCGCTATCGAAGAAAGCGCATTGACAGAGAAAAAAGAGGAAAATAAAAAATGCGCATCAAACTCTCCGATTATGTCGCCAACTTTATCGTTTCGAAGGGGATTACCCATCTCTTTTCCGTGACGGGCGGGGGCTCTATGCACCTGAACGATTCCTTTGGGCATAAAGAAGGGCTGAAATCAATTTATTGCCACCATGAACAGGCGTGTGCCATCGCGGCGGAAGCCTTTGCCAGGGTGGAAAATAAAATCGCCGCAATCTGCGTGACGACCGGGCCGGGCGGAATCAACGCCTTAAACGGGGTATGCGGCGCTTACGTCGATTCCATTCCCATGCTCGTCTTTTCGGGACAGGTCAAGCGGGAAACCACCGCTCGGCTTTCGGGGCTTCCGCTGCGCGCAGTGGGCGATCAGGAATTCGACATCGTGGGTTCGGTCAAAAATATGACGAAATACGCGGAGATGATCGTAAATCCGCAGGATATCCTCTATCACCTGCAAAAGGCGTATTACCTTGCCATGCACGGAAGAAGAGGCCCTGTCTGGCTCGATATTCCCACGGACGTGCAGTCCGCCATCATCGAAACGGAGGACTTGAGAGAATTTGACGAAGAGGAGGAAACGCCCGTCGTCTCCGAGGAGACGATCGACGAGATCTGCCGCATGGTGCGACAGGCAAAGCGTCCCGTCGTCTATGCGGGCAGCGCCATTCGCTACGCCGCCGTGCGGGAATCCTTTTTGCAACTCGTCGAAAAGTGGAATGTTCCCGTCGTCACGGCGTGGAACTCCATCGACGTCATTTGGGACACCCACCCCGATTACATCGGCAGAGGCGGAATTATGGGGGACAGAGCGGGCAATTTTGCGGTGCAAAATGCCGACCTCGTCGTCTCCTTGGGCTGTCGGCTCTCCATTCGTCAGGTCAGCTATAACTACGAAACGTGGGCGCGCGGCGCGAAGGTCGTCATGGTCGACATCGACAAGTACGAGCTGAAAAAGCCCACCCTTCACGTCGATCTGCCCGTCTGGGGGGACATTGCGGACGTCATTCCCCGCCTTGCGTACAAGGCAAAGCCCTCCGAGCATACCGAGTGGCTCGCCCTCTGCAAATCGTGGCAGAAAAAATACCCCGTCATCACGGAGAAGATGTGCGCTCCCTCCAAGCCCGCCAATCCCTACTGCTTTTTAAAGCGGTTGTCCGAGCGCCTGCGCGATGACGAGCTCATCGTCGTCGGCAACGGCACTGCCTGCGTCGCGGGCAGCCATTCCCTTCCCATGAAGAAGGATCAGCGCTTTTTCATTCAGTCGGGCATGGCTTCCATGGGCTACGATCTCCCCGCCGCCCTCGGCGTTGCCCTCGCTTCCAAGCGGGACAGAATCATCCTCATCACGGGGGACGGCTCCATTCAGATGAATTTACAGGAATTGCAGACGCTTTTGACCAATCGCATTCCTGTAAAGCTCTTCCTCCTCAACAACGGGGGGTATCAGTCCATCCGACTCACGCAAAAATCCTTCTTCGGCAAGCGAAATCCCGTCGGCATCGGTCACGACAGCGGAGACCTCGAATTCCCCGATATGAAGAAAATCGCCCGCGCTTACGGCTTCCCCTTCATGCGCTGCTCTTCCAACGAACAGCTCGGCGGGGCGATCTCCCGCTTCCTGAACAAGGAAGGGGCGGGCATTCTGGAAATTATCATCGACGAAGGACAGGCGTTCGAACCCAAATCTTCCTCGCGGCTCTTGCCGGACGGCAGGATTGTGTCCCCCCCGCTCGAAGATTTGGCGCCCTTCCTCTCGCGGGAAGAACTCAAAGAAATCATGCAAATTCCGATGATAGGAGAGTAAATTCATGGCGGAATTTTCCGAAAAAATCAAAAAAATGTTCGGTGCGATCGCGGCTTTTTTCCGTTCTCTTTGGACGGAGAAGTGTAAGCCTGCCTTTGCGCGCGTCGGAAAATTCTTCCCTTCGGAGCGTTTGCGCTCCTTCGGGCACAACATTGCTTGCGGAAAGATCAATCTGATCTCCATCTCCTTTTTGATTGCGCTCATTGTCGTTCTCCTTTCGGCAGCCGTCATGGCGTTTTCGACGGAGGGCGTCAGCCTGACTTCCGTTCTCTATCCCGATGCGGACGACTATTTCATGGACTTTTTCAACTCCATGTCCGACTCCGATTTCCCCAATCTGTACATCGAATACCACGTTATCTATGCGCCCATTCTCTACATTCCCTTAAATCTGGTCTTGCACCTCATTCCCGGTTACGAGTTCTTGGAGAAAAAGGAGATTCGAAATACCCAGATCGGCATGCTTTTCTTCTTCCTCGTCTTTACGCTCGCGCTCATCGGGCTTGCCGCACTGCTCTATAAGGAGAAAAAGGGGACGCCGCTTGAAAAGGTCGCCTTTATCTTCCTCATGTATTTCTCCGTCGGCATGATCTCCGTTATCGACAGGGGAAATCTCATCGTCTATGCGGTGCTTTTCTCCGCCATGTTCCTCTCCCTGTACAAATCCGAAAAGTGGTGGGTGAGGGAAATTTCCTACGTTTGCCTGGCGCTTGCGATCTGTTTGAAGATCTATCCCGCCTTTCTTGTCATTCTGCTCATTCGTCGGAAAGAATTTACGGGCGCCCTTCGGCTGTTCGTCTATTGGCTCGTCCTCTTCGTCACCCCCTTCCTCTATTACGGGAGAATGGCGGAAAACATCCTCGCATACCTGCAATCCGTCTTTAACTTCGGCTTTGATACCGAGGAAAAATCCGTGCTCGTCACGAACGGCGATATCTGGTGGGTGGAAGCCGCGGCGGGAGAAACCACGGAAACGGTGAAGGAAGTTCTGGAACAGGCGGTGGACGGAAGCACGAGCTTCTCCTTTACGGGTACGCTTCAGATTCTCTTTGCGAAATTCTACCAAAATCCTAAGACGCTTGACGTGGCAAAGCCGCTCGGCAACGTGCTCTTGGCTTGCTGCTTCCTTTTCTCCTTCTTCCAGGATAAGGATTGGAAGAGCGCGACCCTTCTTTCCATCTGCTCCATCACCTTTACTTCGAGTGTGTACACCTATTCGCTCGCCTTCCTCATCTTCCCCTGCCTGATGTTCCTCAACGAGGCGAACTTCAAAAATCCCCTGCATTGGATGTATGCGGCGCTGTTCGTGGGGCTGTTCGGCATGTTTACGTGGGAAGAGACCTTCTATCACGTGCTTCCCATCATGCCCAATTTAGAGGCGAATTACTATTACTATCTCAATTACGCCAACATCATCGAGCGCGTTTCGCTCATGATTTTGACCTTCCTTCTCGTCTGTGAAGGGATCTTCCGTACCATTCTCCTTTTCGAAGACTTCGTCGTCTGGATTGTCCGCAAGGTTCAACGCCGGAAACGCCGCAAGGCTTCCATCTTAAACAACCCCTACGGAATCAGGAAGTAGCCATGTTTTATTCCATCGTCATTCCCGTTTATAACGGCAAAGAGACTCTTGGAGAAACCGTAAAAAGCATCGTTCGTCAAGACTTTACGGACTACGAACTTATTCTCGTGGACGACGGCTCTACGGACGGGACGGGGGAGCTTTGCGATCAATTTGAGAAGCAATACGATTTCATCAAAGTCATTCATCAGAAAAATGCCTACTTGGGTGCTGCGCGCAATCGCGGTTTGGACGAGGCAAGCGGAAAATACGTGTATTTTCTGGATGCCGACGACCTGTTGTGCGAAGGGATACTCCAAGCGGCTTTTTTCTTTGACGGGGCGGACGTCATCGCCTCTAATCGCTTTTACGCCTACGATTGTCGGGTGGGAAAAGAGCGGGTAAAAAAGGGCGACTTCGATGGCGGAATGCCTGCAAAGCGCATCAATTCGCGGCTCGCCGCCTTCTCTCCCTATGCGGGACAGTCTTTTTACCGCATTGCATTTTTAAGAGAAGAGGGGATTCGCTTCGAGGAGGAGCGCATCAATTCCGAAGATCGGGTCTGGACGGTGCGGCTCTTGCATCGTTCCCGAAAGACGGCTGTCTTGGAGACGCCCTGCTATCGCTATACCGAACACAGGGCGGGGTCTCTCATGAACTGCATGAGCGCCGACAATATTTTGGGCTCTCTTCAGGCGCTCGAAGCGCTCCTTTTCGATCTTCCGTCCTTTGACTACGAAGAGGGAGCGCTTCGCAAGAGAATCTGCAACGAATTTTTGAGCTTTTGCGCCCTTGCCGCCCTCGTGCGGGACGAAGCGCTCAGCAAAGAACTCATGGCGTACGTGCGGGAGCACCTGTACATTCTGAAGGACAAGGACTGCTCCGCTCGCTTGTTCCTTTGGGCAAGGCACGTCATAGGATTGAAAAATTTACTCAAACTATGCAATGCGGTATTTCTGCATTATACGACAGACAAATGAGAGTTTCCGTCATCATTCCCGTTTACAACACAAGAGAATATCTGCGCGCGGCGGTGCGTTCCGTGCTTGCACAGGGGGAAGATCTGGAAGTCCTTCTCATCGACGACGGCTCTACGGACGGGAGCGGGGCGCTCTGCGACGAGCTCGCCCTTTCCCCCCTCGTGCGCTGCATTCATCAGGAGAATAGGTACGTCGGCGAAGCGAGGAACGCAGGCATTCGCGCGGCAAAGGGAGAATATCTCTACTTTCTCGACAGCGACGACACCATGGAAGAGGGCGTCCTTTTCCGCCTTCCCGTGACTTCTGCGGACGTGATCTCCTCTTCCGTTCGCTTCGAGCGGGGCAGAAAGCTCGTCTGGACGGAGAAGAAAGGAACGCCCGAGGGGCTCTTTCTCTTCAGCCCGTACCTCGGACAGAGCTTTTATAGGAGGGAGTTCGTTTTGGAGAGGGGAATCTTTTTTTCTCCCGAACGAAAGACCGCGGAGGACTGCGAATGGCTCTTTTTCCTCTTGCAGGGGGCGAAGGTGGAAACGGTGGATTTCTCCTTTTACGCCTATACGGAGGAGAGAGGGGGGTCGCTTTGCACCGCTTACAAAAAGCAGGCGATTTTGCCCACCCTTGCAACGTGGAAAAGACTGTATGACAGCGTGGACGAAAGTTTTTATGCGGATCGGGAGGCGATCAAGGCGTACTGTGCGGATGGGCTCATTCAGCATTGCATTCGCGCCTGTATGGTCAAATCGGAAGGGTCGCGCTATCGCTCGGCGGTCAAATCCTGCCTTCCTTATTTGAGACAAAGGGGATGTAAGGTGGCAAAGTTCGTCTTTCTTGCAAAGCTTATCGGCGTGCGGGCATTCTTTTCCATCTGCAACAGAAAGATGAAATGCAGCCCTCCCGTGGAAGATACGCCATAATTTGCCGTGCCTTGACAGGATAAATTTTTTCAAACCACTTGCCAAGAGATTGATTTTATGCTATGATGATAGTGAGAAATCGGAAATTCCGAACGAAAGAGAGGCTTCTATGGATACAGTCGTGGGCAAAGAACTCATTTATGCCGTCAGAAATCCGAATAAAGTTTTTTTCGCCAAGCTCTGCTTCTACCTTTTTTGGAGCATTCAGATGGTGTCGAAGGGGCTTGCCTTTGAGGATGCCGATCGGATTTACAAGATCTTATCCCTCGTTTCGCTCGGATTTCTCGCCCTTAAGTTTCTCCTGACCGATTGGGAATTTCAAGAGCTTGTTATCGCCTGCGCGCTTGTGTTCTGCGGGTTTATGTGCTATCTGATGACGGGTATGCTCCCGCTGACCATTCTCGCACTTGCACTTGTCGGCATGAAGGATGTGCCGGTCAGACCCCTTCTTATCTATACGTTTTATTTGCGGGCAGCAATCTATTTGTACATGGTATCGGGCGCGATTTTAGGCTTTATTCCCGAAATCTTGTTTGGAAAGAGAGAAATTTTTGACATCGTCGCGTATTTCTTTACGGGTGATTTTCATGTTGTGACCGTTCGCCGCAGCATCGGATACAGCAATCCGAACGTCGCTCATATCAGCTTTTTGGTCATCGCGCTTCTGTATCTTTATGTGCGCAAGAACAAGCTCTATGTTTTAGAATACCTCGGCATTGTCTTCTCGAACTACATTCTCTATCGCTGGACGGGTAGCCGTACGAGTATGCTCGTCGTCTTTTTCGCGCTGCTATTAAGCATTCTCATTCGCATTCGATTTTTCAAGAAACCGCTGTATATCATCGGCGCATGCTCGTTTTTCGCGCTGCTTGCGTTCAGCGTCATCATGGGGCATACCTTTGAGGAACTCTCTGACGATCCGACCTTATGGCAACGGATCTGCGCAAAGCTCGACAGCCTCTTTTCGACGAGATTGGGACTCAATCACTACGCCGTTTCGACGTTTTCCGTCTGGACGCCGTTCGGACAAAAATTTCAAAATGACTGGAGTATGTTGGATAACGCCTATTTAAACTTCTGGCTCAGATTCGGACTCATCAATTGCGCTCTGTTTTTATGGGCGAATACCGGATATCTCCTTCGGTGCAAGCGGTTGGACAGGGAGGAAGCGTTCGTTGCCATCGTGAGTATGGCGGTGCTCGGCATGATGGAAATGTCCCTTTATTCTGTCACCATGAACGTGTTTTTGCTTCTGTTGTCCGTCTATCTGTATCCTTCCAAAAGAATCGTCTTTCCTGCGGAAAATCCCATTGTCCGCATGTTACAATAAAGGAAACACTATGAATATCATCGAAAGAAACTTAACGCTCGGCGCGGTCGGCTATAACGCCTGTACGCAGGACGAGCTGATCGGTTATATCCAGAATTATCCCGTCGACAGGGCGTGCTACGTCTCTTTTTTGGGCGCGCCGCACATTTCCATCGCGGAACGCTCCCCTGCGGCGAAAGAGGCATATCAAAATGCAACCATCGTCGCGGTCGACGGAATGCCCGTCGTCAAGGTTGCGAAAAAGCTTGACATCGTATGTGAGCGCTGCGGCGGGCCTGATATCATGGAGCGCATTTTGAAAGAGGGCGTCGAAAAGGGTTATACGCACTACTTTTACGGCGAAAGCCCCGAAGTTCTCGTCAAGTTGGAAGCGCGTTGTCGCGAACGCTTTCCCGGCATTCAAATCGCAGGCTCGTTTGCTCCGCCGTACCGTCCTTTGACGGAGGAAGAGGAAGCGACCGTTCTTGCGGAGCTAAGGGAAAAGAAGCCCGATTTCATCTGGGTCTCTCTCGGCTCTCCCAAGCAGGACGAATGGATGGAGAAGCATGCTTCTCTTCTTGTCGGAAGCAAACTGATGGGGGTGGGAGCTGCCTTTAAGTTCCTCGCGGGGACGGTCAAGCGCGCTCCCGTTTGTTGGCGCAAAGCGGGACTCGAATGGCTCTATCGCATTTTCAAAGAGCCGCACCTTCTGTGGGAGCGCTATTTGAAGTTCAGTTTCGGATTTCTTCGCGCCAGGAAGAAGGCGGTCAAGGAATACAGAGCGCGGCAAGAGGAGCCGGAAGCGGCGGAAGAGCCGGTTACGCTGCAATAGAAAAACATGAAGACGCTGTTAATCACAAACATTGCGTCCCCGTATCGGGTGGATTTCTTCCGCTATTTGCAGGAGACTTATCCCGCATACGGGTTTAGCATATTATACACCTCCGATCGTCAGGAGGGTAGAGAATGGGGGACGGATCAGGATAGCATTCGGGACTCCGTCTTTCTGCATTCCAAGGCCATTACGGTCGGTAAGAAGGGCTGGGAGCGGACGATTTACTTCCCGCCCAATCCCAAAAAAGTGCTCGATGACCTTGCGCCCGACGTCGTCGTCGCTTCCGAGTACAACCCTGCGGCGCTTTCTGCGCTCTCCTGGTGCAAAAAACACGGCGTTCCCTTCGTCCATTGGACGGACGGTACCCTTGTCAACGAGCGCAATTTGAATTTTGTGCAAAAGTGGTCGAGGAAGCGCATCGTGAAGAATGCGGATTCCTTCATCGCAAGCTCGTCTGCGGCGAAGAAGAAGCTCGAAGTGTACGGCGCAAAGCGCAAAATCTTCGTCAGCTCCCTCACCGTGGACATCAAAAAATACCTCACGAAGAAGGAGAAGAGCGGACAAAAGACTCTTCTCACCGTGGGCGGACTCATCGAGCGAAAGGGAATCGACCTTCTTTTGCATGCGCTCTCGCTCAAACCCGATGAATACCGCCTTTGGATGGTGGGCAACGGCGCGGAGCGAGAAAATCTCGAAGCCCTCGCGCGGGAAAAGGGGATCGATACGACGTTTTTCGGATTTTTGGAGGGCGAAGCGCTCCGCAAGGTCTATGCGGAGGCGGACGCCTTCGTTCTTCCCACGCGGGAGGACTGTTTCGGACTCGTCCTTTTGGAGGCAATGTGCGCTTCTCTTCCCATCGTCTGTTCGACGTATGCGGACGGAGGATACGATCTCATTGACGGGAACGGAACGATGGCTGATCCCTTCGATCCACAGGCGTTTTTGAAAGCAATCGAGGAAACGGTCGCCGCCAACGGCACGGACAACGTGCTCGGCAGACGCTCTTACGAGCGGGCGCAGCTCTTCGCCTTTGAAAAGGTAGCCCCTCCTTTTGTGCAGGCGGTGGACGAAGCCAAAAAGAAGAGAGTGCTTCTCGTGGACAACGCTTCGGACGGGCATCACGTCGCCTACGCCAAGACCTTGTTTTCCATCGAGGAGACGGAAAATACCCTCGTCTTCCCGGAGGGAATCGAGGGGGCAATTCCCCTTCCCAAAGCCAAATTATCGGGACTGCACCCCCTTTCGTACCTGCAATTCGTGCGGAGGGTCAAAAAAATCGCCAAAGAGGAGAAGGTGGATATCGTCCATTTCCTCGACGGCAATCCCCTCGTGAACTATTGGGGCGTCGGGCTTTCGTGGCTTAAACGCTATCGCGGGGTCATCACCTATCATTTGCACTTCCGCGGAAAGTGGAAGGATTTCGGACATAAGCGGCTTGCAAAGCTCGCCGTGAGCGTTGTGCACACCGAAAAGCTCAAAAATACGTTTGAGACTCTCTACGGCGGAGAGGTCAGACACATCGAATATCCCGACTTTTTGCTTCGGGAGGTTTCTCCCAAACAGAAAACGGACGAAACCGTCCTGCTTGCCCTCGGACAGACGCGGTATGAAAAGGGGCTCGATCTCCTCTTGGAGGCGTTAAACGCCGTGCAGGGGAATTTCCGCCTGATCGTCGCGGGCGCGCCCGACGCCTTCGACGAGGCATTTATTCGGGAGAAGAGCAAGGCGTATGCCGAAAAGGTGACGATTCTTCTTCGCTATCTCTCGGAAGAAGAGGTGCATTCCTTCTTACAGCAGTGCGACGTCGTCGTCCTTCCCTATCGCAACGCCTTCGAGGGCGCGAGCGGCCCTTTGACCGAGGGGGTAGGGTACGGCAAGTGCATCGTCGGGCCGAAGGGGGGAAGCGTCGGCGAACTCATTCAAACGCATCACCTCGGAATTACTTTTGAAGGAGAGGACGTCTCTTCTCTCCAATCAGCCATCGAGCGAGCGATGACCGAGCCTTTTTCCTATGACGAGAGGGCGGAAGCGTACCGCGCTTTCCTTTCTCCCAAGCGTTTTCGGCAGGAATATGCCGATCTATACCAAAGCCTATGATATTTTCCTTTATTATACCCGTTTACAACGCAAGAACTTACCTTCGGGACTGTCTGGACAGCCTTGTCAAACAGGATTTATCCGACTGTGAGGTGCTCCTCATCGACGACGGTTCCACGGACGGAAGCAGGGAAATCTGCGACGAATATGCAGACAAATGCACCGTCTATCACCTCGAGAACGGTGGCGTTTCCCGTGCGCGAAATTTCGGCATCGACCACGCGCAGGGGAGGTACGTCGCCTTTCTCGACAGCGACGATACCGTCACGGACGACTTCGTCTCCGTCTATAAGGAAGCGGTCAAGGAAGAGGCGGACATCTACCATTTCAATTCCTATCGCACCGACCGCGAGACGGAGCTGATGCGCCACTATCTGACGAACAACGTCAAGTCCAACCGCGCGGCGCTCCTCTCCTTCCGCCATTGTCAGCCCTGGGATAAGATCTTTGTGCGCGAGCTCATCGGCGACAAGCGTTTCGACGAGAGCATGAAGCTCTACGAGGACTTTTCCTTCCTCCTCGATTACTACCGCGGGGTGAAGAAGGTCTTTGTCTCCAAAGCCGCCGTGTACCGCTATTACGTGAGAAAGGGGAGCCTTTCCACCAAGGGCAAAAAGGAATACTTCGCAAGCTGCGACAAGCTCTATCAAAAGATTCGCGCCTTTGCCAAGGACTATGCGATCGCCGATTTGACGGACGTGCACAGGAATCTTTTATTCGTCACGACGCTCGTGGGGGCAAGGCTCTATCACAAGGGCATGAAGAGCAAGGAGATCAAGGCTTGCCTCAAAAAACTCGCCTATTACAAACCCCTCGTCAAGGAGCGCTACGCTTCCTTGCAGGATAAAGTGAGAAAATTCTGTTTAAAGACGGGCTGGTTTAAGCTTGCCCATCACTTCTTCTATTATTGATATGGTCAGCGTCGTCATTCCTACCTACAACAGAGCGGCTACCCTTCGCCGCGCGATGGAGAGCGTCCTTTCGCAGAGCTATTCCGATTTAGAGCTCATCGTCGTGGACGACGGCTCGACGGACGAAACGAAGGAGCTCGTCACTTCCTTCTCCGATTCAAGGGTGCGCTACGTCTATCAGGAGAACGGCGGAGCTTGCAAGGCGAGAAACCGCGGCGTCCAAGAGGCGAGAGGGGAGCTTATCGCCTTTCAGGACAGCGACGATGAGTGGCTTCCCGGAAAGCTCGAAAAGCAAGTTTCCTTTTTGAAGGAACAGGACGCCGACATGGTCTATTGCGCGCTCGACAGTTACTTTGAAAGCGGAGAAAAGGAGTGCGTCATTCCCGCCACTTATCCCCCCATTCGTCAGGGAAATAAGGAGACCGTCAGGCAGATGCTCTTTTCGGGTACCGTCGTTACGCAGACCATTTTGGTGAAGGCGGACAAGGCGAGGGAAATCCCCTTTGACGAGAGCATGCCGCGCTATCAGGAATGGGAGTGGTCTGTGCGTTTTGCCTATGCGCATTCGGTGGCGTTTCTCCCTGAAATTCTCGTTCGCCGTTACATTCAGAAGGACAGCATTTCAAGGGTTTCCAAAAATCTTCCCATCGCGATCACCAAAATATTCTATAAAAACTTCGACACCATTCGCTCGGACAAAGCTCTTTGGAAGCTCTGGACGAGAGAGGTTGCCAACCATCGTTTTCAGCACGGCTTGAAGGCGGGCAAGGAATGCCGATACGCCTTTTTTGCCACGGGCAATCCAAAATTTCTCGCGAAATGGTTTTTGTGCCTCTTCGGCTTGGAGAAAAAGGTAGGAAAATATGCAAATTGATCGTTCCCGCAATTCGGTGAGAAATATGGCGAGCGGCATTTTCAGCCAGATCGTTACTTTGGTCATGCCGTTCGTCATCCGAACGATTATCATTTACTCTTTGGGCGATGAATTTGTCGGGGCGAGCAGCTTGTTCGGCTCGATTTTGCAGGTGCTCTCCCTCGCCGAGCTCGGGTTTGCCACGGCGATGGTCTTTTCCATGTACAAGCCGATCGCAGAGGACAACGTCGAGCTCGTCTGCGCCCTCTTAAAGCTCTATCGCAACGTCTATCGGGTGATCGGGCTCGTCATTTTGGCGGTGGGGCTCGCTCTGATGCCCACGCTTCCCTTTCTCGTCAGTGGAACGGTGCCCGAATCGCTCAATCTCTACGTCTTATACCTGCTTGCGCTCTTCAATACGGTGGCGAGCTATTTCTTTTTCGCCTATAAGAGCTCTCTTTTAACGGCGCACGCCCGCGCAGACGTCTCTACGCTGATTACGGCGCTCACCTGCTTTGTGCAGTATGCCGTGCAGATTCTCGTTCTTCTCCACTTTAAAAATTATTACGCCTACTATATTTTTACGCCCGTCTTCACCATCCTTGCGAATCTCCTCCGCTCCAAGGCGGTGGACATCATGTACCCGCAGTACACCTGCAAGGGCAAAGTGGACAAGGCGTCCCTTTCCGTCATCAAGAAGAACGTCGGCGGACTGTTCTTTCACAGAATCGGCTCGGTCATCGTCAATTCGACGGATATGATCGTCATTTCCGTCTTTTTCGAGGAGAGTCTTCTCGAGACGGCGAGATATGCGAATTACTACTATATCTCCACTGCCGTTTCGGGATTTCTCATCGTGCTGTATAACGCCATCAGCGCGACGACGGGCAACGCCGTCGCCACGAAATCGGTGGATGAAAATTATCGGGATTTTTCGAAGTTCTCCTTTATGAACCTCTCCCTCGTCGGGTGGTGCACGGTCTGTCTGTTCGTTCTCTATCAGCCGTTTATGACCATCTGGACGCCCAACAACCTCTATGACAGCATGCTTATCGTCGCCTGCTTCTGCCTGCACTTTTACTGCTACCGTGCGCGTGCGCTGACGACGGCTTATAAGTCGGCGGCAGGCATTTATTGGGAAGATCGCTTTTGTCCCTTGGTATCGAGTGCGGTCAACCTCATTCTCGATTTATTGCTCGTGCAGATTTGGGGGATTCCGGGCGTGCTCATGGCGACGGTCTTCAGTATGCTGTTCATCGAGACGCCTTGGGAAATTGTCGTCCTCTTTAAACTGTACTTTAAGCGCAGTCCCAAGGAGTTCGTCCTGCGCCAGCTCTTCTATTTCGGCGTCACCGTGCTTGTCACGGCGGTCACATATCTTCTGCTTTCCATCCTTCCCATGTCGATCGGCGGAAAAGAACATCTCCTTTACAACCTGATCTGGCTCTTCGTCAAGGGCGTTTTGTGCCTGATCGTGCCGACGGGGCTTTTCGCCCTCGCCTATTTCAAGCACGCGCCCGCGCGCGATGCGGTTGCCTTTGTCAAAAATTATCTCCGTCGGAGGCTTCGCCATGGATCGTGAGCTGAAATTTTGGAAAGACGAATGCGAATACTATCGAAATCAGCTCGCCTTCCTCGAAAAATACGGCAAAGAGGACGTCCCCGGATTGTGGGGTAAGCTCAGTCGCTTTTCTGCGCGCATGGGAAAGAAGCGCGCACGGAAAAAACAGATCGCGGCGCAAAGAAGACTCAGAAGAGAGCTGGAGACTCCCGTGGACGGGCTGAACCCGGAAAAGAGGGAAGTCCCCCTCATCGTTTCGCTCACGAGTTTTCCCGCCCGCATTTCCTTCGTGCCTGCCGTGGTCGGTTCTCTGCTCCGTCAGACGTGCCGTCCCGACCGCATTCTATTGTATCTTGCGGGGGAGCAGTTCTCTTCTCCGCTCCCCGAAAAGCTGACCGCCCTTCAAAAGGTCGGCTTGGAGATCAGATTCGTAGAAGATCTCCGCCCCCATAAAAAGTACTTCTTTGCCATGCAGGAGTACCCCGACGCCGTTCTCGTCACCGTCGACGACGACGTTTTGTATGCGGAGACCTTTTTGGAGGAACTGTACGCTTCCTATCGAAAATTCCCCGAAGCGGTTTCCTGTATGCGGGCGCACAAGTTCCGCTTCGACGAAGAGGGGAATCTCAAGCCCTATTTCGAGTGGATTTTGGAATACAACGAAAAGAGGGGCGTCCCTTCCGCAAATCTCATTCCGACGGGTTGCGGCGGCGTGCTCTATCCGCCCCGTTGCTTTTCGGAAGAGGCGTTCGATCGCGAGACGATTCGGCGCATCGCCCTCTCGGCGGACGATTTGTGGCTCAAGGTCATGTGCCTGCGCATGGGGCGAAAGACCGTCCTCTGCGGAGATTCCAAAGCCCCCTTAAACGACGTTCTGGAGGCGATTCCCACCGCGCTTGCGGGGGAGAACTTCGCTTCTTCGGGCAACGATGAAATTTTAAAGAACATTTTGGCGCATTTTTCCATGCGCTTATTCGACTATATGGACGATGAATTATGACGTTTCAAGCGGCAAAACAGCAGATAGCCCTTTCTTTTCGGGAGAAGAAAAGGGAGAAAGCGAGAAAGTCGCTTTCCGTTGAGCTCGACGGCGGGAGAAACGGAAAGGGGACTTGTTTTTACTATGCCTTCTGGGCGATCATGCTCTTTGCAAAGGCGTTGAATTTGAGCTCCTCCGACCGTCTGTTGCAGCTCTGTATGCTCGCGGCGCTCGGCTGTCTCGCCCTCAAATATCTCTTTACCGATTGGACGGCAAGGGGGGCGTTTGTCGGCTGGTGTCTGTGCGCGCTCGGCGTCCTCACCTTTTTGAAGTCGGGCAGCACCGAGCTTTTGATTACGCTCGCCGCCATCGTGGGGTCGAAGGACGTCAAGCTCATGCCCCTCATCAAATTTATCTTCGGGCTTCGCCTCGTCATCTTCTGCGCCACCATTCTCATGGCGACGACGGGAATTGTCGAAAACGTCTCCGAGTTTACGGAGGATTTCGACGGCAACCTTTTAAAGGGACAGCGCTTTTACCTCGGCTTCGTGCACCCCAACTTTGCGCAGGTTTCCCTGTTCGTCCTCATCGGGCTGTATTCCTGGATCAACTTCAAAAAGCTGAACATCATTCACTTCGGGGTCTTTCTCGCCCTCAATTTCCTGCTTTATCAGTATACCATGAGCCGAACGGGCATGATGCTCATCTGCCTTCTGTGCTTCTGCCTTGCCCTGTTCCGTCAGGAGAGCCTCTTCAAAGGGAGCGCGCTCTTTACCGCAGTTCCCGTCTTTCTCGCCCTGTTCTGTCTGTTCATCGGCGTCATGTACAATCGGGACGTCTCTCCGAACGCTCCTCTCGTCAAGCTCAACGAAATGTTTTCGGGCAGAATCTTTCTCATCTTCCATTTCCTCCGCTTCGGCGTCACGGCATTCGGAGCCGAGGTCGTCACGGACAGCGTTTACGTCCTCGATTGCGCCTATACCATGCTGTTAAAGCAGTACGGCTTTGTGAGCTTCTTGTTTTTCGTGTGCCTTGGGACGGTCGTCCTCGTCAAACTCTATCGCGAGCGGCGTGCAGGCGCCCTCCTCTTTGCGGGAATGTTCTGGGTATTGGGCTTTTTCGAGCACTTCACGATCGACGTTTTCGTCAACCCCACCCTTCTTCTGTTTGCGCCCCTGCTCTTTGGGACGAAGACGGAGCGAAGCGAACGGCCCGCCTTTGCAAAGCCCGTTCTTCCGGGACAAAAGCGCACGCTTGCGGGCAATTTCCTCTACTATCTCACCTATACCCTCTTGCAGGTCGTCATTCCCCTCGTCACCATCGTCTACGTGTCCAAAATTCTCGGCGCGGATGGCGTGGGCAAGGCTTCGGTGGCGCAGAACTTCGCTTCCTATTTTACCATTATCGCCTCGCTCGGCATTCCCAACTACGGCACGCGGGAGCTTTCCAAGGCAAAGACGCGGGAAGAGCGGGACAGAATTTTCACCGAGCTCTTTTCCATCAACTTTATCTCCACGACGATCTGCCTCGTCGCTTACCTCGTGGCAGTGCTGTCCTTCGGGTATTTCGAAGGGTTAAAGCCCTTGTACCTCGTGGCGGGGCTTGCCATCGCCCTTAACTATTGCAACGTCGATTGGCTGTACCGCGGAACGGAGGAATATCCCTTTATGACGGAATCCTCCCTCATCGTCAAGGCGGCGGCGTTCATCGGGCTCCTGCTCTTCGTCACCAAGCCGCAGGACGTAGCTCCCTATCTCCTGCTCGCGACGATCGCGCTCACCGGTTCGGGCGTGCTCAATTTGATTTATGCGAGAAAGTTCGTCTCCTTCCGCTTCAAGGGTATTTCTTTGAAACGGCACTTAAAGCCCGTCTTTGTGCTCCTCGCGGCGAACGTCGCTATCGAGCTTTACACCCTGCTCGACATCACCATGCTCGGAATTTTCTGCACGGACGCGGAGGTCGGCTATTACACAAACGCCATGAAGCTCGTCAAGACCACCGTCACGGTGATCTGCACGATCGGCGCCATTCTCCTTCCGAAGCTTTCCGTCTCCTTCCAAACTGATCGAAAGTCTTCCGATCAGATGGTGCAAAAGGCGTTTTTCATTCTTCTTCTCATCTGCCTTCCCGCTACGTTTGGCATTTTCTTTCTCTCTGACAGCATCATTTTGGGGCTGTTCGGAGCGGAATACTTCCCTTCCGTTCCCATCATGGTCGTGCTCGCGCCCTTAATTCTCATCATGGGGATCGGCAATTTGTTCGGAACGCAGGTCTTGCTCTCGTCGGGGGCGGAGCGCAAGCTCTTCTATTCCGTCCTCTTGGGAGCGGCGTCCAATATGGCGCTCAACGCCTTCTTGATTCCCGCGTTCGGCGGCAGGGGAGCGGCGCTCGCCTCCGTCATAAGCGAACTGCTCGTCATGACAGCGCAAATCGTCTTTGCCCTAAAGTACTGCTCGCTGCGCCTTTCTCCCGCAGAATGCGCAAAGCCTGTCCTCGCCACGATCGGCATGTGCCTTGCGCTCGTCCTCGTTCGCTTTTTCATTTCCTCCGCGCTTGTAGAGGTCGTCGTCGGAATTTTCGTCGGCGTGCTCGTCTACTTCGGCATCTGCTTTGCCCTTCGTCAGAAGGAATGCATCGAAGGGGCAGCCATGGTTAAGGGTAAGCTTTTGCCCCTCCTTCGCAGGAAGAAAGGGGAATCCTGAGCAGAACTTTCGGCTCAAAGCAAGGGCGAAGTTTAAAAAATTATAATGAAAAAGATAAAAAACTCTGCATCGGCAGAGTTTTTTTGGCTTGGAAAGGTTTTTTGTTTGACAAGAAAGGGTGGTTGTGATAAAATAGAAAAACTATTGTAAACGATTTTATACGATCGGATGAACGGAGGAGCGGCGTGGTTTTCGGAAAATATATCAATCGGTATTATCTTAAATACGGTTGGATTTTGCTCATCGGCATTCTTTCTCTCATCATGGTAGACTACTTCCAGCTCGAAGTGCCCGAATTTTACCGTCTCATTATCAACGGCATGAACGAAGGCAGCGTCGTTCTGGACGGGACGGAATATCCTTTCGATATGAATTTTGTCCTCGATCACATTTGTCTTCCCATGTTGATTGTCATTCTCGCCATGGTATCGGGGCGGTTTTTATGGCGTATCTGCTTTTTCGGCTCGGCGATTAAGGTGGAGACAGACCTCAGAAAGAGAATGTTCGATCACTGCAAAAATCTCTCTCAGCAGTACTATCAGGTGAACAAAGTGGGCAACCTGATGTCTCTCTTTACCAACGATCTCGACACCATCAATGAGTGCTACGGCTGGGGCGTCATGATGTTCTGCGACGCGCTCTTTTTGGGCGTGCTCGCCCTCATCAAAATGTTCCGTATGAGCGGAATGCTCACCCTTCTTTCCCTCATTCCAATGGGGCTGTTGCTCGTTTGCGGAACGCTCGTGGGCAACGTCATGGAAAAAAAGTGGGAAGAGCGGCAGCAGGCGTTTTCCGATCTTTCCGACTTTGCGCAGGAGAGCTTTTCGGGCATTGCGGTCATCAAGGCGTTCGTCAAAGAGGCGAAGGAGCTCATCGCCTTCCGTTGGCTCAACAAGAAGAACGAGGACATCAACGTCAAATTCACCAAGATTTCCACCCTTTTGAATATCCTCGTCACCCTGTTCGTCGAGTCTATTATCTGCGTTATTTTGGGTTATGGCGGTTTTCTCGTCCATGAGGGGACGTTCGACGCGGGACAGCTCATCGAGTTCATCGGCTATTTCACGGCGATTACCTGGCCCATCATGGCGGTCTCGGAGCTCATTGGCATGATTTCGAGGGGCAAAGCTTCTTTAAAGAGAATCAGCGAGCTTCTCGACGCCAAGCAGGATGTCGTCGATCGGGAAGGGGCGAAGGAAGTCGATGACTTGCGCGGCAAAATCGAATTTAAGCACCTCACCTTCCGCTATCCGGACGGAGAGTTCGACGTTTTGAAGGACGTCTCCTTCACCATCGAGGAAGGGGAGAACGTCGGCGTCGTCGGAAAGACGGGTTCGGGAAAGACGACCATCGTCGATCTCATTTTGAGGACGTACAACGTGCCAGACGGTACGATTTTCGTGGACGGGCACGACGTCAACGACATTACCATCCGCTCGGTGCGAAAGGCGTCCGCCTACGTTCCGCAGGATAATTTCCTCTTTTCGGACACCATTGAAAACAACATCTGCTTCGCATCGGACGAGAGGAGCTTGGAAGCGGCGATCGAGGCGGCGAAGCTCGCCGACATCGACGAGAACATCACGGGCTTTCAGGAATCCTATCAGACGGTGCTCGGCGAGCGCGGCGTCACCGTTTCGGGCGGACAGAAACAGCGTATCTCCATCGCCCGCGCACTCATGAAGAACGCTCCCATTCTCATTCTGGACGATTCCGTCTCCGCGGTGGATACCAAGACGGAAAAGAACATTTTGGACAACTTGCGCAAGACCCGTGCGGGCAAGACGACCGTTCTCATCGCGCACCGCATTTCCACCATCGAAAAGATGGACAAGATCATCTTTATTGACGACGGCAAGGTCGTCGCGGTCGGCGCGCACAGCGAACTTTACGAGAACTGCTCCGAATACAGAAAGATGGTCGATCTGCAAAAACTCGAAGACGAAGGAGGAGAAGAAAATGCGTGAATATTATCCCCTTCTCGTCGTCGGTGCGCTTGTCGGCGTGATCTCCATCGTCTTTACCATCGCTTACGCCCTCATCAAGGACAAAAAGGAAGCCTTCGGCTTCGAGCGGAATATGAAGGACGGGGAAATCGTCAAGCGGCTTCTTCGCTATGCGACGCCCTTCTGGAAGAACTTTCTCGTCGTGTTGGTGCTGATGATTTTCTCCATCGCATACGACATCATTTCCCCCGTTCTGGTGGGTAAAATCGAAGAACTCGTTAAGGTGGCGGGCTTCGAATTAAACGAGCTCTTTGTGCTCGTAGGCGTATACGCATCGATTCTCATCATTTCCCTGCTCTGCACCTACTTCGAAGCGATCATCTTGCAGAAGACGGGTCAAAAAATCCTTTCTGCCCTTCGCGAAACGGTCTTTACGCACATTGAAAGCTTATCGCACGAGCAGCTCAATCAAATCCCCGTCGGCAAGCTCGTCACGAGGGTGGCAAACGATACGGGCGCCATCTCCATGATGTTCACAAACGTCCTCGTCAACCTCATCAAGAACGTGTTCGTCATCATCGGCGTCCTCGCCGCCATGTTCCTGTTAAACTACGAGCTCACCTTGATGGTGCTCTGCTTCGTGCCCTTCATCGTGCTGTTTACGGTGATCTTCCGTAAATTTTCGAGGCGGGCGTACCGCAAAGTCAAGGACGGCACGACGGACATCAACACCTACCTTTCCGAAAACCTGTCCGGCATTAAGGTCACGCAGATTTTCAATCGGGAAGAGGAAAAGATGGAGGACTTCTCCCGCCGCAACGAAAGGCTCGGCAAGGCGAAGAGACAGCAGACCTTCGTCTTCGGAATTTTCCGTCCCCTCGTCTACATGCTCTATATCTCCTCGGTGCTCTGCCTGTTCTATCTCGGCGCACGGGGGTACATCAAGGGGACTTCCTTTTTAGGACAGACGATCACGAGCGAAATTATCATCATGTTCTACATGTACATTTCGCGCTTCTTCAATCCCATTCAGAACCTTGCGGAGCAGTTTAACACCCTTCAGTCGGCGTTTGCCTCTGCGGAAAAGATCTTCACCATTCTCGACATCGTTCCCGCCGTCGTGGACGAGGAGGACGCCATCGAGTTGGACGAAGTCAAGGGAGACATCGAGTTTAAGGACGTGTGGTTTTCCTACGTTCCCGGCGAATGGGTCTTAAAGGGCGTTTCCTTCCGCGTCAAGGCGGGACAGACGGTTGCCTTCGTCGGCTCTACCGGCTCGGGCAAGACGACCATTCTTTCCTTGATCTGCCGCAATTACGACATTCAGAAGGGGCAGATTCTCATCGACGGGATTGACATTCGCCACATCAAGATCTCTTCCCTCCGAAAGCACTTCGGACAGATGTTGCAGGACGTGTTCCTCTTCGCGGGAACGATCCGCTCGAACATCGTTTTAAGAGAAGAGGGCTTCACAGACGAGGAAATCATGGCGACCTGCCGCTACGTCAATGCCGATTCCTTCATCTCCAAGCTCGACTTGGGCCTTGACGAGGTGGTCAGAGAGCGGGGCAACAACTTCTCCGCGGGACAGCGCCAGCTCCTCTCCTTTGCGAGGACGATCATTCACAAGCCCTCGGTCATGATTCTGGACGAGGCGACCGCCAACATCGACACGGAGACGGAGGTGCTCATTCAGGATTCCCTCGAAAAGATGATGAACATCGGCACGATGCTCATCGTGGCGCACCGCCTTTCCACCATTCAGCACGCCGACAACATCATCGTGCTGGCAAACGGGGAGATTCTGGAACAGGGCAACCATCAGGAATTGTTGAAGGAGAAGGGGAGATATTATCAGCTCTATACCCTCCAATACAACAAACAGCAAATCATCAACCGTTGACGAAAGAAAAAAATGATGCGGCAGCTTCCCTTTTGGGAAACTGCCGTGCGTTTTTTTGGCAATTGCACTTGCTTTTTCGCCCTTTATGAGGTATAATAGGTTTAACTAGAGTGTTCTAAATCCAAACTCTCCCACGCGGCAATAATGTTTGCGCGCTTTGCGCTCAATACCCGATATAAGCCGAAATTTATCCTTAAAATAGAGTTCGAGTTTGGAATGCGCCGGTTTAAGGAATGACGAAAGACATGATGCTTGAATCCATCCGCTCGCCCGAAGACATCAGGGCATACGATCAAAAACAGATAAAAACGCTTTGCGAGGAAATCAGGGGAGAGATTTTATCCGCCGTTTCGAAAAACGGGGGACATCTCGCCTCGAATCTCGGCATGGTCGAAGCGACCGTCGCGATGCATCGGGTGTTCCATTCTCCTGCCGATCAGTTCGTGTTTGACGTGGGGCATCAATGCTATGCCCATAAACTCCTCACGGGGAGATACGAGGGCTTTTCTTCCCTTCGCACCTTAGGGGGAATTTCCGGGTTTACCAATCCCACCGAGAGCGAACACGACGCCTTTTACGAAGGGCATTGCGGCACTTCGCTCTCCGCCGCGCTCGGGCTTGCCGCCGCCAACGCCATTCAGGGCAAAAAGGACTACGTCGTCGCCGTCGTCGGGGACGGCGCGTTTACCAACGGCATGATTTACGAGGCGCTCAACAACTGCACGCAAAAGAGGGATTTGCACCTCATTTTCCTCTTGAACGACAACGAGATGTCCATCTCCAAAAACGTGGGAGCTTTCCCCAAGCACCTCGATACCATGCGCACGAGCCGCGAGTATTACACGTTCAAGCATAAAGTCAGCAAGCTGCTCTCTCGCGTTCCCTTCTTGTTCCGCATGGGGCGTAAGACCAAGGCGTTTATGAAGCGGCAGGTCTTAAAATACAACCTCTTCGAGAGCCTCGGCGTGGACTACATCGGGCCGGTGGACGGAAACGACGTCGAAAAGATGGAAGTTGTTTTGGAAGAGGCAAAGCGGAGACACAACGTCTGCGTCATTCATATGGTGACGAAAAAGGGCAAGGGCTACGCCCCTGCCGAGCAAAATTCCTCTCTCTATCACGGCGTCGGCGCTTTCTCCTTGGAAGAGGGGTACAAGGAGTGCAAGGAGAGCTTTTCCGAGCAATTCGGAGAAGAATTGGCGGAAGCGGCGAAGGAAAATCCTTCCATTTGCGCCATCACCGCCGCCATGTGCGACGGGACGGGGCTGAACCGCTTTGCCGAAGAGTTCCCCGATCGCTTTTTCGACGTCGGCATTGCCGAAGAGCACGCCGTCACTTTTGCGGGCGGACTTGCCAAAAAGGGATTTTTACCCGTCTTTGCGGTGTATTCCACCTTCTCTCAGCGCATTTACGATCAGGTCTGGCATGACGTCGCCCTGCAAAATCTCCCCCTCATTCTCTGTTTAGACCGATCGGGCTTTGTCCCCGGTGACGGAATCACCCATCAGGGCATTTTCGACGTGCCTCTCTTTTCCGCCATTCCCCATGCGGAGATCTACTCTCCCGAAACGTATGCGGAGCTTCGCTCCTCCCTCCATCGCGCCATCGAGCGCAGGGGCTTGACCGTGATCCGCTATCCGAAGGGCGCGGAGAGCCCTTGCGAGGGGCTTATCGATCGGGGAGATTACTGTGCGACGCCCGACATCGAAGAGGAGGAAAACGTCCTCGTCACTTACGGAAGAGTGACAAAGCGGGCGCTTGCCGCCTGCAAAGAAGCGGGCTTCGGACTCGTCAAGCTCGTAAGGATATACCCCCTTCCCGAGCTTCCTCTAAAAAAGGCAAAGAGGTGCTATCTCCTTGAAGAGGGGTACTTGCAGGGGGGAATCATGCAAAAGCTTGCCGTTCGCCTCGAAGGGGAAGGAAAGCGTTGCTTCCTTCACGCAGTCGAGGATTTCATGCAGCACGCTTCGCTCGACGCCCTCTATGCCCTCGTCGGAATGGACGAAGCGAGCCTTGTCAAAAAATTAAAAAACTTTGCAGGTAAGGTATGAGTCATCAAGACAACGAGCAAATACTGCATATTTTATCCCTCCTTCTGAATCGCTACGAACGCCTCATCACCAAAGAACAGGTCGATTTGGTGCGAGAGAGCGGGGTATCCGAAGAGAGGGCTTTTCTTCTGCTTTTAAAGGAGTATTGCGGGTTGGATTCCGCCCTCTTTGACGCCTATTTCCCCAAAATGGTCAAGCGGGAGAGGGCGGAGGAGTACCGAGCGGATGCCTATTATCGGACGGTGCATTTTCCCGAAGCCACGCAGGGCAAATGGCGCTTCGGCAAAGGGGAGTACGCTCCCTACGAGGTATTCGTCCGCGACGACTTTCAAAGGGAAGGCGAACAGGTGCTCCCGCAAATCGGCTACTTTTCCGAAACGTTCTCCTATCCTGCCGTCTGGCAGGGGGAGCGACTTTGGATGAGCGTGACGCCCAACGAAATCAACACGGCAAAGCCCTCCTTGCAGCGGGCGCACGGTCGGGTGCTGACTTCGGGGCTGGGGCTGGGATATTACGCTTTTATGGCTTCGAACAAGGAAACGGTGTCGTCCGTGACCGTCGTCGAACGGGAAAAAGACGTCATCTCCCTCTTTTCCCGCTTTCTCCTTCCGCAGTTTCCGCACAAGGAGAAAATCAAGCTCGTTGAGGCGGATTGCTTCGATTACCTCGATTGTCCGAACGAACCCTTCGACTTCGTGTTCGGCGATCTGTGGCACGACGTCGGGGACGGGCTCGATCTGTACCTCCGCATGAAGGAGTATGAAAAAAAGTATCCGCAGGCGGAATTTACCTATTGGATTGAAAAGACGATGAAGGAGTATCTGTAAGGCTTCTATGAAACACTACAACCGAACGATTTTTGCGTGCTTTATCGGCTATATCGTACAGGCGATCGTCAACAACTTTATCCCCCTTCTCTTTCTGACCTTTCGGGACGCCTATGCTCTCCCGCTCGGTCAGATTACCTTTCTCGTCACCTTTAACTTCGGCGTGCAGCTCCTCGTCGATTTTCTGTCCGCCTCCTTCGTGGATAAAATCGGCTATAAGCCGTCCATCGTCATCGCGCACGCAACTTCCGCGCTGGGACTTATTCTCCTTGCGATTCTTCCCGAACTCATGTCTCCCTTTGCGGGACTTCTCATCGCCGTATGCGTGTACGCGATCGGCGGGGGACTCATCGAGGTGCTGGTCAGCCCCATCATGGAGAGCTGTCCCACCCAAAACAAGGAAAAGGCGATGAGCCTTCTGCACTCCTTTTATTGTTGGGGACACGTCGGCGTGGTTGCCCTCTCCACCCTCTTTTTCGGGGTCGTCGGCATTGCGCATTGGAAGATTCTCGCCCTTCTTTGGGCGATCGTCCCTGCGGCAAACCTCGTCCTCTTCCTCTGTTCTCCCATTGCGCCCCTTCTTCAGGAGGGAGAAAAGGGCATGACGGCAAGAGAGCTTGGGAAGAGCAAGCTCTTTTGGATTTTCTTTTTGATGATGTTCTGTGCGGGAGCGTCCGAACAGGCGGTCAGCCAATGGGCGTCTGCCTTTGCCGAACAGGGGCTCGGCGTTTCCAAGACGATCGGCGATCTGGCAGGCCCGCTCTCGTTTGCCCTTCTCATGGGAACTTCCCGCGCCGTTTACGGCAAATGGGGGGATAAAATCAAGCTCGATCTCTTCATAACGGCGAGCCTCGTCCTCTGCGTTGCTTCCTATCTTCTCATTTCCTTAGTGCCAAATCCTGTCGTCGGACTCGTCGGGTGCGGACTTTGCGGCTTCTCCGTGGGAATCTTATGGCCGGGAACGTTTTCCAAGGCGTCCGCTTCCCTCAAGCGGGGTGGGACGAGGATGTTCGCCTTTCTCGCCCTTGCGGGGGACGTCGGGTGCTCGGCAGGCCCGACGCTCACGGGGACGCTCTCCTCGCTGTTTGGAGATAACCTGCACCTCGGCATTCTCTGTGGCGTGTGTTTCCCGCTCCTCTTTTTAGCCTGTATGTTCTGCCTGAAAAAATCAAAAAATCCATGAAAAATAGGGCTGTCGCGTAAAGCGGCAGTCCTTCTTTCTGTAGAGGATAACGGCAAGGCTCGTAGAGGATTGCCGTTAAAAAGCCACCGGCTATGCCGGTGGATCTGAAAAAGCTTTAGCTTCAAGCCTTGTAACAATATACAAAAAAGCTCCTATGTGCTAAACTGAATGTA
>JAGATP010000042.1 GCA_017621155.1 Clostridia bacterium
CCGAAGAAAGATAAAACAAGAAGGAAATAAAACGGCTTGCTTGTGTGCGGTAGGCGGTTTTGGAACGGTGCTTAAGCACCGCGCCGGTATCAATGCCCTTTAGGGCAAACTAAAGCCCCCACTTTAGTGGGGGATAGTTACATGATGCGGGAAAGGGGAGAGAAGCAGTGGGGACAGAGCTCGTTTTTCGTGCAGTTTTCGCATACGTAAGCGCCGCAGTCGTAGCAGACGTACATGTGGGAAGAATCGTGCGTTTTTCCGCATTTTTTGCAAAAGAATCGTTGCATAGTCATTACCTCTTCACCTAGTATTTTCCTTTTTGCAAAAACTATGCGCCGTTTGCGGGGAACATTCGCTTTGCAAAACCCAATGCTTTTCCCTTTTTTCGAAAAAGATGCACATTCGGTAAAACGGGACGGAAACGGGAAACTACACATTCATGAAAAAATACTTGATTTGCCCCCCTCACCCGTTTGAACGGGGATTTTGGGGCTTATTTTAAATTTTTACAACAGAAAAACTTAAAAAACTTGTCGCGATTGCTTTCTTTTTTCGAGGAATTATGGTATAATAAACAGGTAAAAAGAACGAAATTAGGAAGAGGTATTTTATGGCAGAAAAAGTGCAGGGAGAATACGGTCAGGAACAAATTCAGGTTCTGGAAGGACTCGAGCCCGTCAGAAAGCGCCCCGGTATGTACATCGGCTCGACCGATGAGCGGGGACTTCATCACCTTGTGCAGGAAATCGTCGATAACTCCATCGACGAAGCGCTTGCGGGATATTGCGATACCATTACCGTCGTCATCAACAAGGACGGCTCGGTCTCCGTTACGGACAACGGCAGAGGCATTCCCACGGCAATTCACCCCAAAGAGGGGATTTCTTCCGTCGAGCTCGTACTTACCAAGCTCCATGCGGGCGGAAAATTCGGCGGCGGCGGATATAAAATTTCGGGCGGCTTGCACGGCGTGGGACTTTCCGTCGTCAACGCCCTTTCCGAATGGCTGGAGGTCGAGGTCTATCAGAACGGTCACGCGCATCGGCAGATCTACAACCGAGGCATTCCGCAGCGCCCCCTCGCGGTGGTCGGGGATTCGGACAAGACGGGAACGAAGGTGACGTTCTTCCCCGACGCGGAAATCTTCGATTCCATTCTCTTTAATTACGACACCATCAAGTCCCGCTTGCGCGAGCTCTCCTATCTGAACAAGGGGCTCACCATCAAGCTCACGGACGTGAGGGGAGAAAAGGAACGGAGCGATAGCTTCCGCTACGACGGCGGCATCCTCGAATTCGTGCAGGACATCAACAAGAACAACACCAACCTCTTCGAGACGCCCGTCTACTTTGAGGAGAGCTCGGGGGATACGGTCATCGAGTTTGCCATTCAGTACAACGATTCGTACAACGAGCAGATCTTTTCTTATGCGAACAACATCCATACCATTGAGGGAGGCACGCACCTCGACGGATTCAAAGCCGCACTCACCAAGGTCATCAACGATGCGGGAAAGCGGATGAATCTTTTGAAGGGCGAGGAAAAGCTCGCGGGTGAAGACGTGCGCGAGGGCATTTCCGCCGTCATTTCCGTCAAGCTCATGGACGCGCAGTTCGAGGGGCAGACCAAGACGAAGCTCGGCAATAGCTCCATGCGCGGGCCTGTACAAAAGGCGGTGACGGAGATGCTCGGCACGTATTTGGAGGAGCATCCCGCGCAGGCGAGAGAGCTCGTCATGCGCTGTCTCACCGCGCAAAAGGCGAAGGAGGCGGCGCGCAACGCGCGTGAGCTCACGCGGCGAAAGGGCATTCTGGAAAGCACGACCCTTCCCGGGAAGCTCGCCGACTGCTCGGACAAAAGGCCCGAGCTGTGCGAAATTTACCTCGTCGAGGGAGATTCCGCAGGCGGCACGGCGAAGCAAGGGCGAGACAGAAGATTTCAGGCGATTTTGCCCCTGCGCGGCAAAATCCTCAACGTCGAAAAGGTGCGCATCAACCGCGTCTTGGAGAGCGATACCATCAAGAGCATGATTACCGCCTTCGGCTGCGGGATTATGGACAATTTCGACGAGAGCAAGCTCCGCTACGACAGAATCATCATCATGACGGATGCCGACGTCGACGGATCGCACATCCGCATCCTGCTTTTAACCTTCTTCTTCCGCTACATGAAGCCGTTGGTCGAAAAGGGGCACGTCTACATCGCACAGCCACCTCTCTACAAGGCGACGCGGGGCAAGGAAGAGACGTATATGTATTCGGATAAGGAGCTTGACGCCTATCGCGAGGCGAACAACGGCAAGTTCGAATTGCAGCGCTACAAGGGTCTCGGCGAGATGAATAAGGATCAGCTTTGGGAGACGACGATGGATCCCGCCAGAAGGACGCTCGTCCGCGTCTCCGTCCGCGACGCGGTGGAGGCGGACAGCACGTTTGCCCTGTTGATGGGCGAACAGCCCGAACTGCGCAGGAAGTTCATTGAAGAAAACGCAAAGCTCGTAGAAGAGCTGGATATTTAAGGAGGAAGTATGGCGAAAAAAGAAACAAGCCCTGAACTCACAGAGGAATTCAGAAAAACGCTCGCCATGACGAATATGCTCGACACGGAGGTGGAGGAGGAGCTCAAAAAATCCTTCATCGCCTATGCCATGGCGGTCAACGTGTCGAGGGCGATTCCCGACGTCAGGGACGGACTCAAGCCCGTTCACAGAAGAATTTTGTACTCCATGCACGATCTGGGACTGTACAACGACAAGGCGTTCCGCAAGTGCGCCAGAATCGTCGGCGACGTCCTCGGTAAATACCACCCCCACGGAGATTCCGCCGTTTACGACGCCCTCGTCAGGCTCGCGCAGGACTTCTCCATCAACTTCCCCTTAGTCGAAGGGCACGGAAACTTCGGCTCGGTGGACGGGGATCCCCCCGCGGCAATGCGTTATACCGAGGCAAAGCTCTCCAAGCTCGCTTCCGAAATGCTTCGCGATCTCGAAAAGGAGACCGTCGATTACTATCCCACCTTTGACGATACGTCCATGCAGCCCTCCGTTCTGCCTTCGAGATTCCCCAATCTCCTCGTCAACGGAGCGGACGGCATTGCCGTCGGCATGGCGACGAACATTCCGCCCCACAATCTCGCGGAGGTCATTGGCGGCGTCATCGCCATGATCGACAATCCCGATATTACCATCGACGAGCTGATGAATTACATTCCCGCTCCCGATTTTCCCACGGGCGCGCTCATTATGGGCAGAAGCGGGGTCAAAAAGGCGTATCGCACGGGCAAAGGCACGATTATTCTCAGGGCGAAGTGCGAAATCGAGGAGTACGGCTCTTCGACGAATCCGAGAAATCGAATCGTCGTCACGGAAATTCCCTATCAGGTCAACAAGGCAAGGCTCATCGAGAACATTGCCGATCAGGTAAAGGACAAGAGGCTGGAAGGCATTTCGGATATTCGCGAGGAATCGGACAGAGAGGGCATGCGCATCGTCATCGAAATCAAGAAGGACGCCAATGCGCAGGTCGTCTTGAATTCTCTCTATAAGCACACCGATTTGCAGGTTTCGGATGGCATCATCATGCTCGCCCTCGTAGACGGAGAGCCCAAAGTTCTCAACCTCAAAGAGTGCCTCTACTACTACATCGAACATCAGAAGGACGTCATCGTCCGCCGCACGCGCTACGATCTTTCCAAGGCGGAGGAGCGGGCGCACATTTTGGAGGGACTCGTCCTCGCCCTCGCCAACATCGACGAGGTTATTCGCATCATTAAGGAATCCGCCGATAAGGTGGACGCCTGCGGAAAACTCACTACGGCGTTTGCCCTTTCCGATCGTCAGGCGAATGCCATCCTCGAAATGCGCTTGCAGCGGCTCACTTCTCTCGAAGTCGAGAAGCTCAAGGACGAGCTCGCCGATCTCGAAGCGCAGATCGTCGACTTTAAGGACATTCTCTCCCACGAAGAGCGGGTGCTTGCCATCATCAAGACCGATCTCGACGCCATCCGCACCAAGTATCCTTCGGACAGAAGGACGGAAATTTCCATAGACTTCGGCGAAATCGACGACATCGACCTCATCGACAAGGAGGACGTCGTTATTTCCATGACTCATTCGGGCTACGTCAAGCGCCTTCCCGTCGAAGAGTACAAGGCGCAGCGCCGCGGCGGTATGGGCATTACGGCGCACAGACCCAAGGAAGAGGACTTCGTGGAGCAGCTCTTTGTCTGCTCGACGCACGACGACGTTCTTCTCTTCTCGAACAAGGGCAAGGTTTACGCCATCAAGGCGTATGAAATTCCCGAAGCGCAGCGCATGGCGCGCGGCAGAGCGATCGTCAACATCGTTCAGATCGGCCCGGACGAAAAGATCACGACCATGATTCCCATGGCGGAAAAGCAGGAAGGCTTCATCGCCATGGCGACGAAGAACGGACTCATCAAAAAGACCGCGATGGAGGAGTTTGCCCGCATTCAGAAGAGCGGCAAAATCGCCATTCGCATCACCGAGGGCGACGAGCTCATCTCCGTTCAGTTTACGAGCGGTAAGGATGAGATGATCATCGCCTCCCGCGAAGGAAAGTGCATTCGCTTCTCCGAGGAGGACGTCCGCCCGATGGGCAGAGATACGCAGGGCGTGAGAGCGCTCTCCTTGAACGAGGGAGACAATCTCGTCGATATGCTCGTCCTCGATCATTCGAAGAAGCTGATGACGATTACCTCCAACGGGTACGGCAAGCGCTCCGACATTGAAGATTACAGATTGCAGGGCAGAGCCGGCAAGGGAATCAAAGCGGGCGTCTTTAACGAAAAGACGGGTTATCTCGTCAACTTGAAACAGGTCGGCGAGGATGACGACGTGATGATCATCTCCGAGAACGGCACGATCATCCGCATGCACGTGACGGACATTTCCGTCATCGGCAGAAACACGGTAGGCGTGCGCGTGATGAACGTCAAGGAAAGCAAGGTCGCGACCATTGCCGTCACCGAACGCGAGGAAGAGGCGGAAACGCAAGCGCCCGAAGAGACTTCGGCAGAAGCCGTCGTTTTACCTAAGGAACCTTAAGACAACCGATTCATCGAAGGAAGCGCCCCTCTCAGGGCGCTTCTTTTCAGATACCGAAATTCGACAAGCTTCCCATAAGTTGCAACCAAAATCCAACGAAATGACCATATTTTGAGAATTGTTGTCTTGTAATTGGGGAAATGCTGTGGTATACTATTAGCACAATCGCGGTCTATATGGGAGTGTAGACAAATATGCGGTCAGCCCGCCCGAATAAGTTGAGAGGAAAACGGACGCCGCTTGCGTATTCCTGATCACCGCCGTCATGGTCTTTGTTAATGATCGCGTGTATCATTTCGCAATCGTCCTCGGTTCCGACCTTGAAAAGGGCAACCAGACTGCATTTGATGCGGTGTATCATTCCATCACCGGCATCGTGCTGTACTTCGTTTCTCTGATCATCTCTATTGTGGCTTCCTTCTTCCAAGTAACGAAGGACTAATCCTAAAATAGGGCACGGCTCTGCTTCGGCAGAGCCGTGTTTTCTTCTAAATCAAACAAAAAGCGCTCTTCGGAGCGTTTTTTCTTGCTTTTTTCGGACAAATATGGTACAATCAAAAGAAAAAACGGAGAGACTTATGAACTTTACGGGCGAAAGCGTTTGGACGAGAAAACCGAGACAGGCTATGATCGAGAAGGAAACCGTGACGATCGTCACAAATCCGCACACCGATCTTTGGCAGAGGACGTATTACGGCTTTTGCAACGACAACGCGCCTCTGTTGCAGGCAAGGACGAAGGACAAATTCTTCTCGTTTACCGTCAAGACGGAATTTGCCTCGAAGCGGCGGTTCGATCAGTGCGGCGTCGCTCTCTATCTCGACAGCGAAAATTGGCTCAAAGCTTCCATCGAGTACGAAAACGAGGAATATCAACGGCTCGGCAGCGTCGTCACCAACGGCGGTTATTCCGATTGGGCGACGACGGACATCCCTGCTTCCGTGAAGGAGATGTGGTATCGGTTGAGCAGGAGGAATTCCGACTACTGTATCGAATGCAGCGCGGACGGGGTGCACTTCAAGCAGATGAGAATCTGCCACCTTCAAAAGGGGGACGGGGAAATTACCTTCGGCATTTACGCCTGCTCTCCCGAGGATTCTTCCTTCGAAGCAAAATTTTCCTGCTTTTCCTATGGGGAATGCGTCTGGAAAGAACACAAGTGAAAACGAGCTGCCTTCGGGCGGCTTTTTTCATGCGAGAAAAGGGTACAGATTACGAAGCAATTATTACAGTTTATTCAATTGTCCGCTTTTTCGATGAGAATTGTGCTATCCTTTTTGAGAACCTGTTTTCAGGGGAAAAGGAGAAAACGATATGAAGAAAACGGTAAAACGAATGCTCGGCATCGTATTCGCAGCGACGATGCTCTTGTCCGCATCCGTCTTTGCGGCTTGCGAAGAGGAGAAAAAGCCCGCGGGCAGAAAGCACGATCAGAACACCCTCGTCGTGGAGGGAACGGGGAAGGTTCAATGCCATAACTTTGTGGACGGCAGATGCACGATGTGTGACGAGACGACGATTTTCCGTCAAGACCCTTTGAGCAAGAGTCCCGAAATTTTGAACACGGCGCAGCCTGCTGACAAACAGGGGCACATCGAGGAAATCTGGTACAAGAGCCGCGCTTACGGCTTGGAAGCGGCTTATCCCGACGAGGGCGAAATGCACATTATAAAGCACGCCTACGTTTATCTTCCTGCCGGGTACGACGCCAACAACAAGGACAAAAAGTACAACGTTCTTTACATGATGCACGGCAATAAGCTCAACGAGGGCTATTGGTTCGGGCAACTCAACTACGCGACGGATCGGAGTCCGTATACGGGCGGCTACGGAACGGAAAACGTGATCGACGGACTGTATGCGGCGGGCAAGTGCGCCGACATCATCTTCGTCACGCCGACCTTCTATTCCTACTACAATAAGGATGCGGAGGGCCCTCGCGATTATCCCACGCAGTATTACGGAAAGGTCGACCCCGATTATGTGGGAATCGACACGGCAAACAACCACGTGCAGGAGTATGAGGAGCTTGGCATTGACGAATATTGGCCGAACGAACTCAAAAACGATTTGATGCCGTACATTGCGGAGCACTACAACACCTATGCAAAGTCGGGCGCGCCGGAAGACCTCATCGCCGCCCGCGATCATCACGGCTTTACCGGACTCTCCCGCGGCGGGTTTGTCTGCACGAAGGTGGCAACACAGGCGATGGACTACATTTCCTACTTTGCAACGGAATCGGGCGGCTCGGGCGGCAAGGCGTTTGCCGACGTCTATAACACGAAGTGGAAGCCTCAGGGCTATACCCTCAACTATTGGTTCCACGGCTTCGGCTCTTCCGAGGACTATCAGGCGACTGTCGAATCCTTCTGCGAGCTTCGCGACGGCATCGGCGCGACGACGGGCAGCAACATCAAGGGCGGGGATCAGCTCGAATTTGTCCTCTCCAACAAGACGGGACACAACTATGCGACGTGGATTACCAACCTTTATAACCTGCTTCAAGTATTCTTCTTAAAATGAGATCATCGAAAAACGCTCTTCGGAGCGTTTTTTCTTGCGGTAATACGGGAATGAGAATCGTCGAAGCAAACAATTTGGAAGAGTTGTCCACTTTGGCAGGCGCTACCTTCAAAAGGAGGAGAGAGGGAGGTGGGTATGGCAAAACCATATTTTTGAAAAAAGAAACAATTTTTATGATAAAAACTATCGATTTTTTAAAAATAAGCTCATTTTATTGCTTGACTTTATGGTTTTGGTGTGTTATAATCAAAGTACAAAATACAAGGAGGTGCACTATGAACAAACGAAAAATCGTATCTATCATTCTTTGTTGCGTCTTTCTTGCTGTTACCTTTTCTTTCGGAGCAGGCAAAGTTGCCGTCAATGCGGAGGGAAGAACCGAAACCGATTTATCAGAGAAAAGAGCCGGCGATATTGTTGAAATCGATGGGCAAGAATATGAGGTGGTGGTTTCATATGAAGATATTATAAAATCATATTATATGAAATTGTCGGAGGCTACAGAAGGGGCAATTTCTATTACGTTAGATGAATTCCGAGATGGTGTTCTACGTTCCCAGAAAGATATTGTAACATATACATACGAATTAAGCGAGGAAATTACAAATGGTGTAGAAGAGCCAGGAGAATCAGTGCAACCGTCCTCTGCATCTCCATCAGGAGATGCTGATTATATCTTATCTGCAACCACATATAATGTTACGCCTAACAGTGAATTTAAAAGAACACCGGTTTATGATGGTAGGTATGATTATTCTACGCTTACGGAAGGGGATATTGTTTTTGAAACGCAGACTATAGGGTCCTTTGGGCACACGGCAATCATTTCTGATATGTTTCATCAAGCCAACTTTGGGTTATACACTTCAGATTATATACAGACTATTGAAGCAGTTGGAGGCGGAGTTCAGTATGGTTTTCTGGATGATGTGAGGATGATCGACTATGCTATAATTATTTACAGGGTAAAAAATTCAACCCCTACAATACGCCAAAATGCCGTTTCATTTTGCAGAAGTCAATTGGGGAAACCTTATCATCTGGCAGTCTTCATCGGGGATTTTAAAAAGGATACTGCACCGACTACGTCGGCATGGTATTGTTCGGAACTGCTTTATGCTGCATATTATAATAATGGGATAGATATTGATATCCGCGAAGATGGCAGTGACGGAGAAAAGGGTATTCTACCTCTCGATATCTACGCCTCTGCAAACGTCAACAAAATATTTCATTTTATGGAAAATTGCCTAGGAGGTTCTTAATATGAAGTGCAGGCAAAGCGTGCAAAAAACATGCCGAAAAAATAAATTTTATGTTCTGCAAAATCCGTGGCTCATATTGCTGTATCTGATCGGGCTTGCCTTCTCCGTGTATGGAATCGTTACACTGTACGGACACGGGCAGCACATTCTTTTGATTTGTCTTGAATTTTTGTGGTGGATTCCCGTTTTGATCGTTCAGCAGTTTATTTCGAGTTCCTCTGTGAACCTTGTGATCACGTCGCTGAAATTTGCTCCGCTGTTTGCAATGGTGCTCATTGGAGTAGTTCCCGTTCTTGTTTTCGGCGGGGGGAGCATCGTTTTGATTCCGCTCGCCGTCTGTGCATGGTGTATTGCCGTGCTCGTGTTGGAATGCAGGGCGATCAATCGCATGGCAAAAAAAGTAGAAACGTCGGAGACATAAATCAAACGAAAAACGCTCTTCGGAGCGTTTTTTCTTGCGGTTTTTTTGCGATTGTGCTACAATACGGGTATGAAAATCGTCGAAGCAAAGAACTTGGAAACACTGTCCGCCCTGGCAAGCGCCATCGTCAAAGAATATTACGATCCCCTTCTCGGAGAAGTGCAGAACGATTACATGATCGCGAAATTTCAGTCCGTCGAGGGGATTCGAAAGCAGGTCGCCGAGGGCTATCGCTATTATTTCCTCTGCGAAGAAGAGCCCGTCGGCTTCCTCGGCTTCTACAAAAGGGGGGACGAGTTGTATTTGAGCAAGCTCTACCTTCAAAAAGAGGCGAGGGGAAAGGGGTACGGCAGAGCCGCCTTCGCATTTTTAAAGGGCGAAGCGGAAAAAATCGGGCTTCGGAAAATCACCCTCAACGTCAACAAATACAATCCGACCGTTCAAATTTACGAAAAGTTGGGACTCAAACGAGTGCGTGCGGAAGTCAACGACATCGGCGGAGGGTTCGTGATGGACGATTTCGTCTATTCGCTCGTCTGGTAGGGTATGGAACAGTCTTTACAGCACAATTTAACCCTTTTGGCGGAAAAGGCTTACGGGAGCAATTTGCCCCGCTATTCGGATTTTTTGTCCGTTTCGGAGCTCGAACAATACGAGAAAATGAAGGGAGAGCTCTCCTTTGCCTCTCCCCGCGCGTTTGGGGGATACGAGGGAGCGGAGCGAAAGGTCGTCGGCTTTCTCGCCGAAGCCTTTCCCATCGTGTGTTTAAAGATCGAGCCCGTCAATCGGAAGTTTTCGGACGAGCTGTCCCATCGGGATTTTCTCGGCAGCGTGCTGGGCTTGGGGCTGGAACGCTCCGTCATCGGGGATATTGTCGTCAAGGACAGGACGGGGTATCTCTTCTGTCTTTCCCGCATGGCGGACTACATCCGAGAAAACCTCAAAGCGGTCTCCCGCACGAGCGTAACCGTCTCCGTCTGGGAGGGCGAGGTGGATTCCCTCGTCGAGCGGGAGAAAGTCACCGTTTCGGTCAGCTCTCTTCGGGTGGATTGCGTCGTTTCAGCCGTTTTACACCTTTCGCGGGGAGACGCCGAGCGCATGGCAAAGTGCGGGCTCATCCTCGTCAACGGACGCCCGCAGGAGGGGGACAAAAAGGTGAGAGAGGGGGACGTCTTTGCCGTTCGCGGCAAGGGGAAATTCGTCTTTCTCGGCGAGGAAGGCAAGAGCAGAAAGGAAAGAATTTTCATTGCGGCGGAGTTATACCGCTGAAGGGAGAAATCATGAAAACATATACCGAATTTGCAGTAGAGGAGAGCGTCAAGCTTCTCTCCATCGACAGCCCCACGGGCTATACGGAGGAAGCCGCTTCCTTCGTGAAGGAAGCATTTCAAAAGCTCGGCTTTCCCGCCAAGCGCACGGGAAAGGGAGGGGTGCTCGTCGAGCTTCCCGGAGAGGGAGAGGGCGTTCTGTTGGAAGCCCACCTCGATACCCTCGGCGGCATCGTCTCCGAGATCAAGGGGAACGGGCGCCTCAAGATTTCGCCCCTGGGCGGACTCAACGCCAACAACGTGGAGACGGAGACTTGCAGAGTCGTCACCAAGTTCGACGGCGTGTTTGAAGGGACTTGTCAGCTGGTCGATCCCTCCATTCACGTGAATTTGGAGTATTCCGCGACGCCGCGGAACTTCGATACCGTGGAAATCGTCCTAGACGAGCTCGTCTCCTCCGCGGAAGAGGTCAAAAAGTTGGGCATTTCCGTCGGGGACATCGTGTGCTTCGAACCGAGGACGGTCGTCACGAAAAACGGCTTCATCAAGAGCCGCTTCCTCGACGACAAGCTCTCCGTCGGCATTCTGCTCGGCTTTGCAAAGTACGTCAGGGAGAAGGGGGGACTAAAACGCAAGGTGTACTTCCACATCACGACCTACGAAGAGGTCGGTCACGGCGGAAGCGCGTCCGTTCCCGAAGGGGTCGTCGAGGCGATCTCCGTCGATATGGGCTGCGTGGGCAGCAAGGTGACTTGCACGGAGCGTCAGGTCTCCATCTGCGCCAAGGACAGCGGAGGCCCTTATTCCTACGAGGTCGTCAAGGGACTCATCGCGGCGGCGAAGCGGGAGGGCGCAGACTATGCGGTGGACGTCTATCCCGGTTACGGCTCGGACGTCGAGGCGACCTTGCGGGCAGGGCACGATTTGAAGCACGGACTCATCGGTGCGGGCGTGTACGCCTCGCACGGCTACGAGCGCAGTCATAAGGACGGCGTGGAGAACACCTTGAAGGTGTTAAAGGGGTATTTATGCGAATAGAACTCATTACGCCCGATGCTTCTCTCTCAAAAGAAATCGAGGATTACAAGCGGGAAATGCTGGAAGCAGGCTCTTCCATGGACGGGTGCGGCTCGCTCAGGCGGCAGAGTGCGGAGGAGTGGCTTGCCTTCAATCAAACACTCCTTTTCAATCCGCCCGAAAACTTGGTCAAATCGACCCAATTCGTCGCCCTCTTCGAGGGGAGAATCGTCGGCATGATTCAGGTGCGGCACACCCTCAACGAGTACCTTGCGAATTACGCGGGGCACATCGGCTATTCCGTCCGCCCCTCGGCAAGGAGAAAGGGCGTGGCGAGCGCAATGCTCAAAGCCGTGCTTCCCTTTTGCAGGCAAATCGGACTTACCTGGGTGGGCGTTTCGTGCAAAACGGACAACGAGGGGAGCAGGCGCACAATCTTAAAAAACGGAGGAAGGTACGAGGACACGGTGTTCGAGCCGAAGGTCGGTCGCTTCCTCGAACGCTATCGAATTTATTTGGAGGAAACCATGAAAGAAGCGTTGAAGGTGTACGATAAGACAAACAAGAAGTTAAAGGCGTTGGGGCTTTCCTTCTTTTTGGAGGGGTGGGATTCGATTTTCGTCCCCGCGGCTTCCGTCTTGGCGAGAAGTCCCGAAATGGAGACGCTCTCCGAGCTCTCCTACGAGCTTGCGACCGACTCCGCTTACGAGGGGGCGATCGAGACCCTCTACGCAAACAGGGAGGAGCTTTCCGACGTCTTAAAGCATGAGATCGTCGAAAAGTACAAATCCGTTCAAAATCTCAAAAAGATTCCCAAGGAGGAGTACGTCTCCTATCAGGCGCTGCTTGCGAGGCTGTATCCCAAGTACGTGGAGTGCAAGGCGAAGGGGGACTTCGATTCCTTCGAGCCAGAGCTTGACAAGATCTTCGATTATCTGAGAAAGGAGGCAAAGTGGCTGGAAACGGAGGAGAAAAAGGGCTACGACGTCCTTTTGGATGAGTATGAGCCGGGCATGACCAAGGCGGAGTACGACGCCTTTTTCGCAAAGATCAAGGAACGCCTCGTTCCCTTTATCGCCGAAGTGCTTAAGAAAAAGCTTTCCTATCGTCGGGACTTTACGAAAAAGACCTATCCGGTCGAGGGGCAAAAGAAGTACGTTGCCTATCTTCGCAAGGTGATGGGCTTTGACGAAACAAAGACGGTGATCGCCGAGAGCGAGCATCCCTTCACGACGAATTTCGGGCGGGAGGACGTGCGCATCACCGTGCACTATTACGAGGACAACCTCGCGAGCTTCCTCTTCTCCGCCGTTCACGAGATGGGGCACGGGCTGTATGAAATGCAGGTTTCCCCAGATCTCGATGTAACCATGTCGGGCGGCGGTGCTTCCATGGCAATGCACGAAAGCCAGTCCCGCTTCATGGAAAACATGATCGCAAGGAGTTTTCCCTTCGTGAAGACGCATTTCCCCGCCTTAAAGGAGTGCTTTCCCGAACAGCTCGAAGGCGTGACGGTAGAGGATTTCTACGCCTACGTCAACGAGGTGCAGGCAGGATTTATCCGCACGGAAGCGGACGAGCTGACCTATCCTCTGCACGTCCTCATTCGCTATGAAATTGAGCGCGAGGTCATCGAAAACGGGCTTTCCGCACGGCAGGCGCGCGCTCTTTGGAATGAGAAGTACAAGGACTATCTCGGGCTTACCGTGGAAAACGACAGGGAGGGCGTTCTCCAAGACGTGCATTGGTCGCAGGGCTCGGTGGGGTACTTCCCGACGTATGCGTTGGGCTCTGCCTATGCCGCGCAGTTCTATCGCGCAATGGAGAAGGAGATCGACGTCGAGAAGGCGATTTCTTCGGGAACGCTTGCGGAAATTTCCGCCTGGAACAAGGAGCACATTCATAAGTACGGCGCTTCCAAATACCCTAAGGAGATCGTGCGCCTTGCCACGGGCGAGGAATTCAACCCCGACTATTACGTCGATTATCTCATCGAAAAGTACAAAAAGCTGTACGCTCTTTAAAAATTTGCCGCCTTTTTCGAAAAAAGGCGGTATTTTTTTGGAAAGAATACCTTGACAATCGAGGTATTGTGTGGTATACTTGAGGCAAATAATACCTAGATAGTCAAGGTATCAAGGAGGTTGTTATGAGAATCAGCAAGGAACTTGCAAAGGGAAGCAACGGAATGCTCGTCTTGTCCGTCCTCGAAAAAGGGGACAAATACGGTTATCTCATCGTGAAGGAGATCGCGAATTTGTCTGACAACGTGTTTTCCATGAATGAGGGGACGCTCTATCCCATTTTGCATTCTCTGGAAAAGGAAGGGTATCTCGAGGCGTATTGGGTCGAGGCGGAAAATATGCGAAAGAGGAAGTACTATCGCATTACGGAAAAGGGAAGAAAGGAGCTTGCCGCTCAAAAAACGGAGTGGAAGAGCTATTCGACGGCGGTGGAGAAGGTATTGGGCTATGTCTGAGCAGGAGAAATCACGGACGGAGGAATTTTTGGACGTCGCCGTAGAGGGCATTTCCGACAAAAGGCAAAAGCGGCAAGTCAGAGACGAGCTTGAGGATCACATTATGGAAAAGAAGGAGGAGTTTCGGCGCAGGGGGTATTCGGATGAAGATGCGGAGAAAAAAGCGGTTGACGAGATGGGAAATAAATATGACTTATCCGAACAGATGAGCAAGCTGCATTCCTTTCTCCCGCACGTTTACTATCAGCGAAGCGTACTCTTTCTCTTCTTCGGGCTTTTGTTTTCACACTTCGATCTGGAGATTGGAAGCTTCAATCTCTTTCCGGATGTAATCGGAATCTTGTTTGTAACGATTGCTCTCTTTCGCTTTTACGCGCTGTCGATCAAGACGAAAACCGCTTTTTGGCTGTATACCGTTTCGCAATTGATTTTCGGCTTTGTCAAGCCCCTCTCTTCCGAATTTGCGAGCTTGGGCGCGCTCATTCTGCCGATTGCCATGACGCTTTTGTGCCTTACTCTGCACGAAAAGGAGAGGGAAAATCCCGCGCTCGGATGGGTGATCGGGATCGAATGGGGCTACGTGCTTTTGTTCCTGCTTGCGTTGACGAAGTTGGAAATCTTGTTTGTCCCTTCGTTTGTTGCAATCATCAGCCTTCTCATTGCAGAGCTCATCCTCGTCGGAAAATTTGCCCGCCGTGCAGTCAATTACGAGTGGGCAACGAGGAGAGGACTGCATCCCGTTATCCTCATTTCGCTCGTGATCGTCTATGTGGTGAGTTTTTACGTGATTCCGCTTTGCATCGATTTGCGGCTGATGAATTGGAGTCCCGATGGCAGGGTCTGGACGGAGCGAAGGGAAGAACTGATCGTCGCGAACGGCGCAACTTGGGAGGATATGGCTCTGTCTCCGAACGGGGCTTCTACCAAGGTGAATTTCGTTCAGCAGTACATGGCGGAAGAGGACTATGAAATCCTCGTCTCCTTAGACGGACATTGGGAAAGGGGGAGAGGATACTCCAGCAGCACGTCTGACCTCTTTTCGGTCTATGCGCAGGGGGAGGATACCTTTTACGTCATCGTGTTCTTCTACCATACGTTCGATGCGGAGGGCAAGGTCTGTCGCCAAGAGCTTTCCATCAAAACAGGGGAGGCGGAAAGCCGCTATCGGTATTTCTACACCGACGACAAGGGGACGTATACTTACGGCGAAGGGGAATACTTTTACGTCTTGCAGGGAAGAGAGAGCTTCGGCTATGCCATTTTGGAAGGTAAGGGAAAGAACTTTTTCGCTCCACTTGAACTTTCGTATACCCTGCAAACGCACGCGCCCGACCTTTTCAATTTAGGCAGGACGAACTTTGAAGACGGTTGGGAAAAAGCTTTTTCAATCGGTTAAACTGAGAGAGGAAAGAAAAATTCAGAGGGAAGAGAAATTCTTTCCTCTTTTTTCTTGCAAACAATTGGGGATGAAACAAATGGAAAGCAGGCAAAGGGTGGCTGCTTTTTTAAAATTTCGTGTGAAAAATTGGTAAAAATTGGATATTTTGTCAAAAAAAATAAAAATAGGCCTTTACAAATCCTCTTGATTATGATATCATTCAATTGAAACGATAGCTTTTTCATTTTACGGCTTATAAAACGTGTTTTGAGAGGCATCGCGAAGCATATGGCAGGAGGAAAGAACGTGAATTACTATGCGCACACGAGAGAGGACGGGGAAAAGCAGCTCTTAAAAGATCATTTGCAGCAGACGGCAAAGCTTGCGGGTGACTTTGCCTTGCCCGAATTTCGCCATTGTGCACAGCTTGCAGGGCTGTTGCACGATTTGGGGAAATACCAGCCTTCCTTTCAGAAAAAGCTCGAGGGGAAGACGATCAAGATCGAGCATTCCGCTTGCGGAGCGGTTGAAATCAACAAATTGTTGCGGGGAGTGTTCGGCGTGGCGTTTGCCTACGCCGTTGCGGGACATCACGCGGGGCTTCCCGACTACGGGGCGGATCAGGACGATCCCGATGAAGGGAGTCTTTGCGCGAAATTGCACCCTCGCCGCTATCGGGAGAATTATTCCGCCTATCAAAGCGAGGTGACGCTCCCGTTGAACGAGGCGGCGGGGGAGCTGGCTTCTTTTTTTCAGAGCATTTCAAATGCGGAAGTCTATCCCGATTGCTATGAGTTTTTGGTTCGGTATCTCTATAGCTGTCTGACGGATGCGGATTTTTTAGACACCGAACGCTTTTGTCGGGGAGAGCGCCCTCATCTTCCGAACGCCGATTTTGAGAAGTGCAGGGAACAATTGAACGAAAAATTTGCTTCCTTTCAGGCAAAGACGGCACTGCAAAGGGCGAGAAGCTCCTTGCAGGAACAGGCGTATCGCCGAATTGAAAAGGACGCGCCCTTCTATTTATTGAATATGCCGACGGGAAGCGGCAAGACTCTTTGCTCCATGAAGCTTGCGCTGGAGCTATTAAGGCGGGAGAAGAAAAAGCGGATTATTTACGTTATTCCGTACACGAGCATCATCGAGCAGACCGCCGAAGTATTTGAAACGCTCTTTCCCGAATTGACGATTTTGCAGCATCATTCCGATTATATCTTGGAGGAAGCGGAAAGAGAGCTGCAAGCCGCCGTGGAGAATTGGGACGCGCCCGTGATCATCACGACGAACGTCCAATTTTTCGAGAGCATTTACGACAACCACAGCAGCCGTCTGCGCAAGCTCCATCATATGGCGGACAGCGTGATCGTATTCGACGAAATCCACACCCTGCCGATCGGGTATTTTATCCCGTGCTTTCAGGCAATCGAACAGTTGACGACTTACTATCGGGCAAAGGCAATTTTCCTGACCGCGACGATGCCCGACTTCCCCGCACTCGTTGAACGGTACTTGGGAAGGCATGTCGAGATGGTCGATCTCATTCCCGACAGAGTGGATTGCTCCGCATTCGAAAAATGCAACTATGAATGGCTCGAAGGGGACGTTCTGGACGATCTCGATCCGAGCAAAAATACGCTTATCATCTTTAACCGCAAGAAGACGGCGGAGCGGTACTATCGGAATTATGCGGGGAAGAAGTATTATCTTTCCACTTACCTGACCCCGACCGACCGCTCGGAAAAAATCAGGGAAATCAGGGAAATTTTGGCTTCGTCCGAGGAAAAGATCGTCGTATTCTCGACTTCATTGATCGAAGCGGGCGTGGACGTCGATTTTGAGAGCGTCTATCGGGAGCTTTCGGGAATCGACAACATCCTTCAGGCAGGAGGACGGTGCAATCGGGAAGGAAAGCGACCCAAAGAGGAGAGCGTCGTCAAAATCTTTCGGACGGAGGATAAGGCAATCGGGGAAATGGCGGTCAAGGCGAACGTCGCAAAGGGACTGATTGCCGACTATGGCGTGCAGTCCATCTCTTCGCTCGAATGCGTCAAAGCTTATTTCGATGAAATGTACGACTTTATAATCCAAAAGCCGAAAAAGAGCGTTACGGCGAATTCGTTTTATCGGATTGATTTTGCGTCAAAGGCGAAGGCGTTCCAATTGATCGAAAGCACGACGGTTTCCGTGGTCATTCCCTGCGAGGAGATTGCGGAAGAGCTCGAAAAACTTCGGCATACGGGCTTTGCCGATCGAAGAAAGCTGCGGCGGTATGCCGCTTGCGTCAACTATTATGAACTAAATGATTTGTTGGCGGCAGGGGTTGTCCGAAACGAGCACGACGTCTTTATTCTGGAGGTTTCCGACTATTATTCCGAAGAGACGGGGTTGAACGTCGACCATGAAGCCGATTTTCTTACGTTTTAAATGAAAAAATAACAAAGATAGTATTGACAAAATCAAATTATGTGTTATAATAAAGATGACTTCCGCAAAAGCGGAATGTGAGTCGAAATTGTTATTTTTTCATTTATGCGGTTGTCCCCCTAGTGAACAAGGGGGGACGAGCTGAAAAAAATAAAAAAAGGAGGATAAAAAATTGTTCAGAGTGTTGTTGGAAGCGGACTATGCGCTGTTTACGAGACCGGAAAACAAAGTCGAGCGCGTGACGTATCCGACCCCGACGCCGTCGGCGATGGAAGGACTTTTGAAGTCCGTCTTTTGGAAGCCGGCAATCGCGTACAAGATTCATAAGATCGTTGTCTTTCACAAATTGTCGTATGCGAGCGTTCGGCGGAACGAAGTCAAAAACAAGGTTTCCGAAGCTGCCATGAAAAGCCAGATGAGGGGAAAGGGCGGAGACCCCGTCATTTATACCAAAGAGCAGATCAGCCAACGCGCTTCGCTCTTACTCAAAGACGTCAAGTACGGATTGGAGTTTTCGTTTGAGTTGACGGGCATTCGCAGCGAACGCGACGAAAACGGGGACGCAAAGTACGCCGAAATCATTCGCCGTCGGCTCGAAAAGGGGCAGTGCTTTCGTCAGCCGTGCATGGGGTGCAGAGAGTTCCCCGTGCGGGAGATCAAGCTCGTCGACGAGTTCGACCTTTCTGAGGTGCATCCGTCCTTGCAGGGCGTTCAGGACTTGGGCTACATGCTCTATGGAATGCGCTATGCGGATGACGAACGCAAAAGGGACGAATGGAAGAGCGAATATTTTTCGGACAGGGCGGAAGCCGAATTTTACCATGCCTATATGGTAAACGGCGTGATCGACGTGGATGCGTGCAGGAGGAGTAAGCTATGATTTTAACTTCTCTTTGCGATTATTACGAGGTTATGGTGCGAAAGGGGTTGGCTTCACCCGAGGGCTATACGCCGAACATTCGCAGAAATTACCTCGTCTGTTTAAACAGAGACGGCACGATCGACGAGATTCTCTATCAGGGGAGACCCAAGGCAGAGAACCCCAAGCAGATCGAATTTCCGATGGATACCTTTCCTGCACGTTCGCAAAAATCGGGAATCGAGGCGAACATCGTCGAACACAGACCGCTGTATCTGTTTGGGCTCAACTGCGATAAGGGAGAATTTTCCCCGAACGACAGGACGGACAAGGCGAAAAAGTCCCACGCCGCCTTTGTCGAGGCGAGCGAAGCCTTTTTTGAAGGAATGACTTCGCCGCTCTGCGTTGCCTTTCTGGGTTTCGTGAGGCGTTGGAAATGCGAAGAAGAGACGCAAAATCCGCACTTGATGGCGATTGCAAAGGATTACGACAAGTCTACTTATTCGTTTTGCCTGACCGGGAGACCGACGAAGTTGTTGCAATACGAGCCGGAGGTCAAACAAAAGTGGGATCGGGTGTATGCAGAGAGAAAGAGCGACAAGGATGAAATCCTTTCCGTTTGCCCCGTTTACGGCGAATTGTTGCCGACGGCGGGACTTCACGATAAAATCAAGGGGATTAAGGGCGGACAGGCCTCCGGGTGCGTCTTGATCTGCTTCAACAACCCTTCCGAAAATTCGTACGGGAAGGAACAGTCGTACAACAGCGGCGTCTCCGAAAAGGCGATGAAAAAGTACACCGAGGCGCTCAATTACCTTCTTCGAGAACCCAAACACCATTCCTATCTCGGGAACATGACCCTCGTTTGGTTTGCGATCGATAAAAAGGATGGGAAGGACGAAGAAAAGTGCAACGATTTCTTCCGCTATTTCGTCATGGGAAACGTCGAGGAGAAAACGGCGGAAAACGTCGAGGGAAACCTCAAGGGGACGGTCGACGCGATCGCGCAGGGCAAAAAGAGCGATTTTTCCTATTACGACGACGTGGACGAAAACATTTCGTTTTATCTCTTCGGACTCGTGCCGAACAGCTCCCGCGTCGCGGTGAAGTTCGCTTATTGCAATACCTTCGGTTCGCTTCGGAATAATTTGAAGAAGTATCACGAGGAGTTTGCCGTTGGAAACAGCAATGCCGCACCCGCTCTTTGGCGCATCGAAAAGGAACTCGTTTCGCCGAAGGCGAAAAACGAAGAAGTTCCGCCCGATTTTACGGAGCGAATGCTGCAAAGCATTTTAAACGGAAATGCGTTTCCGTATCAGATCATGAACACGGTAATCCGCAGAATCAAGACGGATTCCGATGAGGAAAACAAACACTATATCAAAATGAACGATACCAGGATCGGGCTCCTAAAGGCTTGCCTGAATCGGAATTATAAGGAGGATGTCAAAATGTCACTCGATTTGCAGAACAAAAATCCCGCTTATCTTTGCGGAAGACTCTTTGCGGTGCTCGAAAAAATTCAGCAGGACGCTTCGGGTTCTTCGCTCAACAGAACGATCAAAGATGCCTATTTTGCGTCGGCGGCAGCTACGCCCGCAATCGTCTTTGCGAGGTTGATGAAATTGAGCGGAAATCATTTGTCGAAGCTCTCGGACGGATCGCAGGTGTTTTATAACAAGCTGATCGGCGGAATTATCGACGAGCTGTCTGCTTTCCCCAAAACGCTCTCGCAGGAAGCGCAGGGACTGTTTATCATCGGCTATTATCATCAGAACAAAGAACTCTATACCAAAAAAGAAAAAACGGAGGAAATGTAATTATGGAAGCAATTAAAAATCGCTATGAATTTGTCGTACTGTTCGACGTGGAAAACGGAAACCCCAACGGCGATCCCGATGCGGGAAATATGCCCAGAACAGATCCCGAAAAGGGACTCGGCATCGTTACGGACGTCTGCTTAAAGCGCAAGATTAGAAACTTCGTCGAAATCGTCAAAGAGGGAGAGCCGGGATACAACATTCTCATCAAGACGGACAAATCGCTCAACGACAAGTTTGCCGAGGCGCACGAAGCGCTCGGAACGAAGGAGAAAAAGAAACCCACGGCAGACGACATTGCCGCTGCCAGAAAGTTCATGTGTGAGAGCTACTTTGACGTTCGCACTTTCGGTGCGGTCATGAGCACGGGCGACAATCCCTGCGGAATCGTGCGCGGCCCCGTTCAGATGAACTTTGCGCGCAGCATCGACCCGATTTTGCCCAGTGAGCTCACGATTACCCGTCAGGCAATTACGGATGCGAAAACCTTTCAGGAACGTTCGGACAAGAACGGTGTAATGACGGAAATGGGCAAAAAATACGTCGTTCCCTACGCTCTGTACCGTGCGGAAGGGTACGTCTCCGCCATGCTTGCACAGAAGCAAACGGGATTTTCCGAGGAGGATCTGGAGCTCCTTTGGACGGCGATTATCAACATGTTCGAGCACGACCATTCCGCGGCAAGGGGAAAGGTCTGCGTTCGGAAGCTTTACGTCTTCAAGCATGAATCCGTGCTCGGCAATGCGCCTTCCGTGCTCTTGTTCGAAAAAATCAAAGTTGAAAAGAAGGAAGGGGTGGAGTATCCCCGCTCGATTTCGGACTACGAAATCAGCGTCGATCGGGAAATGCCCGCTGGCGTCGAGCTCATCGAAAAACTCGCGTGACGCAGATTCGCGCCCTTCAGCACTTTCTGTATTGTCCGCATCGGTGGGAGCTTTTGTACCGCGAGGGAATGTGGCAGGACAACGCTTTCACCGTTAAAGCGGATTTGGTGCACGAACGGGTGCATTCGGGAAAAACGCTCTCGCGATCGAAGGGGAGAATTGTCCTCAGCGACGTTTCCCTCTTCAGCGAAAAATGGGGAATTTACGGCAAATGCGATTCCCTTGAACTCATTCCCGATGAAGACGGCGCTTCCTTGGAGGGATTTCCCCTTCGATACCGCGTTGCGTTGATCGAATACAAGCCTACCCATCCGAAGGAAGCGCCGAACGCATCCGATCGATTGCAGCTTTACGCGCAGAAGCTCTGTGCGGAAGAGCTCTTTCCCTGCCGTGTGGACGCCTATCTCTATTACGCCGACGTCGGGAAGCGGGTGCGCGTGTCCTTTGACGAAGAGGATCAAACGTTGCTCAAAGACATTCTCGCGCAAATTCGCCTATGGGAAGAGAACGGAAGTATTCCGCCGATTTCGTTCGGCGCGAAATGCAACGGCTGTTCCATTCGAGATCGCTGTATGCCTAGGTGTAAGGGCGAAAACACGAGAAAACTCATTTTAAAGGAGTTGTCCTCATGAGAAAATTGCTCAATACGCTGTATGTCACGGACGAAAAGGCTTACCTTTCGCTGGAAGGGGAGAGCGTTATCTGTAAGAGCGAGGAGAAGGGAACGCGGCAATTTCCGCTTGCCATTTTAGAAGGCATTGTCTGTTTTTCCTACCTCGGCTGCTCTCCGGCTTTGATGGGCAAGTGTGCCGACGAAGGAAAGTCGCTCGTCTTCTTCTCTCCGAACGGAAGATTTCTCGCCCGCGTTTCGGGGAAATCACAGGGCAACGTCTATACGCGTGTGCGACAAACCGAGGTGTTTGAGCGAAATCGCCTCGTTCTGGTGCAGGATAACGTTGCCGCAAAGCTGACGAATACGAGGTTTTTGCTCGAACGCTCCCTTCGAGATCATAAGGATATGCTTCACTATGCAGAGATTTCTTCTTTTTCCGAAGAACTGAAGGAACGTATTTTGTCCGTTTATGCGGAGGAAGATATCGAGGTCATCCGAGGCATCGAGGGTGCGAGTGCAAAGAAGTATTTTGAGTTGATGGATGCTTTGATTCTCAATCGAAAACCCGTTTTTCGGATTTACGGAAGGAGCAAGCATCCTCCGCTCGATGCCGTGAATGCCGTTTTGTCCTTTTTATACGCTATGGCGACAAATGATTTTGCTTCCGCCTTGGAAGGGGTCGGGCTCGATAGCTACATCGGGTTTTACCACACCTTGCGTCCGGGGAGAGTCTCGCTCGCCTGCGATTTGATCGAGGAGATCCGCGCCTCCATCGACAGATTGGTCATCTCCATGATCAACCTGCGCGTCCTCGACGAAGGGGATTTTGAAAGGCAGATTTCAGGCGCCGTGTATCTCAACGAAGATGGAAGGCAAAAGGTATTGAAGGCTTGGCAGGAAAAGAAGCGGTCGACCTTTGAGCATACCTATTTGAAGGAAAAAGTGCCATTTGGATTGCTTCCGTTTGTTCAGGCGAATCTTTTGGCAAAATTCGTGCGCGGGGAAATCGAGGAATATCCTCCTTATTTGCAGAGGTGAAGGGCATGATGGTTTTGATTTCTTACGATGTCGAGACGCTTACGAGCGACGGGAAAAGCCGTTTGAGAAGAGTTGCCAAGGCGCTCGAAAGCTATGCGCAACGGGTGCAAAATTCCGTATTCGAAGCCGATCTCGATTATGCCGTGTTCTTGAAGTTGAAAGATAAGCTGTTGAAGGTGATAGACGAAAAGTCGGACAGCCTTCGGTTTTATTATCTCGGAAATCATTGGCACAATAAGGTTGAGCATTTCGGAGTCAAGGCAGGGTACGACCCGGAGGGGTTGTTGCTGACCTGAGGTTTTGCAAATCGCGTCAAAGAGGAGTATGACTCGGATGGGCTGCTGTTGATTTGAGGTTTTGTAAACCGCGTAATGATGGGTATGACTCGAGAGGGTTGCTGTTGATTTGAGGTTTTGTAAATCGCGCCAATGATGGGTATGACTCGGCGGAGTTTCTTTTGATCCGAGGTTTTGCGAACCGCGTCAAGGAGGAGGATGATCCGGAGGGATTTTCTGTTGACCCGAGGTTTTGCGAACCGCATTCGGTTTGTTTTTTGCGGTGGCTTCGCACCGAAAAGAAGTGTTTTTTTCTGTTTTTTCTCAAAAAACAGAGTGCGTCCGCTCCTATTTTGCGGTAGCGTGGCTCTAGTGGTACTACATATAGAGTCGCGCTCCGCATGGAGCGTGTGAGTTGAAATACAAATAATCATAATTAAACCCCATAAGTATGTTCGTCGCGCTCCGCATGGAGCGTGTGAGTTGAAATAAATTACCATTTTTTTCATTTTTGTTTGTTCGTGTCGCGCTCCGCATGGAGCGTGTGAGTTGAAATCTCGTTGATAGATTCATCATTTTCAGATACCTCCGGTCGCGCTCCGCATGGAGCGTGTGAGTTGAAATAAGCCGATCGCGGGAAAGAAATGAGACATGGAGTGACGTCGCGCTCCGCATGGAGCGTGTGAGTTGAAATTATGAGCGGCAATCCGTTGGGATTGGGTCAGGTCTAGTCGCGCTCCGCATGGAGCGTGTGAGTTGAAATTATTTCAAGTATTTGATGTTTGCTTGCTCGGGAAGTCGCGCTCCGCA
>JAGATP010000043.1 GCA_017621155.1 Clostridia bacterium
ACCTTGTGGCAGCGGATAAGCTTGGAGTTGAAAATGAACTTATTAAACGATTGAGCGAGATACCCTCTGTTACATTGTCACCCGTCGAAAAGAAGAGAAATAGTTCTATTCGAAATTACATGAGTAGCGTAAATATGTGTCCACCGTATGCAGCAAAGACTAATGATGTCTACAACTTTCTGATTGCCAATCATGCTATAACATAAAAATAAAAAGAGCTAACTGACCCAATCAAAATCGGTTAGCTCTTTACTTATGCATAATGAGATTTTGTTGCCAAATCGTTGTCACAACATCGCTAAATCACGGCTTTTACGGCTCTATAACCGGGAAAGTGGCTCCGCGAAATTACTCCCACTCGATCGTAGCAGGAGGTTTCGACGTGTATCACAATTAGAGAACGCCTGATATCCAATACGAGTCACAGGGAGACCTTTATAAGTACTGGGAATTACCACCTCTTTTTTTATAAACCCAAAATAATCTTTGAAAATACTATAGGATTACATATAGATGCGAGACTGAAAAAAAATTTTTTGCCTTCTCTCCCGCTTTGAGGGTACAGAAAGGGGCTGTCGCGTTAAGGACAATCCGCCCTCTTGTTGTCCGGAGACATTTTTCGCTAATCAGCCCAAATCCGTAGTAAGCATCTATCCCATATCAGTAAAGCTCTGCAGGAGCGTCTTTGTCTTTTTCCACAAGTATCAATGGTATACACAACAAAAAGTACTCGCCCGAATTCATAATAAAAAATTCTATATAACTCATAGTTCGTTGTAGGAGCAACGGAACCGGCTCGCTTTTCAAATTTATTAATTGCAAAAATCCTCCCAATAATTTCCCAAAAAACTCTAAAAAAGTTCCCAAAATGTTCCCAATAAAATTAATACACAAGAAAAAACCACTAAAAACAGGTTTTTACCCTATTTTTAGTGGTTTTAATTATATATTTTTATTAAATAATATTGTTAATCACGTACCTCAAAACCCCTATCAATTATTCCCACTCTGATCGTAGCAGGAGGTTTTGACGTGATTCTGATTGAGCGAGCAACGCGAACGATTGAAGAATCCCTCGGGGTATATTCGAACTTCGTAATTTGGGATCCTGACGCGATCGGCGCGGCATATGTCAAACCGCGCAACGATACGCTATTCCGTCATTGCGTTCCTTACACCCCACAAGGGGGTTCAGGATGACCGTGGGACGCTACTCTACTTCGCCTTCGGCTCGTGCCGCCTTTGGCGGGGCGAAATGACAATAAGCGGCGCCTCGCTATGACATCTCACTATTCCGATAAAAAGGATTCCCGCTTTAAGCCCTCGCGCAGTTTTTCGAGCGCGCGCTTTTCAATCCGCGAAACGTAAGAACGCGAAATTTTCATTTTCCGCGCGACTTCCCGCTGCGTGAGCGGAACGTCGGTAACGAGGGCATAGCGCAAACAAATAATTTGCATTTCCCGTTCGGTTAAGAGCTCCTTTACGGCGCGCAAAAACTTTTCCTGCATGAGCGAACGCTCCACTCCCGCAAAAACCTTATCTTCCTTTTCGAACAACAAATCGATAATGGTAAGCTCGTTCCCGTCCTTATCCGTTCCCACGGGGTCACCGAGCGAAACGTCGTTTTTGTGCTTTTTTCCCGCGCGAATGAGCATTAAAATTTCGTTTTCGATACAGCGCGCGGTGTACGTTGCAAGGCGGGTTCCGCGCCCCGCCTCGTAGGAGTTGATTGCCTTGATGAGCCCGATACTGCCAACGGAAATCATGTCGTCCATTTCCGCCGCCCCGTTGTATTTTTTTACGATATGCGCAACGAGCCGCATATTGTGTTTGACGAGCATATCCTTGGCGTGCTTATCGCCCGCCTTGGCAAGCGCGAGATATTTTTCTTCCTCTTCCTTCGTGAGCGGTTTGGGGTAAGCGTTTTGAAAGGCACCCGTAAAAAAGAAAAGCCGTCCGAGGACGGCATAGAAAATTTCCAACATTCCAATCACCTCACGGCTATTGTATGAAAGCGGAAATTTGTCCTATTCTTTTTTTGGGAATTTGGTTGTGCAAACCCCTCATTCGTCTTGCCTTTGGCAATCCACCTGTCGCGGGCGGGTGGAATCCCGTCCTTGGTCGCCGTGCGCGCGGACGTAATGCGCGCACTCTCGGAAAAGCGAGGCAAACAGCCCACCGGGCTATTTGCAGAACATCGCTTTTCCACCCCCTACTACGGGGAGCCTAAATGCGGTACCCCGTCTTGGCTTCCCCCTTCCCCAATTATGGGAAGGGAGAAGCTGGCGAGCGAAGCGAGCCTGATGAGGGTAGGGCTCACCGCTTTCGGTCATTCTGATTGAGCGAGCAAAGCGAGCGATTGAAGAATCCCCCGTACGAAGTCCATATAGTCGGACTTCGTAATTTGGGATCCCTCGACTACGCTCGGGATGACCGCAGGAGCAGGGGAAGGTTTCCCCCATTCGTCTTGCCTTACGGTAATCCGCCCGCGGCCTGTGCCACAAAAGGGGCAAACGCCCGCGGATTGCTCCGCGGGCGTTCGTTTAGGTGAAGAATGAGTAATCGTTTTTAACAGACAATTACCATTGAATGATGATTATGCTATCGCTTCGCTTTTCGTTTGCCGAGAAGGGCGCATAAAGCATGCGACAATCGAAAGGATACAGGAAATGCCGAACAACACGAGATAGATTACGACGGAATTAAAATCGCCGCCCGAATATACAACGTTATTGATCTTGTCCATAATCACCGCCGCGCCGCCGTTAATGACACTGCCGAACGCCAACGAGTAGAAAAGCGTAGGAATGAGCTGCCAGAAATCGAAGCGCAGGAAAAATGCCGCAAACGAAAGGAGCATACCGACGATGACGAAGATAATAATATCCGCACCGAAGCCCGTATTATCGAGAAGTGCCTTTCCGGTTGCGCCCATGATCATGCACACGAATGCGATAATCCCCGCGCTGATTCCGAGCCAAACGCCGATTCCCGCCGTTTTCAATTTCCATAAAAGCATCTCTTTCATGCCTGCACCTCCTCACGATTCTTTTTGAAATAATGGAAGAATACGTACGTACCGCAGAGTCCTACCGTAATCACGCCCATAACGACGTCGATTGCGACGAGTGCGTTCTGCCACCATGCTGTAAAATCTTCAAACGATGCATTGCTCGTTAATCCGTTCATCATGGATGTGCGCGAATACGCCCAAAGAATGCGGTGTGCGCTTTCTTGCATTGCTTCCATCAAATCGCCGCTCGTTGCTTTATTGCGCAGTAGCAACTGCTTGATTTCGGTTTGCCTTTTGTTTCCGCCGAACTGATCGGTTCCGTTCATTAGCGCATCCACCGTAACCGAATAATCGTTAGACTGAATATAGTCGGTCATAGTATAACCTTTATATCCCCATTCACCGCGCAACAGCTTAAACTGCACCGTAGCATCCGCAGCCATGTAAATGGGTCCCACGCGATTGTACGAAGTCATCATTGCAATGGCGCTATTGCTCGTTACACCACCTTCAAATGCACGCAAATAAATTTCGCGAATCGCTTGCTCATTCGAGAAAGTAGAAACGCCTCTCCGTCCACTCTCCTGATCGTTTAAGAAAAAGTGCTTAAAGTTATTGGCAAGCCCTTTCGCGCTCATTGCCTCTATCACTTCTTTGCCGCAGTAGTAGGAAACTACGCTATCCTCGGAGAAGTACTCCGCGTTTCTGCCGCTAAACGGCGTACGGTGCATACCCGCCCCGGGACCGTGCACGGTGTGCACGCCGCAGTAGAGAGCGTCTTCGGCGTAGAAATCGCCGTACTTCGCCTGCAATGCGTGGTTCCAGGTTGCCGCAAGCAAGGTATCGCTCGCATAACCCGTAGCAATCCCCTTATCGCCGTATAGATAGTGTTGAGAACACCCCTCCGAACCTTCCGACGTAACCGTGGGCGGTTTATTAATGGAATCAAGTTTTCCGTTACCGTAATACTCGTTGGCAAGCAAACAAAGATCTTCGATGGAAAGTTGTTGAACGAATTTCGTCCATTTAGCATCTTCGAACGGAACGTCCCACATATCCGCCAACGTCAGATTCGCGGGCTTTTCGTAAGGGACGGAATCCAGCGATTTTTTCCCTTTCGTAATATCATACTTGCTCATGTTCAAAGCATTTTTAATTTTTGCATTTGCCGTAAGCACGACCTTTTCGGGGAAGGTTCCCTGCCAATCACTCCGCGTCAGATAGGTGACGACGGGGGTATCGTAATAATAATTGACGTCCGCATAATCGAAGAGGTTATTCACCTCGTTTTCCGTGTATTGGGAAATGCGGTAGCTTGTATCGTCCTTTGCGGCGAGCTCGTACGTTTTCACCGCGCCCGTATTGCCCTCTACGGGATTGCCGAACTGATCGAACATGCCCGTTGCGTTTTGCGCCGCAAGTACGTTATTCAATGCGTTGTGCGAATCGTTACCGACTGCAAAGTAATAGGTACCCTGATCGAGGATATAGCCGCCCTTGCCCTCGTGCGCGGAAATATCGTAGCTCGCCATCAAATAGCGGTTGAAGGTAATTTCAACCTTGTCGGAAGAGCCCGCCGCGATCTCCTTTGTTTTGCCGTATGCCACGAGCTGGATTGCCGCTTTTTCTACGCCGCCCGCCGTGTAGGGAAGCTGAACGTAGAGCTGAACGGGGGTTTTTCCCGCTACCGTCCCCGTGTTTTCTACGGTGACGGTTGCCTTGAACGTATCGTCCGCTTCGTTGTAGACGACGGAATCGAGCGTCTGCGAGAAGGTCGTGTACGAAAGCCCGTATCCGAAGGGATAGTCGATTTCGTCCGCGTAGTTCCAGCTGTTATTTTTGGAAGCATACACACCGGCATTACCCGTTGCGTTGCCCTGACCCAATACGCCGTCGGCATAGCGGGTTTCGTAGTACTTATAGCCTATGTAGATTCCCTCTTGGTATACAACGTAATTCCTTGCGAAATCGACGTCCAGATCGTTCCCGTTTTCGTAAGCGTTATATCCGAAGTTTTGTACGGCAGGCGCCGAGAGAGAATTTGCAGCAAACGTATCGACGAGTTTGCCCGAAGGATTCGCATCGCCCGTTAAAACGTTTACCACGCCGGGAAGTCCGTAATAACCGGGATTGCCGATCCAAAGGCAAGCGTTTACGCCGAGCTCGTCGAGCCAGGTAAGCTCGATCGGATATACGCTGTTGACGAGTACGATAATTTTACTGAACGCACCTGAATCCTTAATCATTTGGAGCATCGCACGCTCGGTGGGTTGCAGGGCAAGCTGGGAAACGCCCTCCACCGTCTTGCGCGACATATCCGTTCCCTCGCCGCCCCAACGGGAAAGCAATACGATTGCTGCGTCGTTATGGCTTGAGAAGGTGCTTTTGAGAGCGGGAGTGTAAAAGCTTGCCGCCTCTTCCCCTACGCTCGCCGTTTCGTCGCCCTCTTTCACACGTTCCGTTTTGCTTGCTTTATAGGCATCATACATAGTATCGTTGATCGTGAATCCCTTGTCGTTGAACGCCTTTTTCAAATTGATTTCCCGCGCGGGATCGGCAGAGCCGCCGCCGTTGGAATTGCGGTAGCGGATATCTACGCTCCACCGACCGAACAGCGTTACGTTGCGCTCCGTTTTTGCAAGCGGAAGCGCGCCGTCGTTCTTCAAAAGAACGGAACCCTCTTCGAGCTGCTCGGTGCAGTACGCCATCTCGTCGGCAATGAGCTTTTTGAGGTTCTCGTCGCTCAAATCGCCGTACGAGCTCTTAAAGCGAATTTCGCCGCTTCCCTCGTTTTTATTGCTCGCGGAAATTCCAAGAAAGTTGTTAATTCCGCCCGCATTTGCGTTCGCAACAATCGTAAAGAAAATAAGCACGATAAAGAGAAATGCGAACACCGCAGTAAGACCGCGAAACAAAGCGGAAAGAAAATTCCTTTTCATAAAAAACCTCTCCACATTCTAATTTAGTTGTACGTAGTATCGCTACCGCTTGAGCTTGCAACTTTGAGCGTCTCGCTGATAGTATAATCTCCACCGAGAATGAATTGTTTTCCGATTAAACCGATTGCGCGATTCGTTATCTTATTATTGGCTTCGTCCTCTCCGCCCGCAGGGAAGGCACCTTTTTCGAATAACTTATATTTGTCGTCCTCTTCGCCCTGATTGGACCAAAATGCGGTTACGTCGACAATTTTAATCGTCATTTCGTTCAAATCTTTATCTTCGCTTACAATTTCATAGGTGCCGTAAACGCCATAGGAAAGATAGTCTTGGCGATTATAAACTTTTCCGTTATCGGAAGCGTACCACTGATAATCCGACTTTACTTCGAAAGTATTGTCCGATTTTACCGCAATCGTATCCGCAACGGTATTCATAAGCCAATATCCGGTACCGCCATATTCAATGGTTCTAACTGTCGATTGCGTGAACGAATACGTTCCGAGGTTCTCGACCGCAGGTTCTCCGCAACCCGCCATTGTACCGAGGGACGCCGCCATTACCGACGCTACGCCGAGCGCCACTGCAAATTTTTTGAAACCTTTCATAACAACACCTCCAAAAATATGGTAATTTTTTGCTCTCGCAACCGAACTCCTGTACTCATTTGTCCCACAAACTTTTCCGCCCGAAGGGAATTTTTTTCCACGAAACCCGTTTACGAATCGCTTCTGACACCATCATATCACATTTATTTTTTCATTCAAGAATTTTTTTGCCGTTTTATGGACATTTTCTGCTCAATGTGCTATAATGGAAGCGTCAGCAAAGGAGAAATCGGACATATGATTGTGAACAGAGAACTTCGCAGCTATTCGAGCGAGCGGCGCGTTTGGGTGGGAAAATACGAAAATTTAATCAACCTGCCCCATTGGCATTCCGATTGCGAGATCGTCTATTGCGAAACGGGCGAAGCAAAATGCAATGTAAACGGGCGGGATTTTATCCTCGCGAAAGGGCAATGCGCCTTTATCGCCCCGCGTAGTACGCACTTCATTCAGGGGGCGAACGGGAGTATTCTCGCTTTCATTCTCTTCGATAGCGAGCTTACAAAAAACGTCATCGGCGAAAAAGAACTCGTTTTCCCTTTGCTTTCGAAGGATTATTCTTTTTCGCAAATTTTTCAAGCCTTGGACGAGGAGCTCTCGGGCGAGCTTCCCCTTTTTACGATCTCGGTCAATAACCGCATCGAGCGGCTTATCCTCGATATTTTTATGGGGGAGAAAACGCAACAAAAGGAGCGCGACGAGGGATATTTGGAAGAGCAATACAAAGCGCTCATTAAGGAAATCGATTTGCAGTACGCCAATTACTCGTTGGCAAACGCCGCCCGCTTTATGGCGCTCAGCGAATCGTACTTCTCCCGTTTTTTCAAGCGACGCACCGATATGACGTTTACGCAATATTTGAACCTCGTGCGGGTGGAAAAGGCGATCGACCTTCTGCGCACAACGAAACTGAACATGACGGAGATTGCGATTGCCTGCGGATTCGGCACCATTCGCAATTTTAACCGTATGTTTAAGCGCATTACGGGTTACAGCCCCAGCACGCTCCCCGCGACTTACAGTCAACTGCAAATTCACCCGACCAACGAGGTGGAAAACGCCGTCGACCCGACCGACGCCCGCTCCATTTTGTTAAAACCGAGCGAATATTAAAATTGCCGCTTTCGGTCATTCTGATTGAGCGAGCAAAGCGAGCGATTGAAGAATCCCCCGTACGAAGTCCATATAGTCGGACTTTGTAATTTGGGATCCTTCCCTACGGTCAGGATGACCGCCCCCTTCTTGGCTTCCCCCTTGGGGGGCGAATGCAGTGAAACTGCTCACCTTACTCTTGGCTTCCCCTCGCTTTTCCAAATAGTGCGCGCGGGCTCTACGGAAGGCTCCCCGTAGTAGGGGGAGCCTAAATGCGGTACACTTCTCGCTTTCCCGTTCGGTATTTTGATACAATGCAACGCGGCGCCGCCCATAATTTGGGCGGCGCCGCGCGTTCTGTTTCAAAAAAATTTCGATCAAATTCAAGCGATACTTCCGACCATTCCGTCCAACTGCTTAAAGAGATACGCCTTTTCGCGGTCGCCGTTGTGGAAGTTTCCGCCCTTGATTTGAAGGGATTTTGCGGTACTCGAATGGGAATTGCCCGAGAAGGAATCGCTCTTCGCCGCGCTCCCGCAAATAATTCCCACATGCGGCTGCAAATCGCAATTGACGTGCGTGCCGAAAATATTTTTGTGGTGCAACCCCGATTCCTCCCCTCGATACTCGAACGTCGCGGAAGAAACTTTGCAGGACGTTACTTTGGCGTTTGCGTTGCAGTAGCCGACGATTCCGCCCCAACTGCGGTTCCATACGCTTCCGTTGTTGAAGGTCATATAAAATCCGATTTTCCCCGTAAACGAACACCCCGTACGTTGACTTTTTTACGAACTGCTTCTTTTCTTCTTGCCATAAGCCTGCAATTTGACTTATGTTTTTTTCTTTGACCATATTCGTTTTACCTCCTTGAAAATAGTCCACAATAATTTTAATAAATTATTGATCATAGAAAATAAGTTTAGAGAGAGAAAACTCTCTACAAGAGATAAAACCGATAGTAAAATCTCAATTATCAATGAAATTATTAGCGATTTTTTATTTTTAATGATTTTGTTTTGAGTTGCTATTCGTTCGTCAAGACAATCTATAAAATGGGCTATTTTATCTTGTTCTTCCCTCGTAGGATATGTAATGTTTATCTTCTTTAATTCGTCTGCGTGCAAATGGACGATCGATGCGCCTTGTGCTATCGTTGCAATTTTCTTTCGTCTTACGCCGTTTAATTGATTACTTAAAAATGCTCCGTTGAGTTTTGTGCGAATAACAGTCAAATCTCCGCCCAGCAAGACATCATCATAGACAATTATACAGCTATAGCAAGCAAATCCCATTCAATAAACGATCCCCGCCTATCCTCTTGATAGACGGGGCTTTATCGCAATTTAGGGTTATTTTGATTTTGTACTTACTCCCACTCGGTCGTTGCAGGAGATCCATCTTGCCTTTCGGTACTTCCAACTTCCACAGATCCTTTTCAGATATTTCATACAAACACTTATGTACAGTATTAGTTTGCTAGATTTATCCGTTCGAAAACGACCTGTCAGAATGAGCAGGTCTTCATCCCCAAGCTGGTACAGATGATAGCTAAATAAAGTATCTGGCGCATTCTTTCGGAATATAAATGACCTCGAGTGCATTTGTTCATCCAACTCTCTAATTGCAAGCGCTTCCTTTTTCGAAACATTTTTTGTAAAATTTAATTCGTAGAAGATACCGTTAACTGTTTCCAAGTCAATATCCCATTCCACGCCTCGCCTAAGTTTTACTCGCCCAAAAGCGACCTTAGACTCAAGAGAATCCACATCACAAATTATCTCTTTGGTGATACCCACTCCCGCAAGGGAGCAGGCTTTCTCAACGCATTGAATGTAATCCGGATCGAAAAATCTATCATTCTCCATCTATGTCCTCCTTTCCGCCAGAGCTGTAAATGTTTCGGTTAAACCGCCTCTTTTTGCTCTGGAGCATCATCCTGCTCCAAGAGTTCCTGTACCCTCTCAGAAGAGAGCATTCCTTCTCTCTTCAATTCAGGAGCAAGCTTATGGTAGATATGCACGTTTTCTTGAATGATTTGAACCGCCCTATCAAACGCCTCAGTCATGAGTTTCGTAGTCAGGTTAGCTATCCTGGCCTCATGCTCTTGATTTACATAAATATCATCGCGATATTCAGATCCTGTGTATCCTAATTGATAGTACTCAAGTCCAAATAAACCCGAAACTAGTGCAGCCCTAATTAAACCGCCTGCCTTGTCAATATCACTAGTCGAACCCACCGTCATATCGTTCATGATTACTTTTTCGCTCGCAAGTCCGCCAAGACAGATTGTAAGTTCATCCTCCAACTCTGAACGTTTCAAGAGCTCTTCTTTTCTCTCGCTCTTCTCTCCCAAAGTAACAAGTCCACAAACATCACCGTATCGTTCGACAGAAATCATCGGAGCCTCTTTTTTCAGCACGTACGTTGTAATGAGGTGTCCCATCTCATGAGCTACGATGAAGTCAAGTTCAGCCTTATTAGGGAAACGATAAGAGAGATATTCATTCTTCTTCCGAATGAAACACATAAAAATAAGGCGATCTACCGTAGGTAGATCGCCATTCTTTTAGCATTTTTTGCTTGTCATTTTTTCTTTTTTAAACACCCCTTTTAACAAAGGAGAATTTTTTTGCCCTTTATATAAAATTTCATACGACTTCATTTTTACGTTTTAAGGGGCAAAAAATCTGTATCAGTTGAGTATCATCAGTTTTTGAAAGCCAAAAAAAAGAGCCAAAATGCACTGTTTTCAGTACTTTTGACTCATTTTTGCTTCATTTTTGATGTTTGTTAACTATACACCATTATTCCCACTCGATGGTTGCGGGGGGTTTGGAAGTGATGTCGTACACGATGCGGTTGGCGTGTTTGACTTCGTTGACGATTCGGGTCGAAATTTTTTCGAGGACGTCGTAGGGAATTCTCGCCCAATCGGCGGTCATGGCGTCCACGGAAGTGACGGCGCGGAGGGCAATGACGTTTTCGTACGTTCTGAAATCCCCCATCACGCCGACCGTCGGGCTGTTGGTGATGACGGCAAAGTACTGCCAGATCTTTTCGTCCAGCCCCGCCTTGGCGATTTCGTCGCGGAAGATATAGTCCGCGTCGCGCAGCGTTTCAAGCTTTTCGGGCGTCACTTCGCCCATGATGCGGATCGCAAGTCCCGGCCCGGGGAAGGGTTGCCGCATGACGACCTTTCTTGGAAGTCCCAATTCAAAGCCGACCTTTCTGACTTCGTCCTTGAACAAATCGCGAAGGGGCTCGATGATCTCTTTAAAATCGACAACGGAGGGAAGTCCGCCCACGTTGTGATGGCTCTTGATGACGGCGCTCTTGCCCTTCCCGCTCTCGATGACGTCGGGATAAATCGTCCCCTGCACGAGATAATCGACTGCGCCGATCTTCTTCGCTTCCTTTTCAAAGGCGCGGATGAACTCCTCGCCGATAATTTTACGCTTGGTTTCGGGATCGGTAACGCCTACAAGCTTGCCGACGAAAATTTCGCCGCAATCGGCTTTGATGAGGTTCATGCCGAGCCCGTCGCGGAAGACGGACATTACCTCGTCCGCCTCGTACTTTCTCAAAAGTCCGTGATCGACGAAGACGGAAGTGAGCTGACTTCCAACCGCCTTATAGATCAGGGTTGCCGCGACGGCGGAATCGACGCCGCCGGACATGGCGCAAAGCACCTTTTTATCCCCTACTTTTTTCCTGATTTTTTCGATCTGTTCGGCGACGAAGTTGGACATCGTCCAATCCCCTGCCGCTTTGCAGATTTCATAGAGGAAGTTCTTTAAAATCTCGTTGCCGTATTCGGAATGCACGACCTCGGGATGGTATTGCACGCCATAAATTTTCCTCTCCTCGCAGGCGAAGATCGCCACGGGGCAAGCCTCCGTCTGTCCGAGAACGGAAAAACCTGCGGGAACTTTGCTGACGTAATCGGTGTGGCTCATCCAGCAGACGCTCTTTTGCGGGATTCCCTTCAAAAGAGGGCTTTCTTTTACGAGCGTCACCTCGCGCTTGCCGTATTCGCTCGTAATCGCGTGCGTCACCTCACCGCCCAGCGTGTACGCCGTGAGCTGACAGCCGTAGCAAATGCCGAGAACGGGAATGCCGAGCGAGAAAATCTCCTTGGAAACGTGGGGAGAGCTCTCCTCGTAAACGCTGTTCGGCCCGCCCGTGAAGATAATGCCGATGGGATCGTATGCCTTGATCTCCTCCACCGTCATATCGCAGGGCTTCAGATCGCAGAAGACGCCGAGGTCTCTGACTCTGCGCGCAATGAGCTGATTGTATTGTCCTCCGAAGTCGAGGACGAGAACTTTCTGATGTTCCATGCTGCCTTACTCCCGATTGCCCGTCAATTTCCTCTCGTGCTGTAGTTGGGAGCTTCCTTGGAGATTGCAATGTCGTGGGGATGGCTCTCAATGAGAGACGCATTGGTGATGCGAACAAATTCCGAATGAAGGCGAAGCTCCTCGATCGTGTGCTTGCCGCAATAACCCATGCCCGAACGAATGCCGCCGACCATCTGGAAGATGATCTCCGCGAGGCTTCCGCGGTAAGGGACGCGTCCCTCGACCCCTTCGGGAACGAACTTTTTGGCGTTCTCCTGGAAATATCTGTCCTTCGAGCCCGCCGCCATCGCCGCAAGCGAACCCATGCCGCGATAGGTCTTGAACGATCTACCCTGATAGAGCTCAATCTCGCCGGGAGATTCGAGCGTTCCCGCGAACAGCGAGCCGATCATGACCGCAGAGCCGCCCGCCGCAAGGGCCTTTACGATGTCTCCGCTGTACTTGATGCCGCCGTCGGCGATGATGCGCTTGCCCATTTTGTCCGCCTGCTCCGCACAGTCCATGATGGCGGTGAGCTGGGGCATACCGATGCCCGCGACGACTCTGGTCGTGCAGATCGAGCCGGGGCCGATGCCGACCTTGACGACGTCTGCACCCGCGTCGATGAGCGCTTCGGTCGCCGCTGCCGTCGCAACGTTGCCCGCGATCAAGGGAAGGTTGGGATATGCCTTCTTGATGGCAGTCACCTTTTCGAGGACGCCCTTCGAATGTCCGTGCGCCGTATCGATGGTGATGATGTCGACCTTGGCGTCAACGAGCGCCGCAATGCGATCCATGGTATTGGCTGCCGTGCCGACCGCCGCACCGACGAGAAGTCGACCGTTTTTATCCTTTGCGGAATTGGGATATTGAATTGCCTTTTCGATGTCTTTGATGGTAATCAGACCGGTGAGCCGCCCCTCTTCATCGACGAGAGGAAGCTTTTCGATTCTATGCTTTGCGAGAATCTCCTTCGCCTCTTCCAAAGAAGTGCCCATAGGAGCGGTGACGAGATTTTCCTTCGTCATGATCTCGTAAATGGGTCTTTCCTCGTTGGTCTCGAAGCGAAGATCGCGGTTGGTGAGAATGCCCACGAGCTTATTGTTGTTCTCGCAGATGGGGACGCCGCTGATGCGATAGCGCCCCATGAGAGCAAGCGCGTCCTTGACGCGGTTGTTGGGCTCTAAGTAGAAGGGATCGGTAATGACCCCGTGCTCGCTCCTCTTGACCCGATCGACGTGAGCTGCCTGCGCCTCGATGGACATATTTTTATGAATAATACCGAGTCCGCCCTCTCTCGCCATGGCAATTGCAAGGCGACTCTCCGTAACGGTATCCATTGCCGCACTGACGAGCGGAATGTTCAGGGAAATATCGTCCGTCAGCTTGGTATTCAGCTTTACTTCGGCGGGCAACACATCGGACGCCTGCGGAATCAGCAGAACGTCGTCAAACGTCAAACCTTCTTTTACAATCTTACTCATTGGCAATCTCCTTTAAGAGTGATTTTATCGTCTCGAGGTCTTTTTCCTGATCCTCAGAAACGTGATATTCGTTTAATTTTCCCAAGATAGCGGCGCAAGTCACCTTGTCCTTCGCGTCAATGGCGACGACGGAGAGGGAGATGATTGCATTCCCCTGCGGGAAGGACTTCGTGTTCCCGTCAAAAGCGGCGGCGATCGCCTCGTCCTTTTTGCCCGTGCGATAGAGTGCGCCCGCAATCTGCCCGCGGATGTATTGGGCATAGCCCGCCCCTTCCGTTTGACAGAAGGAGTCAAATTCTTCGTCGGCAAGGAAGGAAGCGCCGTATTCCGCGATGAGAGCGTCATCCTCCGCAAAAATCGCGTATTCCGTCGCCTGCGCGATGTCCTTTGCCTGCGCGGTGCGGCTGTACTCGATTGCGGCATAGCGCGCCGCAAAGCCGTTGAGGCCGAGAGAAGAACATGCCTCCACCATGGTGGAGGGAAATACCAGAGAGAGAACGGCGAACGCCATTGTCAGCAAAAGAACGATTGCCAGCAACGTCGTGCCTATGGATTTCAAAACAACCTTTGTCACGCCGAATCCTCCGTCGAAATTATTATTATTTATTGTAGCACACCCCGGTAAAAAATGCAACCGTTTGAAGAAAAATTTTGACTTCTTCTCATAAAGAAGCTTTTCCACTCATACAATATGCCGTATGAAAAAGCTTCTGTTTTGTTTTCTTCTTCCCCTCTTGTTTCTCTTCGGCTGCTCCGATCAGAGCCGACTGACCAAATACCTTTCCGAAAACCGCTACGCCCTCTACGAGGGAGAAACCGCGGGCTGTAAAATCAAGGCGGCATCCGTCAAACGGGAATATCCCTACAATGCGGACGGGCTGGTCGGAGAGCTGAGCACCCTCTTCGAAGTAACCGTCATTTTGGAGGAAAAGGTAGATTCTCCGAAGCTCTCCTTCACCGTAAACGATAAGACGTACGGCGGCGAGCTGTCCTACGACACGGTCTCCGGCGTATACGCCTATTCCTGCACCCTCGATTTGTGGGAAGAGAGCGTCACATTTCAGGTGGGCGCGTTTACGGTAGAGGCAAAGCGCGTCAACGAGACGGACAACACCGACCTCATCTTAAAGGCGCTCGAAGCAAACGAGAGCGAGCTTCTCTCCTCCTACGGCACGAACGTCTTTTTGGGGGAAATTCACCTACGCCTCATTCACGACGACAAGCTCTATTACTACATCGGACTCATCGACAAGGACGGCGAGACGATTTCTCTGCTCACCGATGAGACTGGCAAAGTGCTTGCCCGTCGGGGTGGATAAATAAATTTCCCGAAAATCAAAAACTGTCGCGAGCGGAACGCATTCGCGACAGTTTTTATTTTATCCTTTCGTCATTGGCTCGTTAGGACGATGCCTTAAAAATCATCAGAATATCTATTTGATTTGACACTATTATACATCATAATATGATGTACGTCAAGCATTTTACGCCACTTTGTGATATATTTTTTGTATGGATATCGCAAAGAAAATCGGAGAGAATTTAAAGCAGGCGCGAAAAGACAAAGGGCTTACGCAAAAAGAGGTTGCAACCCGATTGCACATGACCCAACAGCAGTACAGCCGCTTTGAAAACGGCGTTTTCGAGCTGAACTATGCGCAAATTCTATCTTTGTGCGACTTGTACGACGTGACCCCAAACGAGCTCTTTTCCTTAACCTAATCCCCCTCTCCCCAAGGCAAAAGCATACCCCATCCGAAATTCGGACGGGGTATTGTTTCATGGAGGGTGTTTTTGTCCCTGAAAGTTATGCCTTTGCGTTCTCGCGGAAAGAGCTGACGATGAGCAGGACTGCGGAGGCGAGGTACAGCACGACGGCAGCGACGGTCATGTAGAAGATGCCCCAGCCTGCGCTGTTCAGGTTATCCCAGGAGAAGAGTCCGCCGAAGAGGTCGATTCTCTCGAGAATCGCCGTTCCGAAGGCAAAGACCATCAGGAAAATCGCCGCAACGCCCGCAAGCGTCGTAATCGGATTCTGCTCTCCCTTCAAAGCGCCCATCGCAACGACGACGGCAATCAGGACAACTGCAATCACGCTGTAAGCGACAACTTCTCCGCCGGAGACGAGGGAAAAGCCTCTCGTGTTGTTCGCAATGGAAAGGACGATGGTTGCAACAAGCGCAAGCACAAACGCGAGGCCGTTGAGCCATAAAGTAATGTCTTTCTTATTGATCTCCATTATGCTACCTCCTTCTTATCCTTGATGACGGAAAAGACGTACAATGCGGCAAAGCCTACGGTGAGGACGCTCGTCACGGTAATGGCTGCGATGTAAGCGCCTCTCCACCAGGTCATCTGATTGATGATGCGCGTCGAAGAGTTATAACCGTTCATGATGTTTGAACGAGCGATGATCCAGAGCGTTCTCTTGACGGAAGCCTTGAGATCTGCCTGAATGGTCGCGTCATTTTCGAAATGCGCTACGCTGAGCGGTTCACCCGTATCGATCTGATTGCCGAGCTTTTTCGCAAGCGTTTCAATGTTGATGTTCGTGAGACGGCGAAGGTCGAATCCGGTGCAACCCGCATGGCACATTGCTGCGAACTCATCCAAATCGTCGCTGATGTCGGTGACGGCGTAGCCGTGGAAGCCCCACTCCTGCTGCAAAATGCCGTCCATCATGCCGACAGAGCAAGTGACTTCGACAGGGCCGATCTTGGAGAAGGAAGTCATCAAGCCGAGCATGCCGACGTCTTTGCCGGTAATCTTGTCATACTTGGTCGCTTCCATAGCAATCTGGAAGGCACGGAGCTCGATTTCACGGGCACGCGCTTCGAGAAGGAAGGGAGCGACACCGTTACGCTGGGTTTCCTGATCGTTGAAGGCGTAATGCTTGGGAGCGGCGATGAGTCCGTAATCGGCAGCGCCGATTGCAAATTCCATCGCGCAGACGCCGGAAAGGACGGGATCTTCGGAATAATACTCGCCGTTTCTTCCGTTATAAGCGTGACGATGGGTGTTCAGTCCGGGGCCCCAAAGGATGGGAACGCCGAGGAAGAGCGCTTCGTTTGCGACAAATTCGCCGAGCTCCTTCATGAGGTCGGGATTGAACGCGGAAGCCATAACGGGCGCACTCGGGAATACCTGACCGTTCCAATCGGCATTTACGTCTTTGTCGGAAATCGCCCAAGGAACGTTAGGGGTCTTGGTTGCGCCGAGCTTGTAGACAACGCCGTTGCCGGCATTCTCCGTGCCCTGCATTTCAATGAGTCCGACGCCGGGAATCGCGGGAAGAGCATCGCCGCCCGCAGCAGCGAGAATGATGGATTCTTCCAAGGTCATCTGATCGACAAGCTTATCCCAACGGGGATCGTCCCAATCGGCCTTTACCATGTCGTAGAACTTGAGTCCGGAATCGACGCCCCACTTAAACTTAGACACGTCGTCGTTTTGCTGAACTTCGTAGTACTGACCGCCGAGAAGGGACATCATGTTGTCGGGAATTTCCATATCGGTGTATTCCTTCGGATAAGTGCCCGACCAGTCATTTCTGGAAAGGTAGGTAACTTCTTTCTTGAAATAATTCCAATCTGCCGTTTCGAGCCAGTTTTTCACCGAAACGTTGTTCTTGGTGATCGCAAACGTGGTATCGTCGATCTTCTTGTCGCCGATGTTATAGTTGTATACGAACTTGTAGGCAAGGTCTGCGTTTCCGCTTCCCGCCATGCCGTCCTTCTCGCCGTAGCCCTGCGCCGCGAGCACGTTGTTGAGCGCGTCGTGCGCGCCGTTGCCGACAGCAAGGTAATAATCCCCTGCATCCATGATGTAAGTGCCCTTCGAGCCGTCGGGATTGACGTGATTCGTATCGTAGCTTGCAAAATAGGTGAAGTCGCAGGTCACGGTAATTTCAACGGACTGTCCCACGGGAATCACTTCGTCGGACTTATCGTAGTTGAGAAGCTGAATCGCCGATTTTTCAACGCCGTTCTGCTTGTCGTACTGCGTATACGGTGCCTGACCGTAAATCTGGACGTTCGCCTTTGTGGGAACGGAGCCGCGATTGGTGACTTTCACGGTGACGTCGGCATAAATTTCATGGGGCTTATAGTCGAACTTCGGCGTTCCGACGATCTCGTATTCGAGCTCGCTGTAAGTAAGACCGTAGCCGAATCCGTAAGTCACTTCGTCCGCATAATTCCAATTGCCCTTGGAAGCATACGTACCCGTGGTAGACGCCGCATTGCTGGAAGGATTGACGATGCTGTCGTAATATCTGGTCTCGTAATAGCGATAGCCGGTGTACATTCCCTCCGCTTCGATGACGTAATATCTCGACTTTTTGCTTCTGGAAACCAAATCGTCGGCGTTCGTAAACTCGTACTTACCCATGTTCATCATCGCAGGCGCGGAGAGATTTTCCGTCGCATAGATGTCGTAAAGTCCGCCCGAAGGGCTTACGTTGCCGCAGAGGATATCCGCAACGCCGAGGAAGCCATAGTTGCCCGGATGTCCGATCCAGAGGATGGCGTCGATCTTGTCGTTGTTCTTGAGGTCGCCGATCTCGATTGCGGAGTTGGTATTGACGAGGACGATGACCTTGTCGAATTTTTCGGTTGCGAGGTTGAGGATGTCGCGCTCATTCTGTGAGAGCTCCAACGGTTCGGTGATCCCCGCTTCCTCATTCTTCAGCTCCTCTTTCAAACTGCCTTTCAGGTAGTCCTTGGACTCGCCGGAAGGTCTGCCGACCACCACGATCGCCGCGTCGCCGTAGCTTGCAAAAGAAGATTGCCAGGAAGAATCTTGTGCTGTAAGATCGGCAAGAGAAGGCTCTTTCGGATCGAAATCGGAACCCGCTCTGTCCTGAATCCCGAGCTTGTTGGCGGTGTTGATCGCCCGATAAGCTTCGAGCACTTTCTTGTTGACGTTGTAGCCTGCGCCCGCTCCTACGCCGTTTCCGCCGTACTTCAGGTCGGAAAAGTTAAAGTTCGTTCCGATGGGTTTGTCGACGGTCGTCGTATCGAAATGCGTCTGCGTATCGCCGAGTGCCTGTTCGAGGGTGATGTACGGTCCCTGCGATTTTTGTCCCATACCGGAGTTGATGGTGTTGGTTGCACTGCGCGCACCGAGAAGGGTGACGTTGCTTCCCTTCTTCAAGGGCAGCGCTCCGTTGTTCTTCAAGAGAACAGAGCCTTCTGCCGATTCTCTGCGTCCGAGGTCGATCGCTCCCCTGATGATCGCTGTGGAATTGCCGCTTCCATCCGCATTCAGGAACTCCTTTTTCGGGGTGTAGGCAGTGTAAAGCGTATCGTCGTCGTTGTCGGTTTCGAGTATCTGGCTCGTCGTTCCGAAGAACAAATCGAGCTGAGAGCGAGACGCTTCCATTGCCTGAGCCCCAATGATAGACACTGCGAGAAGCAAAGACGATATGCTGGTCAAGCCGTGCCAAAGGGTCTTTTTGGATTTCATATACATTCTCCTTATCTTTTATTTTTGCCGTAAGGCAAAGGATTATGCGAACTCCAAAATCATTCGCTCCTCTCTTTTAACACTTTTTTTACAATTCTGCCATATTTTTCCCACAACCCGTCGTTTCCATCGCATAATCGGCAAAAAAAATAACTCCCGAAGAAGTTATCTCTTTTTTTCATTCTTATGACCATGATCTCGTATCATAAAACCGTTTGGAAAACAGACGCGCGCAAGACAAGGAGTGCGCGGATTTGACGACGGGCGCGTACTAAAACGTACGTAACCGAGGCAAAACGCAAGCACGACACAAGGGTAGCGGCAAACGCATCGGGTAAGCCTGAAACGTGTCTTTTTTGTCCTTTTCGTGCCGTCAACGCTTGATATACCACTCGGTATATCTGCGCGTTGTCAACCCAAAAATCCCTAAAAAATACTTCGTTTCAGGTGCTTCGCAGTTTTTACGTGCATAAACGCCGTAAGACAAGGAAACCGAATGCTGCCGTATTCGCCATACGGCAAACGAGGTTGACACAGTATTACGGCTGTTTCCTGCCGTAAAAACCTTATCCGTTGCGTTTGTCGCTACCCTCTTGCACGATGTATGTTTTTCAAACTTTTTTCTTCTGAATGGGCATACAGATATTGAGCGCAAACACGTCTCCTTTCGAATGGAATCCGATGGAGCCGCCGTACTTTTCGACGATCAGCTTCATGCTCCGCACCCCGTAGCCGTGCTCGTTTTTGTCCGTCTTAGTCGTAACGGGAAGCCCGTTTTCGATTTGAATTTCCTTCCCGATATAATAATTTTCCTCGTGAATGACAACCGTATTCTCGACGACAAAGACGGAAAGGTGGATAACCCGCTTTTCCTTCTCTTCGATCGCGAGCGAAGCATCGATCGCGTTGGCTAGCAGATTGCCAAACAGCGCGAAAATATCCTCGCTGTTCATAAAGCCGAGCTCGCTTCCGTCCACCATAAAGACAAATTCGATTGCGTTCTTTTCGCATTGGACGTTTTTCTCAAACAAAATAAGATCCAAAACCTCGTTTCCCGTCTTGATCACGCTGTCGTAAATCATGACGGAGGACTCTATTTCCCTTTTCGTCTCCTCGGAAAGCCCCCAATTCAAGCTCTGAAGGTGCTGCTTTAAATCGTGGCACTTTGTATTGATGACGTCGATGCTGTTCTGCCAATTTTTAAATTCCTCTTTGCTTTTCTCGTAGAGCTGAGTGGTCGCATACAGCTCTTTTTCCTTGACGTTCGAAACGTAAAGCAGCCTTTGCAGGTATAGAACGCCCAGACAGCAGAGCATCGAATACAGATATTCCGCAACCATCGCCGCATTGGAGCGCTGACCAAATTCCGAAACGCGGCTTACGATCATACACATAAACACAACCATGACGGAAATGACGTCAAATCGATAATCGTTGCCCGGTCTGTACTTCTTCGTGTTTCGCGCAAAGACGAAATAGAGAAGGACATACATCGGCGTAAAGTACACGATCTTCCTGAGGAAACTGCCAAGCCAGCCTTCGAGATTGTCGAAGAGCGGGATGAAAAGACCCAAAATGACGGATAAGCGTTGGGCAATGTGCTCCACCGCATAGCCCGACGCACAGGCGGTCAGCACGGTACGAAATCGCTCTTTAAAGAGGAAGTATTGTCCCGCAACGCTCAGACAGTACAGCAGAAAAAAGCGGGAAAACTTATAAACCGCCGAAAGGAAGCGATTTCCGTGACCGGAAAAGTGCGGGAAAACCACCGCAGCCGCACAGCAGACGGACAACATGACGACGAGCCGAAGCCAAAAGAAGTTCCGCTTCTGAAAGGAACAGGTGAAGAGAAACTCCGCCGCAATCACCTCTATCATAAAATAAAGAAGAGCATATTGTATCATAACCGTTCTCCGTAATACTCCATCATTTTCGCCAAAAATTCTTTCTTTTTCGATCGACTTAAGTAAAGCACCATATCCCCGATGTACACCCGATCGTCTACTACCATTTTGATTCTCCGAAGATTAATGAGGGCGCTCGCATTGCCGCGCACGAAGTGATACGGCGCGAGCTTTCGCTCCCATTCGGTCAAGCTCCCGTAGCTTTGCACCGTTTCGCCGAGCAGATGAAAGGTAAGATCGTGCTTCATCACGTCGATATACAGGATATCCGAGCTTTGCACCGCCTTCATTCCGTTCGAAAGCTTGATGTGCACGGTGTCGGAAGCCCTCCTTTCCAGAGAACGAAGGCAGCGATCCATCGTCATGGCAAAGGAGAAAAAATTGATGGGCTTGACGATATAGTTGAGCGCACCCACCTCATAGCCGTGAACGACGTACTTTTTCATATTCGTGACAAAGATCAGGACGACGTTTTCATCGAACTCCCTGAGCTTTTTCGCCGCACGCATTCCGTCCATTCCGCCGAGCTCGATGTCCATAAAGACGACATCGTATGCGGGCGTATACTTTTCGAGAAAATCCTCCGCAGAGGAAAAGCGGATTGTATCGAAGGAAACGTTCCTCTTTTCCGCCCACTCCTTTAAATTCTTTTTGAGGGCAAACTCCGCCTCGTCCTCATCTTCGACAATCGCTATGCGAATCATTTTTCCACCTCATTTGTGTTCAATCCCCTTTCTTTTCTTCCTCCATATATTCGATGACGATGGAGTTTTGCACGTAAAGATACTCGTCCTTGATCTTTAAATAATTCCCCTCTACCGTCATGTAATCCTTTGTGCGTTCGTAAGCGGAAGCGTAGCGATCGAAAAAGCTCCCGTACTTTTTTTCGAATGCCGAAAGGTCGAGCCCCTTTGCCGTCCTGAGTCCCAACATGATGCTTTCAAAGCGAGCGGTCGGCTCATCCACCTCCTCGCAATCGACGACGGGGAGAAAGCCCGAAAGGACGCACTTCATGTACTCGTCCTGATCGAAGGTGTTGGTAAGCCTCCTCTCGTGCATGAAGGAGCTTGCGGACAGCCCGAAGCCGACGTACTCCCCCCGCTCCCAATAGTTCCGATTGTGCCTGCTCTCCCTTCCCGTCTTCGCGAAATTGGAGATTTCATAGCGATGGAAGCCCTTTTCTTCGAGATAAGATCTCCCTTCTTCGTACCAATTTGCCACGGTATCCTCGTCGGGCAGCTCTCCGTTCAGATAGTCGGTGTAGATGGGCGTGCCGTCCTCAACGGTGAGCGCGTACATGGAGATATGGCTCGCCCCGCCCAAAACGGCAAAGTCAATGGTCTTTTTAATATCCTCCATCGTCTGCCCTTTGAGTCCCAACATCACGTCGGCGTTGAAGTTTTCCCCCTTCAACAGGGTGGCGACGTGGGCAAAATCCCGCGCCGTATAAATGCGGTTGAGATCGGCAAGCTGACTGTCGATCGCCGTCTGCAATCCGACCGAAAAGCGATTGATTCCCGCCCTCTTATAGAGCGCGATCTTCTCCTCCGTCACCGTGCCCGGGTTCATCTCGATGGTGATTTCGGGATTTTTCGAGAGGGAAAAGAGCGTTTTTACCTGCTTCATCGCCCCGTAGATGTACTTGGGATCGATCACGGAGGGCGTGCCTCCGCCAAAGTATACGGTGTCGAACACCTTGTCTTTCAGCTCGTCCTTTCTCAGCTCCATCTCCTTGTAGAGACAAGCCATGTACGCCTCTTCATAGCCGGATTTATTGGGAAAAGAGCAAAAATCGCAATAAGAGCATTTCTGCTTGCAAAAGGGAATGTGAATGTAGATGCCCGCCATACTTTCTCCTTATGGAAGATCGCGATATGCGATGAGTTCCTGCGGCTCTCCAAAAGAGAGCCTTTTTTCATACCAGACGACAGAGAGCCATCTGCCGAATTTATACCCGCAATCGGGAAGGGTGGCAACGTGCGAAAAGCCCATCCTCTCGTGAAAGGAGATGCTCCCCTTATTTTCCGCCGTGATGATGGCGTAGAGCGCGCAAATGTGCTGCCTTTTTGCGATCTCTTCAATCGCCGAAACGAGCGCGCGTCCGTATCCCTTGCCGACTTCGCTCCTTTCGATGTAGACGGAGAGATCGGCAAGAAAGCGGTAAGCCTTCCGCTCGAAGGCACGGGAGAGATAGGCATAGCCCTTAAGCATCCCCTCTTCTTCGAGGACGAGCCACGGGTAAAACGCCGTAATCCTTTCAAACCGCTCTTCAAACGCCTGCAAGGAAGGCGGGTCGTACTCGAACGACGCCGTTTCCTCCGAAACGTAAGGCGCGTAAATTTCCAAAAGGCGGGGTAAGTCCGCCGAAGTTGCAGCCCGAATCATCAGTCTTTGTTCGTCTTGAGAATTTCCATGAACACCTCGGAGGGCACTTGCACCGTTCCGATCTGCCGCATTCTCTTCTTGCCCTCCTTCTGTTTTTCGAGGAGCTTTCTCTTTCTCGTGATGTCGCCGCCGTAGCACTTGGCGAGCACGTCCTTTCGCACCGCCTTTACCGTTTCGCGAGCGATGATCTTGCCGCCGATCGCGGCTTGCACGGGAATTTCAAACAGCTGGCGGGGAATGGCTTCCTTCAGATTTTCGCAGAGCGTCCTTCCCCTCTCGTAAGCCCTCGTCTCATGCACGATGACGGAAAGCGCGTCGCAGATTTCGCCGTTGAGCATGATGTCGAGCTTGACGAGCTTTGCCGCCTCGTAGCCCGCAATTTCGTAATCAAAGCTCGCATACCCCTTCGTCCTCGACTTTAAGCTGTCGAAAAAGTCGTAGACGATTTCATTCAACGGGAGCAGATAGTCCAATTTGACTCTGTGCTCGTCGAGATAAGTCATATTCTTGAACACACCGCGCTTGTCCTGGCATAAATCCATAATGGGGCCGAGATAGTCGGGCGGGGTGAAAATTTCCGCCTTGACGATGGGCTCTTCCATAAAGTCGATGTCCGAAAGGGGCGGAAGGTGCGAGGGGTTATCCACGCTCAAGACCGTCCCGTCCGTCTTGTGCACCTTGTAGCTGACCGAAGGCGCGGTGGTGATGATGTCGAGATTAAATTCCCGCTCGATGCGCTCCTGAATGATCTCCATGTGTAAAAGTCCCAAAAAGCCGCAGCGAAAGCCGAAGCCGAGCGCCGTGGAGGTGTCCGGCTCGAAGATGAGGGAAGCGTCGTTGAGCTGAAGCTTCAAGAGCGCCTCTTTCAAGTCGTTGAATTTACTGCCGTCCAAAGGATAAATTCCGCAAAAGACGACGGGCTGCACCTTTTTGTAGCCGGGAAGGGGCTCTTTGGCAGGGTTGTTCGCATTCGTCACCGTATCGCCCACCGCGACGTCCAAAATGCTCTTGATGCTCGCCGCGATGTAGCCGACCTCGCCCGCCGCAAGCTCCGCCTTGGGCTGAAGCTTGGGGGAAAACGCGCCGACTTCTACCACGTCGTAAACGGTATCGGAGAGGAAGGTCTTGATTTTATCCCCCACCTTGACCGAGCCGTCCTTGACGCGGACGAAGAGAATAACGCCCTTGTAGTTATCGTAATAGCTGTCGAAGATGAGCGCCTTTAAGGGTGCGTCGGTGTCCCCCGAAGGAGGGGGCACGATGGCGACCACCGCTTCCAATACGTCCCGAATGTTGATGCCCTCTTTCGCGGAAACGCAGGGCGCTTCGGAAGCGTCGAGCCCGATGACGTCCTCGATTTCCCGCTTGCAGCTCTCGGGATCGGCGGAGGGCAGATCGATCTTGTTAATGACGGGGACGATTTCCAGATTGTTGTCGAGAGCAAGATAGAGATTGGCGAGCGTCTGCGCCTCTACTCCCTGCGTGGAATCGACGACGAGAATCGCCCCTTCACACGCGGCGAGAGAGCGGGACACCTCATAGGTAAAGTCCACATGTCCCGGCGTGTCGATGAGGTTGAAGAGGTACTCGTTTCCGTCCTTTGCCTGATAGTACATTCTGACGGGAGTGAGCTTGATGGTAATTCCCCGCTCCCGCTCGATGTCCATGGAATCGAGGAGCTGTTCCTCCATGTCGCGCTTGGAAACCTGACCCGTCAGCTCCATGAGCCTGTCGGCAAGGGTGGATTTTCCGTGATCGATATGAGCGATAATGCAGAAATTTCTGATAAATTTGTTAGGTTTTGCCATAGTGACTCTATTATAATTTATTTTTTTTGCAAAAGCAATAAAAAAGACGGAAAAAGGGAGAATTTCTTTCTCTTATCGCCGAAGATCGCTCGTCTCAGCCCCGCTCTTACCGAACCAGACGGAGATCTAAAGCAAAATTGGTTATTGCAAAAAAATCATTGCTTTTTTTCGGAATTTGTTGTACAATAGGAGCGCATTTGAATCAGTCATCCATTTTTTTCCAAAAGGAATTTATCAATATGAAAAAAACGAAAATCATTTGTACGCTCGGGCCTGCTTCCGAGACGGAAACCGTCATCTCCGCCCTCTTTGACGCGGGCATGAACGTCGCAAGGCTCAACTTTTCACACGGCACCCATGCCGAACACGCAAAAAAGATCGCCATCATCCATAAGATTCGGGAAGAGCGACACATTCCCCTCCCCGTCATGTTGGATACCAAGGGCCCGGAATTTCGCATCCGCACCTTCAGGAATCAGAAAATCACCCTCAAAAAGGGAGACACCTTCACCTTTACCACCGAGGATATCGTAGGAGACGAGACGAGGGTGTCCGTCTCCTATCAGGGCATTTGCGAGGAATTGCAGCCGGGCGACAAAATCCTTTTAAACAACGGGCTGATTTCCTTTGAAGTCAAAGAAGTCCGCCCGCCCGAAGTGATTACCGAAGTGCTCATCGGCGGCGAAACTTCCGACCACAAGTCCATGTTCTTCCCCGACAAGGAACTGCACATGGACTATCTGTCCGAGCAGGACAAAAAAGACCTCGCCTTCGGCGTCGAGCAGGGCGTGGAGTTTATCGCCTGCTCCTTTGTTTCCAAGGCACAGGATATTCTGGACGTTAAAAGCTATTTAAAGGAACTCGGCGGAGAGCACATCGACGTCATCGCCAAAATCGAAAACAGAGCGGGCGTCAGAAATCTGGAGGAGATCATCAACGCCTGCGAGGGCATCATGGTCGCCCGCGGCGATCTCGGCGTGGAGATTCCCTTTGAAGAGCTGCCCGACATTCAAAAGCACATCATCACCACCTGCCGTATCAAAGGCAAGCGCGTCATCACCGCAACGGAAATGTTAGAGTCGATGATCAAACAGCCCCGTCCGACCAGAGCCGAAATCTCCGACGTCGCAAACGCCGTTTACGACGGCTCTTCCGCCGTCATGCTCTCGGGAGAGACGGCGGCAGGGCTCTATCCCGTCGAGGCGGTCGAGGCGATGTCCCGCATTTGCATTCAGGCGGAAAAGAACACCCAATACATCGGCGTACTCGACGAGGACGCCGTGGAAATTCACAGTCTCAACGAAGCCCTTTCCCATTCCGCCTGCACGATGGCGCACGACATCGGCGCAAAGTGCATCGTGGTCTGCACCCGCACGGGCACGACCGCACGAATGGTCTCCAGGTTTCGTCCCCTCATCGACATCATCGGCATGACGACGGACGAAAAGGCTTACCAACAGCTCGCCCTAAGCTGGGGCGTTATTCCCATGATGGCGGAAGAATATTCCTCCGTGGACGTCCTCTTCCACTTTGCCAAGCGCGCAGCGAAAGATTCCGGACTGGCAAAGCCGGGAGACATGGTCGTCATTACGGGCGGCAATCCCAACGGCAAGAGCGGGAACTCCTCCCTCATCAACATCGAACGCATTTAAGCCGTTTCCCATGAAAAAAACCAACGACCTTTCGTTGGTTTTTTGTTTATTGTTTACTTCTTTTTTAGGTTCGAGCGATGTACAAGGTGAATGCCGATGTGTCCGATGCCGAGAATGATCGTCGCTATGAGCAAAAACGGATTTTTTCCGTAAATTGCCAGAAGGAAAAAGGCGATGACGGGAAGAGTTGCGCCAGGGACGGGGATTTTAAGGAGAGAACGGTAAAAATCCGTCAACCTTTTTTCGCTCGTAAAGTAGCGAATCCACCAAATCTCATAGAGAATCATAAAGAAAAAGGAAGCGGCAAGCCACCACGCCCACGGAGTGAGGGAAAGGTTGAAATCGCTGAAAATCAGGCACAGCGCCGTGACGAGGACTTCCCCCGTCCGCTCAAAGGCGAGCAGAATTTTGCTCTCCTTTTTTGCTTCCTGCTCATAACCTTGGGGCTTATGCTTCGTCCAAAAGAAATTGGGCAAAAACAGCATAATGAGGAACACAAGCCCCACGTAAGAAAACCCAAAGTGCATTTTAACCTCCACCCTTTCGGGATTTTTTCTACTCCCCTTTGTTGACGATCACGAGCAGAACACCCCGTTCAACGGATACCCCCGCATCGTCCGAAAGGGCGACGTTGGAGATCCCCCGACATGCGCCGTAGGGAAGGGGCAATCCTTCGAGGGGATATTTGAGTCCCCACGAATGGGAAACCAAGGCGTCCCCGCCAAAGGGCAGAAGGGAAATCGTCTTTCCCTTCTTTCCCATAAGGGAAACCCTGCCCGTCGCGATCGTGATGGTGCAGTCGTTGTTCACGAGGGTCGCCTTCACGCCCTTCAAAAAGGCGGCGTAGAGAAGGTGGAGATTGCCGAGAAAGTGATCTTCCCGCTTTCCCCCGCCGCCGTAAATTTCGATTTCCTCCACGCCCCGTTCGATGAGCTTGAACAGGGCGATCTCCCCGTCCGTAAAGTTCTTTTCGGAAGGGTAAATTTCGAGGGGCTTGGGTCTTGGCTCATAGGAAAGGGAATCGAAGTCCCCGACGTTTTCGTCGATGGCGATTTTGTCCTTTGCCCAATCGTACCCCCCGTCACAGCAAAAGACAAGCCCGTCCTTTGCAATCGTCCCCGCATAGGGTTCGCCGTTTAAAAGTAAAATTCCCTTCACGCTTCTCCCCTCAAAATGCGAATGGCGCGCGCCCTGTCGGAAGCTTTGAACACCGCGCTGCCCGCGACAATCATATCCACGCCCGCTTCCCGAATGACGGAGGCATTTTCCTCCGTCACGCCGCCGTCGATTTCGATGGCAAACGAAAGGGACTGCTCTTCTCTCCATTTGACGAGCGCTTTGACCTTTTCGAGGGAAGAGGGAATGAACTTCTGTCCGCCGTAACCTGGGACGACGCTCATGACGAGAATGAGATCGACAAGGGACAAATAGGGCTTTAACACCTCCACGGGCGTAGCGGGGTTGATGACGAGCCCGCACTTGATTCCGAAGTCCTTAATGTTTTTCAAAACCGAACAGATTTTTTCCTTTTCCGTACTCGGATCGGCGTGATACGCCTCATAATGCACGGTGATAAAGTCCGCCCCCGCCTTCGCAAAGCGCTCGATTTGCGTTTCAGGGTGGACGATCATGAGGTGCACGTCGAGGGGAAGAGAGGTTGCCTTTCGAACGCCTTTGACCATCTGCGCACCGAAGGTGATCGGCCCGACAAACGTGCCGTCCATGACGTCGCAATGAATCATATCCGCACCGCTCTTTTCGAGCATGGCGACCTCTTCGCCCATTCTGCAAAAATCAGCCGATAAAATAGAGGGTAAAATTATTTTTCTCATTCGCATTCTCCTTTTAAATAACCCGCTCTGAGCTGCCCGCACGCGCCGCCGATGTCGTTGCCGATTCTCCTTCGAAGGGTTGCGGAGAGCCCTCCCTTTTGAAGCAAGCCCAAAAACCGATAGGCGTCCTTTTCAGACAGCGTGGTTAAATTTCTCTCCTTAACCTCGTTGAGCCGAATGAGGTTGACGTGGCAAGGTCTGCCCTTTAAAAGCTTAATGAGGGCTTCGCCGTGCGCCCTGTTGCAGTTCTCGCCCGCGATCAGGGAGTACTCGAAGATGTACCTTCGACCCGTCTTTTCAAAGTAATAGGAACAGGCGTCGAGAATTTCGGAAATTTTGTATTTTCTCGCGATGGGCATTGTCCTGCCCCGATCCTCGTCGCTCGTATTGTGCAGGGAAATGGTGAGGTTCAAGGGAATCCCCTCGTCGGCGAGCCGCCGCATGTTGGGGACGATGCCGCACGTCGAAAGGGAGATGTTGCGCGCAGAGATGTGGATTCCCCCCTCCGCCGTCACGTTTCTTAAGAATTTTACGGTATGGTCGTAATTGTCGAGGGGTTCGCCGCTCCCCATCAGAACGAGGTTCGTCACCTGCCTTTTTTCGAGCGTTCCGCCGTGACGGGCGTTGACGACGAGTACCTCGGACAGGATTTCCCCGCTCGTGAGGTTGCGGATGAGCCCTCCCAGCGTGCTCGCGCAGAAGAGACAGCCCATGCGGCAGCCGACCTGCGTGGAGACGCATTGCGTATTCCCGTAAGAATACTTCATGAACACGCCCTCGATCAAATTGCCGTCCGCGAGCCGAAACAGATACTTTTCCGTCCCGTCGCTCCCCGTAAACACCTCTTGAATTTTCACAGGCTCGTCCTCGAAACGCTCTAAAAGCTTTTCCCGCAGGGGCTTGGAAAGGTCGGAAATGGCTGAAATCTTTTTGCCCTGCATGAGCCCGCGATAGAGCTGACTTGCCCTGAATTTCTTTTCTCCGTATTCCTCCATCAGGGAAACGAGTTCCGAAAAGGAGAGATCCTGTAATATTTCCTTCATGTGATGTCCTCAAACGATCCGTGAACGAAGCGAATCAAATCTTCCGGATTTGTCTCTACCTGAAAGCCCCTCTTCCCCGCCGAAAAGACGATGGTATCAAAGAGAAGGGCAGTCTCGCTCACGATGGTGGGAAAGGGCTTTTTCATGCCGATGGGCGAACAACCGCCATGCACGTAACCCGTAAGGGGAAGAAGCTCCTTTTGCGGAATCATGGCGATGGATTTGACCCCTGCCGCCTTTGCCGCCTTTTTCAAATCGAGCGTTTCGTTCACGGGGACGACGAAGACAAAATGCTTCTTTCCGTCCGTGGTGACGAGCGTCTTGAAAACGCAGTCGGGATTTTCTCCCAACGATTTTGCGACCGAGATTCCGTCCGTAAGCGAAGGGTCATATTGATGAGGCGTGTACGAAACGGAAGCGGCGTCCAACAGCCGCATGACGTTAGTCTTTTCCATGCCTCAGCCTCGCGACGTAAAAGCCTGCGCCGAACGCCTTGTCGGGCAAAAATTGCAGTCCGTACTCTTTCTTTTCATGGGGAAGCGGGCTGTCGATTTCGTCTGCCGTCCAACCCTCTTCGATGAGCGTTCGGACGATGTCGTCGTTTTCCTCCCGCAAGAGAGAGCAAGTGGAATAGACGAGCGCGCCGCCCTTCTTCAAATAGCGACTGCACGTGTGCAGAATGGCGGTCTGCACCTCTTTGAGCTTTCGGAAATCCTCTTCCGTCTTGTTGAGCTTCAAATCGGGGTTCTCCGCCACCGTCCCGAGCCCCGAGCAGGGCACGTCGCAGAGAACGCCGTCGAAGGACTCCCTGTACCGTTCGTCGTAGACGGAGCTGTCCTTTTGCACGATGGTGAGCGTTTTCCCCATGCGGGAAGCATAGCTCTCGATGAGCGCCACTCTGTGCGGATAAAGCTCGAAGGAAGTCACTTTTTCGCACTTGTCCGCAAGCAGCACGGACTTCCCGCCCGGCGCGGCGCAGGCGTCGAGGAGAGAAGCACAGGGCGGGACAATATCGCAAATTGCGATAGACCCGATGGACTGAAAGGTATAGTCCCCCCTTGAAAACCCCTCTTCCCGCGCAAAGCGTTCGAAAAGGTAAGTATGCGGGAAGGGCATATCCGTATGCTTTGCGGAAAGGTACGCTTCCTCGTTTTTCGCAAAGCGCACGGTAACGCCCGCCGAGCGCGCAGAGAGAATAGACGTTGTCCTCTCTCCGTACTCCCTTCTGATCTTCTGCACGGCAAATAAGGGAAAGCCGTAGCGCACGGCAAGCCCCTCGTCCCCTTTGGGGAGAACGACCTTGCTCTCGTCAAAGCCCCTTAAGAAGGCGTTGACGAAGCCTGCCGCCCCGCCCTTGCCGAGCTTTTTGACGAGCTCAACCGCAAAATCCGTAACGGCGTATCTGCTCTTTTTCAAAAAGAGAATGTGATACAGGGCGATTTTCAAAATCACGCGGATGGGAAGCTTAGGCGCTTTGGGCGCAAACGTCTTAATACAGAGGGAGAGATAGCCGTCCTCTTCCAGCACGCCGTACACCGTCTTGACCGTTTTTGCACGGTTTACCTCCTCGATCATGGCAGAAGAGAGCGCCTGCTTTAAGTGCGTTCCCGCCGAATAGATGGGGAAGAGCACCTGATAGGGATCGTAAATGGGATTCGTCATGCGAGAATCTGCCCCTTTTTGATTTTTCTTCCGTTGAGAAAATCGGACGCCTTCATGCGCTTGCCGCCAGAAAGCTGTACCTCCGTGAGCTTGACCGCTCCGCCCCTGCACTTGACTGAAAATCCCTGCTTGGGAAGATCGGAGAGCACCGTCCCGTTCTCCTCTTCCCCTTCATAGGGAAAGACCTCTACACAAAAGATATTCAAAATCTGCCCTTCGACCTCCGAAAAGGCGACGGGAGAAGGATTCATGCCCCGAACGAGCCGCACGATCTCCTCCGCCGTGCAATTCCAATCGATGTGGGCGGACTCTCTCGAAATCTTCTTCACGAGGGAGCTCTCCCCTTCTTGCTTTTGAAGCGTGGCTTTCCCCGATTCGATGAGGAAGAGGGCTTCCAGAATGCAAGTCGCTCCCAATGCGGAAAGGCGCGCTGCAAGCTCGCCCGCATTGTCCTCTCCGACCTTGAGCGATTTTTGCAGGAGAATGTCCCCCGTGTCGAGCCCGATGTCCGTCTTCATCACGGTGATTCCCGTCTCCTCTTCCCCGTTTAAGACTGCCCATTGAATGGGAGAAGCGCCCCTGTACTTGGGAAGAAGGGAAGCGTGAATGTTATAGACGCCCAAAGGAAAGGAGTCCAAGACCTCTTGCGTCAGAATTTGCCCGTAGGCACAGGTGATTAAAAGATCGCCGCCGAGCGCTTTGAGCGCATCCACTTCCCCTTTGAGCTTTACGGGCTGTAAGATAGAGAGACCGTGAGAGAGGGCAAGCTGTTTCACGGGAGGGGGCGTCAAAATCCCCTTTCTTCCCTGTGGTTTATCCGGTTGCGTGACGACGCCGACGACCTCGTAGCCCGCCCCCAAAATGGCTTCGAGGGGCTTTAAGGCGAAGTCGGGCGTTCCTGCATAGACGATCTTCATACGCCGCTGACCAGATCCGTCGCCTTGTCGATATACAAAATGCCGTCGAGGTGATCGAGCTCGTGGCAGATGGCGCGGGCAAAAAAGCCCTTGGCGTCGAGAAGGTGCTTCTGCCCGTTTCTGTCCTGAAAGGAGAGCTTGACTTTATACGGGCGGACGACGTTGCCCTGCCTTCCCTTGACGGAAAGACAGCCCTCCGGCCCATTCTGCTCTCCCTTCTGCGATAAGATTACGGGGTTGATAAACTCGAAAAAGCCCTCGTCCACGTCCACGACCACGGCGCGGCGCAAAACGCCGACCTGCGGCGCGGCGAGTCCCGCCCCCTGTTCCTTTTTGACGGTATCTTTCAAGTCGTCGAGAAGAGTCCAAAGCTTTTCATCGAACTTCTCGACGGGATAACATTTTTTGCGGAGCACTTCGTCTCCTACCTGTACTACATTGCGAATTGCCATACGATCTCCTTTAGCTTAAGTTATTCGGGTTTTCCTCGACGTACACGAGGACGTTTCTGCGTTTGGTCTGACACGCATCGTAAATGCGCGGGATAAGGGCGTCTCCCTTAAGGCGCATCAGAATCTGATAGCGGAATTTATTTTGAATACGCTTGATGGGCGCTTTCATCTTGTTGAAAAAGAGAATTTCCTCGGGATTCTCGTCCACGAGCTGTTTGATGGGGAAATACACCTCTTTGAGGGCTTCGACAACTTCGCCCTCGTCCTCGCCCGTCACCATCACGCGCACGATTTTGGAAAAGGGCGGGAAGGAAGTCGCCTTTCTGAGCCGCTTTTCGTATTCGAAAAAGCCTTTGTAATCGTAGCCGATGGCATAGCGCAGGATATAATTCTTCGGGGAATACGTCTGCAAGACGACCTTTCCGACCTCTTCCGCCCTGCCGCTTCTCCCCGAAACCTGCGTGACGAGCTGAAAGGTGCGCTCGCCGCTCCGATAATCGGAAAAGTGCAGACTCATATCTGCGTCGAGAATGCCGACCAACGTAACGGCGGGGAAGTCGTGTCCCTTGGCGATCATCTGCGTGCCGACGAGGATGTCCGCCTTGCGCTCCGAAAATTCCTTTAAAATCCGATAGTGTCCCTCTTTTCCGCTCGTCGTATCGTTGTCCATGCGGAGAATGCGGGCAGAGGGGTATTTCTTCTTGAGTTCGGACACCACGCGCTGCGTGCCCGTTCCGCCGTAGCGGATACGCACGCCTCCGCAGTTTGGACAAGCCGACAGCATTTTATACCTTGCGCCGCAATAGTGGCATTTGAGGCAATTTTCCTCCGAATGATAGGTGAGCGGCACGTCGCACGCCTCGCACTCCGCCACATAGCCGCACTCCTGACAAATCACCGTCTGGGAATATCCCCTGCGGTTTAAAAACAAAATCGCCTGTTTCTTCTCTTTGAGGCACTTTTCAAGCTCCTCCTGCAAGGCAGAGGAGAAGGGAGAGGGATTGCCATGCTTGACCTCCTCCCGCATGTCGGCGATGGTAATTTCGGGCATGGGGTGCTGATTAATGCGCTTTTTGAGGGAGATGAGGTTAAACTCCCCTTCCTCCGCCTTCAGATAAGTCTCGATCGAGGGCGTCGCGCTCCCTAAAATGAGCTTGCAGCCGTTGTACTTTGCCCGCATCAATGCGATGTCGAAGGTGCGATACCTTGGCGCGGCTTCGCTACTATAACTCGAATCGTGTTCCTCGTCGATGACGATCATGCCGAGGTGCTCAAGGGGAGCAAAGATCGCGCTCCGTGCGCCGACGGCGATCTTCGCCTCGCCGTTTCTCAGCCTCCACCACTCGTCAAACCGCTCGCCTGCGGACAGTCCGCTGTGCAAAATGGCGACTGCGGAGGAAAACCGTGCGCGAAGCTGAGCGAGCATCTGCGGAGTTAAAGAAATTTCGGGCACGAGGAAGATGGCGCTCTTCCCTTCCTTTAAGACCTTGGCGATGGCGGAGAGGTAAATTTCCGTCTTGCCGCTTCCCGTCACCCCGTGAAGGAGCTGTACCGTCCGATCTGATTTTCCGATGGAAGAGAGCGCCCTCTCCTGTTCGGGGGTCAAAACGTGCGCTTCCGCCTTTTCGGGAAGGGAGGCATACGGGCTTCTGACCGTCTTTTCCCGTTGCACGAGGACGGCGCCCTTCTCGGAAAGCCCCTTTAAGGCGGAAGCGCCGAACGCTTCTTCGAGCTCCTTCGCCTCGCACTTACCCTTTTCCTTCAGATAGGCAAGGCAAGCCGCCTGCTTTTTCGCACGCCCCGTCTCTACCTCTTTGACAAAGGTCGCAAACCGCAAAAAACGCTCGGAGACCTTTCCCGTCCGCATTTCCGCAGGCAGAAAAAGCCTTAGGACAAGCGCCTTGGGACAGCGGTAACGCCGTGCGATCGCGTTGCAGAGAAAGAGACTCTCCTCGTTGATGGCGGGAGGCTCGTCGTAGACGAAGGCGATTTTCTTTAGTTTGTCCTGCGGATATTCGCTCTTTTCCTTGACGGACATGACAAAACCCGCCGCATACGTCCGCCCGAAGGGCACTTTGACCCTTGCGCCCGGGCAAACGGTTTCGTCTGCGACGTATTCGAAAATTTTGTCCACCTCACTGCTGGCGATATCAACGATGACTTCTGCGATCATACGAAAAATAAGGCAAAAAAACGGCGAAAATGCCGTTCTTTTTAGAGCGTGTTCAAACGAACACTCTAGTCTTTGGTGTAGGTCACTTTGCCGCTCTCGATCTCAAGGCAGGCTTCGGCAATTTCCTTTTCCTTGTCGGGGAACTCGTATTCCCCGTGGCTGTGCAAATCCTCGACGAGCTGACGGGAACGCTTTGCGACGACGACACAGAGTGCGTAACGGCTCAAAGGCTCTTCCTCTGTTCCGAGTTTTCGAATCAAACTATCGACTGAAGGTGAATTTATCATACTGTCTATCTCCTGAAAGATTATTGTTTTATTGTCTTAAGAAGGGCTTGGTACGCCGATTCCAGATCGTCGTTGACGATTACAAAGTCGTACTGCTTGCAAAAGGAGAGCTCGTAGTCCACCCTTGCAAGCCTCTTTGCAAGCGTCTCTTCCGTTTCGGAATTTCTCTGAATGAGCCGCTCTTTGAGCTCCTCCAAAGAAGGGGGAACAATCATCACGAGCATCGTTTTGGGATACGCCTTTTTGACCTGCATGGCGCCGTTGACTTCGATTTCGAGAATGACGTTTTTTTCTTTCAGCGTTTTGAGGACGAAGTCCTTCGGCGTTCCGTAGTAGTTATCGAAGTGCCTGTCGTACTCCAAAAAGCCGTCTTCGGCGATTTTTTCTTCAAACCGTTCCTTTGTGATGAAAAAATAATGCGTTCCGTCTATTTCTCCGACGCGGGGCGCTCTCGTGGTACAGGACACCGAAGCCGTAAAATCTTCGTTGCGCTCAAGGAGCATTTTCACGAGCGTCCCCTTCCCGACCCCCGCAGGGCCGGATATGACGACCAATCTTTTCATGGGCTTACTCCAGATTCTGTACCTGTTCTCGGACTTTCTCGATCTCGTTCTTGAGGGAAAGCCCGCATTCGGTGACGATAAGATCGTTGCTCTTCGAGCAAATCGTGTTCGCTTCGCGGTTGAACTCCTGCACCAAAAAGTCGAGCTTTCTGCCCACGAGGGTGCTTTCCGCAATCGTCCGAAATTGAGAAATGTGCGAAAAGAGCCGCGTGATTTCCTCGTCGATGTTACATTTGTCGGTAAAGACCGCCACTTCCGTCAAAAGTCTCCCCTCGTCCGGCTTTACGTCCTCGAGATACGCCTTGATGCGCTCGGAGAGCTTGTTTTTATACGCCTCGGCAACGAGCGGCGCGCGTTCTTTGATGCGCTCTACAAGTCCTTCGATGGTATCCATGCGAGAAAGAAGGTCGGCTTTGAGCTTTTCTCCTTCCCGCTCTCTCATGTCGTTAAGAGAAGCGAGGGCGTTTGTCAGCGTCTGCTCGAGGACGGCGGGCAAGTCGCCGTTTTCGGCGTCCCCCTCTTCCTCGGACAAAATATCGGGATTTTTCATGAGAGAATACACCGTTACGTCGTTGACGAGATCGGGGAATTGCTCTGAAAGCGCCTTTGCCGCGTCGAGATAAGCCCTCGCCGCTTCCAAGTTGACGAGCAATTTCTTTTGTCCCTTTCGCCTGTCCGTAAAGCTCACGAAGAGATCCATATGCCCCCTCGTCATGCTCTTTTTTACCGTGGAGCGAATGAGGTCTTCATAGGGAAGGAAGAGCTTGGGAGATTTGATGGAAACGTCGAGATAACGGTTGTTCACCGTTTTGAGTTCAATGGTCAAATCGAACTCTTCGCTTTTCCATTCCCCTTTTCCATAACCGGTCATACTCAGCATATCGTACCGCCAAAGCGCGAATTTTATCGCATGATTTTTGATTTTACTATTATACCACAAGATCGTGGATTTTTCAAGCGTTTTCCTTTACTTTCCGAGCAACTTTAAAAACTCTTCCTCGCCGATGATGCGGATTTGCAGTTTTTTCGCCTTATCGAGCTTGCTTCCCGCAGCCTCGCCCGCCACGACGAGGGTCGTCTTCGCAGTCACGGAGCTTCCGCACACACCGCCACGCTGTTCGATGAGCGACTGCGCCTCGCTCCGCTTCAACCCGGAAAGCGTCCCCGTCAGCACGACGACCTCTCCCTGAAAGACTCCTTCCGTGACCCGCTCTTTGACGACGGGTGTCACGCCGAGCGCGAGAAGGCGGGAAAGCTCCGTCCTGTTCTTTCGTCCGCAAAGTAGGAAACGATGTTCTTTGCGGTGATCTCCCCGATGTTTTCAAGGGACAAAAGCTCTTCCTCCGTGGCTGAGCAGAGCGCCTCGAGCGAAGGGAAGGCTTCGACCAGATCCTTGGAGGCGACCTTGCCGATTCCGCCCACGCCGAGCGCAAAGATCAGCCTGTCGAGGGGGATTTGCTTGCTCTTTTGGATGGCGGAAAGGAGATTTTTGATCTTCTTTTCCTTAAAGCCGTCGAGGCGGGAGAGGGCAGCGTCATCGAGCGCATACAGATCGGAAAATGTCCTCAGTCCCAGAACTTCATAGCACTGCCCCGCCGTCATCTCGGAGAAGCCCTCGATATCCATGGCATCCTTCGAGGCAAAGTGCGCGAGCGCGGCAACCACCCTCGGCTTGCAATCCTCGTTGGGGCAAAAGAGATTTGCGCCGTTCTCCAGGACGGGCGCGCCACAATAGGGACAAACCGTAGGTTTTTCGACGACGCTCGCCCCCTCGGCGTGTTCCACCGTGCCCAAAATTTCGGGAATGACCTCGTTGGAACGCCGAATGAGCACCTTTGAGCCGATCTTGACGTCCTTCTTCTGAATGTCTCCGAAGTTGTTCAAGGTCGCCTTTTTCACCGTCGCGCCGCCGAGATCGACGGGTTCGAGAATGCCGAGCGGCGTGAGCTTGCCCGTCCTTCCCACCTGCCAGACGACGTCCTTGACCGTCGTCACCTTCTCCTCCGCCTCGAATTTAAAGGCGAGAGCAAAGCGGGGGAACTTATCGGTAAAGCCCATCGCGTCGCGATAGGCAAAGTCGTTGAGCTTGATGACCGCGCCGTCGGTCAGAACATCGATGTGCTTGCGCTCGATCTCGATTTCATCCACCGCGTTTTTCACCTCTTCGGGAGAGACGCAGACGCGGAGAAAGTCGTATACCTTAAAGCCTTCCTTTCTCAAAAAGTCCATGGCTTCCGTCTGCGAATGCACGACGGGCTCGGACATGTAGTTCACGTCATAAAAGTAAATTTCAGGCTTTCTCTTTGCCGTCACGGCGGGATCGAGGTTGCGAATGGCGCCCGCCGCCGCATTTCTGGCGTTTTTCAAGGGTTCGGCGGCCCTTTTGTTGTATTCCTCCAGGACGGACAGGCGGATAATCGCCTCTCCGCGCACTTCCAAAAGTCCCTGATAGGAGATCGTCATGGGGAAAGACTTGATCGTAAGCGCCTGCGCCGTGACGTCCTCCCCGACCGTGCCGTTCCCGCGCGTGGTGGCACGGACGAATTTCCCTCGATCGTACGTTAAGCACACGGTGAGTCCGTCAAACTTGTACTCGACGGTATACACGGGCGAAGGGCAAACCTTGGACACCCGCGTAAAGAAGGCGGAGAGCTCGTCGTCCGTGACGGCTTTGTCGAGGGAATACAGCCGTTCGACGTGCTCGTGGCGGGCGAACGCCTTGATCGGCTCGCCCCCGACACGACGGGTGGGAGAATCGAAGTACACCTCTCCCGATTCCCGCTCCAATGCCTTGAGTTCGTCGTACAGCCTGTCGTATTCCTTATCCTCGACAGACGGATTGTCCAAAACGTAATATTCATAGCCGAGCCTGTTCAAAAGGTCGGTCAATTCTCTCTGTCTGTTCATGCGATTATCCCCTTAAATGAGTTCGATGGGCGCAAGCGATGCGGAGAGCTGCTTGATGCCCTGTCCTTCGAATGCGACGTTGACGATGAGATTTGCCCCCTCTCCCCGCGTCTGTACGATCGTTCCGACGCCGAATTTGGGGTGGCGAATCTTGACGCCTGCGCGGAAGGCGGAAAGGTCTTTCTTGGTCGGTTTGCTTGCAGTGGCAACGCCGAGCCGAACGGGCGCGGGTCTCGTCTGCGAGCCGAACGTCGCAAAGCCCTCGTCCTCTTCCTTGTGGTAGGCGGAAACGCGCATCTTGCCGAGCCCGTAAGTCGAGCCGTACCCTCCGCCGTAGGAAGGGTGCGGTGCGCGATAGGAGAGGGATTCCCCGATCTCCATGACGGGGGAAAGCTCCTTTAAGAAGCAGCTGGGCATGGTGATTTCCCGCTTTCCGTAGAGGTATCTCGACTTGGAGCGGGTAAAATAGATTTTTTCCTCCGCCCTCGTAATGGCAACGTACATGAGCCGCCGCTCCTCCTCCATGCCGTCCCGTTCTCTGAGAGCGCGCTCGCCGGGGAACGTCCGCTCTTCGAGCCCGCAGAGAAAGACCTGCCGAAATTCAAGTCCCTTCACGGCGTGAATGGTCGCGATCGTCACGTAGTTGGACTCGTCGATTTCATCGGTATCCGAGGAAAGGGTCACTTGGCTCAAATAATCCGTCACCGAAGAGGCGGGATTGAGCCGCACGAACTCATCGACGGCGTTGACAAATTCGTCGAGGTTGGCGAGCTTGTTCTCCCCCTCGTCCGTCCGCGCATCGTAGGCGCTCCGCATATCCGTCGCGGCGATGACGTAGCGGACGAGCTCGTTGACGGGCAGGGTCTGCCCCTCCATCACGAGATCCTTTAATAGATCGCAAAAGACGCGAAGCTTTGCCTTCGCCCCGCTGTTCACGTTTACGTCGTCGAGCTCGAAGAGGGCGTCGTAGACGGAAATCCCCTCCTCTGCGGCGTAGTCCTCGAGGGCGGAAACCGTTTTCTCCCCGATTCCGCGCTTGGGGAAGTTGATGATTCGCGTGACCGCCTCGTTGTCGAGGGGATTCGCGATGATGCGGAAATAGGCGAGAATGTCCTTGATTTCCTTTCGTTCGAAGAAGCGGAAGCCGCCGAACACCTTATAGTTGATGCCGTACTTGGTGAACTCCTGCTCGTAGGAGCGGGTCAGGGCGTTGATGCGCATGAGCACCGCAAAGTCCGAATAGCGATACCCCTCCGAGACGAGCCTCGAAATGGTGCGTGCGGCGAAGAGCGCCTCGTCCGCCTCCTCTTCGGCGGCGTAATAGACGGGCTTCTCCCCCTCTTCGTTCTCCGTCCAGAGGGTCTTTTGGTTGCGCTTGCCGTTGTTTTGAATGACGGTATTGGCGAGCTTTAAAATCGTCTTGGTCGAACGGTAATTCTGTTCGAGCTTGTATACCTTGGCGTCCCGAAAGCTCTTTTTGAAATTTAAAATATTCTCGATCCGCGCGCCCCGCCAGCCGTAAATGGACTGGTCGTCGTCTCCCACGACGAACAGATTCCCGTGAACGGAGGAAAGGTATTTTGCGATTTCGAACTGCACGCCGTTGGTGTCCTGAAATTCGTCCACGAGAATGTAGCGGAACTTTCCCGCAAGATAGGCGAGCGCCTCTTCGTCCGTCTTTAACAGGCGGAGCGCTTCGACGAGCAAGTCGTCGAAGTCGAGGGCGTTGTTCTCCTTCAAGTGCTTCTGATAGAGGGCGTACACCTTGCAGATGATGTCGATGCTCTCCTCGCCCTTGTGATCGAGCTCGTAGTCCGCGGGGGAGAGTCCCTCCGTTTTTGCCTCGGAAATGTGGTAGCGAATGCTCTTGAGGAGCTTTTCGTCCTCGAAGCCGCACTTTGCGTACGTCTTTTTGATGACGGTGGAAGATTCGCTGTCTGCATAGATGGAGAAATTTTTCTGATAGCCGAGCTTTTCGGGGAACATGCGGATGATGCGCACGCACATGGAGTGAATGGTGCAAATCCACATTCTGTCCGTCTCGATCATGGAAGAGAGCCTTTCCTTCATCTCGTTCGCCGCCTTGTTGGTAAAGGTGATGGCGAGAATTTCGGAAGGGTCGACTCCCTTTTCGCGGACGAGATAGGCGATACGGGAGGTCAGCACCCTCGTTTTTCCGCTTCCCGCCCCCGCGAGGACGAGCACTGCGCCCTCGGTATCGAGCACGGGTTTGATTTGCTCGGGATTGAGTGTTTCGATGTAGTGATCCATGTTTCCATTATAGCACAACGCGAAAAAAACCGCAAGGTTTTTCCGCAGTTCGCGAAAAAGAAAGGAAGAGGCTTTTCGCCTCTTCCGCAAATCGGTGTTTTTTATTTTTTGAGCACGTCGAACTCGTATTCCTGCCGAAAGCGCTCGAGCGCCTTTAAATACCGTTCGGACAGCTTTAACGTATAGCGCTGCTTTTCTTCATAGCTGAGCGTTTCGTAGTAAGCCTGATCGGTGAGTCTTCCCAAGGCGTCGGAGACCTCTCCCTCGGACAGGAGAAGCTCTTTAACCCGTTCGTAGAACTTGTCCTCTTTCTCTCCCTTGATCTTGCTCGCCACTTTTCCCGTCAGATACCGCTCCGCACGGCTCTCGTTGAGCCCCTGCTCCTTGGCAATCATCATCTGCTCGTTTCTCTTTTCGCTGTAATCCTGCCAAAAGCCCTGCTTCATGCGGAGTTTGGCGTCTTTGGCAATGCTTTTCAAACTTCGTTCCATAACCACTCCTCGACAAAATTCGACAAAAAGAAAAGTCCGATCGGCTTGTACTGTTCGGACTTTCGTGAATTAGTTCTTACTTCTCTTTCTGGCAGCTTCGGACTTCTTCTTCTTTTTAACGGAAGGTTTCTCATAGAATTCCTTCTTTCTGAGATCGCCGATGATGCCGTCACGGGAACACTTTCTCTTAAAGCGACGAAGCGCGCTCTCTACGTTCTCGTTTTCACCAACCTTAATGGTAGACATACTTTCAACCCTCCTTCGCCTGACGCACTTATTCTTCTTTCAAAGTCTTATCTATTATAGCAAAAGAGGAAAGAACTGTCAATTGTTTTCTCCCCCATTTTTCGATGAAAGTTCGATTTTTACGGACTTTCTTTTCGAAAAACGACTTTCCTTCGAGAGGCAAAAAGGGCGTTTTTTCTTCAGCGCGTCAACCCCTTCAAATAGGCGACCGACTCGGCAAGCTCCTCTACGCCGTTAAAGTCCTCCGCATACGGTTCAATGATGAGCGGGCCGCAAAATCCCACCTTGTCGAGCTCTTCCAAAAGCTCCTCAAAGGGAAAAATTCCCTTGCCGGGCAGGCACATCTTGCCCTCCCGCGTGAGATCCGAAACGTGGACGTGCGTCATGTCCCCTGCCATTTCGCGAAGGTACTCCTTATAGTCGTACCCCGATAGGCGGGCTTGCTTTAAATCGAGAACGCCCTTTAAATCGGGGCAGTACTCCTTTAAAATCCGAAAGACGCCGGGGCGGTTGTAGGTTGACCACTCCACGTTTTCCTGGCAGAGGGTGACTCCGAGTTTTTTGCAGAAGTCGAACACCTCCGCCTCGATGGTGCCGAGCCTCTTCCAATTCTCGTTTCCGGGTATGCGCGCCGACTTTTTGCAGCGGGCAAGCCCGTGAAAGGTATAGTACTTCGCGCCGAGCTCCCCTGCCGAACGCATGGCTTGCTCCAAAAAGTAGCGGGAGTCCATGCGGACGAGGGGATGGGGATTGAAGAGCTGTGGCTCGATCTGCGTGGTCAGAACGTGGACGGAATGCACGGGAAGCCCCGGATTGTTCTTTGCCATCTCCGCCCCGTACGATAACTTATATTCGGAAAAAGAAGTCAGAAAGACCTCCGCCAAGTCCGCTCCTACGTCCTTTAAGATGGGAAGCGCCTCTGAATTTGTCTTGCGGCAGAAGAGCGCCGCCGTGGAAATGCCGATTTTCATTTCTCGAACCGAAATTGCCCCTGAAAGATAAAATCATCGTCTTCGAAGAAGCGATAGACAATTCGCTCCCGAAGCCATTCGCTTTATCTTATCACATTCCCGCCCTTCTGTCAAGTTCTATCCGTTTGATTTTCGTTCAAAAAAGCAAGAGCAAACCGCTCTTGCTTTCGGCTTTATCGGGGATTTGTAACGTAGCCCATAAAGAGCGGAATGACGTCATCTTCGCTTCTCCAATCGGGCTGTGCGTAAATCAAATAGTAGAAGGGTCTGTCGAGGGTGATATACACTTCGCCGAGATAGATAGGAGGCGCAGCCTCGGTCGCTCCGGGGAATCGGACGACGGCGGACGCCTTGATGCCGTTTTTGTTGAGGTCGATCGCCGCATGTTGCACGGGGGAATGGAGAAACAGCCCCTCGGCAATGCCCGAAAAGTCGGCCTCTCCCTCCGAAAACGCCTTCTTTACGCCGAGCGATTCCAACATGTCTTGCAACGTCAACTCGCTTTCATACTGAAATTTGGGAAGGGTAGTATAGACCTTATAGGAATAGATCCCCTCTTCCGTCGCATACTCCTCGACCTTGCCCGCAAAGAGAGCGGAGAGCTCCGCCGCATCGAGCACGTAGTTTTCGTCGTTCGGCAGGATTCCCATAAAGGTCAGTCCTTCCTTCCCCAGCAAGGAATGGGTAAAGGCGAGCGCGTTGCCGCTGTCGTAATAGGCGCTTAACGTGCGCTTTAACGTCTGCACGGACTTCGTCTCTCCGTTTGCCGTGAACGTCCCGTCCGCATAGGAAGAGAACTCCTCAGACCACCTCGCCTCCATGGAGAGAGACGTCAACAGCTCGATGACCTCGGAAGGGTCGATTTTGTCGATGATTTCCCGAATCTGACCATTCGTCGCCTTTCTGACCCAAACGTTGATGTCGTTCACCGTCCGCTTCGAGAAGTCGCTCTGATAGATCTCCCCGCCGAAAAAATCGGCATTTTGCTTCAAAAAGGACTCCTGCACGGAAAATCCGTCCCGAATCCAGAGGCTGCCTGCAACCTTCACCGTTTCGCTCAGGTGGAAGTATTCGCACAGCAGATTGCAAAAGGAGACAAGCGTCTCTTCGTCCATATGGAGAAGGGACAAAAGCTCCGCCTTGGTCTCCCCCGCCGCGCCGCTCGCGAGGATGGAAAGACCCAAAAAGAGGGGCATCGGCGAATAGAGGGTATTTCCCTCCCTTTCGATGCGGGCAAAGGTATCTCCGCAGAAGTTGCGGTACGCCTTGAGCGTCTTGCTCTCGAAGGAAACCTCTCCCTCCGCGTAGACGGTGCGGGCAGACAAAAGCTTGGTGGCGGAAGAAGTCGTTTCGGGGAGCAGGACGGCGACGCCCACGGTGAGGACGGCGGCAAGCCCCACGGAGAGGGCGGCAATTCCCTTCTTTTTTCGATTGTATTTACGCACCAGATTTCTTTCGTAAATGGAATTCGTCATTTCGTCGTAATAATTCATAGATCACTTAGCTCCGTTTTGAGTTTTCGTTTTGCGTAGGATAAGGTATTATCGATGGCTTTGGGGGAACAGTTTAAAACGCTTGCCGCTTCCCGATAGGAGTAATCCTCCAGATAGACCAGCCAAACGGCGGAACGTGCCGGCTCGGTCAGAGAAGACATCGCTGCATAAAGCCTCTTCTTGCGCTCGTCTGCCAAAATCCCCTCTTCCAATCCATTGACGGACAAATTTTCGTCCAGCGCTGTCTGACGCTTTGTCCTTCGAAGAAAGTTAAGGGCTTTGTGCTTGGCGGTGCGATACAAAAAGGTGCGAAGCGCCTTCTCGTTCGGAAAGCGACGCTTGCGTTCGAGAAGGGTCAAAAAGCACTCCTCCGTCAAATCCTCGGCATCCGCCTTCCCCACGTAGCCGCATAAAAAGGCAATGAGGCGGGGCGCATACGCTTCGACGAGGGCAGAAATCCCCTCCTTTTCCCCTTTGAAAAAAGATTGCAATCCGGTCTCTTTCATGATGATACCTTCCTTACATCTTACAAACACTTGAGCTTGCAAAAATCCTGAAAAAAAGAGCCCGTTTCGGGCCCTTTTTTAAAATTTCTCCAAAAGCTCATGATAAAAGTTCTCATAATCCGCTCTGTCCTGCTTGGTAAAGTCGATCGCAGCGCCCGGATGGCGATTCAAAAGCCCCGTCAGTGCGTAAGGGACGGAGAAGCCCCACTTGACGCCCTTTTGCTTTAAGGGATCCATATACTGCTGAATGAATTTGAGGATAGGGGCGACGGAGTACTTGGGATTTTTCAAAAATCCGATCAAAAGCTCCATCGCGCAGTTGCCTGCGCCCCTGCCCATGCCGGACATGGTCGCGTCCAAATAATCGACGCCGAGCGCCGTCGCCTCGATGGTATTCGCAAAGGCGAGCTGCTGGTTGTTGTGGGCGTGAATGCCGATGAATTTATGATATTTTTCGCCCATCTCAATGTACTTTACGGCGAGCCGCCTCAAATCTTCGGGATAGATCGAGCCGTACGAGTCGACGATGTACACGCCGTCGACGGCGGATTGTCCCAACAGCTCGAGCGCCATGTCGATATCCCGCTCCTTGGCGTTGGAAATCGCCATGATGTTGACGGTTGCCTCATAGCCGAGGTTCTTGGCATGCTCCGCCATGGCGATCGCCGCGGGAATGGTATTGATATACGTCGCAATGCGGTACAAGTCGATGGGAGAGTCGGATTTCTTGCGAAAATCGCGCTTATAGTTGCACCTGCCGACGTCTGCCATGCAGGAGATTTTCAAGTCGGTCTGATTGTCTCCGACGATGGAGCGGATGTCGTCGTCGTTGCAAAATTTCCATTTGCCGAACTTTTCGACGTCGAAAATATCCTTATCCGCCTTGTAGCCGAATTCCATGTAATCGACGCCCGCCGCCACGTTCGTCTCATAGAGCGCGCGCAGGAATGTATCCTCGAAAAAGAAGTCGTTGCAAAGACCTCCGTCCCGAATGGTTGCGTCCACCACTTTGATCGTGGGGCAGTAAGAAAGCATTGTCCTTTTCTTTTCCATATTCTTCTCCTTCACTGATGTCTTTCGTTGAGCTCGGTGCAGACGTCCTTTAACGTCACGCCCTTTGCGCGAAGCAAGACGAGGGTATGATAAAGTAGATCCGCACACTCACCGACGATCTCGTCCTTATTGTCGTTCTTGGAGGCAATGACGAGCTCGACCGCCTCCTCGCCCGTTTTCTTCGCGATTTTATCGATTCCCTTCTCGAAGAGGTAGCTCGTATACGAGCCCTCTTCGGGGTTTCTCTTTCTGTCATCGACGATCCGCTCGAGTTTTCCGAGCATTTCCACCCCGATTCCGTCCTCCTTTACGGGCGTATAAAAACAGGTGTAATTGCCCGTATGGCAAGCCGCGCCCATCTGCTTGACCTTCAAGAGGACGCAATCCCTGTCACAATCGAGATACACTCCCTCCACCTTTTGCAGATGACCGCTCTCTTCGCCCTTTTTCCAGAGCTTCTTTCTCGAACGGCTCCAATAGTGGGCGTAGCCCGTGGAAAGGGTAAGCTCGAACGCCTCCCGATTCATGTATGCCTGCATTAAGACTTCCCCGCTCGAAGCGTCCTGTGCAATCGCGCAGATCAGTCCCTTTTCGTCGAATTTGAGTTCCATCCTATCCTTCTCCTGACGGGGAGTCCTCTCCCCTTTAAATATGCCTTTACTTCGTCGATCGAGAGCGTGCCGAAGTGAAAGAGAGAAGCGGCAAGCGCCGCATCCGCCCCGCCCTTGTCGGACAAGACGTCATAAAAGTCCTCTTTTTTGCCCGCCCCGCCCGAAGCGATGACGGGGATGTTGACGGCAGAGGAGACCGCCTTGGTGAGATCGAGATCGTACCCGCTCTTCTGCCCGTCCCGATCCATGGAGGTAAGGAGAATTTCTCCCGCCCCCGCGCGCTCTGCCTCTCTTGCCCATTCCACGGCGTCCATTCCCGTGGGAACTCTGCCGCCGTTGAGATAGACCTCCCAAAAGCTTCCGCTTTTCTTCGCATCGATGGCGAGCACGACGCACTGACTGCCGTAGCGGAGCGCCGCTTCCGTCAAAAGCCTCGGATTTTTCACCGCCGCGGAGTTGACGGAAATTTTATCCGCACCTGAGGAGAGCATTTCCCGAAAGTCCTCGAGAGAGGAAATGCCGCCCCCCACCGTAAGGGGGAGAAACACCTCTTCGGACGCCCTCCGAATGACATCCTTCATCGGGCCTCTTCCCTCGTGGCTCGCCATGATGTCCAGAAAGACGATTTCGTCCGCCCCCGCCTCGTTGTAAGACTTGGCAATTTCGACGGGATCGCCCGCGTCGATCAGATCGACGAAGCTCACTCCCTTGACGACCCGACCCGCCTTTAAGTCGAGGCAGGGTACAATGCGCTTACAAAGCATGTTTCATCTCTCCGATCGCCGTTTTCAAGTCGATGACACCCTCGTAAATGGATTTCCCGAGAATCGCCCCGTAAATTCCGCATTCCTTCAAGCGGTACAGATCGTCCATCGAGGAGATTCCGCCCGAAGCCACAACCTTCAAGCCCGACTGCTCGGAAAGGCGCGCCGTTTCCGCAAGGGAAACCCCTTGCATTGCGCCGTCCTTGGAAATATCCGTGAACACGGCGTACTTGACGCCGTATATTTTTGCCTTTTTGGCAAAGGAAACCGCATCTTCGTCCACCTCTTCCGTCCAGCCCTTTAAGGAAATGCGATTATCCCTCGCATCGATGCCGACGACGATTTTTTCGCCGAAGCGATCGATTGCTCTACGAAAGAGTTCCGGATCGGTGTAGGCGATCGTGCCGAGCACCACACGCGAAGCGCCCGACGCGATGCGGTCGGCAATGTCCTCCATCGTGCGAAGCCCACCGCCGCTCTGAATGCGAACGCCGAGCTTGGAGATCCGATAAATGAGATCGTTGATGTGACTGCTGCCGTCAAACGCACCGCCGAGATCGACGACGTGCAGCCACTCCGCACCCGCCTTTGCCCAAAGCTCTGCCCGTTCGAGGGGAGTGCCGTAATCCGTCACCTCGCTCTTTTTGCCGCGAAGCAGCCTGACCGCCCTTCCGTCCAACACGTCGATTGCGGGAAATAACGTCATAAAACGCCCTCCGTCTTTAAGAAATTTTCAAGGAGTTTAAGTCCCATCGCCCCGCTCTTTTCGGGATGAAACTGCGTGCCGTACACGTTGCCGCGAAAGACAGCGGAGGCAAACTCCGTATAATATTCGCTCTTTGCCGCCGTCCACTCCTCGGGCGCGTCGGCATAGTAGCTGTGGACGAAATAAAACTCGCTTCCCTCCTCGATTCCCTCAAACAGGGGAGAACGAAGCGCATATACGGCATTCCAACCGATTTCGGGAATTTTTCCCTCCCGAAACCTGACAACCTGCCCGGGAATCAAAGAAAGTCCTTCGTTTTCCCCGTCCTCAAAGGACTTGGAAAGGAGAAACTGCATCCCGAGGCAAATGCCGAGAAGGGG
>JAGATP010000044.1 GCA_017621155.1 Clostridia bacterium
GATAAAATACACTGTTCCGTCCGACGGAGATCGTCCTTCTCCCCGTTGTTGCGGGCATTTCCTATGAGATTCTCCGCCTGTTTGCCAAGGTGCAGGGGAAGTGGATTTTGCCTTTCAAAGCGCCCGGACTTCTCTTGCAGCTCATTACCACGCGTCCCCCGACGGACGACATGATGGAAGTCGCCATTGCCGCCTTTTTGCGGGTGAAGGAGATGGACGAAGATCCTTCCCTTCCCGAAACGAAATTTCAGACGAGAGAGAAGCTCTCCGTCCTCTTAAAGGAAACGAAGGAAGCCTTTTCCAAGGAACAAATCGACGAATCGGACGCCGAGTGGATTTATTCTCTCTGCCTCGGCATTCCGAGAAGCGAGCTGAAAAACGATAAAATCATCTTGCCCTCCGAGCGGGAAAAGCTCGAAACGATGATTGCCGAACGGCTGACGGGCAGACCGCTCTGGTACATTACGGGCGACGTCGAATTCTGCAATGCGATCATCAAGGTGGACGAGCGGGCGCTCATTCCCCGTCCCGAGACGGAGGAGCTCGCCGCCCTCGCCATCGAAGAGGTCAAAAAGGGAAGAAAAAAGGTACTCGACGTCTGTACGGGGAGCGGCTGTATCGCCATTGCCATCGCTAAGGAGACGGGCGAGGAGGTTTCCGCCGCTGATTTGAGCGAAGACGCGCTCTCCCTCGCGCGGGAAAACGCCGAGGCAAACGGGGTGCAAATTACCCTATTCCAAGGCGATCTTCTGGAAAATGTGACGGGCACTTACGATCTCATCGTCTGCAATCCGCCTTACATTCCCACGGGATTCATTCCCGAAATGCAGCGGGAGGTCAGGGAGTTCGAGCCGCACATGGCGCTCGACGGCGGAGCGGACGGGCTGGATTTTTACCGCAGAATGGCGCAGGATGCGCCTTCCCGCCTGTGCGAGGGGGGAATGCTGCTCTTTGAATGCGGAGAGGGACAGGCAGAGGAAATCTGTGCGCTGTTCGAAGGAAAAAAGATAGAAATCGTCAAAGACCTCGAAGGGGTCGAAAGGATGGTGAAGATCATATGTTGAAGAGATTGGACGAGATTATGGCAAGGTACGACGAGTTGACGAATCTGCTCGCCTCCCCCGATACCCTTTCGGACATGGAGAATTGGACGAAGCTCTCCAAGGAGCATGCGGAAATCGAGGAAATCGCGTTGAAATATCGCGAGTACCGCGCCAAAGAAAAGGAGATGAAGGACGATTTTTCCGCTCTGGAAACGGAGACGGACGCCGAAATGAAGGGGCTTCTCGAGGAAGAAGCCTACGCCTGCAAGGAGGCGCTCGCCGCCCTGAAGGAGGAGCTGAAAATCCTCCTCCTGCCCAAGGACAAAAACGACGAGAGAAACTGCATTCTCGAAATCCGCGGCGGCGCGGGCGGGGACGAAGCGGCGCTCTTTGCCTACGAGCTTTACCGCATGTATCAGTATTACTGCGAAAAGCACCGCTTTAAGTTCGAACCCGTCGAGACGAACGAGACGGAGCTCGGCGGCATGAAGGAGGCAGTCGTCAACATCTCGGGCAAGGGGGTGTACAAGGCGCTCAAATACGAGAGCGGCGTGCACCGCGTGCAGCGCGTTCCCGAAACGGAGTCGCAGGGCAGGGTGCATACTTCCACCGTCACCGTCGCAGTCCTTCCCGAAGCGGAGGACGTGGAGGTCGAGATCAACGAAAAGGACATCCGCGTGGACGTGTTCCGCTCCTCGGGTGCGGGCGGGCAGAAGGTCAACAAGACGGAAACCGCCATTCGCATCACGCACTTCCCCACGGGAATCGTCGTCTCCTGTCAGGACGAACGTTCTCAGCTCAAAAACAAGGAGCGCGCCTTTAAGGTGCTCCGTTCGAGGCTGTACGACTTTTACAATCAGAAGAACGAGGCGCAGTACGCGCAGAACAGAAAGAGTATGGTGGGCACGGGAGACAGGAGCGAGCGAATCCGCACCTACAATTTCCCGCAGTCGAGAGTGACCGATCACAGAATCGGCTTTTCGACGTTCAACATCGAAGGGTTCATGATGGGGGACATTCAGGAGATGCTCGACGCGCTCGCGCTTGCGGACAGAGAGGCGCAGCTTGCGGGCAGCGACGAGGAATGACCGATTCCTTTTTCAGCTGATTTCCATTCGAATTTTGCAAGCGAAAGCGAGAAAAAATTGCTGAAAAAAACGCAAAAAAAATCCTGCGTTTTTTGACAAAATATCCCTTCATTTTTCCCTTTTTAGCGCTGTTTTCGTGCTGTTTTGCGCTTTTTGAAAATTAAGAACAGAGGATTGTTTGTTTTTTCATGCTTTTGCGGACGGGCGTTTTTTTGCCCTGTATGACTTGATTTTTTTGCTTTTCTTGTAGTAAAATAAAAAGAAAACGAACGAGGAACTTCCCATGAGTGTTTCCAAGAGAATGTCATCGATTTCTCCCTCTTTGACCCTTGCGGTTTCCGCAAAGGCAAAGGCGATGAAAGAGGCCGGTGAAAACGTGATTTCATTCGGCGTCGGCGAGCCAAATTTCAATACGCCTGCGCACATCATCGAAGCGGGCATCGACGCGATGAACAAGGGATATACCAAATATACCCCTTCTTCCGGTCTGCCCGTCCTCAGAAAGCTCATCTGCGAAAAGTTTCAAAGGGACAATCACCTTTCTTACGAGCCCTCTCAGATCATCGTCTCCAACGGGGCGAAGCACTCCATCTTCAACGCGCTGTTTGCCCTTTTGGATGAAGGGGACGAGGTCATTCTGCCTGCTCCCTATTGGGTGACGTATCCCGAAGTCATCAAGGTGGTGGGCGGCGTGCCGGTCGCCGTTCAGGGCGCAAGGGAGAATCAGTTTAAGGTGACGGCGAAAGAGGTGGAAAATGCCATTACGCCTAAGACCAAGCTGCTCATCCTCAACTCTCCCTCCAACCCCACGGGTGCGGTCTACACGGAGGAAGAGATTCGCGCCATCGCCGCAGTGTGCGAGCGGGCGGGTATCTACGTGCTCTCCGACGAAATTTACGAAAAGCTCATCTACACGGATATTAAGCCCTTTTCCATCGCCTGCGTCTCCGACTATATGAAGGAGCATACCATCGTCGTCAACGGGGTCTCCAAGACGTACGCCATGACGGGTTGGCGGCTCGGCTATCTCGCCGCGCCCAAGGACATCGCCAAGGCGATCGATTCCTTCCAGAGCCACGCGACGAGCAACGCCTGCTCCATCAGCCAATACGCGACGATTGCCGCGTTAAAGGGCGACGAGGCGGAAGTTAAAATGATGGTGGACATCTTTCGTGCCAGAAGGGATAAGATGATGCGCATTCTCGACGAGAACGGGCTCTCCTACGTGAAGCCGGACGGCGCGTTTTACGTCATGCTGACGGTGGATGAGACGTTCGGGAAGACGTATCACGGCAAGCGGATTACGGGGTCGGTGGAATTTTGCGACGCGCTGTTGGAGGCGGAAAAGGTCGCCGCCGTTCCGGGCATTGCGTTCGGCGACGACGGTTGCGTGCGCCTTTCCTACAGCCTTTCCATGGAGGATATGGTCGAGGGATTGCATCGAATCGCGAGATTTGTCAAAAACCTCCGATAATTTTTGATTTTATCAGAAAAATTTTGCAAAACCCCCTTGAAATTCTCATCGAAATCTGCTACAATAGAAGCAAATAAGCCTTGAGGAGGTTTTTATGATCCAACTAATCGCAGGTGCCAAAGGAACGGGCAAAACAAAACGCATTATCGACGCGGCGAATCTCGCCGTTCAGTCCGCAAAAGGGCACTTGGTTTTCATCACCGATACCAAACGGTATATGTATGACATCGACAGAAACGTTCGATTCATCGATAGCAGCGAGTATCAGATCGCAGGGGAAGAAGCCCTCTGCGGATTCATCAAGGGCGTTATCGCGGGCAATAACGATAACGAGTACATTTTCATCGACGGCGTGGCGAGGATTGCAGGAAAACCCCTCGACCAGATGGCAGGATTCTTCTACATGATCGAAAAGGTCAGTGTGAGGAACGATTTGAAGATTACGATGACGCTCAGCTCCGATCCCGAGGAGCTTCCCGAGTTCGTCAAGAAATATCTTTAAAGCAAGCTTAAGCCGAAAGGGGATCCTTTCGGCTTTTTTCAGTTAAGGAGGCTTACAGCGTATGTATTTTATCAGCACCAGAGGGGAAGAGAGAGTAACGGCGGCTCAGGCGATCGTGCAGGGGCTTGCAAAGGACGGGGGACTGTTCGTTCCTGAAGTCTTTCCTACCGTGTCGAGGGAAGAACTTGAGGAGATGCTCGGCATGTCCTATGCGGAGCGCGCCGCTTTCGTCCTTTCCAAGTACCTTGAAGAATACGACAAAGACGGTCTCCTTGCCGCCTGCGAGAAGGCGTATGCGAAGTTCGAAGGCTCCGATCCCGCTCCTCTCGTCAAGATCAGCGACGGCGTCTATATCTTAGAGCTCTTCCACGGCCCGACCTGCGCCTTTAAGGATATGGCGCTCACCCTTCTTCCCTATCTTCTCCGCACGGGGTGCGATCTCGTCGGCATCAAGGAGCAGATTCTCATTCTCGTCGCCACGAGCGGAGATACCGGCAAGGCGGCTTTGGAGGGATTTAAAGACGCCGACGGCGTCAAGATCATGGTCTTTTATCCCGACGACGGCGTGTCCAAAATGCAGAAATTGCAGATGTGTACGCAGGAAGGGGAGAACGTCAACGTCGTCGCCGTCAAGGGCAACTTCGACGACTGTCAGACTGCGGTCAAAAAGATCTTCAACAGCGAGGAGTGCAAGGAAGCGTTGCTCTCCAAAAATACCCGCCTTTCCAGCGCGAATTCCATCAATTTCGGAAGGCTCGCGCCCCAGATCGCCTATTATTTCTCCGCGTATCTCGATTTGATCTCCGCGGGGCAGATCGAGATGGGCGAAGAGGTCAACTTCACCGTCCCTACGGGGAACTTCGGCAACATTCTCGCCGCGTATTACGCCAAAAAGATGGGACTTCCCGTCGGCAAACTCGTCTGCGCTTCCAACAAAAACAACGTGCTCACCGACTTCATCCGCGGGGGTGAATACCGCATTGTGGGAAGACAGTTCCACAAGACCATGTCTCCCTCGATGGATATCCTCATTTCCTCCAATTTGGAGCGCTTCGTCTTCGAGCTTTCGGGCAGAGATGCGCCGCTTACCGCAGAGCGCATGAAATCCCTTTCCGAACGGGGCACTTACACGATTTCCCCCAAAGAGAAGGAGGAAATGCAGCGGGAGTTCTTTGCGGGATTTTCCTCTGAGGACGACACCGTCGAGACGATCTACGATCTCTTTACGGAAATCGGCTATCCCATGGATACGCACACGGGCGTCGCGATGAGCGTTGCGAGAGAGTACTTCGAAAAGGAAAAGGACGATAAGCGGAATATGGTCATCGTCTCTACGGCAAGCCCGTATAAGTTCCCGCAGGACGTTCTCTATGCCCTTACGGGAAACGACGTGAAGGACAGCTTTAAGGGAATCAAGCGCATCAACGTGCTGACCGCCATGAAAATTCCTAAGTCTCTTTCCGGGCTTCGGGACAAGCCCGTCCGCTTCAAGACGAGCGTGCCCGTCTCCAAGGCATTCGATGAAATTTTAAACTTCTTGGGGGATTGAGTTTCCCCCTTATTTGTCAACAAGCTATGTGTAAAGTCGGGTTGAATCGTCAACCCGACTTTAAAAATGCTCTTCTGTTTATTCGCTAAGCAGAACAAACAAAAGGGTATAATTCGGGTGGGATCAGTTATCTGATTCCATCCGACGCATAGCTCGTTCACTACCGGGTCAAGAGGCACGCTTGTCGTGTGAAAAAATGATGACAAAAGCAGTTATTTCGCGTGAATCGGTCAACTTTTTTCGGAAAGCGATTGCAATTTGACGCTTCTTGTGTTATAATCTGAAATAACAGCGGTAAAAGTTTGAAAAACAACCATCGTGCAATACGGTGTCGTGTATGCGTCTGTTTTCCAAACGGTTTTGTGATAGGAGATTAGGTTCATAAAAATGGAAGAAAAGAAAAAAGTTTTGTATTCGGCAGTGCAACCCACCAACAATCTGACCATCGGCAACTACGTCGGCGCCATTCGCAATTGGGTGCAGCTGCAAAGCGAGTACGATTGCTATTACGCCATCGCCAATATGCACGCCATCACGGTAAAACAAGAGCCCGCCCTTCTCCGTCAGAGGACGCTCGAGCTCCTCGCGCTCTACATCGCCTGCGGGGTCGATCCCGAGCAGTGCGTCCTTTACGTGCAGTCGCAAGTTCCCTGCCATGCGGAGCTTGCGTGGGTTCTCAATACGATTACCTACGTCGGCGAGATGGAACGCATGACGCAATTCAAGGATAAATCCGCCCGTCATGCGGAAAATATCAATATGGGGCTCATGGATTATCCCGTCCTCATGGCGGCGGATATTCTCCTCTATCAGGCGGACGTCGTGCCCGTGGGGCTCGATCAAAGGCAGCACCTCGAAATCACGAGGGACATCGCCGTGCGCTTCAACAACCGCTATTCTCCCACGTTTACCGTTCCCGAGGGCATTTACAGAAAGGTGGGGGCAAAGATCTGCGATTTGCAAGACCCCACGAAGAAGATGTCGAAGAGCGGAGAAGATCCCAACGGCGCAATCTTCATGGGGGACGACAAGGACACGATTCTCCGCAAGTGCAAGCGCGCGGTGACGGATTCGGAAACGGAAGTAAGGTATGACCCCGATACCAAGCCCGGCGTCTCCAACCTTCTCTCCATTTATTCCGTCATGACGGGAAAGACGATGGACGAGAGCGTCAGGGAGTTTGCGGGCAAGGGCTACGGCGACTTCAAGCTCGCCGTCGGCGAAGCGGTTGCGGACGTCCTCATTCCCATTCAGCAGGAACAAAAACGGCTTCTTGCCGACAAGGCATACTTGAACGGCGTGCTCAACCGCGGCGCGGAGGCGGCCTTCCGCACGGCGAGAAAGACGCTTTCTAAGGTCTACAGAAAAGTAGGATTCTATCAGGGAGACAAATAATTGTTCGGATACATCAGTCCCGATTTACCCAACCTATTCATCAAGGACGCCATGCTCTACAAGGCGCTCTACTGCGGGCTGTGCAAGGGCATTTCCTCCGCTTGCGGACAGCTTGCCCGTATGGGGCTTTCGTATGACGTCACCTTTTTGTCCGCCCTTTTGCACAACATCAAAAACGTGGACATCGAGGTCGAGCAGAGTCACTGCGTCGAACATCCCATCAAAAAGCGTCCCATCGCGAAGCCCGACGAGTTGACGAAGGCGCTCGCCTGCGTGAATACCGTATGGACGTATTATAAGCTGACGGACGACATCGAGGACGAAAACAGGGGAAGGCTCAAGCGCCTCTGGTTTGCAAAGGGCTTTCAAAGGGTCAAAAAGGAGAATCCCCGCATCGTCGAGATCGTCGAACGGAGAATGGGCGAAACGTCCGCTCTCGAAAAGGAGGGGTGCGACTCGATCGACCGTATGGCGGACGGGACGGCGATGATGCTGAAGGAGCTTTCGGACTATCTCCTCGAGGACTACGCCACCGAGGAGACGGGACGGCTCTTTTATCTCATCGGCAAGTGGATTTACCTCATCGACGCCGTGGACGATTACGACAAGGACAAAAAGAAGGGGCTTTTTAACGTGTTCGCGCTCGCCTACGGGGCGGAGAGCAAGGAAGCCCTTCTGAAAGAACAGAGGGGAGAGTTGGATTTCCTCTTTAAAACCCTGTTTTTCGGGGTAAGGGAGTGCCTTCAGAGGGTTAAGTTGCACTTTAACCACGATCTGACGGATAACATTCTCATGCTCGGTTTGCCGAACGCGACCAATCGCATTCTGTGCGCGCAGTCTTGCGCCGATTGCAAAAAGGACAAAACGCTGAAAAAATTATAAAGGAAGGATTATGAAGCAGTATTACGACATTTTGGGTCTCGACGAGACCGCAACGGACGAGGAGATCGAAGCGAGATATAAGGAGCTTAGGGCAAAGTACCGCGAAGACAGCTTCAAAGAGGGCGAAGAGGGAAACGAGGCCGCCCAGATGCTCCACAAGCTCAACGTCGCTTACTCCGAAATCACCTCTTTCCGCAAGGAGAAGGGGCAGAACACCAGCGGAAATACCGCGCTCGCCGACGTCGAGGCGTGCATTCGCAGCGGAGACATCGCGGGTGCACAGGCAAAGCTGGACGCCTTTGACGAGCGTTCCGCCGAGTGGCACTATCTGCAATCGGTCGTCTTTTACCGCAAGTCCTGGATGAACGAGAGCAAAAAGCAGCTCGAAATCGCCATGCAGATGGATCCCGACGAGCCGAAGTACCGCGCTTCCTATGAAAAGCTCAACAACAAGATGAACTACGATCAGCAGGCGGGCGGGCAGAACAACCGCTATAACCCTGCGCCCGAAACGCAGGCGGGGGACGATCAGATGGGTGGCAATTGGTGCAGCGAGTGCTTCAGCTGCTGCTATACGTACATGTGCGTCAATTGCCTGTTCAATATCTGCTGCGGTTGTCGTTGATATGAAGCGCAAGTCGTTTGAAATTGCCCTTTCGGGCGTGGCAACGGCGATCGCCTCTCTGTTTCTGTGCCTCGGCGTGCTCAGTCCGTATCTTTTGATGACGGGGTATCTTTTAGGCTCTTTCGCCATGATGCTGCCCCTCTCGAAGCGCTTTGTGCAGGGGAGCGTTCTCGCCTATCTGGCGTCCTCCCTTTTGGCATTTCTCCTGGGCGGTGCTGCCTATTTTTGGAGACTGTTGCCCTTTATTGCGTTTTTCGGACTGCACCCGCTCGCCAATCACTTGCAGCTCAAATTCAAAATCAACCGATGGCTCGCCTATCTTGTCAAGGCGCTTTGGTTTGACGGAACGCTCGTTCTCATTTGGTTTTTCGTGTGCGGGGGGACTTCGCCCGTCGAATTGATCAGCCGTGCGATCGGCTGGATCATCGCCATCGGGGGAACGCTCTTTTTCTACGCTTACGACTATCTGATTTTTTCCTGTCAGATTTCCGTCAATCGCATCGTGGAAAAAATCAAACATAATTAGGAGAATACCATGTTTACGAAAAATACCGAGCTCGTCGGGGAGGTCGTCTCCTACGGCTCGGAAGGAGAAGGGATCCTTCGGACAGAGGATGGGACGGTTTTCGTCCCGTTTTGTCTCGTCGGGGAAAGGGTGCGGGCAAAAATTCTCAAGGCAAAGGGGAATATCGCCTACGGGAAGCTTCTCGAGGTGCTTTCGCCCTCGCCCGAGCGGGAAGTCCCCCGCTGCTCCGCCTTTTATCAATGCGGAGGCTGTGCATTGCAGCATATGTCCTATGCGGCACAGCTCGATTTTAAGAGAAATCAGGTGCGCTCCGCGCTCAAAAAGCTCGGCAACGTCGATGCGGAGGTCTTGCCCGTCGTTCCCTGCGACTTTCCGTTCGGGTATCGGAATAAATTGCAGCTCCCCGTGGGGGTGCGGGACGGAAAAACGGTCGTCGGCTTTTACGCCGAGCGTTCGCACCGCATCGTTCCGATCGACGATTGCCCCGTCACTGCTTGGGCAAAGGAAGTGATTGCCCTCGTCAACGAGTACGTTTCTCTGTGCGGCGTTCCCGGCTACGATGAGGAGACGGGAAGAGGCGTTCTCCGCCACGTCGTCGTCCGCGAGATCGCGGGGAAATACATCGTGACGGTGGTCACGGCGACCAAAAAATTGCCGAAGGCGGACAAGCTTATCTCCCTTTTGAAGGGAACGTTTTCGGAATTTACCCTCTGGCAGAATGTGAATGCCGAGCGGAGCAACGTCATTTTCGGAAAGGAGTTCTCCCTTCTGTACGGGGAGGGGACGTTTTCGGACGAGGAGAGCGGCATCGTTTACAGCGCGGGGGCGAATACCTTTGTGCAGGTCAATCGGAACATTCGGGAAAAACTCTATCTTGCCGCCCTTGAGAAGGTAAGGGAAGACGCCGTCGTCGTCGATTGCTACGCGGGAGGGGGACTTCTCACCGCCATGCTTGCCAAAAAGTGCAAGCGCGCATACGGGATCGAGATTGTGCCCGAAGCGGTTGCCTGCGCCGACGCCCTGAAACGGGAAAACGGACTTTTGGGCCTCGAAAACATTTGCGGCAAAGTGGAGGAAAAGCTCCCCGCGCTCATGAACTCCTTGCAGGGGGAGGACGTCGTTTTGACGGTCGATCCGCCGAGAAAGGGCTTGGAGCGGAGCGTCGTCGAGACGATTTTATCGTCCGGCGTCAAGGAAATCGTCATGATTTCCTGCAACCCCGCCACGCTCGCCCGCGATCTCGGACTTCTCACGGGCTGCCTGCGGGACGAAAACGGGCAATTGGTCAAGGGCGGCGGGCACGGCGTCTATGAAATTTGCTCCGTTCAACCGTTTGACATGTTCCCTCAGACGAAACACGTCGAAACATTGGTCGCTTTGAAGCTCAAAAACTACAATAGATAGCCATTTGTTTCGAATGTGTCGCTAAAAATCGACTTTGTTTGTCCACATGTCCACGCCTTGTCCACGCTTTGATAGCGTGGATTTTTTGATGCGCTTTGTGTTTTCCCGAATGATCGAAGGAGCAGAAAAAATTTTCGCGATTAAGCCGTTCGATCGCGCCGCGGCTGCGGTGAGTAATTTAGTCGTGACAATCGAAATTTTGCTCGCAGTTGCGCAAAATGGGGGAGAAAGGAAAAATCGACTGCTTGTGCCGATTTTTTGCGCTTCATGCCACCCCGCTTGACGGGATAAAAAAACTGTGTTAAAGTGGGAGCAGGAAAACAATTAGAGCGTGTTCACATGCTCTGGCATAGAAGCGAAATTGTTTTCAAAGAAAAATAATAGGAGCGGAAACATGAACAAAAAGGCAATCAAGGCTTGCAAAACGGTCGGCATTGCAGTAGGATCCGTTTTGGTCGGTGTTTTAGTACTCATCGTTACGTTGGTATTGGCGTTTAACCTCGTGCTGAACGTCGGTACGCGTGATGAGTTGAAGGATGTGAAAGGCGTCAATCTCGGTAGCTGGCTCGTACTCGAACACTGGATGACTCCCGAAGTATTTGACGGCACCGAAGGATACGACGAGTACACTCTGGCGACCAGAGTTCCTCATGAAGAGTATGAGCGGCGCATGAAGCTGCATCGCAGTACCTTCATCACACAAGACGACTTCAAGAAGATGTCTGAAATGGGATTGAATACCGTGCGTATTCCCATTCCGTATTATATCTTCGGAGATCGCGACGATTTACCTTTCATTGCATGCATCGACGAATTGGACAATGCGTTCGATTGGGCAGAAATGTATGATATGAAGGTGATGATCGACTTGCACATGGTATACGGCAGCCAGAACGGATTCGACAACGGTGGATTCAGCGGGGTCTGCACTTGGCCGCAGCTCACCGAGGAGATCGAGTATACGCTCGGCGTATTGGAGCGTCTTTCGATCCGATACGGGCATCGCGAGGGGTTGTTGGGCATTCAGCCGTTGAACGAGCCAATGATCTCCGACACGCCCTGGATGGAAATGGGAATCCCCTATACCTACAAGCCAGTGGATGACGAAATGTTGAAAAACTCCATCGCGCCTTCCCTGGATTTCGTCAAGGAGTTCTATCTCGAGGCCTATGAGAGAATCCATCCCCATCTTGCAGAGGATAAGTGGATCATCTACCACGACGGATTCCAGATGTGGAACTTTATCGGATTCATGAAGGATTATGAGGGCGTGGCGTTCGATACGCACGTATACCTCTTTAACGTGGAAAACCAAGCCGGCTTAAAGTCTCCCGAATGGCATACCGCCTTTGCGTGGGGAAACAGCGTTTTGATGCGACTGATCGGAAAGTACGTCCCCATGATGGTCGGAGAGTGGAACTTGCATAGCAACTATGCGCTCGGAGAGTTCAATACCCTTGAAGAGCGCGGCGAGTACTACAAGCAATGCGCCAAAATGCAGTCTGCCCTGTGGGAAAGATGCAACGCGGGATATACTTATTGGAATTGGAAGTTGGGTTCGGGTGCACAGAGCGCAAGCAACTATGCATGGGAACTTGAAAAGGCCATTGAATACGGATGGATCAAGATTTAAAGAGAGAAATGACAGTGAGGGTAACAATGAAGAACATGAAAAAAACGGTATGCGTTTTGCTCACATCTATCGTTTCGGCGTTTGCTGCGGTCGCTTTGATCGGATGCCAATCGGACGACAACACAGATAAGGCGGTAGAGTGGACGGTTGACGAACGGGCGACGGTATCCGTCGAAGGTTATACCGGGTTGCCTTCGACCATCAAGGACGGCAATCTGACCTTCACCGTTCGCACGGCGGAAGGGTACGGAAACGTCGAAGTAAAGGTTTTGTCGGATAGTCAAAGCGTAAATGCCGATATTTATCGCAGGATTGCGTCGGATCGCGACGGCAAATACTCCGTGAAAGTCAAAGCCGATTCGAAGGTATTCGTTACCGTCGAAGAGCTTGTCGAAAAAGTGGAGATTGTGCAAGAGCCTGAGACGATGACCTATTACGCCGGGGAAAAACTCAATGCGGCGGGAATGGAAGTCAAAGTCACCTATGCAACCGGAAGAAGCGAAGCGGTGAGCGACTACGAGGTCGTCTACACGGAAGGCGTGCATTTTTCGTTGGGAGATACGTCCTTTGCCGTCTCGTACGGCGGCGTGGTTTCGGAGCAAAAGAAAATCGAGAAAGTCTTGGGCAGGATTTACATCCAGACCGACGGCGGAACGATCGACGCTTCCCTCATTCGGAAGTGGGAGCAGGACGGATACGACGTTCGTGAAACCTCCGAAGACGTGACGTTATATTACGATAAAATGCCGGAAGAGGACTTCGTTCTTCCCGAAAACGAGATGATCAGCCACGGCGGAGAAGAGGGAGACTTTGTCCTGAGCGGATGGACGGTGAACAATCTGTCGAAGAATTTTATCCCGAAGGAGTGGACTGCTCAATCCGTTAACGTGAGGGCGCGTTTCGTTCCTCACGTGGTCGATCTCCATTCTGTCCGTTACGAATACAGAACGGTCGGCGAAGCGAGCAATACGCTCTGTCTCGTGTTCCGCGGTGCGTTCCGCGGCGCGGATTCCGTCAGACTTCACCTCTATGAGGGGAACTCCGGCAATACCTTGAAGGGGTATTCTCTGCCCTCGAATCGCGGAGAGACCTTCGAATACGTCTACGATGTTTCCAATATCGTGAACGCAGGCTGGAAAGGGCTTTTGGTGGACGTCTCTTTCGAAGGGAAGATCGGATCGGAAACGGTATTGTATCAGGTTGATCTGAACGATTATGCGGACAACAAGAGCTTTATCGATTTGGATCAAACGATTACCGAAGGCGATTATGATTACAGCTTCCAGACGGTCGAGTCCAATGGGGTTAAAAAGCTCGCGGTGAAGTACACAGGCGTTTCGGTTACGACCTATCAAGTGACCGTGGGACAGAATGCGTCGGGCGATGCGCAGATGACCGTTACGGGCAAGCTGTCCAAAAATTATCTCGAAACCTATTCGGGCAAGACGGTGCGTATCGACGCATTGTCGCAGGCGAATGATTGGAAGACGTATTACTACTATAGCGAGATCGATCAAGAGGGCAATTGGAAAATCACAATCGAATTTACACCGGATAAATTCGAGACGGGTTGCGCGATCTATACGCATTTTGCGATCGTCGAAACGGCAGATACCTCTAAAGTCATTGCGGAGTACGGCGATACGCCGTTTGATTGGTGCACGAATACCGATCTCGACGCTTCTATCATGATAGGAGACATCTCCGACGGAGCCATTGCAGCCGAGGGCAACGGAAAGGTGTTCTACATCGGCAGAAACTCGTATTCCGGCGGACTTATTGCCTACGGAACGGACAAATAAAAGAAAAAGCAGAGGCAGATTATGAAAAAAAGGTATGTATTGGGAATTCTTCTTGCAATGATGACTGCCGCGACTGCGGCTGCATTGACCGCCGGTTGCGACGAATCGGAGAGCAGCGTAACCTGGGAGACTTCCCACGTTACCGTCTCGGTAAAGGGCTACGACACCGTACCCAAGTCCGTGGAACCGGGGACAACGCTTTCCCTCAGCGTTGCGTGCGAAGAGGGGTACGGCAATGCCGCGGTGACGTTGGACGGGCAAGCGGTACAGTCCGAGGGCGATCTTTATGCCGTTACCGTGGAGAAAAGCGGAAATATTAAAGTTTCCGCCGAAAAAATCGTCTCGGTGAGCGGCGAACGGAAGGACGCTGCGTTCTATGTCGGCGACGTAATCACGAGCGACGACGTGACGGTGACTGTCAAATATGAATCGGGCACGGAAGAGATCGTTTCTGATTTTAGCGTGAACTATACGGACGGGAATGAACTGTCCTTCGGAGACACCTCGTTTGCGGTGGAGTATCACGGAGTCAAATCGGAAAGCGTGACGATCCCTGCGGTCAAGGGAAAGATCGTGATTCATACGGGTTACGCAACGCTTGCAGACAGCTATGAAAGCTATCTCAACGGCATGGGACTGACTGCAATGGAAGACGTCGAGCTTCATACGCTTACCATCCCGTATTCCACGCTTCCCGAAGATCTCTTCCTCCCTGCGGCGAACGACATCGAAGCCATTTCGGAGGATTATAAGCTCAAAGCCTGGACGATCGCGGGGAGCGCGGCGACAAAAGTTTCCAAAGAGATTCGTGAAAACATCTACGTGTATCCTCAATTTACGTTGGACGCCGTTTCGCTTACCTCCGTTCGAATCGAGAGCTTGGACGAAACGCCCATGCTGATTCTTGAAGGCAAGTACCTCTATGACGTAGACGCGCTCAAGCTTCTCATTCGAAGCGGCGCAACGGAATTGGAGAGCGGGGCTGTCCACGGCAAGACGGGAGAGGCGTTCCGCATCGAATACGATCTTACGAACCTTTCGGCGAACGATAGTCTGAAATACGTGTGGCTGGATCTCGTTCTTTCCTATGACGGCAATTCTATGGACATCGATCTGAGCGAACTCAGCAACGTCGTGGATATGACGCAGACCATTGTGGACGAAACGCATCAGTATCAGTTCCAGCAGTGGGATAATTTGCTGAAGATCACCTTCGGCGATGCGCCTGTGAAGGAAGAGACTGTCACAACTCTTAAAATTGCCGTTCAGGACAAGGGAGATCGCGACAATGCGACCGTCGTCTTTACCGGTAAGATTCACAACGAAGCGTACTTCAGCAAGACGGTTTGTATCGATGCGCAGAATAACTCCAATTGGGGTTATAGCTATTGGTATGCCGACATCGACGCAAGCGGAAATTGGACGATGACGCTCGATCTTACGGAGGCAAACGGATTTATCGGAGACGTGGTATACATGCACTTTGCGATCGTAGAGCCGGACGATCATAGCAATGTTTTGTACAAGAACGGCGATTACGGCAATCTTGCCAATGAGTGGTGCGAAAACGACGATCTCGTCGAAATGAGCGTTTCGGACATCACGAAAGGTCTGTCTTGCGCAGATGACAGTCATACTTATTACATCGGGCTTGGTTGGGACGGCATCAAGATGGCGATCGCTGCCAAGTAAGCATTCAAAGACAAAAATAATTTGGGAAAAGGGAGACCTGATATGAAAGAGAAATCAAACGGGAAGCTTCAAAAGCTCAATAAGATGGGAGTCGTATTCCTTGCGCTGTCCATTCTTCTTACGCTCGTTGCGACAATCGTGTACGGTTGCGTGGATTATACGCACCCTGCCGTCTTCGTGTTTACCATTCTCGGCATGATACTCGGGATTGCGGTATGCGTGCTGTGTTTTCTAGACGTTCTCGGTGGCTGGAAGAACGTGGTGGTCATCGGCGTGCCCGTGTGCAATATCGTCGCTCTGCTCGTCAGCATCTTCGGCAGAGTCGATATGATCGGGTATTGGATTGACGCAAAGACGCCCGCATCGAGCCTACAGACGTTTATTGCAAGCCTCGTGCTCCTCGCCGTATGCGTAATTGTATCGGTCGCCGCTGCTCTGAACGGCGTTGTCAAGAGAAAGAAGAAGGAAAAAGCCCTTTGAGAAGAAAACAAAGGGCAGAGACGAGTGTCGTGTCCCGTTTGGAGCACGGCACTTCTTTATTATAAAACAGGGCGTTTGATTCATCTTGACAAATGAGAATTTTGTGCTATAATGATTTCTAGAGGTGAGAGTATGGCGATCAAAATTGCGGTGATAGACGATATGCATTCGGAACGGGAGATCCTCAAAGAGTACCTGAACAGAATGCAGGAAGAGCAAAAGCAATCATTTGCCGTGGACTTTTATACGAATGCTGAAGAGGTGCTTTCGGTTAAAAAGAGGTATGACATCATGATATTCGATATCGATATGCCCGGCATGAACGGCATGGAAGCGGCGAAATCCATTCGGGCGCACGATAAGCGGGTCGTCATCATGTTTGTCACGAACGTAGCGCAGTATGCCATTAACGGCTATGAAGTGGACGCGGTGGATTACGTTTTAAAACCTATTTCCTATTACGATTTCGTCATGAAGATGAAGCGTGCGCTCTACCGCGTTTCTCAGAAGTCGGACGTAAGCATTCTGATTGAGACGTTGGATGGAACGCTGAGCTTGTACGTTTCCGATATTATCTACGTAGAGGTGATGCTCCATTACGTGATTTATCATACGGAGCGTGAAGAATACCGTTCGAGAAGCAGCATGAAGGAAGTGGAGAAAGAGCTTTACGTCTACAATTTCCGCAAATGCCATAAGAGCATGCTCGTCAATCTTGCACACGTAAAGACGCTCAAATCAGCGGAGGTTGAGTTGAGTACAGGGATAAACTTACCGCTCAGCCGTACGCAGAAGACGGAGTTTATGCAAGACTATATTTCGTATGTGAAGGGGTAATTTATGGATACCTTTCTGGACGTGTTCGATTTATTCCGTTTCATGGGTGGGACGTTAATCGCCGACTTTATTTTCACGCTCGGCGTCTCCCGCAGAAACAAATTCTGGTTGAGGGCATTTCTCGGACTCATCGTCGGACTCTTTTTGTCGCTCGGCTATCTGTTGATCGCGGCTTACTATGAAAATGGCGGCAATTTTTACGTATTCGGTATCGTAGGGGCGATCTGGTGGGCGCTCATGTCCTTTTCGGGGATCCTCTATTTGCTGTTTTGCTTCAAAATCGGGCCTTGCGGGGCGCTCTATCGCGCCCTTTTCGGCTCGCTGACGCAACATATCTGCACGATCATTCTCCGCTATTGGTTTGTGCGGACGATCTTCCCCGATTTTCCTCAAACGCATACGATGGCCTATTTGCTCCTCACGGTCGCCGTCTATGTGCTCATTTATATTCCGACGTATTTCCTTTCGACAAGATTTATCAACAGCGGCAAATCCCTTCCGATTGAGGAATCGAAAAAGAATTTCGTTTTATATACGGCAACGATGGTGATATTATCCATCGTCAGCAGCCTTGTAGGCGGCGTCATGGATTGGGTTTTGAATGATTTGCACCTGTATCCCGAACTTGCACGAGAGGGGATTTTGTTCCGTTATTTCTGTATCGGCGTCTCGTTTTTGTACTGCATCGCCTTTTTGATCTTCGGAATACAGTCTCGCATGGTGGACAGTTTGCGGCGCGAAAACGCCTTTATCATGAGTATTACGGAAGAGAAGGGGAGACAGTACGAAATTTCGAGGCAAAACATCGAAATCATCAATCGAAAATGTCATGACTTAAAACAGCAGATACGGGCGCTCAGATATGCTTCCGAAGAAGAGCGGGAGAAACTGTTTGAAGAGACGAACAAGGCGATCATGATCTATGACTGCGGGTTTCACACCGATAACGAAGCGTTGAACGTCCTCCTCACGGAGAAGAATCTGTATTGTATCGATCGGAAGATACGGCTTTCCTGCACGATACACACGGAAGGCATTGAAAAGCTGAACGTGATCGATTTGTATACCATGCTCGGAAATGCGATCGACAACGCCATCGAAAGCGTGCAGAAACATTCCAATCCCGACAAAAAGACCATCAGCCTGACCATTGAGCAGAGCGGCGGACTGCTCTGTTTTCAGATCGATAACTATTACGAAGGGGTGATCAATTTAAAGAACGGACTGCCGGAAACGAGCAAGGAAGACAAGGAAAATCACGGAATCGGAATCAAGAGCATCAAGCTGATTGCGGAAAAATACGGCGGAACGATACAAATCAAAGCGGGGGAAGAGGTGTTCAGTTTAAGAATCATTATTCCCATAACGAAGGGTTAGAAAAACAGGCGTTTATGCCTGTTTTTTTCCGTTCGTGCCTCCCTCTTGCGAGGGAGCGTTTTTTTGTAGTATGATAAAGAAAAAACGGAGTGATAGCATCATGAATCATACAGGGAAAGAACGGAAAGATTTGTTTTCAACGCCTTTATTTCGGTCTCGGGTGAAATCTGCAAACGTCAAACTGCCCGAAATCGTTTTCGGGTATCTCATCGGCCCGTTTGGTGCAATGCTTGCGGGCGGTATCTTCTCGAGTTTCCTCAATAAGTATTGGACGGAAGTTCTGTTTGCAGGACAGTTGACGCCTGCCGTCAATACCTTTTTGACCTTACTGCCTCTCCTTTCGGCAATCCTGATTGTCGTCGGCAATCTCGTCGCGGGTCAGGTCATCGAGCGGACAAAGAGCAAAGCGGGGAAAGCAAGACCGTGGATTTTTCTTTCGGCGATCACCGTCGCTGTAACCAGCGTACTTTTATTTGTCTGCCCTTCCGAAGATCCTGTCGTTAAGATGGTCATGACGGGGATCTCTTATAATCTCTACTATGCGATTGCTTCGCCGCTCTACAACACGGCGAACAGCACGATGATTCCCGTCTCTACCCGCAGCGGAAAGCAGAGGAGTCTCCTCGCGTCCGCGAGCAATATGGCGGGGCTTGCGGTTATGGGCGTAGGTTCCATGGTATTTCCGACGCTCCTCGGCTTGCTCGTCACGGAGACAACGCCCATTCGTACGGCACAGAACTATTGGTTCATGTTGTTTGCGATCGTCGCCCTCATCACCTTTGTCGGCGCACTTCTGCAATACTACTTTACGCGCGAGAGAGTGACTGAGGAGAGCATGAATCACTCTGCTCCCAAGAAGCTTCCCGTCATGCGGCAGCTCAAAGCGGTCACGACGGATAAATTTTGGTGGATTATCATCGCCTTCTATCTGCTCTATCAGATCAGCGGCGCAATCAAAAACCTCTCCATGACCTATTTTACGGCGCAGATCGTGGATAACTCTTTCTGGGGCGCTTCTCTCGACGCAAATACCGCAGCGGGCATGACGCAGAGCCTGCTCGGTATTCTCGGTGCGATTCCCATGGCTGTCGCAGGCATTTTCATTTGGCCGATTTCGAACAAAATCGGCAAACAGAAGCTCGTAATTGCTGGCATGATGATCGGCGCTGCGGGAGGCGTCATCGCGGGAATTTGGGCGGATAACGTCGTTATGGTTGCCATCGGCGTGGCGCTTAAGTGCCTCGGCAGCGCACCTGCGGGTTATTTGATTCTTGCGATGATTTCCGATTCCCTTGACCATATCGAGGCAAAGCACGGCTTCCGCTGCGACGGCTTTACCATGTCCATTTATAGCTCCATCATGGTCGCTTCTGCGCCCATTGGGCAGGCAATCTTCAACGGCATCACGCAGTCGGGCACTAATTTGACGGGCATTACCGTCAGCTATATCTGGATCGAAACGGTCGCCTATGCGCTCTGCGCAGTCGTTCTCCTGTTTTTCACCGTTGAAAAGTTTCTGAAAAAAGATCAGGAGACCATTCTCAATCGTCAGAAGGCAGAAGCGGAAGCGAACGGCGAAGAGTGGATCGAGCCGGCAGAGCGTCTGCGCCGCGAGGAAGAGGAAGCCGATCGACTTGCCGAAATCAGCAGAATCGAGGAACTCAAAGCGCGTTGCGAAAAGAAAGGGCTTGATTTCGAAGTTGAAGAGGCAAACTATCAGAAAAAACACAATCAGAAGAAAAAATAAAAGCCTCAGAGGGAAATTATGTTAAAAATCGGGAAATTGACAGTTGACGGTTTGGAAGATGGCCTTGTGACCGACAACTTAAATCCCCGCGTCAGCTTTTCCTTGGAAAGCGACAGACGGGGTACGCGGCTGGAGCGAGCTGTTATCGAGATCGGAAACAAAACGATAGAGACAAAATCTCAGCTTTATATTCCCCTTGATTTGCAATTGAAACCCTTTGAAACGTACGCCGTCCGCGTGACGGCTTACGACGATAGGGGAGAGAGCTGCACAAAGACGGTCAAATTCGAGACGGGAAGATTGGATACGCCTTGGAAAGCGAAATGGATCACCGATACCGCGTACCGCTTTATTCAAAAAAAGACTTCGCCCCGCCCGATGGCCTTCCGAAAGGACTTTGCAATCGGGAAAGAAATCAAATCGGCGAAAGTCTACGCAACGGCGATCGGTATTTATCGTATGCAGCTCAACGGCAAGAAAATCGGCAAGGATTTCTTCGCTCCCGGTTTTACCTCCTATGAGAACAATCTGCAATATCAAGTCTACGACGTTGCGGAAATGCTCGGCAAAGAGAACGTCCTTACGGCGACGGTTGCGGGTGGTTGGGCAGTCGGCGCATTCGGCTTCCAACGCAAAAACAAAATCACGGCGCCTCGTCAGGCATTTCTCTGCGAGCTTCGCATTCAATATGCCGACGGCACGGAGGAGATTATCGCCACAGACCCTTCCTGGCAGGTAAGTACGCAGAGTCCCTATTCGTTTGCCGAATTTTACGACGGCGAAATCTTTGATGCGCGTTTGGAAATCGATGAGATTCCCTGGAAATCGGCAGGACTTGAAAGAGTAAAAATTAAGCCTAAAATGATGGCGCAGTACGGTGCACCTGTGCGGGAGCAGGAGCATTTCGCTCCGATTTCGACGACCATCCGCGAGGATGGGGAAATCATCTACGATTTCGGACAGAATCTGGCAGGGGGCGTGAAGTTCACCGTGAAGGGACGGGCAGGGCAGATTCTCACCATCCGTCACGCCGAAATTCTGGAGCAGGACGGCTCGCTCTGTACGCGCCTCTTGCGGACGGCGAAGGCACAGGTGATCTATGTTTGCCGCAACGGCGAGCAGACCTATCTCCCGCAGTTCACTTATATGGGCTTTCGCTATGCGGGCGTCAAGGGGATAAGCCCAAAGGACATTCGGGTGGAAGCTGTCGCGCTCTATTCGGATATGAGAAGAGTCGGCGATTTCAAATGCTCAAACGAGCTTGTAAACAAGTTTCATTCCAATTCCGTCTGGGGTGCAAAGTCCAACTTCGTGGATATTCCCACGGACTGTCCTCAGCGCGACGAACGCATGGGCTGGACGGGCGACATCGCCGTATTCTCTCCCGTGGCGGCATATAATTTCGATACCTCCCGCTTCTTCAAAAAGTGGCTCAAAGACGTCGCGGCGGAGCAAGGGCGCGGAGGAGGCATTCCGACGACCGTTCCCCGCCAAGGCTTTACCTTCCCTGCGACGATGGCAAGAATGGCTGTCGATACTTGGGGCGATGCGTGTATTCTCGTCCCGTGGGCAGAATATAGGGCGCGCGGCGATCAAAACGTGCTCGCTGAAAATTATCAAACGATGAAAGCCTACGTTGAGGCTTGCGTGTTCTGGGCGAGGCTTTTGAGCGTCGGCAAGAACAGATACATTTGGGGCGGCTTGAAGATCCTTCATTTTGGCGATTGGGTTGCACCGGGAATCGGATATAAGGGCTGGCTCAGCCGTTTTCCTTGGACGGCGACCGCTTCCCTTGCGAATACAAGCGGGAAACTTGCGGAGATCGCACACATTCTCGGTAAGAAGGAGGACGCAGAGAAGTACCGTAAGCTCTGTAAGAAAGTGTGCGGTGCGTACGTTTGGAAATTCACGGACGGAAACGGAAAGTTGAAAAACGAATTTCAGACGGCATACGTTTTGCCGCTCGCGTTCCACATGTTCGGCGACGAGAAGCAGCGCAAAGAGGCGGTAGAAAACCTCGTTCGTCTCGTCAGGAACGCAAATTACTGTGTAGGGACGGGTTTCCCCGGAACGCCGCACGTTCTCTTTGCGCTTGCCGACAACGGAAAAGCGGAAGAGGCTTATCAAATGCTTCTCAATACCGAGTGCCCTTCTTGGCTCTACGAGGTCAAGATGGGGGCAACGACGATCTGGGAGCGATGGGATGCCGTGAAAGAGAACGGAATCGCCGATCTTGATGCGGGAGATATGATTTCCTTCAACCACTATGCGAGCGGCGCTGCGGCAGACTTCTTATATCGCCGCGTTGCGGGCATCGAGGCGATCGAGGCAGGGTATCGTTCTTTCAGACTGCAACCCGTTCTCGGCGGCGGGCTTTCCTACGCAAAGGCAAGCGTTAATTCCCCTTACGGAATAATTTCGAGCGCTTGGAAGATCGCAGAAGGACAGTTCAAAATTAATTTCACCGTTCCCGTGGTAACAAGCTGTACGATGATAGCGCCTTCAGGGCATACGGAGACGTTTTCAAACGGGAGCTATGAGTACACAGAAGCATATGGAGAATAAAGCATGGGTGCAATCATGAGGGCGTGTCAAAAATTCTTCGTAGGGATTGTCAACAAACTCGCGCAGGCCTCCGTTCCCGAAGTCAATGACGGACGCATGAGTTCTTCCGAAGCGAAGGCATTGTGTCGTCGCGCGGCGGCAGAAAGCTGTGTCTTGCTCAAAAACGAGGGCGTTCTGCCCATTGAAAATGAGAAAGTCGCCGTATTCGGCAGAGGGCAGATCAATTGGTTTTACGTCGGGTACGGCAGCGGCGGAGACGTGAAAGCCCCTTACAGAGTCAATCTCATGCAGGGGCTTGAAAACGCGAACGCGAAAATCGATGAAAAACTTGCGAAAATATATCGAAATTGGTGCGAAAAGCACCCGCCCTACGACGGTATTTGGGGCATGTGGCCGATGTGCTACGACGAAATGCCCGTGACGGATGCACTCGTTGCAGACGCGGCAAGCCGTTCGGACGTTGCGCTTGTCGTCCTCGGTCGCTCTGCAGGTGAAGACCGAGAAAATAAGTCAGAGCGCGGCAGTTGGTATCTCACGAAACGGGAAGAGCGACTTTTAAAAACCGTGACGACGCATTTTAAGAAAGTTTGCGTCATTCTCAACTGCGGCGGGATCATGGATATGAGTTGGGTTGAAACATACCGCGTCGGCGCGGTGCTCTACGCTTGGCAGGGCGGGCAGGAGAGCGGAAACGGCGTCGCCGACGTGCTTCTCGGCAAAGTCAACCCGAGCGGGAAATTGACGGATACGATTGCCCACTTTGCAGATTATCCTTCGGCGGATTGCTTCGGGAAGAGGAAATTTACCGAATACCGCGAGGACATTTACGTCGGGTATCGCTATTTCGAGACCTTTGCAAAGGACAAGGTTTTGTATCCGTTCGGCTTCGGCTTAAGCTATACGAAGTTTGAATTGACTTCAACTTTTGCGAGAAATTCGGATCAAATCACCATCGAGACGATCGTCAAGAACGTCGGAGAGCGGGCGGGACGAGAGGTTGTTCAACTTTACTGCGAGCCGCCGCAGGGCAAGCTCGGAAAGCCCGTGCGCAACCTTGTCGGATACCGTAAAACGAGACTGCTTCAAGTTGGAGAATCCGAAACGATTGCCATTCGGGTAGACGAATCTGCCCTTGCTTCCTTCGACGATACGGGAAAGGCGGGAAACAAACACTGTTTTGTCCTCGAAGAGGGCGAGTATCGCTTTTACGGGGGGACAGACGTGCGTTCTGCCGCGTTGGTGGGAAAATTTGTTTTGAACGGCACAAAGGTTGTTACTCGATGCCAAAGCGCGTGCGGTGCGAAGAATGTTTTTGAAAGAATGGGTATGGGCGGTAAAATGGAGACTGTCTCTGTCGAAACGTCCGATTTGAGAAAAACCATCTTAAGCAACCTTCCCAAGCCGATCCCCTATACCGGAAATAAGGGCTATACGCTGAAAGACGTAAAGAGCGGGAAGGTGTCGATGGACGATTTTATCGCTCAGCTTGACGAAGACGAGCTCGAAGCGCTCACCCGCGGAAGCAATGACGGGATGAATTCACCCCTCGGAGCGCCCGGAAATGCGGCTGTCTTCGGTGGAACGACAGAGTCTCTGCGCAAGAAAGGCATTCCGATTTTCACGACCAACGACGGGCCGAGCGGCGTCAGACTGCAAGCGCACTCTACCTTGATTCCGATCGGCGTCGCGCTTGCGGCGACCTTTGACGAGGAACTCATTCATGATTTGCTCGTCTGCATCGGAAAAGAGGGCAAGGAGCGCAATTCCAACGTCTTGCTTGCACCGGGAATGAACATTCATCGCAATCCGCTCTGCGGCAGAAACTTTGAATATTTTTCCGAAGATCCCTATCTGACGGGAAAACTCGCGTCGGCGTACGTCAAAGGGGTACAGGATGGCGGAGTGAGCGCAACGATCAAGCATTTTGCCTGCAACAATCAGGAGACGGGGCGGCTCGTCAACGATTCCCGCGTGAGCGAAAGAGCGCTTCGGGAAATCTACTTAAAGCCCTTTGAAATTACCGTCAAAGAAGCCAAGCCGCACTTTGTCATGGATTCCTACAACAAGCTCAACGGCGTATGGAATTGTTACAATTACGAATTGAATACGGTGATTTTGCGCAATGAATGGGGCTTTGAGGGGTGCGTGATGACCGATTGGTGGATCAAGAGTGACAAAAGCCGTGACTTCAAAGCCGTTTCCATGCAGGCGTACCGCGTGCGGGCGCAGGTAGATCTCTTTATGCCGGGGAGTGCAAAGTTCGGGCGCGGGAAGGGAAAAAGCGACGGGACTTTGCTCGCATCCCTCCATTCGGAGGATGGAATTACCCTCGCCGAAATTCAACGGAGCGTTAAAAACGTTCTCAACTATATGCTAAGGAGCATGAAGATACAAGAATCTACCGACGCCGCTGCGACCGACATGACCAATGCGGAAATAAAAAATACGATAAAGAGGAATTGAGCAAGAGATGAAAGATATTTTGAAAGCACCCTTCGTGCAGGAAATGTGTAAGATTACGGCAAATATGTACCGCCTCGGTTGGGACGAGAGGAACGGCGGAAACATCAGCTATATGCTGGAAGAAAAGGAAGTCGGGGAATATCTCGATTTAAATAACGTAATAAGGTACATACCGCTTATGGGTGTGAACGCGGCGGACTTCGACGTGACGCCGATCATCGGCAAACTCTTTCTCGTAACGGGCACGGGTAAGTATTTCAAAAACGTAGAGGGCGATCCCGAAAACAACCTAGGCATCGTGCGCATCGCAAAGGACGGAAAGGGCGTAGATCTTTTATGGGGTTTTCAAGACGGCGGCAGACCGACGAGCGAGTTCCCTGCGCATCTCATGAGTCATATGGCAAGACTGAAAGTCGATCCCGAGAACAGGGTTATCCTGCATTGCCACCCGACGAACACGCTTGCGATGAACTTCGTGCACGAACTCGATGAAAAGAAGTTCACGCATACCCTTTGGGAAATGTGCACGGAGTGTATCGTGGTCTTTCCCGACGGTGTGGGAATCCTTCCTTGGATGCTCTGCGGGACGGACGAGATCGGCAGGGCAACCGCGAAGAAAATGGAAGAATTTCGGCTTGTCGTTTGGGCAATGCACGGCATTTACGGAGCGGGCAAGACGATGGACGAAACGTTCGGACTCATCGAAACGGTGGAAAAGGCGGCGCAAATTTACATGCTGACTGCGCACCTGCCGAGGGTGAACACCATCAAGGACGAGGAAATGTTACAGCTTGTGAAGCTGTTCGGCGTCAAGTACCGAGAAGATTTTCTGAATCTGAATTAAGAGACGGTAAAATAGAAATCCACGCTTTTAAAGCGTGGATCAATTTTTTAAAATGGAGAGAATGAGAGGGAAAGCGGGAATCCGTTCATGACATAAAAGTTGCAATTCGTGACACATGGCTGTAGATGGGGTTGAAAAACTCAAAAGAGTGTGCTATAATCGTTTTACCGAAGAAGAATAGGAGAAAAAATCATGGTAAACGTTGCCGTTGTGGATGACGAAATCGAGAACGTTGAGACGATAGCAAAGTACATCCGCTACTATGAGGAGGAAAAGGGCGGGAAGGAAGCGTTCCGCATTTTGAAGTATTACGACGGAAAAGACCTCTTAAAGAGGTTTGACAAGCAGATCGATATCATCTTTCTCGATATCGAGATGCAGTACGTCGACGGAATGTCCGCGGCGCGGAAAATCCGCAAGGTCAACTCCGACGTGGTGATTATCTTTGTCACCAAGCTCGCGCAGATGGCGATCAAGGGCTACGAGGTCGAAGCGCTCGACTTTATCGTCAAGCCCGTGGAATACTACGCCTTCGAGCTCAGATTCATCAAGGCGCTCAATTACCTCAAAAAGCACGAAAAGAAGAGAATTGCGATTTATCCGATCGGCGAGGGCGTCCGATACGTCCTCTCCTCCGACCTCTATTACATCGACGTGCAGGGCAGGCACGTGACCTATCACACGAAGGAGGGGAACTTCACGGAGAACGGGCATTTAAACGAAGTGGAGCAAAATTTGTCCGATTCCTTCCGCTATTGCAACCGTTGGTGCATCGTCAACCTCTCTTTCGTCACAGCGGTCGGGGACGGAACGCTGACGGTCGCGGGGGAGGAAATTTCGTTGAGCCGCGGCAGGAGAGATGAGATTTTGTCGGCGTTGCTCTCTACGACGAGAGGAGAACGGTAAAGGCAAAGGCGGGGGAATTATGTACGAAGGTTTTTTGGCATGGGAAATCAATTATAGCGAAAAGGGGCTTTGGGGGCTGTTTTTGTACTCCGTGCCCTTTCTGCTCGGTTCGTTCGTGGGGGCGTTTTTGTACGCGAACGGTTTCAAAAAGAGAAGCTTTTTCTATTTTCGTTCGTTATTTTGCCTTGGAATCGGGTTGACGGTCGCCTGCCTTATCTGGAATAAAAACTGGATGACGGATTATCCCATTTTGAATGCGCTGATAAAATATTTCATTTTCTTTTTTCTGGTCTACGGCTCGATCCTCTTTTGCTTTCGGTGTTCGGGAATGGCGGCGCTCTTTTTCTGTGAGAGCGGCGTTGCCTCGTTCAGCATCGTCAAAATTTTATTCGACCTTGTCGGACTTGCCAACGCCCATTTTGCGTGGCAAATCGAGCCTTACGGCGCTGTTTACAGTTCCCTTTATTTCGCGATTGCAGTAATCGTCTATCTGGTCGTTTATCTTTTGTTCGGTCGCAAGATCGAGTTTACGTCCGATTATTTTTATGACCGAAAGAAAATTACCGTTGCCTCCCTCGCTATTCTGTTGATCTCTACGCTGTTTAACGTCTTGCTCGGTCATATGATTTATCAGGACGCATTGCGGTTGAATGTCATTGCACTGATCAAGATTTTGCTTTTAATCTGTTGCCTTTTCGTCATTTTCTTCAACTTCGACATCTTTCAGATCGGGAAGCAAAAGTCCGAATTGGAAGTCATCGAGCAGCTCAACCGTCAGCAGCTGGAACAGTTTCGCATTTCCAAGGAGACGATTGAAACCGTCAATTTGAAATACCACGATTTGAAGGGACAGATTGCAGAGCTCACAAGACTAGCCGGAAAGGAGCCAATCGGCGCTTCTCTTGAGGACGTAAAAGAGCAGCTCAAAAGCTATGAAACGATTGCAAGGACGGGAAACGACACGCTCGACGTCATCCTGACGGAGAAAGCCGTTTACTGCGAAAAGAATAAAATCGTCCTCAATTATATGGCGGACGGGGAAAAGCTCTTCTTTCTGGAGACGATGGATCTCGTATCCCTCTTTGGAAATCTGTTGAGCAATGCGATCGAAGCGGTCGAGGAACTTTCCGAGGAAGGCAAGCGGATCATTACTCTTTCCGTCTATGCGCGGGAAAAACTGCTGTTTATTGAGAGCGAAAACTATACGAATCGGCAGATTTCCTTTCAAAACGGTTTGCCCAAGACGAACAAAGCGGACAAATTTTTTCACGGATACGGGTTAAAGAGCATTCGCTTGGTTGCAAAGAAATACGGCGGAACGCTCCGGGTCGGCGTAGAAGATAATATCTTCAAAGTGGGCGTAATCCTGCCCATTCCGGACGAAAAAGGCTGAAATCACTCCGTTCATGACGCAAAATCGACGGATCGGAACGCACTTTTCCAAATCGGAATCATCGTTTCAGCCGTTCAAAGCAATCCTATTGATAATCATTCCAAAGTTTTTTATAATGGTTGTGCTACCGAAAGGAGCACAATTTTTTTAACCGTAAGGAGGGTTCTTATGAAAAAATTTCAAAAGCTCGCGCTCGTCGCGGCAATGACGGCAACCGTCTCGTGTGTAGGTATGTTTGCAGGCTGTTCTGCTCCCGCAAAGGAAGAAGTCGGAATTTATCACTACAATCTCACTAATTTTTCGAAAATTACGCAAGGTTGGTTGCTCGCGTCATGGGCAGACACAATCACCATCTATTCGGACAATACATTCTCTCTCAGCTCCGTCTATGATTCCTATTATTCCTCGGACGGCGAAGCGTTTTCTCCCGTTTACTATTCCGCTTGCACGGCATACGGCACCTACGAGATCGTTAGCGAGGATGCCGATCTCGGTGAAAAGACAATCAAGATCACCGATATAACCAAGTGCGTCGTTGACGGCGAAACCGTCGTATTGAAGGAGGAATTTACGGATAAAGTCATCGAGGCGACCAAGAAGGTTCTCGATAAAGAAGTTATCCTCACTTTTGATTATAAGATCAGCGATTCGATTTCCGTAAGCGGCGTTGCGAATGCACTGAAAGCCGAATAAGAAAAAGAAAGGGGCGAAACATGAAAAAGACAAAGAAAAACGTCTGGCGCGGCGTTGCCGCGACGATGGGGCTGCTCACGACGATTGCGTTCTGCGGCGCTTCCGTCGCCAATGCGAACGCCGGCGGCATCAACAACTTTTTGGGGATTTCCGGCGCGACGACGCCTTCGGGGGACGGCGAGACGAGATTTGCAAGCTCTTACGGCGAGCTCTCGGACGAAAACCTCAAAAAGCTGATTGCCGATGAAATGGACTACTGCGCCAAGCAGCTGGAAGAGGGCTCCGTTCTCCTCATGAACAACGGCGCGCTCCCGCTCTCCTCTTCGGAGAGAAAGGTGACGCTGTTCGGAAGAGCTTCTGCGGACATTCAGTATCGCAACTCCAACGGCGGCGGCAGTGCAGACCCCGCAAGGGAAATCAACCTCAAAAAGGCGATGACCGACGCGGGCTTTACCATCAACGAAACGCTCTACAACGCTTACGCTTCTTCGGCGACCAAGCGCAATAAGGCGGGCGACGAGACTGCCGATATCGGCGAAGAAAAGCTTTCCTTCTATACGGACGCATTAAAAGCTACCTTTGCGGACTACTCGGACGCGGCAATCGTCACCCTTTCCCGTTGGGGCGGCGAGGGAACGGATATGTCGAGAAAGGACTCCGAAGGGGTCTCCCAGCTCGCGCTCCATCCTTCCGAGAAGGATATGCTGAATATGATCAAGCAGTCCGGCAAGTTCAAAAAGACGATCGTCCTCGTCAACAGCGTCTACGCGCTCGAGCTCGGCGATCTCGAAGAATACGGCGTGGACGCCTGCCTTTGGATCGGCAACCCCGGCTATTACGGGCTTGCGGGCGTGGCAAACGTCTTGACGGGCAAGGCAAATCCTTCGGGGAGACTCGTGGATACCTATGCGACCAATTCCCTCTCCTCGGCGGCAATGCAAAACTACGGCGGTGATTACTACATCAACAGCTCCGAGCTTGCGGCGCACGAAAATAAATACGTCGTGTATGCCGAGGGCATTTACGTCGGCTATAAGTACTACGAGACGCGGTATGAAGACTGCATTCTCGGCAGGGGCAATGCAAACGGCTCTGCGGGTATTTACGCCTCCAAGGGCGGTCAATGGAGCTATGCGGACGAAATCGCCTATCCTTTCGGCTACGGACTGTCCTATACGACCTTCTCGCAGACCCTCGATAGCTGCGAATACAATGCCTCTTCGGATACCTTCACCGCAAAGGTGACGGTGGAAAACACGGGCGACGTCGCGGGCAAGACTCCCGTCGAGCTGTACGTTCAGCTTCCCTATACCGAGGGCGGGGTGGAGAAATCCGCCATTCAGCTCGTCGCATACGGAAAGACGGGCGAGCTTGCGGCAGGCGCTTCCGAGACGGTGGAAATTTCCTTCAACCGCTATCTCATGGCTTCTTACGACACCTCCGCGCATGGCGGCAAGGGCGGCTATATTCTCGATGAAGGCACTTACTACTTTGCAGTCGGTTCGGACGCGCACGACGCGCTCAACAACGTGCTCAAGGCAAAGGGCGCGAGCGGAATGGTCGATCCCTTCGGCAATCCCGTTTCGGGCGATCCCGACTGCGTCAAGACTTACGTTCTCTCCGCAAAGGACGACACGAGCTATCAAAAATCCGCCTATACGGGAAACGAGGTAGCCAACCTCTTCGACTACGCCGACGCGAACTACTATTACGATGCTCCCGTCGTCACGTACCTGACAAGAAGCGATTGGCAGGGCACGTTCCCCAAGACGGTTGTTCTCACCGCAAACGATAAGATCAAGGCTGCGCTCGAGACGCACAACTACGACATCAAGAAGGGCAAAAAGTCCCTCGAATCTGTGCCTTATGAGAAGCCCGCGAATCTGACCCTTGCGGACATGTGGGACGTTCCCTTCGAAGACGAGAAGTGGACGACGTTCGTTCAACAGCTCTCCATCGAAGACCTTGCAAAGCTCGTCAACGAGAACTATGGGCAATCCTCGATCGACTCCATCAAAAAGCCCGCAACCGTCACTTCGGAAGGAAGCGAAGGCTGCTCGAAGAAGTACCTTTTCGGCGACAAGGGAATCGCGACGGGCTATGCCGCCAATACCCTCCTCGCCGCAACGTGGAGCCACGAAATGCAGGAAAAGTACGGCGACTTCTACGGGGAAGACGCGCTCTACTGCGGCGTGCATACCACCCACGGTCCCGGCGCGGGTACGCACAGATCTCCTTATTCGGGCAGAAATGCAGAGTACTTCTCGGAGGACAGCGTCATCTCCTATTACGTCGGAATGGAGACAGTGACCGCCATGGCGAAGAAGGGACTTGCGAACAACTTCAAGCACTTCTTCCTGAACGATCAGGAGAACGGCAGACAGGGCATTGCCACCTTCTCGAACGAGCAGGCAATCCGCGAGCAGTATTTGAGAGCTTACGAGGGCGGCGTGACGGGCGAGGGCGGCATCGCAATGATGACCTCGTACAACCGCATCGGATGCACTTATATGGCTGCCGATCCCACCGTGCAATTCAAATTGCTGCGCGACGAATGGGGCTACAAGGGCTACACGATGACCGACTATATCCAGGCGGGAGAATATTCCTCCACGCCCGATGCGATCATCGGCGGAACGGACATCTTCGGCGGGAACGACAGAGTGACCGAAATCAAGCAGCTCGTTTTGAGAAACAAAAAGACGAGCGGCGATCTCGTCGAGGCAATGCAGGCGAGCGCGCACAGAATCTTCTGGACGTATACCAAAACTTCCATGATGAACGGACTTACTTCCAATGCGGTCATGACGGACTTCGTCGCTTGGTGGCAGTATGCGCTCATCGGAATCGAAGCGGGCATTGCGCTTCTGACCGCAGCTGCGGTGGCAATGTACGTGTATACCGCTTATTTCAGGAAAGAAAAGGAGGTGGCGTAAATGTTAAATCGCGTAAAGACTCGTTCCATCGGATTTTGGCTTGAGCTTGTCGGCGGGGTGCTCGCCATCGTGACGCTCGTCATGGGTATGACGCAGAACGCGCTCGTGACCAACACCAACTTCGACGTTCCTACTGTCGTCCTGTTGATCCTCGGCGCAGTGCTCGCCATCGCAGGCTTCTTCGTGGATTTCGACTTCTGGGCACTCCTTCCCGCAGCTTGCTTCTTCGTGGCGCTCGGGCTCGTCGCAATCGGCGGCGCTCCCGTCATCGCGGATTGGTTCAACAAGGTCGTCTATTCGGGCGGCAACTTGAGCTGCGTCATCGCGTATCTGAGTATGCTCGGAGCGAGCTCTCTTCTCTCGATCGCGGCTTGCTATCTCCCCGCATCGAAGAAAAATTAAGATTTCCTCATTGGGCGGCGATTGTTGTCGCCGCCCAAGTTTTTGCATAAAACAAGAGGATTTGCGCAAGCTTTGATCAGGAGGAATCTTATGCAGAAATACAGACCCGGTGAAGTTGTTCCCATGTCCTGCAATTACAAGGCGTATGACAAAGACGGCAACGACGGCGGAATGCTCTATCTGGAAGAGGGAAAGAGATTTCCCGCTACGCAGCATTCCGGCAGCTACTATGTTATGGATATGAATAATCAAAACTGAAGGAAACACGAAAATGAAAAAGGAACAGGGGTGAAAATCCCTGTTTTTTTGTGATCGAAGCGCGGGAAGACAGACTGCACGATCGCCCGTTTCGGCGCGCCGCATTTTGCGGCGCGCCCGCTTTTGGACAAACGAAGCGGAAAAATCCTCGGAAGGACTTGCAATTTCTCCCGACGTGTGCTAAAATGAAAAAGTCCGAGGAAGTCGGACGAAAAAGGAGATTGGGATGATTGCGCTCGAGAGATTGCGGATTGACAGAATAGAGTCGATCATTGCCTTCAATAAGCTTTGCTTTCCGACCGATTTTTGGAAGGAAACGGATTGGAAGGAGCTGTTGGAGGATGAAAGGGCGGTGTATTATGCTCTGATGGACGGCGATCGGATCGTCGGAGATGTCTTTATCTATAATTGGAAGGGCGAAAAGGATTACGTAAAGATCATGAATCTTGCAGTTCATCCCGATTACAGAAGACAGGGCTTGGCGCACAGACTCTTAAACAGCGTGACGGATGAAATGAGGCAAGCGGGCATGAGGCGCTTCTGCGGAGAGACGAGAGCGTCGAATCGGAACATGCAGAGAGTGTTTGAGGACTGCGGGTATCGCTTGGACAAAATCGAGGAGAGCTATTACGAAAATCCCTCGGAGAGCGCGTACAAGTACGTCCTTACAATTTCAAAGATAGAGAGGAGGTAATTATGCTAGAAGAAAAACAGCTTGCGCCCGACTTTGCGCTTTTGGACAAGGACGGAACCCTTCGCAGACTTTCGGATTTCAGAGGGAAAAAGGTCGTCCTCTATTTTTATCCCAGGGACAACACGCCCGGCTGTACCCGTCAGGCTTGCGCGTTTGGCGCTTCCTATGCGGAGTTTGAGAGAAAGGGCGTTCTCGTCATCGGAATCAGCAAGGATTCCGTCTCCTCGCACTTCAAATTTGCGGAGAAATACGCCCTTCCCTTTTTGCTCTTGTCCGATCCCGAGCTTTTCGCCATTCAGGCTTACGGCGTCTGGCAGGAGAAAAAGCTGTACGGCAAAACGTCGTTCGGGGTGGTGCGGACGACCTTTCTGATCGACGAAAACGGCGTGGTCGAAAGGGTCATGAAGAAGGTCAAGCCGGACACGAACGCAGCGGAAATTCTGGAATATCTGAACCGCTCTGAAAGCAAAGGGCATCAAAGGGCTTAAAAAGTCGGAAAATACAAAGGAAAACAAAATGACGGAACTCATTGCAAAGCGGGAATTTTCACCTCTTTATATTTGGCTGGATACGGCGTTTTTGTTCGTGCTGTTCGGGCTTCTCCTGTATCGCAGGAAGTACATGACGCTGATCGTCGGATTTCTGCTCGGCGTTTTATACATGATCGTCGATTACGGCATTTTTCACCTCGTGTGCCATGCGCGGAGCATTTCGGAAGGGCACAGCCTCTTTTGGGTGCTCCTTTGGATGTCGATGAGCTACGGCTTTACCAATTTTACGTGGATCTGGCTCTGGATTTCCAAGGACAAGCACCTCTTCGAGTGGTCAACCCTCATTCTCGGCTGGTGGTTTTGCTGTCCGCTCATCACGAAGACGTTTGCACCCGACGTGCCGAACATCGTCATTCAGCGCACGACGGGCTCCTATCACGGCTATATGGCGATCATTTTGTTCGTCGGCTATCTCGCCCTCTTCGTCTACAACCTTTGGCAGAAGGAAAAGGAGAAGCGGATTGATATTCCCTGGCTGCTTGCAATCGGCATTTTGGTGCAGTTTGGTTGGGAGGCGGGACTTCTGATCGGCGGAATCCGCAGCGCGGGCTTCTCGCTCTCCGAAAAGCTGATGCCGCTCATCGTCAACTCCCTGCTCGAGACCAACCTCGGCATGCCCATCATTTATCCCATTTTCCTCTTCTTTACGAGTCGGTTTACCGAGGACTTGAAGAGGCGAGAGAAGGTTTCCCTGGTCGAACGCATTCGGGAAAACAATCTCGAATCGGTGAAAGGTTAAAAAATCGTCCCCCGAAGTTTTCGGGGGACGTTCGTTATTTGGCGAGGGGGTCTTCGCGGAAGTTGCCGTAGACCTCGTTGACCTTTGCCGAATAGGAGAAGGTCGCGCCGTGCTTTTTTAGAATCTTGAGGAAGGCACCGATCTGGCGCTTTCTCACGATGCAGACGAGAATGGACTTTTCCTGTCCCGAATACATGCCCTTCGCGGGGACGGCGGTCACGCCGCGGTGGAGAATGGTCATCAGCTCTTTGGAGAGCGCTTCGGGATCGTCCGTGACGATTTCAAACTTATAGCCGCTCTTGCCGCCCTGCAGGAAGAAATCGGAAATGAAGTCGGAGATGAAGATGTTGAGAAGAGTTACGATCAGGGCGTTGATTCCCGTTTCGTAGGCAAAGAGGGAGACGAAAACGACGGAGGCGTCCATCACGAAGGCGACCCATGCGATGGAACGTTCGGGGTGGAAGTGCTTGATGAGGGCGGAGATTGCGAACGTGCCGCCCGATGCGCCGAACCTTCTCAACATCAGCGAAAAGCCGAATCCGGAGATGACGCCCACCCCGATGGCTGCAAAGAGGAGTTCGTTCCCCTGTTCGTAAAGGGGATCGGAGGGGAGCGCCGCATAGTAGGGAAGTCCGTAGGCGTCGTGCAGGAAGCGGAACAACATCATCAGCCCCGATTGAAAGCACATGTAGACGAGGAGCATGACGCCCGTCCGCTTGCTGACGAAGATCGCCACGAGGAGAAAGATGGGCGTGTTGAGCAAAATCATGAAGAGACTCATATTGGAGGAGATGTCTCCCGCATGGAGCAATGTCGCGAAGATCGAGGCAAATCCCGTGACGCCGCCCGGCGCAAAGGCGTTGTAGTTCGAGAAGAAATACAGCGAGCCGGCGACGCAGAGGGCTGCGAGAAGACAGGTCAAAAGGTCGATGAGAATTGTCTTGACGGTAATTTTTTCAGAAGTGTGTTCCATAAGTTTGCTCTCTAGAAATTTTTCTGCAATACTATACACCATTTCGAAAAAAAAGGCAAGGCTATGCCTCGTCTTTTTTGCCGAAATTTATTTTTTTGAAATTTTTAACGAGGAAGATGAGGTGCACCGCCGAAGTTAAAATCCAGGAGATAGGGTAGGAAATCGCAAGTCCCACGATGGAGTGAAAGAGCGGGAGGGGAAAGAAGACGAAAATCCAGAAAATGCGGAATCCGCACGCGCCGACGAGGGAGATGACGGTGGGTGTCACCGAATAGCCGATTCCCCTGAGTCCGTAGGCGAGGGTGTCCATAAACCCGCACAGAAAATAGGTCAGCGCAATGACGAGAAGGCGAGCGGTTGCCGCCTCGAATGCCTCTTCCGTATGGACGTAGAGCCCGATAAGGGGAACGCGTAAAAGGAGAATCGCCCCGCCGACGAGAATATTCATAAAAAGGACGAGGAGAAGGGAGGAAAAGATGACCTTCTTGATGTTGTTCTTTTTCCGTGCACCGTAGTTTGCGGAGACAAAGGCGACGCTCGCCTGCGCGACGGAATTCATAGCGGTGTAGATGAAGCCCTCCAGAGAGCTCGACGCGCCGTTGCCGTCCATAACGTCCGTGCCGAGAGAATTGACGCTCGACTGAATGAGCACGTTGGAGAGGGAGAAGATGACCCCCTGAATGCCTGCGGGAAGTCCGATGGCTGCGATTTCCACCGCTTCGCGCCGATAGAAGCGAATTTCTTTGAGGGAAAAGCGGAAGAAGCCCTTGCTTCGAAAGAGGCAGACGAGAATGAGAAGGGCGGAGATTCCCTGTGCGATCACGGTGGCGACGGCAACGCCGGGAACGTCCATCTGAAAGACGATGACAAACAGCAAGTTCAGCCCTACGTTGAAGATGCCCGAAACGGCGAGAAAGAGAAAGGGACGCTTGGTGTCACCCGTTGCGCGCAGGAGAGAAGCGCCGAAGTTGTAGAGCATCGAAAAGGGAAGTCCCGTAAAATAAATTTTGAGATATGCGGAGGAAAGCTCAAGGAGCTCCTCGGGAACTTTCATGAGGATGAGAAGGGGCTTGCTTGCAAAAAAGCCGAAGAGTCCGATGGCGATGCCGAAGAAGAGGGCGTAGATCATGGACGTATAGACGACTCGCTGTCCCTTTTCCCTGTCTTCCGCGCCGTAGCAACGGGACATCAGGACGTTTGCGCCCACGCTCAGCCCCAGAAATAGATTGATGATGAGATTGATGAGGGGATTGGTGGAGGAGATTGCCGCCGTCGCGTGGATTGAGCCGAACCGTCCGCAGACGATGAGGTCTGCTGCGTTGTATAAAAGCTGTAGAATGCCCGAAAAAATGAGCGGAATCGCAAAGACAACGAGCTTGGGAAAGAGCTTCCCTTCCGTCATGTTGATTTCTCTTGTGTTTGCCATAATGTACCTGTCGGTAAGATAGGATAGCACTTTTGATCGGGGTTGTCAATGAAAAATCGGAGAAGGGAGGCTTTTTTTGTCTGCATGGAAGCGGGGCGAATCGACACGATTCGCCCCGCGGCTTTGGTTGCGGTTATTTGATGACGGCGGAGGAAAAGGGAGGAAGCACGACGCTCGAGAGGGAAACGCGATTTCCCGTGAGAAGATCGATTCCTTCTCCGTCTCCAAGGCATAGCGTTTCTTCCCGATCGGAGATGTTGAAGCAGGCATAGATCGTCTCGTCTGCGTCCCTTGCAAACGCCATCGTCTTATTCTGCGCCACAATCCTTCGGTATCCCCCGCAGGCGAGGGCATTTTCCTCGGTGCGAATGCGGATGAGCGTCTGAATATGCCGCGTGAGCGCGGGCGCTTTGCTCTGATCGATGCGCGCAAAGGGCGGGCGAAGGGAATTGTCGTTGTCCGATTTGTCTCCCTCCGCGCCGTATTCACTGCCGTAGTAAAGGCAGGGAATGCCCGGCATGGTAAACAGCAGGGTATACAGGGGAAGGAGTTTTCGCTTGTCGGAAACCGCCGTATAGGCGCGCAGGACATCGTGGTTGTCGACGAAGGACAGAAGTTGCTTCCCCGGATACAGACACCATTCGTACGGGCCGAACAGCCTGTTCAAGGAATATTCGATCTCGTTGAGGTTGTCCGAGTTGACGGAGGAAATGAGCCCTTTGAAGCATTCGTAATTGGTGATGGAGTCGAGCTTGGCAGGACAAATCTCCTTTGCAAAGTTCTGAATGTGAATGACCTCGCCGACGAGGAAGAAGTCTTTTCGTTTGGATTGAACGGTGCGGCGAAGAAGCTCCAAAAACCAAGGGGGAAGCAGGTAGCAGACGTCGAGGCGGAGTCCGTCGATTTGAAATTCGTCGATCCAGAAGAGGACGACGTCCATGAGATAGCGTTGAAGCCTTTCGTCCTCCAGGCGGAGCTTGACGAGTTCGTCGTGTCCTTCCCAATTCTGATAGGAAAGCCCGTCGCGATAGGAGTTGTCGGCGGAAAAATCCACGTAAAACCAAAAGCGGTCGTTTGTATTTTCACGCTCCTTGAGAACGTTCTGAAAGGGGGCAAACTTCCTTCCGACGTGGTTGAAAACGCCGTCCAGAACGACGCGGATGCCCGCTTCGTGGAATTTCCCGACGAGGGCTTTGAACTCCTCGTTTGTGCCGAGCCTTCGGTCTATTTTCTTGAAATCCACGGTATCGTAGCCGTGCGTCATGCTCTCGAAGAGGGGATTGAAGAGCACTGCCTTGACCCCGAGCCGCTTTAGCCTTGGAATATCCTCTTCGATTTGAAAGAGGCGGTGCTTTGTCTCTCCAAAGTCGTTTTCGCGCTCTGCGCCGCAATAGCCGAGGGGATAAATCTGATAAAATACGCTATGATCAAACCACATGGTCGTTTCTCCTTTCCGCCTATTGTACACGATAAAAAGATTTTTGTCAATGGCTCGGGAACGCTTTCCTTTGCGCTGTCTTTATGATATACTGAAAAGGCTTGAAAGCGGAAGCAAGCTTTTGTTTTTTTGGAACGGAGCGAAAAAAGTATTTTTCGAGCAAAGGGGATCAAATGGAATTGTACTTTTTATGGATTGTCCTTTTGGGATTTGTCGCCTTTTTCCTCTACGCCGCCGATAAAAGGCGTGCAAGGCGGGGAGCGTGGCGCATCAAGGAGTCCGTCTTGCTGCTTATCTCCCTCTTCGGGGGCTTCGTCGGCGGACTTTGCGGCATGTACGGTTGCAGGCACAAGACCAGGCATTGGTATTTCGTCGCCGTCAATTGGCTTTCGCTCTTTGTCTGGGTCGCGCTCGGCTTTTTGATTCTGACAAAGGTCGGATTTTTGTTTTTTTAGAGAATAAGAGAAGGAAACGCGCCGTTACAGTTTAGGGAATGGGAAAAGCAGTTTGGGTAAACAAGGTTGCAAAATGCGTTGTGTTATGTTATACTTGAAAAAAGCGGACAAATCGTCCTTTTTGAAAGGCGATGTAGAAAACGCCAAAAATAATACAATTTATGTCAAAGCGCTTCCATTTTTTATAAAAATATGTTAAAATAAGGAAGTCGGAGAAAGACAGCTAATTTCAATCGTAGGGGGTAATATATGCAAAAAATTTCTTTTAACGAAAACTGGAGCTATCGTCATCTGGACGAAGGGGAGTGGCAGAACGTCACCCTCCCGCACGACGCCATGATCGGAGAGCCGAGAAACATGGATGCCGATTCGGGCACGAATTCGGGTTGGTTCGAGGGGTACGATTACGAGTACAAAAAGACGTTTTTCGTCCCGAAGGAGTACGAGGGAAAGGACGTCCTGTTCGAGTTTGAAGGCGTCTATCACAATGCGGAAGTTTACTTAAACGGAACGAAGGCGATTTACCGCCCTTACGGCTATACGAATTTTTATCTGACTGCCAACAGCTTTTTAAAGTACGGCGAAGAAAACGAAATCCGCGTGATCGCGAGAAACGCCGACCAACCCAACAGTCGTTGGTATTCGGGTGCGGGCATCTACCGTCCCGTTACCATGTACGTGGGAAATCACAACAGGATTCTTTTAAACGGCGTAAAGATTAGAACGCTTCAGATCTATCCCGCAGTCGTCGAAGTGTTTGTCAAGACGTGGGGCGTGGGCGAAGTGACCGTCAGCATCGAAAAGGACGGCGAAGTCGTCGCCTCTTTGACGCAGAATCAGCAGGACGGAGACGTGCCCTTCGCGCTCGAAGTGCCCGATGCCCAGCTTTGGTCTGTCGATACGCCCGTTCTGTACGATTGCAGAGTGCGCTTTGGCGAGGACGAGCAGATCATTCCCTTCGGTATTCGAACCACGGCTTGCGACCATACCAACGGCTTTACCATGAACGGCGAGCGCGTCATCATTCGCGGCGCGTGCATTCATCACGACAACGGCATTCTGGGCGCAAGGTGCTATGCCGAGGCGGAAGAGAGAAAAATCCGCATCTTGAAGGAATACGGCTACAACGCCATTCGCTCCGCGCACAACCCCTGCTCCAAGGCGTTGCTCGACGCGTGCGATCGGCTCGGTATGCTCGTCATGGACGAGTACGTCGATATGTGGTACATTCATAAAAACCGCTACGACTATGCGGACTACATCATGGATTGGTACGAAAGGGACATTTCCGACATGATCGACAAGGACTACAACCATCCTTCCGTCATCATGTACTCCCTCGGAAACGAAGTTGCCGAGACGGGACAGAAGAAGGGTATCGAGTTCTTCAAGGAGATGAAAGCGGTGTGCAAGCGCCTCGATCCCGAACGCCCCGTCACCACCGGCGTCAACATCTTCTTCAATTACCTTTACGCCCTCGGCTTCGGCGTCTATTCGGACAAGAAGGCGGAGGAAAACCCCAACAAAAAGGTCGGAAGCGAATTCTTCAACAACCTCGCGGGCGTGTTCGGCGACAAGTTCATGAAGACGATGGCAATGCTTCCCGGCTGCGACAGAAAGACGAGGGACTGCTATGCGGTCATGGACGTCGCGGGCTACAACTACGGCATTAAGCGCTATAAAGGGGACGTCAAGAAGTACCCCGAGCGCATTATCCTCGGAAGCGAAACCTTCTGCTCGGACGCCTATGCGTTCTGGGAGTTTGCAAAGAAGCACGAAGCGCTGATTGGCGACTTTGTCTGGGCAGGTATGGATTATCTCGGAGAAGTCGGCATCGGCTCTTGGGAATATTCCGACTATGCGCCTTCTTTCAGCCACGATTGCTCCTGGATCTCCGCAGGCAGCGGCAGAATCGACCTCGTGGGCAATCCCTTGGGCGAAGCACTCTACACCAGAGTCGCCTTCGAGCTTGAGGACAAACCGCAGATTGCCGTCGTTCCCGTCAACCATACAAACGATCCTCATTCCCCCTCTGCATGGAAGTTCTCCAACGCCCTTCCCACCTGGTCTTGGAACGGCTGTAACGGAAAGAAGGCAAAGGTCGAGGTTTACTCCCGTGCGCCCATCGTCGAGCTGTACGTCAACGACAAAAAGGTCGGCAGAAAGAAGCTCGGCAAGAACTGCAAGTTCGACTTTAAAATCACTTACGAAGAGGGCACGATCACCGCGGTGGGGCTCGACCAAAACGGAAAGGAGCTGAGCCGCAACTCTTTGACCAGCGCGAAGGCGGACACCGTATTGACGGTTTCTCCCGAAAAACAGATCGTCAAGGAAGGGGAAGTCTGCTTCGTCAACTTGGCGTATACCGACAAGGACGGCGTCTGGAAGCCCCTCGAGCGCGGCAACGTCAAGGTCGAGGTGGAAGGAGGCGAACTCCTCGCGCTCGGCTGCGCTTGCCCCGTCAACAAGGGATTTACCTCCGATACCACGGATACCTATTTCGGACGCGCGCTCGCCTGCGTCAAGGCAACGGGCAAGACCGTAACGATCAAGGCTTCCGACGGCAAATATCAAGGAGAAGCAACCATACAAGTTGGAGAATAATATGAAACGAGTTTGTCATCAGGTCGATCTTCTCATCGACTATGCCAAGAAAAATCTCGGCTTAAAGCCGAGAAACGAGATCTACGCGAGAAATACGATTTTGGGTATTTTGGGCGTAGAATCTTATGAGGGAACTTACGAGGGGGAATGTGATTTCACATCCCCCGAAACCCTTTTGGCGGATTTGAAATCCGCCTGCATCGAGGCGGGGCTGTTCGAAGAGTCCGAGGCGGCTGCTAAGGCGGACGCCGTGATGGGCGCGCTGTCCCTTTCCCCTGCGGAGGTGGACGAAATCTTTTCTTCGCTCGCCAAGGAGGACACCGCCAAGGCGACCGAATGGCTGTATCGCTATTCGGTGAAGAACGATTACGTCAAGAAATCCGTCCTCGACAAAAACCCTCGTTTTGACGTGAACGGGCTCACCGTCACCATCAACAAGGCAAAGCCCGAGTTCCGCGATCCCAAAAAGGCGGTCAGCGGCAACAGCGTCAAGGGCGGGTATCCCAAGTGCTCCATTTGTCGGGACAACGAGGGCTTTTTCGGGCGCGGCAAGCGGACGCTCCGCACCGTGTCGTTAAAGCTCAACGGAAAGGATTGGTTCTGGCAATTCTCGCCCTACGGCTATTTTTATCAGCACGGAATCGTCGTCAACGAAGAGCATACGCCCATGCACGTGGATAAGGACACCTTTTACGCCCTCATGGACTTTGTCGATCTCTTCCCGCATTACTTCGTCGGCTGCAACGCCGCGCTTCCCCGAATCGGCGGAAGCGTGCTCGCGCACGATCATTTTCAGGGCGGCGGAGAGGTGCTTCCCCTCCACAAGGCGAAGATGAAGAAGGAAGTCCCCTGCAAGGTAGAGGGAATCCGCCTCGGCGTTCTCGATTGGCCGGGCACGGTTATCCGCATCAAGGGATCCGATCGCGACAAGGTCGCCCTCGTCGCGGAAGCAGTTCGCGCCGCGTGGGTTTCCTACGAGGACAGGGAAAAGGGTATCATTCCCGAGGACGAAAACGGCGTGCATTCCGCCGTCAGCCCCACCGTCATCAAGACGTGGGAGGGCTATGAGATGAATATCATCCTCCGCAACAACATCACGACGGAGGAGTTCCCCGACGGCGTCTTCCACGCCCATCCCGAATTTCATTCCATCAAAAAGGAGTCCATCGGGCTCATCGAGGCGCAGGGGCTCTTCATTCTTCCCGGAAGGCTCGAAGAAGAGCTTGCCAAGGTCGAAGCTTGCGTTAAAAATGGCTTCCTTGCGGAGGAATGTAAGGACTTTACCCTCGTCTACGAGGAGTGCAGACTTCGCCTCGAACAAGAACCCGAAAAGGACATTCATACGATCATGCAGGAGGAGCTCGGCAGCATCTGCTATCGCATTCTCGAAAACACCGCGGTCTTCAAGAGCGCGGAAGAGACGGAAAATTTCTTGAAAGGAGTCGCCGTATATGGCTGATTACACTCATAAGATCTCTGCCGCAGGCAGAATCAACATCATCGGAGAGCACATCGACTATTGCGGCGGCAAGGTCTTTCCCGCGGCGCTTTCCCTCAAAAATACCGTCTATGCGCGCCGCAACGGCACGGACAAAATCAACATCGCTTGGACGGATCTTCCCGATAAGGTGACGTTGGAGATTGACAAGCTCGATTCGTATCGGAACGAGAAGTACGCAAAATACCAGGCGGGCTGCGCCTATCTCTGGCAGAAGGCGGGACATAAGGTGGTCGGGTGCGATCTCCTTTACGACTGCACCGTGCCCTTCGGAAGCGGGCTTTCCTCTTCTGCCGCCATTGAGGTCTCCACGCTCGCCGCGCTCGCGGTTATGGCGGAGGAAGAGATGGACAAAAAGGAAATTTCCATCCTCGCGCAGAGTGCGGAACGCGAATATGCGGGCGTCAACTGCGGCATTATGGATCAGTACGCCTCTGCCAACGGAAAAAAGGACTACGCGATTCTCCTCGATTGCAAGAAAATCGAGCACGAGCTCGTTCCCTTCTCGCTGGGGGAGTACGCCCTCGTCATCATCAACTGCAACAAGCCCCACAATCTCGTGGAGAGCAAATACAACGAACGGCGTGCGGAGACGGAAGAGGCGCTCGCCCGCTTGCAGACGGTGCTTCCCGTATCCTGTCTTGCGGAAGTGTCGCCTAAGGACTTTGCAAAGTACGGACACCTGCTTTCGGGCAAGGTGTACGACAGGGCAAAGCACGTCGTGGAGGAATGCGACAGGGTCAATCAGGCGGTAGACGCCATGAAAAAGGGGGACATCGTCCGCCTCGGCGCGCTGTTAAACGCCTCGCACAAGTCCTTAAGGGAGCTTTACGAGGTGACGGGCAAAGAGCTCGACGCGCTTGCCGCCGCCGCGCAGAAGCACCCTGCTTGCGTCGGTTCTCGTATGACGGGCGCCGGGTTTGGCGGTTGTACCGTTTCTATCGTCAAAAAGGAAGCGGTCGAGGACTTTAAAGAACAGGTATCGAAGGAATATTTAAAAGAGATCGGCTATCCCTGCCGCGTCTACGAAGCGGAGATTGCGGACGGCATCATTGTTGAAACGCTATAAGGAGTTTGCTATGAAAATTTTAGTCACCGGCGGGGCGGGCTTCATCGGCTCGCATACCTGCGTCGAACTGTTGAACAAGGGCTACGAGGTCGTCGTCATCGACAATCTGGACAATTCTTCTCCCAAGAGCCTCAAGCGGGTCGAGGAGATTACGGGCAAGACCCTCTCTTTCTACGAGGGGGACGTTCGCAACGAGGAGCTGCTCGAAGGAATCTTCTCCGCGCACACCATCGACTGCGTCATTCACTTTGCGGGGCTCAAGGCGGTCGGCGAATCGTGCAGAAAGCCCATCGAATACTACAACAATAACCTCTACGGCACGCTCGTGCTGCTCGACGTGATGAGAAGACACGGCTGCAAGAAGATCGTCTTCTCCTCCTCCGCGACCGTTTACGGCACGCCTGAACGCCTTCCCCTCGACGAGACCTGCAAGGTGGGCGGGACGACCAATCCTTACGGCACGTCCAAGTATTTCCAGGAGATCATGCTCGAGGACGTCTATAAAGCCGACCCCGAATGGACGGTCATTCTCCTTCGGTACTTCAACCCCGTCGGCGCGCATGAGAGCGGGCTCATCGGCGAAGACCCGCAGGGCATTCCCAACAACTTGACTCCCTTCATCGCCAAAGTGGCGATCGGAGAGCTCCCCGAAATCGGCGTGTTCGGCAATGATTATCCGACCCCCGACGGTACGGGCGTCAGGGATTATATCCACGTGGTTGACCTTGCCAAGGGTCACGTCGCCGCCATCGAGGGTGTCAAGAATACGGGCGTACACGTGTACAACCTCGGCACGGGGATTGGATACAGCGTGCTCGACGTCGTAAAGGCGTTTGAAAAGGCGTGCGGGAAGAAACTCCCCGTCGTCATCAAGCCGCGTCGCGCAGGGGACATCGCCGCCTGCTATGCGGACGCCTCCAAGGCGGAGAGAGAGCTCGGCTGGAAGGCAACCCTCGGCATCGACGAGATGTGCGCTTCCCTCTGGAAGTGGCAGACCATGAATCCAAAGGGCTACAGAGATTAAACGGTGCGCTCCGAAGAGATTTCGGAGCGTTTTTCTCTTCTCCGATTGACTTTTTTCGGGGAAAGGGGTTATAATAAGAAAAAAGGAGTTTTTTATGTTCGATACGGCAATCATCGGGACGGGAGCTGCCGGCGTCTCCGCCGCGCTCACCTTAAAGGCGATGAATCGCAACTTTATCTGGTTCGGCTCGGCAAGGCTCTCCGAAAAAATTGCGCGGGCGGAAAAAATCCGCAACTATCCGGGGCTTTCCTCTGTCAGCGGCGAGGAGATGCAGAGGGCATTTCTCTCTCAGATTGAGGAAATGGACATCGAGATCGCGAACAAGACGGTGACGGGCGTTTACGACATGGGGGAGTATTATGGCATTCTTTGCGACAAGGAGAGCTTTGAGGCAAAGACGGTCATTCTCGCCTCCGGCGTGGAGTCGGTCAAACCCGTCAAGGGCGAGCTCGAATTTTTGGGCAGAGGAGTGAGCTATTGCGCCACCTGCGACGGCTTTTTGTACAAGGGAAAGACGATCGCCGTGCTGTGCACCTCGAAAGCCCTCGAGCACGAGATTTCTTACCTTGCCTCGCTCGCGAAAAAGGTCTATCTGACCCCGCTCTATAAAACGCCTGAAATCGAGGCGGAAAACGTGGAAATCGTCCCCGGCATGATTCGGGAAATCGTCGGGGAAAGAAAGGCGGAAGCCGTTCGCTATGGGGAGAGGGAGCTTCTGGTAGACGGCGTATTCCTCTTAAAAGAAGCCATCACGCCCTCCGTCCTCGTGACGGGGCTTGCGATGGAGGACGGGCACGTCAAGGTGAACAGGCAATTGGAGACGAATTTGAAGGGCGTCTTTGCGGCGGGCGACTGCACGGGCAGACCGTATCAGTACGCGAAAGCGGTCGGCGAGGGGAATGTCGCGGCACATTCCGCCTTGGAATATCTGTCCGAAAACGCATCTTCAAAAGCGTAAAGCGGACGGTCTGAAAAAGCGGTGCGAAAAAACATACGGTTTGATAAGTGCGAATCGGTTTTCCGATTCGCACTTATCATTACTTTTGTCTTTGTTCTACCTCAGCGACTATCGTTATGGACTAAAAATAAATAAGTGCTAAAAATCTTATTCCTTTCCCCCCAAGCGCACTTCCTATGGCGAATAAAAATTCATATTTTAAATGTTTACCTTTAAGCCAGAAGTAAAAACAGAGTTCAGACAAAAAGTTTGGACGCTGCTTTTTATCTCAGCCATTTATACTGTCAAGCGCTTGCATTTCAAATATAGTTTTGCTACAATTAGTATGATATCATACTAATTATTGGAGGCGTTATGGTTGAGGAAAAACAAATAACCGATATGCGGAACTTATATTGTCGCCTACTCGATCAGCAGTTTGCCGTATATACCCGTTTCGCTAAACGTTATAATCTGACGGCGAATGAATTGTTTGTATTAGATATTATATGGTTCACCCCAAAATGTTTTACGTAAAAAGAAATATGCGACAGGCTTTCGGCAAACAAACAGACGATAGCGGCAATTGTCGGCAGAATTTTTAAGAAAGGGTACATTGTGTTTGAAGAAGTTGCGGAAGACAGACGAAATAAGCGCATCTTTTTTACCGAGAGAGGCAAAGCGTGTGCAAACGGCATATTCTATCTGCGCTGGAAGCGGATTGTCGTGCTTTAATGGAATTGGAAATTGGCAATGCAACCGAACTTGTGCGACTGACTACCGATTTTACGGAAAATATGGAAAAAGAATATTTCAAAACGGAGGAACAATAAAATGACAAAACTCGAAGAAGCCTTAAATTCGGGTAAGCTCTATAAGGTTTGGGACGTCGTGGATAACGAATATTATCAAAGTCTGCAACTCATGGAAAAGTATAACGCTTGCGGTTATTCCGCCGAGGGGGAAAAGAAAAAAGCACAGATACTTCGACAGTTGTTTGCCGAAGTCGGCGAAGGTGCATATGTACAAGCTCCTTTCCACGCAATGTGCGGCGGACGGAACGTACACTTGGGCAAGAACGTATATATCAATTTTAACAGTACGCTTGTAGATGACGCACACATTTATATCGGCGATAATACAATGATTGCCCCGAATGTTACGATAATCACAGGTTCACATCCCATATCGCCCAAACTTCGCGCCGAAGGCTACGGTTGCAACAAACCCGTTCATATCGGAAAAAACGTTTGGATCGCGTCGAACGTTACCATATTGCCGGGTGTAACGATAGGCGATAATTCCGTAATCGGTGCGGGGTCACTTGTCAACAAAGATATACCCGCAAATGTAATAGCGTTCGGTAATCCTTGTCAGGTTCGTCGTCAAATTACTTCCGACGACGATATATATTACGACAAAGGCAAGTTAATCTCGGAAAATATGATTGACATAAAGGAATTTTAACTATGAAATTTTACGAGACCCTTGCGGAACAAAGGTAAGAGCATAATTAAGGGCGAATCGGCTATCCGATTCGCCCTTAGGCATAGTCTGTTAACTACTTGGTGAAGCGGAACGCTTCTCAACCCGACTTTAAAAATGCCTTTCCCTTTGTTCTACTTTTATTTGTCGAACAGTTTGTTCTTATAAACTTGCGGGGCCGCTCCCCTGCAAGTTTACTGAAAGCCTGTCCGTACTATTGGCAGGGGCGACTCGCCCCGCCGAACGCTTCCCTGTCGAACAGTTTGTTCTTATAAACTTGCGGGGTCGCTCCCCCGCAAGTTTACCGAGAGCTTGTCCGTACTACTTGGTGAAGCCGAAGGCTTCCTTGAGGCCGGCTTTGTGTAGAATCACCACCCCGCCAAGCAACGCTCCGTTGGAGACAATGTTGGTGAGCTGCGCAATCCAGTGCATGGAGGAAGAATCGTCGAACTTCGACGAAAGATACCCCATACCGAGCATCGCGATAAAGGCGACGATGAAGAGCACGATCGCAACGGGCTTTTTCAGCTTCGCCGCCCAAATTGCGAGCATTGCCTGCATTCCCGCACAGCCCACGATCTGTCCCGCGAGGAACACAATCGTCACGGGTGCCATCAGCGTTCTTTCCTTTTTGGAAAAGACGGGGGAGAGCATTCCTAAGAAAACGAGGAGAAATCCCGTTCCCTGCATGGGGAAGAAGCTCGCGTTCAGGGCGGAGATGTCCGCATCGGGCACGCCGCAGGCGAGGAGAATCTTGTGGGTGGCTTTAAAAAGCCCTGCGCAGAACACCATGATCGAGCCCGCGGCAAGACAGGAGAATCCCCACTTTTTCAAGCTGAAATAGACGTCCCTCTGCACGAGAATCATCGCGATAAAGAAGAGAATGACGGGGATAAAATCGACGATCGCCATGGGGATTGAGACCGTTTCGGCAGATAGTATGTTCATATGCACCCGCCTTACTTATTTTTTTCCTTGGAACGCTTGTCGTTGATGATCGCCATGTGTTCCTTGGTGACGAGCGTCACGTTGTTCTTCTTTGCCCAATCGACGCAGCCCTTCAGCGCGGTGGAGAGGAAGATACGGGGCACTTTCACGAGGCACATCAGCGCGTCGTCCGTGAACTTGACCACGTCGTCGGCGCGGTTTGCGGCGTACCGAACGGATTCGAGGTCAACCTCTCTGCTGGGCAGGGGCTCGGCAATGGGGCGCTTGAAGGTGGTGTACCAGAAGTTCTTGCTGTCGCGGTAGCCATAGTCTACGGGCACGGGCGGGAATGCGGACGCCTTCACGCCGTCGATGATCGCCTGATGGTACTTGGGCTTCATGAGAATTTTGTCGATCTTCAGGATGAAGTGCGCTCCGAATTTGCTCGTAATGCCGTTGAAGTCGTGATAAGGGCCTTCGTATTCGTCCTGCACCTTGTCGTCCTGCGCGTTGTCGAGGGTGTCCACCCAGCTGCATTCAAAGACCTGGAAGCTTTCGGCGATGACCTTGGGATAGTTCCCTTCGGGGTCTTCTTCCTTGCGCAAGCCCTCCTCGAGAGTGAAAATGCAGTCCTTCATCTTCTCTTCAGGCGTGTCGCCGGGGAAACCGAGGCGGACAGCCTCCTTGAAGTACTTCTTTTTGTCGGGAATGAAGTTCAGCGTGCACTTCTTGTGGCGAAGGATTCCCTTGCAGGTGTTGGAAGAATTTCTGCATTCCAGGAGCATGGCATAGTACCCCTTGCCCGCGATGTAATAGGGGGCGACGAGGGAATACGCGCCGAAGCTCGTCGTCTTGCCGTCTTCCGCCAGCGTACCGATGAGTACGGTGGGCATGGGGAAGAAGGCAGAGGTTTGATAAAAGTTGTCAACGATTCTTAAATTTTTAAAGCTGCTCATGAAAAACTCCTTAGCTTATTTCTTTTTGTTGAGGGTATAGATGGGAATGAGGGGAAGAATGATGGGGGTCTTCTTGACGTAAGCCTGATACGCTTCGTCGTTTGCGTACCGCTGAGATTGCCTCTTTTCCAACCGCTGTGCGCCGTTGAACATGATGTAGACGATGCAGATGTAGCCGAGAACGGCGATGACCCACTGCACGACGCCCGTAAGAGAGGTGACGCCCGCTATAAGACAGCCCGTCCAGAACAGGATTTCCCCGAAGTAGTTGGGGCAGCGGCACATTCTGTAGAGCCCCTTTATGGCGACGGAAGAGGGATTTGCCTTTTTCTGCGCGCTCTTCTGAAGGTCTGCAACGAGCTCCAGAAGGAGACCGATCGCCATGATCGCCACGCCGACGTAGACGACGGCGTCAACCATGTGTCCGACGGAATGGGCATAGTAAACGGGGGAAACCTGCATCACGTAGAGGATGGACACGCAGACCCAGATCGCGAACTTGACGAAGATCGGCATGGGCTTTTCCGTCTTGGTCGCCTCTTTCAAGGTCTTGCGATAGGACGCGCTCTTGAACTCTCTGACGAGGAGGAAGCCCGAAAGCCTGATTCCGTAGAGGATGAACAGTACGTCGGCAAGGATGAGGGGGAGGGACAAGCTTTCCCGAAAGAGAATGAGCATGGTAACGCCGATTCCGGAAATGGCAAATCCGTAACCGATGGAGAGGAAGTAGACGAATTTATAGAACCCGACGGCGCAAAGCACTGCGGAGACGACGAGGAGCACCCACATGAGGGGCGGGAAGGCGACTGCCCACATTTCGGCGAAGGTCATTTATTTGCCCTCCTTTTTGTAGCAGTTCTGAATGTACTCTTTGAAGGAGAGCTTGCCGTACTTGTTCTCGGCGACCATGCTCTCGGTCAGCGTCCACTTGGAGAACTTGATGATGGCTTCCTTTCCGTTCTTTTTGAGCTTGTTGATCCAGGCGAGGACGGAGAACAAAAAGACGGGCGCACGCTTGATGACGGGCTCTTTTCCCGCTGCGGCGAAGAACATCTTGGCGATCTCCTCGTAGGTGTACGTCTCCGTGCCGCCGATGTCGTAGGTCACGTTGGTATCGTTTAAGTGAAGAAGAACGTATTCCGCAAGCTCGGTGGTGTCAATGACGTTGGCGGAGACGTCTTCCTTGCCGAGCAGGGTGACTTCACCCTTCTCGATCATGGGCATGAACACCTTGGCGATGTCGTAGAAATACCCCGTGGGACGGAAGATGACGTAGTCGATGCCGCTCTCCTTGAGCGCAAGCTCGAATTTGTGCTTGGCGTCGAGCATGGGAACGTCGGGGTTTTTGTCCGCCTTCAGGACGGAGATGTAGGCGAATTTTTTCACGCCCGCCCGCTTCGCCTCGGCAAGAAGGTTTAAGTTTCCGTTCAAATCGATGTCGTAGTTGGTGACGGTTGCCGAAGTTCTCGTCAGTCCCACCGTGGTGATGACGGCGTCCGCCCCTTCGCAAACCCCTTCCAGCTGTTCCTTCTTGGTGACGTCTACCGTTTTGGCGGTAAATCCGTCAAAATCCATTTCGCGCGTCACCAGGTCGATTGCTACGACTTCGTGACCTTCCTTGACGGCTGCCCGTAAAATGTCGCTTCCGAGCTTTCCGAAAGCGCCTGCCAATACAAGTTTCATAAAAATGACTCCTTTAAGGATTTTATTTTGTCAAAAGCGACAAGGTCGCTTCCTTCCAAACGGGATAAGAGAGACTGTCGTCCCTCGCAAGGAGAAGCAGCGTCTCTGCGAGAATGGGGTAAAGTGCCTCGGAAAGAGAGGGGAGAATTTGCTTTAAAAGCGCTCCGACCTGATCCCGAAGGGGGACGTGCCTTTTCTGCAGGGCGGATTGCACCCCTTTGTCGCTGTAAGAGCTCGCCCAGATCTCTTTGTACTTTTTGCAAAAGCCCTTCAGCGATTCGTAAAAGAAATCGAGCCCTTCGCCTTTGTTTGCGGCGGGGAGTTTTTTCTCCATGTGCGCGAAGATCGCCGTCCAGTCCTCTAAAATGACGGTCGCTAAAATCATGTCCTTGGACGGGAAATAGTTGAAAACCGTTCCGTTGGCGATCCCGCAGTGCCGCGCGATCTTTTCGATGGTGGGATTTTCTCCCTTTTTTACGCTTTCTCTGACAAAGGAAAGAATGCTTTCCCGCACCCCTTCGATGACTTTGGGCATAAAAATCTCCTTTATGAATACGTTCATAAAAATTTTATCACAAAATGCCTCGTTTGTCAACAATTCGAGAAATTTTTATCGATTTATCGATTGAAAAATTCGTTTGACTTTTTCGTCCTTTTGTGATAAAATACCCTCAAAATTTAAGACGCAAATACGACACAAGTAGTGCTTTTGCACATAAATCTGATTACGGCAGCGCATTTCCCGCAAGAGATTTATGGCGAGCGACTTGTGTTTTTTTTGCGAAAAAGGAGTTCTTTATGCCTAGAAATCAATTTCAAAGAATGATCTTTGCGCTTTTGACGGTGATCGTTACCGTTCATGCCTACGTCTTTTACAGCCTTTACGTCGTCAACGGGCTGAATCTCGAGGCGATCGACGCACAGGGAGGGGTGCTCATGTTCGGCTCGTTTCTCCCCATCTGGGCGGTCGTTCTCATCGAGTTTGTCTTCGCCTATCTTTTGGAATGCGTCATGGGAAGCCCTTGCTCTTTCCGCCTTGCCGCAAAGGTATTCGACCCGAAGACGACCCATCCCGTGATTTTCGAGAGTGCAATCATCTGCGCTACGGTGGGGCTGATGTGCCCCGCGATGAGCTTGATCGCCGCCTTTTTGTATTATCCGTATCCCTACATGGCTTTCAACTTTTTCACCCTCCTTGCAAATTGGCTTCGGCTCGTCTGCTTCAATTTTCCGTTTGCATTCTTTACGCAGCTCTTTTTCATTCAGCCGCTTATCAGGATGCTCTTTCGGCTTCTCTTCCGAAAGGATTTGAAGAGGAGAGCGCTTGTTTCATAGAGCTTTCAAGGAAAGGCGAGTCGGATATCCGATTTGCCTTTTTTGTGCGGAACTTCGCTTTGAAAGGGGCGGCGCGTCTCCATCGTTTTTTTATCCGAATGTTGGAAAAAAAGTCCAAATCTTCTTGAAAAATCAAAAAAGATGTGCTATACTGTACGTTGTAGAAATCCGGAATCCCCGGCTAGGCGGGGTCGGACAAATTATTATGGAGGAATCAATCATGCAATATTCACAAGATGTGCAGAGAATGGTTTGCGTTGCGAAGGGCCCCAGGCACGAGCCCGCTCCTATTCCCGAAGAGGGCAAATGGGTATTCGCAAAGGAAATCAAGGACATCAACGGCTTTACGCACGGCGTGGGCTGGTGCGCTCCTCAGCAGGGCGCCTGCAAGCTCTCCCTGAACGTAAAGGGAGGCGTCATTCAGGAAGCGCTCGTCGAGACCATCGGCTGTTCGGGTATGACGCACTCTGCGGCGATGGCTGCCGAAATTCTGCCCCACAAGACCATTCTGGAAGCGCTCAACACCGACCTCGTATGCGACGCAATCAACACCGCGATGAGAGAGCTTTTCCTTCAAATCGTCTACGGACGTACCCAGTCCGCCTTCTCCGACGACGGTCTCGTCATCGGTGCAGGTCTTGAAGATCTCGGGAAAGGACTTCGTTCTCAGGTCGGAACGATGTACGGCACTGCCGAAAAGGGCGTCAGATACCTCGAAATGGCAGAGGGCTACGTCACCCGCCTCGCTCTCGACGAGGACATGCAGGTCATCGGATACGAATTCGTCTCCCTCGGCAAGATGACCGACTTCATCAAGAAGGGCATCGAGCCCAACGAGGCTTACAAGAAGGCTATGGGACACTACGGCAGATTCGATAACGCGTTCAAGTATATCGATCCCCGCAAAGAGTAAGGAGGTAGAGAAAGATGGCTTTATTTGAAAGTTATGAAAGAAGAGTAGATAAAATCATGGGCGTACTCTCTCAGTACGGCATTTCCTCCATCGAAGAGTGCAGAGACATCTGCCTTGCAAAGGGCATCGATTGCGACAAGATCGTCAGAGGCACGCAGCCCATCTGCTTCGAGAATGCAGTCTGGGCATACACCGTCGGCGCGGCAATCGCCATCAAGAAAGGCTGCACCAAGGCTGCCGACGCCGCAGCCGCCATCGGCGAAGGCTTGCAGTCCTTCTGCATTCCCGGTTCCGTCGCAGAAAACCGCAAGGTCGGTCTGGGACACGGAAATTTGGGCAAAATGCTCCTTTCCGAAGAGACGGAGTGCTTCTGCTTCCTTGCGGGACACGAATCCTTTGCAGCCGCAGAGGGAGCGATTTCCATCGCAATGAACGCGAACAAAGTGCGTCAGCGTCCCCTTCGCGTCATCTTGAACGGACTTGGCAAGGACGCCGCGATGATCATTTCGAGAATCAACGGCTTCACCTACGTCGAAACCACGTTTGACCCTTACACCGAGACCGTCTCCGTCGTCTATGAGAAGTCTTATTCCGACGGCCCTCGCGCAAAGGTCAAGTGCTACGGCGCAGATAACGTCCCCGAAGGCGTTGCCATTATGAAGAAGGAAAACGTCGGCGTTTCCATCACCGGAAACTCCACCAATCCCACGAGATTCCAGCACCCCGTTGCAGGCACTTATAAAAAGTGGTGCGTGGAGAACGGCGTGCAGTACTTCTCCGTCGCTTCCGGCGGCGGTACGGGACGGACTCTTCACCCCGACAACATGGCGGCAGGCCCTTCCAGCTACGGCATGACGGATACGATGGGAAGAATGCACTCCGACGCACAGTTTGCAGGCTCTTCCTCCGTTCCCGCACACGTTGAAATGATGGGGCTCATCGGTATGGGCAATAACCCCATGGTCGGTGCTACGGTTGCCGTCGCGGTCGCCGTACAGGAAGCAATGCAGGCGTAAATTTTTAAATCGAACGAAAGAGGGCGGGTTGATGTGAACCCGCCCTTGCTTTTGCTTTGAGGGAATCCTTTTTCGGCGTGAATGGCGTTTTGCCTTCGGGAAAGGTGCAAAAGCGCTCGTTTTTTGTTTGACAAACGCAAAAAGGTATATTATAATAAGATTATGTTGAAACGAAATTCCCACAACTTCATTGCCTACGCCTATTTCTACCGCAGCGATAGAATTGTTTTGGCGTGAGCAAAAATGGGATCATCGGAACGAAAATCTTATGGTTTGCTCTCAAAGGCAAGCCTTTTTTTATAAGGAGTATACAGTATGGCAAACGTAATGGACACCCTGCGCGCCCGGGGATTTATCAAGCAGACCGTCTTTGAGGACGATCTTTACGAACTTTTGGGAAGGGAGAGCGTTCCCTTCTACATCGGATTCGACCCCACGGCAGACTCTCTGCACGTCGGTCACTTCATGCAGCTGATCGCCATGAAACATATGCAGGATGCGGGACACAAGCCCATCATTCTCATCGGCGGCGGCACGGCGATGGTCGGCGATCCTTCGGGAAGGACGGATCTCCGCTCCATGATGACGAAGGAGACCATTAATCATCACGTCGAGTGCTTCAAGAAACAGATGTCCAGGTTTATCGATTTCGAGGGAGAAAACGGAGCAGTCATCGTCAACAACGGCGATTGGCTGTTAAACCTCAACTACATCGATTTTCTCCGCGACATCGGCGCGCACTTCTCCGTCAACAAGATGCTGACCGCGGAATGCTACAAGGCGAGAATGGAGAAGGGCCTCACCTTCCTCGAATTTAACTATATGCTCATGCAGGCATACGACTTTTTGATGCTCTATCACAAGTACGGCTGTCAGCTCGAGCTCGGCGGCGACGATCAGTGGAGCAACATCCTCGCGGGCGCAGATCTCATTCGGAGAAAGGAGCAAAAGCCCGCTTACGCCATGACTTTTACCCTTCTTACGACCTCCGAAGGCAAAAAGATGGGCAAAACGGCAAAGGGCGCGGTTTGGCTGGACGAAAACAAGACGTCTCCCTACGAGTTTTACCAGTATTGGAGAAACACCAACGACGCCGACGTCGAAAAGTGCATGAAGCTTCTCACCTTCCTTCCCTTAGAGGAGATTTCTTCGCTTACCGCCCATCAGGACGAGAGAATGAATCGCGCAAAGGAAGTGCTCGCCTACGAGCTGACCAAAATGGTGCACGGCGAGGAGAAGGCAAAGGCTGCCGAGGCGCAGGCAAAGGCGGCGTTCGGCGCGGGGGGCGGGGAGCTTCCCACCGTCTCCGTGGCGAATGCGGCGACCGTCGTGGACGCCATGGTCGAGGCGAAGCTCTGCAAGTCCAAGGGCGAAGCGCGCAGACTGATCGAACAGGGCGGCGTGACGGTGGACGAGACCAAGGTGACGGACGTCAACATGCCCCTTCCCGCAAAGGAATTTGTCCTGCATAAGGGCAAGAAAGTGCACGTGAAAATCGTCGTCGGCTGAGTATGCTTTCGGTCAACGGGATTCATAAAAGCGAACAGACCATCGAAAAGTCCCGCTTTCTCACTTACTCTTCCCACGTGGAAGGGGAGGAGGAAGCAAGGGACTTTATTGCCATGGTGCGGAGCGAGCATCCGCTTGCTACGCACGTCTGCTACGCCTTTGTCGCCGATAAGCTCGGCAATTTGCAGCGCTTTTCGGACGACGGAGAGCCTTCTGGCACGGCGGGACTCCCCATTCTGGACGCCGTGAAAAAGAGCGGACTCTTCGAAACCTGCGTGTGCGTGGTGCGCTACTTCGGGGGAATCAAGCTCGGTGCGGGAGGACTCGTGCGCGCCTACTCCTCGAGTGCGGCACAAAACATCGCAGGGGCGGAAAAGCGGGATTGGCGGCTCTGCCGCATGCTTTCTTTGACCGTCGGCTACGGGGAATTTGACGCCTTGCAGACTTTCCTCTCAAAACAGAATTGCGAGGGGAAGGGGACGGACTATCTCGACCGCGTCACCTGTCAGGTTGCGGTGCGCTCGGAAGAGACGGAGCGCTTTTGCGCTGCCCTCGTCGATTATCTGAACGGCAAAGTGCAAATTTTCAAAAAAGAGGAATTTTTCTATCCGTTTCCCCTTGCAATGTGAAATTGGGTGTGCTATAATATAGAAAATTTTGATAGAGAGGGTATCATCTATGCAAATTATCAAAAGAGAAGTGTTAAAAGAGAAGCCCGTGTTCGACAACAAACTCGGCTTCGGAAGATATTTCACCGATTATATGTTCACGATGAAATACAACGTGGAAGAGGGCTGGCACGACGCAAAGATCGAACCGAACGCCCCCGTGCAGTTCGATCTTGCCACCACGATTTTCCACTACGCGCAGGGCATTTTCGAGGGAATGAAGGCGTTTAAGCGGGTGGACGGCTCGATCGGCGTGTTCCGTCCCGGGGAGAATTGGGCGAGAATGAACCGCTCGGCGGAGAGAATGTGCATTCCTCAGTTCCCCGAGGACGTCGTGGAAGAGGGCTTGGAGGAGCTTTTGAAGCTCGAAAAGGATTGGATTCCCTCTCTTCCCGGCACGGCGCTCTACATCCGTCCCACCATCGTGGCGACGAAGGTCATGCTCGGCGTGCACGCTTCGACCGAATACCTCTTCTTCATCATCCTGTCCCCCGTCGGCAGCTATTACGCGCACGGGTTAGAGCCCACCAAGCTCCTCGTCGAGGATTACTACACGCGGGCGACGGTCGGCGGCACGGGCGAAGCGAAGTGCCTTGGCAACTACGCCTGCTCCATGAAGGCGGGCGAAGAGGCGGAAAAGAAGGGCTTCGATCAGGTGCTCTGGCTGGACGCGCAGGAGAAAAAGTACGTCGAGGAAGTCGGCTCGATGAATATGTTCTTCGTCATCGACGGCGAGGTCGTCACGCCCGCGCTGGTCGGTTCCATTCTCCCCGGCATCACGAGAAAGAGCGCGATCTATCTCTTGCAGCAGAACGGCTATCGGGTGTCCGAGCGCAGAGTTTCCATCGACGAAGTGGTGGAGGCTTCCCGGTGCGGAAAGCTCGAAGAGGCGTTCGGAACGGGCACGGCGGCGGTCATTTCCCCCGTCGGCGAGTTTGAGTACAAGGGCGAGCGTTTCGTCGTCAACGGCGGCAAAATGGGAGAGATCACTTCCTGGCTGTACGACAACATCACCGGAATCCAGTACGGCAAAAAGCCCGACGTTTACGGCTGGGTCAAGAAAATTTAAAGCAAAAGAAAGAGGCGTCTTCGGACGTCTTTTTTCATTTGTAAGCAGAACAGTCCCGCAACAGAATGTTACGGGACTGTAAAACCCACTGGGTATGCCGGAGGATCTGAAAAAGCTTTCGCTTCAAGCCATGTAACAATATACAAAAAAGCTCCTATGTGCTAAACTGAATGTATGGCTTTGGGCCGTACACAAGAAAAGCAACATAGGAGGACGCTACATGAAAAACCAAAATAACGACACATTCAGTTTAGCGCACACGGCGTGGAAATGTCAATACCCTATCGTATTTTTGTCGTTTGCGCAATCATTTCCGCCATTTTTGAAAACTTTTCTTGACAATTGCTTGGCACATGCTATAATTGAGAGAAATGGGAGAGTTTATCGATAAGGAGTTTAGAGATGGTTAGAATCGCAATTGTGGACGACGATAAAGCTTATTCGGATGCTTTGGAGGGGTATATTCTTCAATATGCAGGGGAACATAACGTCGAATGTTCCGTTGTGAAATTCGAGGACGGACTTGATTTTCTCGAAAAAAACGTGTGCGGTCACGATATTATCTTTCTGGACGTCGAAATGCCCTATAAAGACGGATTCAAGACGGCAAAAAAGATCAGAGAAGCGGATTCCGACGTTGTGATCGTCTTTATCACGAATTTGGCGCAATACGCGATTAAGGGGTATGAAGTCGAGGCGATGGATTACATCGTGAAACCCGTCTCGTATGCTAGGTTTAAGATTACCTTTCAAAAGGCGCTTTCAAATGCGCAGCGCAACCAGCAGGAGAGAGTGATTGTTACCGAAAAGTACGGAAAGCGCAGACTGCCCATCAAGACGATTTATTATATCGAGTCGTTCGGGCACAAGCTCGTCTATCACACTTGTTCGGGAGAGATCGAAACGTGGGACAGCATGTCGGAAACGGAACAGCGGCTCAAGGAATTCGGCTTTTCCCGATGCAACAATTCTTACCTCGTCAATCTTCGCTTTGTGGATCGCGTGGAAGGGGATTTGATTTTTCTCCAGGATCAGACGCTAAAAATAGGGCGTTTGAAGCGGAAGGGATTTTTAGACGATTTGACGCAGTTTCGGCTGTAAAAGGTGGGGATTATGGAACTTTTCGATGAAATTGTCCGCGCTATGACCGGATTCAATTCGCTGATTCTGATTGCGGAAATCGTTCACGGGATCGGATTTGCAAAGAGAAGGCACTTTTGGATTCGCTCCCTTGTATTTGTCGCCTTCTTCTTGCTCGGCGGATTCAATCGGATTTCCCTTGCGATGCACATAGCGCCTTTTTGGAGCTATTTGTACGGGGTGATTCCGTTTATCAATATGTACTACATCGTCATTTACCTCTTGTCGATCGGGTGCATGTGGTTTTGCTTTGACGAAAAGCCGGTCAGGTTGATTTTCGTCGCGACGTCGGCTTTTTTGATCGAGCACATCTGCTCGCACGCTTGTCAGCTGTTTACCTTCTGGATCCAGGGCGATCACGTTACAATTCCTACCGTAAGTCGCTTGTTTGAGCTTGCGCTGTTTGCCTTGATTCTCGTGATCTTTTACTTTACGCTGATTCGCCGCTTCTATGAAAAGGACAGAGAGCCGACGAACAGAAGCATGCTCCTTTTCGTCGCGATCTCTATTTTGCTGATCAGCATTTTCAGCTCTTACGTCTATTATGCCGGACTCGTATCGCCCGCAACGCATATCTATGCGATTTCCGTCGGCATTCTTTTGATCGTGATTCAATTTGAAGTCTTTACCGTTTCCGAGGAAAAGACGGAAAAGCACATCATCGAAGGAATGCTCAAGGAACAGGCAAAACAGCAGAGTCTCTATGACAATAACCTGCAATTTATTAATATGCGCTGCCATGACTTGAAGAATCAGATTGAGGTGTTAAAGCGGGTGTTGACGGAATCCGAACGGGACAAAACCGTCGCCGAAATGGAATCTGCGCTCGAACTTCGCGATACCGAGATTCGCACGGGGAATGAAGTTCTGGACGTCGTCCTGATGGAAAAACACATCCGCTGTATGCGCGAAGGAATCCCTATGACCTGCCTTGCGGACGGAGAAGCGGTTGCGTTTATGAGTTCTTCCGATCTTTGTATGCTGTTTGGGAACGCGCTCAACAACGCGATCGAGGCGGAGGAAAAACAGAAGGAAGAAGATCGGTTTGTGTCCGTTTTGATCAAACGGGAAAAGGCGTTCGTCCGAATTTACGTGGAGAACTTCTGGAAGGGAGAAGTTGAACTCAAAGACGGGTTGCCTGTCTCCTCTTCCAAGGACAACAAAGAGGAGCATGGATTCGGGACGAAGAGCATTCGGCATATCGTCCGAAAGTACGGGGGGAACGTCACGGCTTCCGTTCGGGACGAGATTTTCACCTTAAGCATTTTGTTTCCGATTGTCGATTGGAAAGCATCGTAGAAATACGGTGCTTTTTTCATTTGTGCGAAGATTTCGTCGTTTTTTGAAAGAACGTCTTGAGAATAAGGCTTTGTTTTTCTATAATTAGTGGCGTCAATCGGCAATCGCCGAAAAAAGTTTCAGGAGGGTTTGTGATGAAAACAAACAGAAAAACGACAGCCATAGTTCTTTCCCTCTTTCTCTGTTCGGGTGCAATGTTGAATCTTTGCGCTTGTAACGGTGAAGCGACGAAAGAACCCGAAAGTCCGTATGAGTTCGTCTTTACGGGAAGCACCGTGATCGCGGATCAGACGTACCATCTGACGGTATACGGAAACAAGGATGAAGACAAGACTTTTGACTTGCGCGTTGCAGAGATGCCCGTGGCAGAGCTCAACGGCACCTGGGTGTATGTGGAGGGGAAGGGCTATAAGCTCTATTTCGACGATACGAACAGCACGTTTGTCTATACGAAGTACGATACGGCGACCAATGAATTTTCCTTCAAATATACGCTCAACATCGGCGATACGAACGGCGGAAGCGGGAAAGCGGTCTTTACCTATAAAGACGAAGCCTTTGCAAAAAAATACGACGGCGAGGGACTCGGTGCAGTACCTCCTACCTTTACGGGATATTCGAGCTACATCGGTGCGATGTTTGCGCTTCACGAGCCGGTCAAATGTATTCTGACCTGTTATGAAGACGGAACTTGCACGAGCATCAGCACGAACGAGGTCAAATTCGCCTCTCCCCGCAACGGAACGTGGAGCTATGATTCCGCAAAGAACAGCTATCATTTCACGTTCGAAGCTGAGCCGTACGGCTTGAACGAAGAGGGGACGGCAACCTATTGGAAGTATTCGCAGCCGATCGGAACAAGTCTTGAAGATTCTGCCGCAAACTGGATGCCGTTCGACGGTTATTGGGTTTCCGGGCCGATCACCGAGATTCCGGGAAACGAATATGAGACTTATTACGATGCGGAAACAAATACCTATTACTTATGTTTTGAGCACGGTTTTTCCGGGTTTGGCGAGTTTGCAGACAGATACGTCGCATACACGCCGGAAGACTAATCGATAAGGAGATAAAAGATGAAAAAGAGTACAGCGAAAAGAGTGGTCGCGGGGTACGGAATTTTTCTGACCTGCGTGTTTGCCTCGATGCTCACCGTGACGAACGTCCTCGCCAATACCTATTCCGAAATGATTTCCACATTCCTTCAACAGGAGACGATGAAGAAGGTAGAGGTAGAGAACGCGGAGGACATCGATACCCGTTATTTCAAGAGCAAATTTTCCAAGCAGAGCGAGCTTTATAACGGCGAGATCGATTTTGCAAAGCGCGTTCAGGCAGAGGGAAGCGTTCTCCTTCAGAACAAAGGACTTCCCATTGCGAAAAAGGGCAAGGTGACTTTGCTCGGATCGGGTATTTCCAAGGAGGCGTTTTTAGTGTGCGGCGGAGGATCCGGTTCGATCGATACGGCAAAGACGCCCACGCTCAAAGAAGTGTTTGAAGATGCCGAATTTGAAGTGAATCCCGTCATGTGGAATTATTATACTTCCGGAAACGGCAAGAGCACGCGGGGAACGAATACGGTCGGCGAAGCGGGAATTGCCGCATTTACGGCAGCCGAGACGGATTCCTGTAAGAATTACAACGATGCTGCGATTGTCGTCATCGGCAGATTGGGAGCGGAGGATGCGGATGTCGCAACGACGACAACCGAAAATTCCGAAAAGAGTATGCTCGAACTTTCGGACAACGAGCTTGCCCTCATCGACTATGCGACCGAACACTTTAAAAACGTCGTCGTTCTCCTCAATACCCTCAATGCGATCGAAACCGGGCCCTTGATGGATCGAGACGTCTCCGTCCTTTGGGTCGGCGCTGCGGGACAGCAAGGACTTCGCGCCATTCCTGAAGTATTGAACGGAACGTACAATCCCTCCGGAAAGCTCGTCGATACCTACGTTTATGACAACTTTTCCGCTCCTGCCATGGTCAACTTCGGCAATTTTACGTTCGGCAATGCCCAGAATGAGAAGCAAAGTTATCTCATCTATCAGGAGGGAATCTACGTCGGGTATCGTTACTATGAGACGAGATACGAGGATAAGGTATGCGGAGCTTCGAACGTAGGCGACTATCAATATGCATCGACCGTCGCATATCCGTTCGGCTACGGACTTTCTTATACGACCTTTTCGCATTCTGTCTTTGCGGTGAGGGAAACAAGCAGCGAGTATAAGATAAGCGTCAACGTGAAAAACGAAGGAAGCGTTGCGGGCAAGGACGTCGTTGAAGTCTATCTCCAAAAGCCCTATCGGGCAGGCTCTTTGGTAGAAATCTCCGCCGTCGAGCTGGTCGGCTTTGAAAAGACGAATTCCATCGAAGCGGGAGAGAGCGAGACGGTGACGGTATCCGTGCCTAAGGAATCTCTTCGCTCCTATGACACTTCCGCAAACGGAGGAAAGGGCGGATACGTCGTCGCGGAGGGAACGTATTTCCTCTCTGTCGGAACGGACGCGCACGATGCGTTGAACAATATTCTTGCGGAAAAGGGAAAATCGACTGCCGACGGTATGACGGAAAACGGCGATGCGTCGTTTGTTCATAAGTTCTCCTGTTCCGAGGAGCAAGCAGCCGAGTTTATCGCAAGGTACAACAAGGGAGAAAACGGCGAAGTCATTCAAAACGAGCTTTCAGATATCGACGTAAGAGCTTACGATTCTTCCTTCCAATACCTTTCCAGGAACAATTGGACGGGCACTTGGCCCACGGCAGACAAAAAGCTCAACGCGACCGATCGGATCTTCGAGGATATGGGAGAGCTTTACCCCGTCGTTGACGAAAAGGCTACCATGCCGACGACGGGAAAGGGCGCGGTCTACGGGCTTGTGGATATGAAGGGGCTTGACTACGACAGTCCCTATTGGGATGACCTTCTCGATCAGCTTTCCGTGGAGGACATGAAAACGCTCATCGGCAACGGTGGTTACGGAACGCCCGGCATCGCTTCGATAGCCAAGAATAAAGTCCTCGATAAGGACGGCCCTGCGGGCATTTCCGCAACGCTGATCGGCGGCAAGGGAACGTTCGGTTTCCCGGTCGAGACGTTGATCGCCACGACCTGGAATAAAGACCTTGCCAAGGAGATGGGACACTTTATCGGGGAAGACGCGCTGCTTGCAGGTGTTTCCGGATGGTACGCTCCCGGACTCAATACGCACAGGACGCCCTTCTCCGGAAGAAATTTCGAGTACTATTCCGAGGACGGTTTCCTCGCCGGTATTTTTGGGGCGGAAGTGACGCTCGGTGCGCAGGAGATGGGAGTTTATACCTATTCGAAACATTTTGCTTTCAACGACGAGGAGCTCAACAGACAACGCGTCTGCGTCTTCAGCAACGAACAGGCGGGAAGAGAAATCTACTTAAAGCCGTTCGAGCTCAACGTGAGAATCGGGCATTCTCATGGCATTATGGTTTCCATGAACAGAATCGGCGGAACTTGGACGGGCGCGCATCGCGGTATGGTGACGAACATTCTCCGCGGAGAATGGGGATTCGAAGGGTGCGTCGTCACGGACTCCTCTTCGATCGGCAACCAACAGAGGGGACTTTACGGAGGAACGGATTTGTGGCTCGGAAGCAGCGCCTATCGCTATTCGGAAGGATTTGAAACGAATCCCGCTGTCGTTTCCATGATGAGAAATGCTTGCCACAATATTCTGTTTGCAATCGCAAATTCCAATGCGATGAACGGAATTGCACCGGGTGCGACCTTTGTGGAGATTATGCCCCTCTGGAAAGTCGGTCTCATCGTAGCGGACGTCGTGCTCTATGCGGCTTGCGCTGCCGGTGTTGCCGCTCTCGTCTACTTTGGCATGATCAAAGTCTCCAAGGAGGAAAACTAAGATGAAAAAAATATATTTGACTTCCTATTGTACGATGGGTGCGGGACTTCTGTCCGTTCTCTTTCAATTGATCGGCGCGTTCGGCTTCTGCGCCGCCGAGGGGGTCGGCATGAATTTGGCGCCTCTGTCCAATCCTCTCGTCATCGTCGGCATTGCCTTGATGGGAATTGCCCTCATTGTTTCGCTCGCACTGAAAATTACAATCTCGGTCAAGAAAATCGATTGTATTCTGGTTTCGGTTGCGCTTAAAGCCGCTTTGACCGTGCTGATTTTCACCGTATTGTTTTTAATCCTATTCGTGACGTGGCCGGTAATTACCACGCTTTGACAAAGAACGCAAGTACCGCAGGGCAAAACCCTGCGGTATTTTTGTCGTTTGCGCAATCATTTCCGCTATTTTTAAAAACTTTTCTTGACAATTTTTCGGTACGTACTATAATTAAAAATGATAGCGTTTTGCCCTGCTGTTAACAAAAAATCTTTCCGGTAGAGACGTTGATCGCCGCGACCTGGAACAAAGACCTTGTCAAGGAGGTGGGAAACTTGATTGGTAAAGACGCGCTGTTTGCGAACGTTTCTGGAGGATGCGTCTCCGGATTCGATACTCATAGAACGTCTTTTTTCGGGAGAAGTTTTGAGGACAGTTTTTGCCGGTATTTTAAAAAATGAAAAAGGACGATTGACGGGTTTTGCCGCCAAACCATACAAGTTATGCCGTTTGGAAAAATTCTTGTGCAAAGAAATATATTATAGTATGGGAAAAATTTGGATATTGAGTTAATACAAAGGAGTGAAAAATATGATAAGAGTAGCGATAGTAGATGATGATAAAGATGCGGTTCATACCATGCAAAATTATATTGACCGGTTAAAAGCAGAAATGGGAGTTGAACTTAACGTCAGTATTTTCGAAGACGGAATAAATTTTATAAGCGATTATACACCGATTTATGATGTTATTTTTATGGACATAAAAATGCCTTTGATGGACGGTATGGAGGTAGCTAAACGCTTAAGGAGATTAGACGAGAACGTATTTCTGATTTTTGTGACAAGCATGGCTCAATATGCGTTGAAAGGCTATGAGGTGGACGCCGTAGGGTTTATGATAAAACCTATCAGTTATTACGTTTTTTCCACGAAATTTAAAAAGGTTATAGACAGGGTAAACAAATACAGGGGCGATAATATAACGCTTGCTTTTGATGAAACAATGAAGAAAATTTATATACGCGATATTTTGTATATAGAAGTAAATGCCCATAAACTTATTTATCATACAACGGAAGGAGAATTCAGCGTAAGGGGACAACTCAAACATATCGAAGAAAAGTTTTCCGAATACGGATTTGGCCGACCGTCAAACAGTTTTCTCGTGAATATTGCGAATATTGACCGAATAACGCCCACATCTGTTCTGATAGGCGGAAATGAAATTTATTTCAGCCGTTCAAGGAAGAAAGAATTTTCTAAAAAAGTCGTTGCGTATATGGGGGCAAAAAAATGACCGCATTTTCATGGATAATAATATTAATCACAAATTTTGGGACAATGATTTTAGCGGCGGAATTGATGTTTTGTTTCCATTTCAAACGGAGAAAATATTTTTGGGCTCGTTTCGGATTGAGTGTGCCTATATTCATTGCGTTGTCCGTTTTATTTTCCACAGGAGAGTTTGTTCAGTTTTTTATTATAGGCGAATGGTTTTCATTTTACTTTTTACTCGATTTTTTACTTTCGCTTTTCATAATATGGTTGTGTTTCGATATAGGATTTAAAACCGTATTGTTCTTTTCCGCCGCAGCGTACTCTATACAACATCTAACTTACAACATAATACAGCTCATAAATCCAATTTTATTCGGTTTTATTAATAACGCTTTCCTTCAACGCTTTATGTTTTTGCTTATGACGGTAATAATTTATGCGTGCATATATTTATTGCTCAGAAAAAACATAAAAAACAACGAAATAATTAACTTCCAAAGTACTACGCTGATGATTATAGTTTTGGCTGTTATCATGCTTACCTATGTGATTAGTATGTGGGTGACTTTCGATTTAAATCAATTTGACACCGCCTATAAAATAATAGATACCTGTTGCTGTTTGCTTTTGTTGTACGTACAGTTCGGTATATCCGAAAGAGCCAGACTGAAGAACGAAAGAGAATTAATGGAACAAATACTGCACAAGGAAGAAGCTCAGCACAAAATTTCAAAAGAAAATATCGAACTTATAAATTTAAAATGCCATGATATTAAGCATCAGTTGTCCGCGATTCGCAGTATTGACAATATGAAAGAGCAGGAACAAAATATACGCAATATAGAAGAAGCAATCCGAATATATGATTGTTCGGTAAAAACGGGCAACGACGCGTTGGACGTGGTATTAACAGAAAAGTCGTTGTATTGCGAGAAATATCACATTTTACTAAATTGCATGATTGACGGACAAAAGTTGCAATTTATTGAAAGCGTGGACGTATATTCGCTTTTCGGCAATATTATAGATAATGCGATAGAGAGCGTGTATAATTTAACTGACGAAGATAAGCGGGTAATAGAATTAACAGTAAAATGCGAAAAAGGCGCTTTGTTAGTGCATGCCGAAAATTATTGCGAAAAGCAACTTAAATTTGAAAACGGCTTACCTGTTACGACGAAGTCGGATAAAAATTATCACGGGTTCGGCGTGAAAAGTATTAAATATCTTTCGGAAAAATACGGTGGGACACTGGACATGTTTGTGGAAAATAATATTTTTAACGTGAATATTTTATTTCCCGTAACCGAATAATCGAACAAAATTTGTTTAGAAGGAGAATCCATGAAATTCTCCTTCTTGTTTTTTTATGCCTCTAAAAGGTACAGTTTAAGCCAAAGTCAGATAAAGTTTTTTCAATATGATAAGATACAGGCAATGAAAGCGCAAATTGTAAATATGAAAGAATGCAGTTGTGCCGTAAATTAATCTTATTATTGGAGGTAAAATTGTTGAAAAAAGGAAAAAAGACTTGGATTGCTTCAATGGCAATTGCGTGTACGGGATGCTTGTGTATCGGATTATTCGGATGCGATAGGCAAACACCGTTAACTTTTGAAGGCGGAAAGACCGTGTATTACACGACGGATACCGAATTCGCTACTGAGGGCTTACGCGTTTATTACGGTGAAAAACAGTTGGCTGAAAGCGAGTATAAGGTAGATGCAACAGCGGTAGATTTTTCTAAGCCGGGTACCTACGTTGTGAATGTATCGTATATCACTGCGGAAAATGAGCAGGAAAAGGTACTTTCAACGGGCAGCATAGAAATACAAGTTGTTGAAGACACCGTTGATTTTTTGTATGTTGAAAATTATCGTGCTTTGATTTCAACTTATGCAACGAGTTATAACGGCGGGGACTATCTGAAAGTTGTTGCAAGCTACATCAGCGGTAAAGATTTGGATGTTAGCTCACAGGTTAATATCGATACGTCAAAAGTTGATTTTGGTAAGTTAGGAACTTACGACGTGGGTATTTCGTTCGGAGGAGCGGAAGCTGATCCGATAAGCATTTCGGTGGTTGATTCTGTTGCGGTTGAGGCGAGCGGACGTATAGAAGCCGAAAGTTGTGAGCTTAGTGCGATGACGCCGGGTGCAACGTTGTTCGGCGCTACAACCGTTGTCGGTCAAGCCGCCGATGCAAGCGGTGGTATGTGTATTACGAATACGCATTCGGAGGGGAATGCGTTGTATTATGATTTTGTTTCCGATACGACGGTATCAAGTACGTTGACTTTTACAATGCGTGCTACAGGCTTAATGGTTTTTGATAACGGTATCAAAGTCGTAACTACGCCTGCGGATTTAAGCAAAGTTTTAAGCGTTTACGTAAATGGTACGAAAGTATCTTTGACGGGAACAACCGAAGATGGCTGGAAAGATTTTGCGACAACGGTAAATTTGACCGCAGGTGAAAACACTTTGAAAATCGTCTGGGAAGAGGGGATAGGAATAGACATTGATTATTTCACCTTCTCTACTGCGATTGGCGCTTTCAGCGTAGCGGAATGATAAGGGTTAATAAAATTCAGGAGTAAATATATGGAAAAGAAAAAGTCGAAAAAAGGATTGATACTGTGGAGTGTCCTGTCGGGCGTAACTGCTATTTTACTCGCGGCCGTTCTGATAGGTACCTATTTTGCATGGGTTTATCAGGCTATGGTCAGCGTGTTTTTGGAGACGCCGATGAGCGTGGTAAAGTATTATGATGAAAACGGCAAAGAGGTTGACGGAAGCGAATATACCGGAGGAAAATTTACAAGTGAGTTCAACTCCGATAAAGAGTTACAAGCTTACGAATATGGCGTATGCGAAGAAATAGTGGGCGAGGGCGCAGTGCTGCTTAAAAATAACGGTGCGTTGCCTTTATCAAAAGGCGAAAAGGTAAGCTGTTTCAGCCACTCATCCGTCGATATCGTTTACGGCGGTACGGGTTCCGGTTCGGTAGATACTTCAACGGCGCCTACGCTCAAACAGTCTTTATCGGATGCGGGCTTGCAGGTGAATGCTGCTCTTTGGAATTTTTATGAGAAAGGGGCAGGGTCAAGTTATAAGCGCGCAACAGGTGCAATGAATACCGGTTATGACCAACAATACAAGATAAACGAGGTACCTTGGAGCAAATTTACCAAGGCGCAGACGAATACCTTTGCCGCGTACGGAGATGCGGCGATTGTGGTAATTGCGCGTTCGGGCGGTGAAGGAACAGACCTCGCTCAGGATATGCGTCACGAGTTGACCGAAGCGAATGTAAATCATAATCACTATCTTGCTCTTTCGGACGAAGAAAAGGAAATGTTTTCCGAACTGGGCAAGCTCAAAGCGAACGGTACTTTTAAGAAAATTATCGTTTTGGTAAATGTAGCCAACGCGATGGAATTGGGCTTTCTGAATAACAGTAGTTACGGTATCGATGCTGCACTGTGGATAGGACCCGTAGGTCAGACGGGACTGAATGCGGCCGCGGATATTCTCGTTGGCGATATCAATCCTTCGGGTAGACTTAACGATACGTATGCATTGTGCGCAAAGTCCTCGCCCGCGATCAGAAACAGCGGAAGTTTTGATTTTACAAATTTAAATGATTTTGCGAAGTTGGATTTTGGCACATATACAAACGGACATTACGTTGTGGAGCAGGAGGGAATTTACGTCGGTTATCGTTATTATGAAACGAGATACGAAGACTGTGTGCTCGGACAGGGGAACGCGGCTTCAAAAGCAGGTGTATACGAATCGACAAATAACTGGAATTATTCGCAGGAAGTAATGTTTCCCTTCGGGTACGGGCTTTCTTACACGACCTTCGAGTACAGTAATATGACGTTCTCAGAAAGTAAGGACGGAAAAACCTTCGATATTACTGTGACGGTTAAAAATACGGGAGATATGGCAGGGAAAACACCCATTGAAATTTACGCGCAGTCGCCTTATACAGACTACGATAAGCAGAATAAGGTCGAAAAGTCCGCTATTCAGCTGTGCGGTTTTACAAAGACGGAAAAGTTGAATCCCAACGAATCCAAGACTTATACTGTTACGGTAAAAAAGAGCGATTTGAAGTCTTACGATTATACGAACGCTAAAACCTATATTCTCGACGCGGGTGATTATTATTTTACGGTAGGACAGAATGTGCACGACGCGTTAAACAATATTCTGGCGGCAAAGGGTAAAAGCACTGCCGACGGGATGACGGCTAACGGGAACGCCGATTTGACGGCAAAGTGGTCTTTGGACGAACTTGACAAAATTACTTTTGCAAAAGATGAAATAACGGGCAAAGCCATTACGAATCTGTTTGACGACGCAGATCTTTCTTATTACGGAATAGACGTAACTTATCTCAGTCGTAGCGATTGGGCAGGAACTTATCCCGTAGGTTATAAAGGCACTTATAGTTCTACCGGTGTGTATAACACCGTTTCGGATTTAACGCTCACCGCGACCGACGAGATGATTCACGATTTGGCAATCTGCAATTACGAACAGGATACGTCGGTTACTCAAATGCCCACGATGGGCTCGACTGCTACGCATCGTTCGCTTGTAGAGGCAAAGGGCCTTGCCTATGACGACAGTGTGTATGAAGAATTGTTGAATCAGATGAGTTGGGAAGAGATGCTTAAGCTTGTTACTGTTTCGGGCTATCAAACGCCTGCGATAGAGTCGATCAATAAGCCTGCTACGTTAGACAGGGATGGCCCTGCGGGAATTTCCGGTAACTTCTATGGCGGTAAAAGCTGCATGGCATATCCCGGCGAAGTGGTCATGGCTTCCACTTGGAACATTGAACTCGTTGAAAAAATGGGTAAATGCATCGGTGAAGATGCGCTTGCAATAGGCTACGCAGGTTGGTATGCACCCGCTATCAATATTCACAGAACTCCTTTCTCGGGAAGGAATTTCGAATACTATTCTGAAGACGGATATATTTCGGGAGTGCTCGGTGCAATAACCGTTAAAGAAGTTCAGAAAAAGGGCGTTTATTGCTATGTTAAGCATTTCGCATTCAACGATCAGGAAATCAACCGTTTAGGTTATGCCGGTTTCTTTAACGAACAGTCTGCTCGCGAAATTTGGCTGAAAGGCTTTGAAGGAACGATTAAGGATGGCGACGCTATGGCCGTTATGACTTCGTTAACGCGTGTCGGCTGTAAATGGGCGTCCGCTCATAAAGGTCTTATGACCGATTTGTTGAGAGGCGAGTGGGGCTTTGACGGATTTGCTCTCACCGACGGAACCTTATGGGATTATCAGGACGTTCGCACAGGGTTAATGGCAGGTACCGACGGGTGGCTTCAGGCAGGTACATCCTATTATAATAAAGAGAATACCGAAGCGAATAGAAACGATGCTTCCCTTACCTGGCGCATGAGAGAAGCATGCCACAGAATGCTTTATGTATTTGCGAATAGTTCTGCAATGAATCCCTATATTTCCGAAAGCGGTATTACCGCAAAAACTGTTTTGGTTACGCCCTGGTGGAAACCTGCAATTATAACAGTTGACGCGGTCGTGGGGCTTTGCTTTGTTGCTTGTGTTGCAATGCTGTCTTTGCAGATTGTGAAACATACAAAAAACAAGCAGGATGATTAAACGGATTATGCAAAAAGAGTGTGGATTTTTCCTCTAACCAATCTTCGTGACGTGGCCGGTAATTACCACGCTTTGACAAAGAACGCAAGTACCGCAGGGCAAAACCCTGCGGTATTTTTCGTCGTCCCCTTTACTTTTCGGAAAAAGTATGATATAATCTCAAAAAAAGGAGATTTGAATGAAGGGACAATTTTCTTGGATTAATTTTCTGGCGCTCACTTTGGCGGGTGCGATCAACGCCGTCGGCATCACGCTGTTTTTGGCTGCGGTCAATTTGTACGACAGCGGACTTTCGGGTCTTTCCATGTTTTTGGGAAGGCTCCTTCCGGGGCTTCCGATGTCCGTCTTTCTCATCCTCCTCAACGTCCCTTTTTTGCTCCTCGGCATGAAAAAACAGGGAGTGCCCTTTACGGTGTATTCCATTTATGCGGTCGCGGTTTATTCGCTGACTGCCTTTCTCATCGGGCTGATTCTTCCCGATAGCGCGGACTCTCCCGTCGTGGGGAGCGACCTCTTTCTCTGCGCCGTGTTCGGCGGCGTGCTTTCGGGCATCGGCAGCGGACTTACCATTCGCTTTGGAGGCTCGCTTGACGGAATCGAGGTTTGCGGCGTTATCTTTGCGCGTCCGCTCGGCATTACCGTGGGTAATTTCGTCATGGTTTTTAACGTCGTCTTATACGTTCTAGTGGGAGCGGTGTTCGGAAGTTGGCAGCTTCCCCTCTATTCCATTGTGGCGTACTTCGTCAACTCCAAGGCGCTCGACTTCATCGTCGACGGTATCGATAAGACGAGAGCGGCGATGATCGTCACCTCCGAACCCGAAAAGCTCGGAAAGGAGCTGTCCGAAGCGTTCGGAAGGGGCATTACCGTCTGGCAGGGAGAGGGCTTTTATTCGAAGTCGAATAAGTCCATTCTGTACTGCGTCATCAACCGCTTTCAGATGGCAAAGCTCAAAAACATCGTCAAGCACAACGACCCGCTCGCATTCGTCACGATCAGCGAGGTGAGCGACGTTTTAGGTACTTCCCTCAAGTACGGCGCGAAAATCAAAAAGAAGGAAGAAAGGGAACAGGCAGCCTCTTCCAAGCCCTTGCAATGTGCCGAGGAAGGGGAGAAAAAGGAAGGAGAATATGGCAAAGATCACGTCGATGCGCCCGCAAGCGAAGGATAAAACCCGCTGCAATCTCTATTTGGACGGCGTATTTTACTGCGGGCTCACGCTGGAATCCGTCGTTAAGTTCCGCTTGAAAGAGGGAATGGAAATCGAGCGGGAAGCGCTCGACTCCATTCAGCTGGAATCCGAAAAGCAGACGGCTTTCGACAAGGCGCTCGACCACCTTTCCCATTCGATGAAGACGGAAGCCTCCCTTCGCACCTATCTCAAAAAGAAGGGTTACGTAGAGGTTGTAATCGATTCGGTGATGGAAAAGCTCTCTTCCTATGGGTTCGTGGACGATTCGGAGTACGCAAAGCGGTACGCTTCCTCTGCGAGTAAGGGGAAGGGAAAAAGGCTTATCGCCCTCGAACTTCGGCAAAAGGGCGTGGGAGAGGAGGAAATCGGAGAGGCGATCTCTTCTTTAACGGGGGAGGCCGAGACGGCGAAAGCCTTGCTCGAGAAGTACATGCGGGGCAAGGAGCGAAGCCGCGAGACGCTCTCCAAGGCGTTTCAATACCTGTTGCGCAGGGGATTCGATTATGAAACCGCCAAAGAAGCATTGGGAGATATCGATGAAGACGATTAGGCTCGAACGGGTGGATTCCACCAATCTCTATGCAAAGAAGTTTCAAGAAGACGTCATCGTCATCGCCCGCGAGCAGACGGCGGGCAGGGGCACGAAAGGGCGGAGCTTTTCCTCGCTCAAGGGGGGATTGTATCTGACCAAGGTCGTCCACGACCTTCCCTTCGGCGCAGAGGAGCTCTTCCGCGTCATGACGGATGCCGCCGTGGCGGTGTGTAAAACGGCGGAGGCGTTTGGCTTGTACCCTTCGATCAAGTGGGCGAACGACGTGTTTTTGAACGGAAAAAAGGTGTGCGGCATTCTCATCGAAAACGTGCTTTCGGGGACAAAAATTGCCTCCTCTTCCGTGGGCATCGGCGTCAACGTCAACAATCTGATTCCCGAAGAGTTAAAGGGAATCGCAACTTCCTTTTCGGAGGAGGCGGGCAGAGAAATTCCCCTCGACGAGGTGGAAGAAGTTCTCCTGCAATCTCTGGAAAGACAGTATACTCTGGAAGAATACAAGAGCTATCTGCACTTTTTGGGCAAAAAAATTACCGTCTATGCCGGAGACGAGTCCTTTGAGGGAATCGCAAAGGACGTCGACGAGATCGGAAGGCTTCTCGTGGAGCGAGAGGGAAAAATCGCCGCCTATGCGGCGGCGGAGGTGAGCATTCGGCTATGAAACTTTTGAGCAACGAGGAGATGAGAAGGGCGGACGAGGCGGCAATGCGCGCTCTGCCCCCGCTAACACTGATGGAACGGGCGGGAAGAGCGATTGCCGAAGAGGCAAGAGAGTACGGCTCGGACTTTTTGGTCGTCTGCGGAAGCGGCAACAACGGGGGCGACGGCTACGTTGCGGCGCGCTATCTGAAAGAATGGGGCTTTGACGTCTCCGTGCTCGCCGTCTTTTCGCCTAAGTCGGAGGATTGTCGGGCGATGGCTGCGCTTTGGCAGGACGGTGTTTTGGGACGCTTCCCACGGAGGCGGTACGGGGTCGTCATCGATTGTCTGTTCGGCACGGGACTTTCCCGTCCCTTGCAAGGAGACGCGGCGGAGGCGGTTTCCTTTATCAACCGCATGGGCGCGTTCGTCCTTTCCGCCGACATTCCGAGCGGCATCAACGGGGACAACGGCATGACGATGGGGACTGCCGTCAAGGCGGACAAGACGGTCGCCATCGCCTACGCAAAGCGGGGCTGTTTGATGGCGGACGGCTTGGATTGTTGCGGCAAGCTCGTCGTGAAAGACATCGGCATTCCCTCGGACGAGGGAATCGAGGTGTTGGAAGACATCTCTCCCTATTTCCCGCCGAGAAGGAGAAACGTGCACAAGGGCACGTTCGGCAGGGCTTGCCTGATTGCAGGGAGCATGGCTTATTCGGGCGCGGGGCTACTCGCCCTTTCCGCACTTCTCAAGACGGGCGTGGGCTATGCCGAGCTCAACACGGGGCGGGATGTTCTGCCTCATTATATCGGCAAATTCCCCGAAGCGCTCCTTTCCGTCATGGGGGAGGATCGGGAACACCTTTTGGGTGCGAAATGCATCGGCATCGGCTGCGGACTTACGACTTCTCCCGAGGTTTACGAGGAGCTTTGCTTTCTCTTCGAGCACTACGAAGGGACGCTCGTCATCGATGCGGACGGGCTCAATGCACTCGCAAAGTTCGGGGTACAGGCATTGAAGCAAAAGGCTTGCAAGGTCGTTCTGACCCCGCATCCCAAGGAATTTTCGAGGCTTTCCGGAAAAACGACGGAAGAGATTGCCGCAGACCCCGTAGGGGAAGCCAAGGCGTTTGCGCGGGAATACGGCGTGATCGTCCTTTTGAAGGGGGCTTCTTCCGTGATTACGGACGGGGAGAAGACCTATCTCAACGTCACCGGCTCTCCCGCCCTTGCGAAGGGCGGTTCGGGGGACGTGTTGACGGGACTGATCACGGGGCTGTGCGCTCGCCTTTCTCCCTTGGAGGGAGCTGCCGTCGGCGCGTATCTGCTCGGAAAAGCGGGCGAGCTTGCCGAAAAAAAGCGGGGCGTTTACTCCGCCACCGCTACGGACGTATTGGAGGAAATTCCCTCATGCCTTCACTCTGCTGCCGAACAGGCGGAGCGAAAGGGATAACAGGAGAAGTAAGCTTCCCACGATGAGATAGTACAGTCGATAGGGCGTGAAAAAGCTGAACGTGAGCAGAGCTGCCGCCGCCAGAAAATAGGGATGAGCGAGAGATTTGCGAAAGAAAGAGGAAATCTTTTCCCTTGCCGTGCGCTTGGGAATGCTCGGGCAGATGTATTCCTTGGGCAGAAGGGCTTGGTCTTTCAGCCTGAGATACAGATCTCTTCCTGAGACAAATTCGACGGAAAACTCCTTGCAGAGCTTTTCCGCTTCGGGAGAGAGCGCGTTGCAATACACCGTCTTTTTGCCGTCCGTCTCCTTTTTGATGAGCTTGGCGATTTCGTCGGCGGAGACGGGCTGCATGGAAAAGAGCAGAAAGATGTAGTTTCCCTCCGTGAACAGAGCGCCGTTTTTGCGCTCGGCAGGCGTGCCTTCCGCTTTGAGAAGCTTGGAAAAGAGCCGCTTGTTGTTTTCGGTTTTGTCGAGGGTCAGATGGAGCATGAGCTTGTTTTTGACCTCTTCGTCCTTGGCAAGCAGGTATTTTGCTTCCAATCTTCCCCTAAGCCACAAAAAGACGAGCACGGCAAGCGCAAGGGCGCAGACGGCGGAGGCGCTCAAAACCGCCCAACGGGGGAAGTCCAGATAAGTAAACAGGCATACCGCGAACAGAAAAGTCGCAAGATAAGTAAATAAGGTGTCCGAATAAAGGGGTAATTGTGTGCGTTTCATAGGGAAATGATAGCCGAAAATTTCCCCGTTTATACGAGATCATGGTCATAAAAATGAAAAAAATCGGATTATTCGGCGGGACGTTCGATCCCGTCCATCGGGAGCATATCGCGCTTGCAGAATGCGCCCTCAAATCGTTGGAACTGGATAAGCTCATCGTCATTCCCGCAAGGATTCCCCCGCACAAGCGCGGGAAGAAAATCGCTTCGGGAGAGGACAGGCTTTCTATGTGCCGACTTGCCTTTACGGCGCAGGGAGAGGAGGTCTCCGATTGGGAGCTCAGTCGGGAGGAGACGAGCTTTTCCTATCTCACCTGTCGGCATTTTAAAGAACGCTTCCCAAAGGATCAGCTCTTTTTCGTCATGGGAACGGACATGTTCGACTCCTTCGAGACGTGGAAATATCCCGAAGACATCGTAAAAAACGCGACGCTCGCCGTCTGTCGGCGGGACAAGGAAGCCGATTACCTCAAAGACCGTCATTCTTCTTTTTTCGACCGGTACGGGGCGGATTTCGTCGAGCTTCCCTTTAACGGCGCGCCCGTCTCCTCCACGAGGCTGCGGACGATTGCCGCACTCGGCGGAGAGCTTTCCGATCTCACCGAGGAAGTTTCTGCCTACGTCGAGGAAAAGGGGCTTTACGCCGAACCGCTCCTCAAAGAGGCACTATCCTTGGAAAAACAGTCGCGGCGGGAGCATTCCGTTCGGGTTGCGATCATGGCGGTGGAGAACGCTCACCGCTTCGGCGCGGACGAAAAAAAGGCGCTGTTTGCGGCGGGACTGCACGATTGCGCCAAAAACCTTCCTCCCGACAGTGCATATTTAAAGGGATTCGTCCCCCCGAAAGGGTGTCCCCTTCCCGTCCTGCATCAATATGCGGGCGCGTATGTGGCGGAGCACACCTTCGGCGTGACGGACGAGGAAATTTTAGGAGCAATTCGCTATCACACGAGCGGGAGACCGCACATGACGCCGCTTGAAAAGCTTGTCTTCCTTTCCGATATGCTCGAAGAGGGGAGAGCTTATCCGGGGGTGGATTCGCTGCGGGCGCTCTTTTACCAAGACCCCGACTTGTGCCTTAGGGAGAGCTTACAAAGACAGCTCGTGCACTTAAAGGAGACGGGAGGGGAGATCGATCCGCTCACGCAAATGACTTATGACAGCTTAAAAGGAGAATAAAGTATGAATGCAATGGAACTAGCAAACAGCATCTGCAAGGCAATTGCCGAAAAGAAGGGACAGGACATCGTCATTGTGGACGTCGCGGGAAAGACCGTCCTTTGCGATTACTTCGTCATCGCGAGCGGCAGGAGCACCACGCAGGTGCGCGCGCTCGCCGACAACGTGGACGAACGCATCAAACGGCAATACGGCCTCGACCCGAACAGGGGAGAGGGAATCCGCGAGGGAAGGTGGGCGGTTCTCGACTACGGAAACGTCATCGTCCACCTCTTCAACGACGAGTCGAGGGACTTTTATCGCCTCGAACGCCTTTGGGAAAACGGCGACAACATCAAAAAATATGTCGAAGAGGAGAAGAATACGGAAGAATAAGCGTCTGCGATTTCTCGCATACTGTAGTTATGAGAGAACATAACGCCAAAAAACTTTCGTGGGAACTGTTCGAAAAGACGGGAAATTTATCCTATTATCTTCTGTATAAGAGGTTGGAAGATGGAGATCAAGACGGAGGGAGTCGTCCTTCAAAGTAGGGATTATCGGGAAAACGACAGGCAGGTCGTTCTGCTTACGCCCACGCTCGGCAAGATTACCGCTTTGGCGCGCGGCGTGAAAAAGGCGGGGGCAAAGCTTCGCTTCGCCGTTCAGCCCTTTTGCTTTGCGGAATACGTCCTCGCCGAAAAGGCGGGGCGGTATACCTTGATTTCCGCCGCCTGTCACGAGTCCTTCTTCGCCCTTTCCGATCCCGATAAGTTCTACGCCGCCTGCGCGGTGACGGAAATTGCCTCCGCGGTTTCGCTCGAAGGCGCGCCCTCTGCCTCCTTTTTCCTGGAGACGGTCAAGACGCTCCTTTCCATGGAGGAAGGAGATCCCGCCGAGCCGCTCGTCTCCTTCGTTCTTGCCGCCTTGGAAGAGTGCGGCGTTCCCGTGGAGGCGGACGGCTGCGCTTTTTGCGGGAAACAGATCGGGGAAGATAAGCTCTTTTTCCACTTTCCGACAGGGAGTTTTTCCTGCCCTTCCTGCCATAAGGGAACGCCCGTTTCCAGGTCGACTTATCTGACCATTCGAAAACACGAGGGACTTTCCTTTGAGGGATCGTTCGATCGGGATACTTCCCTTCGGACGCTGCGCCTTTTGAAGGAGTATTTTGTCTACAAAACGGAACTCGAAGTCAAGTGCTTTCGGGAATACATCAGACAACTTCAAGGATAACCGGAGCATTCGGAATCCGAACCCTCCTCCGCGGCAGCATTTGCGCGCTTTGTGCCCGTAGCTCCGCTCGGTGTATGTTTTTATACACCTCGGGCGCTACAAACAAGAATCATCGCAAACTATGCTCGCGGAGGCGCTACACGATTTTAAGAGATGAATTTTGGCTCATACTGTGTTAAGACCGCTTGCCGTATACCTGTACGTCTGCGTGGTCTTGCCTTGCCTGATTCCAAAATTCATCTCTTAAAATAGAGTTCGGGTTCGGAATGCTCCGGTTAAGCTGCCTTTTTTAAAAAAATTTTGCAAAAATGCGAAAAAAATGCAATAAAGTACTTGAAATTTCGGGCTATTTATTATAAAATAGAGTTGTTGTGTAAACAATCGAAATTTAAGACTCATTAGGAGGAGTATCTATGGCAAAAAAGTATTGCTACCTTTTTTCCGAAGGCAATGCACAGATGCGCGAGCTTCTCGGCGGTAAGGGCGCAAACCTTGCGGAGATGACCAAAATCGGTCTTCCCGTTCCCCAGGGTTTCACCATTTCCACGGAGGCTTGTACCCAGTATTATGAGGATGGACGTCAGATCAATCCCGACATTCAGGCAGAAATCATGCAGTACATCGACAAGATGGAGGAAATCTGCGGCAAAAAGTTCGGAGACAAGGAGAATCCTCTTCTCGTATCCGTTCGTTCGGGTGCAAGAGCTTCCATGCCCGGCATGATGGATACCATTTTGAACCTCGGACTCAACGAGACCGTTGTCAACACCATTGCAGAAAAATCCAACAACCCCCGTTGGGCTTGGGACTGCTACAGAAGATTCATTCAGATGTTCTCCGACGTCGTTATGGAAGTCGGCAAGAAGTACTTTGAAAAGCTCATCGACGAGATGAAAGAAGCAAAGGGCGTCACGCAGGACATCGAGCTTGACGCAAACGATTTGAAAACTCTTGCCAACCAGTTCAAGGCAGAATACAAAAACCAGCTCGGCAAGGACTTCCCCGACGATCCCAAGGAGCAGCTCTTTGAAGCGATTAAGGCGGTCTTCCGTTCTTGGGATAACCCTCGTGCCAACATCTACCGTATGGACCACGACATTCCTTATTCCTGGGGTACCGCAGTCAACGTACAGATGATGGCGTTCGGCAACATGGGCGACAATTGCGGTACCGGCGTTGCGTTCACCAGAAATCCCGCCACCGGCGAAAAGGGTCTGATGGGCGAATTCCTCACCAACGCACAGGGCGAAGACGTCGTTGCAGGCGTCCGCACTCCCATGCCCATCGCTAAAATGGCGGAAGTATTCCCCGACGTTTACAAGCAGTTCCAGGAAGTCTGCGCGATCCTTGAAAATCACTATCGCGATATGCAGGATATGGAATTCACCGTCGAGAATGAAAAGCTCTATATGCTTCAGACCAGAAACGGTAAGAGAACGGCGGCTGCCGCAATCAAAATCGCTTGCGATTTGATCGACGAAGGCATGATTACCGAACAAGAAGCGCTCATGCAGATCGACGCGAAGTCCCTCGACATGCTCCTTCACCCCACCTTCGATCCCAAGGCTTTGAAGGCTGCCGACAAGAACAACGTCGTCGGTAAGGGTATCGCGGCTTCTCCCGGCGCGGCGGCAGGTACCATCGTGTTCACCGCAGAGGACGCAGTCATCGAAGGCAAGAAGGGCAAAAAGGTCGTCCTCGTCAGACTTGAAACCTCTCCCGAAGACATCGAGGGTATGAAGTACGCGCAGGGTATCCTCACCGTTCGCGGCGGACAGACCTCTCACGCAGCCGTCGTTGCCCGCGGTATGGGTACTTGCTGCGTTTCCGGATGCGGCGACATCAAGATGGACGAGGAGAACAAGCAGTTCACCCTCGCAGGAAAGGTTTACAAAGAGGGAGACGTGCTTTCCCTTGACGGTTCTACCGGTAATATTTACGATTGTCTGATTCCCACCGTTCCCGCAGATCCCAACAGCGGTTATTTCGGCAGAATTATGGCGCTCGCCGACAAATACAAGGCACTTGGCGTCAGAACGAATGCGGATACTCCCGCAGACGCAAAGCAGGCTGCAGCCTTCGGCGCACAGGGTATCGGTCTTTGCCGTACCGAGCATATGTTCTTCGAGCCCGCAAGAATCGGCGCGTTCCGCGAAATGATCTGCTCCGATACCGTTGAGGAGAGAGAAGCCGCGCTCGCAAAAATCGAGCCCATGCAGCAGGCAGACTTCGAAGGCCTTATGGAGGCTTTGGAAGGACAGCCCGTCACCATTCGTTTCCTCGATCCTCCTCTTCATGAGTTCGTTCCCACTGAAGAGGCAGACATCGAAGCGCTTGCAAAGACGCAGGGTAAAACGGTTGCTCAGATCAAGCAGATTATCTCCGACCTCCACGAGTTCAACCCCATGATGGGACATCGCGGATGCCGTTTGACCGTCACCTATCCCGAAATCGCAGTGATGCAGACGAAGGCAGTCATCAAGGCAGCCATCAACGTTCAGAAGAGGCATCCCGATTGGAAGGTCGTTCCCGAAATCATGATTCCTCTCGTCGGCGAAGTCAAAGAGCTTGCATTCGTCAAGAAGACCGTCGTCAAGACTGCGGACGAAGTCATTGCAGCTTCCGGCGTAGCGCTCAAATACGAAGTCGGCACCATGATCGAGATCCCCAGAGCGGCTCTTACCGCCGATGCAATTGCAACGGAGGCTGAGTTCTTCTGCTTCGGCACGAACGATCTCACGCAGATGACCTTCGGCTTCTCCCGCGACGACGCAGGTAAGTTCCTTCCTTCCTACTACTCCGGCAAGATCTACGAGTCCGATCCCTTCGCAAGATTGGATACGACGGGCGTCGGCAAACTCATGGATATGGCTGTTTCCCTCGGAAAGAAAGTTCGTCCCGAACTTCACTGCGGTATCTGCGGTGAGCACGGCGGCGATCCTTCCTCCATCGAGTTCTGCCATGCCATCGGACTTGACTACGTCTCCTGCTCTCCTTTCCGTGTTCCCATCGCACGCCTTGCGGCAGCTCAGGCGAATATCAAGAATCCCAGAAAGTAATTGACAAAATCAATCGTAAAGCTCCCGATTTCTTATCGAAATCGGGAGCTTTTCCGCAAAATAGCGCAATAAAGCGTAAACAGGCTTTTTTCGTGCAGGTTTTACATTTGATTTCGGGCATAAAACGTGCTAAAATAGAGGAAAATGCGATGAAAAGTGACGAGGCTTTTTTGCCGGAGCATAATATGGGCAACTCGGAACGACAGGAGAAAATGTAATGTCTATTATCAGTTATCTCACCCGCAAAATGTTCGAAAAAGGCGACGCAAAAAGAGATCATAGTCTGACAACCCCGAAGGATATCGTCAGATTCGACAATATCCCATATGGCGAGGGGGGAGAATGGAATCTTTTAGACGTATACCGTTTGCGGAGTCGGGAGAACGAAAAGCTTCCCGTCATCGTCAGCGTGCATGGGGGAGGATGGGTCTATGGCAACAAGGAAGGCTATCAATTTTATTGCATGAGTCTGGCAGAACAGGGCTTTGCGGTTGTGAATTTTACATATCGCTTAGCTCCGAAATTTAAGTTTCCCGCACCCGTTCTGGATACCAACCAAGTGTTTCATTGGTTGATGGAACACGCTGAGGAATATGGAGTGGATACGGATCGGATTTATGCGGTAGGGGATTCGGCAGGGGCACAGATTTTGGGTTCCTATGCTGCGATTTGTACGAATTCCGAATATGCAAAGCTTTATGGTGTGAAAGTACCCGAAAAACTAACCATAAAAGCCATTGCTCTCAATTGCGGGGTGTATCAAATTATATCGAGGAAAAAAACAGACGGAATCTCTTTGCTGTTGCGGGAGTATTTCCCGAAGAAGGGGAACTCAGAAGAACAAAATATGGCGGATTTCAGGAAATACATCACAAAGGATTTCCCGGCAGTATTCGTCATGACGGCAACGGGAGATTTCTTGAAAGAGGAGGCGGAGATCCTAATAAAAGAACTGAAAGAAAAATGCGTTCCCTATCAATATCGGCTTTATGGAGATAATTCAAATCGGTTGGGACACGTGTTTCACTGCGATATTCAAAGTGCGGACGCAATAAAATGCAACTTGGAGGAATGTGCGTTCTTCCATCGGTCGTGATGGTTGTTCGTGTAGAATCAAAAGCAGCTGTTTTCATTTGAAAGCAGCTGCTTTTTTCGGCAAAGCGATAAGGTCATTTACGGAAAGATCGTAAAAAATGCTTGCCAAAAATACGAATTCGTATTATAATTAAAATACGATATCGGATTTTAAGGAGAGAATATGGACGAAAGGGAATTTTTCTATCAGCTCGGAAGGATGATCTATCGGATTGACGGTGTGTACGAAGAATATGGGCGGAATTGCAAAATAAAGTCGCCTAATCTTTTATGGATTTTGTATGCGCTCGGTGATGGGGAAAAGCATAGCCAAAAACAGATATGCGACGATTGGGACATTCCGAGAAGTACGGCGAACACAATCATAAAAGATTTGGAAAGTAAGGGGTATATTGAGCTTACGCCTATAAAGGGCGAACGCCGCGAATTGCTTATATCTCTTACACCGTCAGGTAAAGAGTATGCCGACAATATTTTGTCCGACCTTTATCGAAAAGAAAAAGAGGTGTTCAAAAACTTATCAAACGCAGATAAGTTGCTTGCCGATTTAGAGGATTTGGCGGCAAAAATGCATTTGATCGGGCAACCCGAAGGATGGGAGAAAGGGGAAGAAAAATGAGTACAAACAAATCAAAGGAGGCTACCATGAAAGACTTTTCAGACAGAACGACGGTATGCGACAGGCAATTTAGAGAACTTTTCGGGACTGAGAGGGGGACGCACCCCACCGATCCCGAATTTATGGACATTCTTCAGAAGTTTATTTTCGGAGAAGTGAGCAGGGTCGGCTCGCTCGACAATCAGATGAGAGAACTCATTACCGTTACCGTCCTTTCGGTCATGCAGACGTTGCCGCAACTCAAAGCGCACGTTGGGGCGTGTCTGAATGTAGGCGTGACGCCCGTGGCAATCCGCGAGGCGGTCTATCAGGTTGCGCCGTTTATCGGCTTCCCGAAAACGCTGAACGCAATCAATGCGATGAACGAGGTGTTTGCGCAAAACGGAATTTCTTTGCCCTTGCCGTCGCAGGGAACGGTCACGGACGAGAATCGACGGGAGAAAGGGGAAGAGGTGCAAGCTCCGCTTTACGGTGCGGAAATCAAAGAGAAGTATCGGCATCTTCCCGACTTTGCGGCAAAGGCGATTCCCGATTTTTTGACCGAACTTGCGTTCGGAGATTTTTACACGAGGAATGGCTTATCCGTCCGGACGCGGGAACTTCTCGTCGTCTGCATTCTCGTTACACTCGGAACTTTAAGTCCTTTGAAGGCGCACGTTGCAGCAAATGTAAAACTCGGGAACGGCAAAGAAAGCATTTACGCCGCACTCCTGCAATGCTTGCCGTATATCGGCTTCCCGTCGATCTTTGCGGCAATCAACGAAATCGAGCGATAAACGGGGGGCGTCATGAAAAGAAAAATATGGAACGTCTTGATTGCTTTTATCGTCTGTCTGACGATGACCCTCGTCGGTTGTCAAAGTGCCGCCCATTCCGGCAGCACGCGGCAACAGACGCAAGCTCCCGCGCCGACGGAAAATAAGATCCTCGTCGTTTACTTTTCCTATTCGGGGAATACGGAGCGCGTGGCGGAGGAAATCACCTCGCAGTCGGGCGGCAAAGGGGTAGAGCTTGTGCCCGCGATTCCCTACACGGCGGCGGACGTGAATTATAACGATTCCAATTCGAGAAGTCAGGTGGAGCGCAAAAACGACGCCCGCCCCGAACTCTCCGAGCAAACGTACCGTCAAATCGAACTGTCGGATTATGATACCGTGATCATCGGCTATCCCATTTGGAACGGCTACGAGCCCATGCTCATCAGGACGTTCCTAGAGCATTATAACGGTTTATCGGGCAAGACCGTCTATACGTTCAGTACGGCGGCGTCGAGCGGCGGAAGTGCGGCGCATAACAGCGTAAGCGGCAGAGTGACCGGGGAGGTCGGCAGTAATCTTCACTTTACGAGTTCGACACTCTCGGGCATGAGCACCCGCGTTCACGATTGGCTTGCGGATTTGCACCTCTTGGCAGAATAGCAAGCAGGAAATCGGAATGGGACGGACATGCGCACTCAAATGCCCGTGGCAAATCATTCGGCTTCGATTCCGCTCGCCGCCCAATCGGGTGAATTTGAGGTGATGATAGAACTTGTAGCTCAATCATGAGAAGGCTTTTGGCATGAAATGTTAGCAAAAAAGGGTAGTTATGATAAAGAGCAGAAAGAAAAGACGGCAAGCACAGACATATTGGGGCGTGCTAATTGTCAATGATAATACTTGTCCTGTCTGCGGCAATCGGCTGATTAATAAATTTCAAGAGTATTGGATTTACGGAACGTATGAGAAACCTGCAACGACTACTTATTTAAAATCGTTGCATTGTACGATGTGTAATTTGAGTTTTGTCGGCGAGAGCGAAATGGCAGCCAATAATTTGAATTACGTAAGAGGTTTCCGGGGAAAAAGGATTCAAGGAAAAATTGGCTTGGCGGAGGCTAGACGTTTTGCGTATACACCGTACTTAAAATATAAAAAATGCAGTTTCAAGCATGGCGTTACAGTTAAGAGTAGAAAGACACAGTATGATACGGACAGTCTGTTTGAATTTATTTTTAATAACTCAAAAGATTTTGACCTTACATTTTTTGCGGCTAACGATTTGCGCAATTTATTGAAAAGGTACGTTGGCAATATGGAGTACAGAAACTGTAGAGAGGAAACGGATGTATTGAATGCGTGGGAGAATATACTAACGCGATACCTGCCTTTTGGACAAACGTACGCCATTAATCCCGAACAACTGGGCGTACTGATAGGGTTATTGTATACAGATGATATGTTTAGCCGTCTAGCAAAGGGAGGGGATTTTTTCGATAAGTTGAAGAAATATATTTTCTCTATCATCGAGGGGTGTTATTTTTCTCTAAATCAAAGTGTGAAAGAGGCTTACGGTATTCTGCGCAAAGCGAGAAAGTCAAACAAGACGGATAAGATTGAACAAATCAAAAAATGGTATAAAGAACAGTACATTAAAGCTATGATTTACGAAAATCCACCTCTTTACGTTAATGTGTACAGTGGAAAATTATCGTGCGTAGTTCATAACCATAAAATCGAAGAGCGGACTGGCTATGTAAAGCGTATTCCCGATTTTCATCCTATTCCCGTAAGTCTGCATTATTGTCATAATTGTCATGAGTACAGTATGGCCCGTTTTTATTTTGATGAATTGACTTTTTCGAATAATATATTGCTTTTTGACCTGAACGAGAATCTCCAAGTCGGAAAATTCGGATATGGAGATGGAGGGTATTATTCTAAATTGGCTATACAGTCTAAATTTAACGAAATGGGCTATTGCGTCAACGAAAAAAACTCACCCTCTTTTTCTGCGCGAAGGGTGCTTATCGCTTCCTTCTTAGAGAGTGGTTTTACTACAAAAGCGGAATTTACGGATTTTCTAAATTGGCTAATTCATTTCAATCATAATAAAAACAATTTTCAAAAAGCAATTGAGATATGGAAATCAGATATAAATTTTATTTTTAATTACGATAAAGAGAGACAAAAAGAGGTGTATCAAGAATTAATATTTGTAAAAAAGAAGACAATTGACTCTATTTGGCAACAAACTATTATGGATTAATAAAGGAAAGAGGGTACATGTCAAATTTAGATACCTTTGGGGAGAACCTCATTTAGAGAGTTGATTATTGTGGAGCGGAACGCTGTGCGTAATGAAATTCATTTCGTATCAGTCCGAAAAATTTTTGAATCAACGGTTAAAAAATTAAAATTGGGTATTGCAAATCGTCGAATTTCGTGATAGAATAAAAGCGAAAGGTTGTTCCGATTCGCCTGCATTCAAAGTGCAGGCGTAAAAACCGAGGGGATTTAAAAGGGAGGAATGATGAGAAACATTGCAATTGTGGAAGACGAGGACGAATCGGCGGAGCGGTTGACGAGGTATATCGAAAAATTTTCCGCGGAGAGCAAACAGGAATTTCAGGTGGACAGGTATAGGGACGCCGTGGATTTTCTCACCGGTTACAAGGCAAAGTACGCGGTCGTATTCATGGATATTCAGATGCCCAACCGAGACGGAATGAGCGCGGCGATCGAGCTGAGAAAAATCGATAAGGCGGTTTCCCTCATCTTCATCACCAAGCTCATTCAATATGCGCAAAAGGGCTACGAAGTGGACGCCGTGGCATACGTAATCAAACCCGTTCAGTATTACGATTTCGCCCTGAAGTTCAGAAAGGCGCTCGACATCTATGCGCTCAACGAGAAAAAGAATCTCGTTTTGAGTACGGCGGAGGGAATGTGCAGAATCTCGACGGACAAGCTGATGTACGTCGAAATCATAAGGCACCGCCTTTATTATCATCTGGTAGACGGAATCGTGGAGAGGACGGGTGTGCTTTCCCAAGTCGAAGCCGATCTCGGAAAGTTCGGTTTTTTGCGGTGCAATCAGTGTTACATCGTCAATCCGAAATTTATCATGTGCGTGAAGGGCTCGCAGGTGCAGGTTGGCTCGGAAATGCTTTCCATCAGCCGACCGAGAAGAAAGGCGTTTATGGAAGAGCTGGCGAATTGGTATGCCGGTTTGGGAGAGATGTTATGACTTTTTGGCAAGTATACGGATATATCATCGTAGAATTTCTGTTTGAGTATTCGGTGTTTGCCGTGCTCTTTCTCTGTAAGCTCAGCCGCCGTAAAAAATTTGCATTGCGGGCAGTTCTCGGCTTTGCTTTGCTGTTTGCGATCGGGTTGCCCGTTGCCCTGTTTTATCAGGCGTTCGGAGGAACGGTCTGGGGAAGGATTTTGGTCTATCTCTTTCTCTTCGGCGTATTTACGCTGTTTGCGATCGGGTGCTTTGAAGAAAAGTACTCTGCGGTTTTCTTTTGCTGCGGTATGGCTTACGCCGCGCAAAACCTCGTGTATAAATCGTATCTGATCGTCTATACGGTGGGCGAGCAGCTCGATTTGTATCAGGATTGGGGTGAGAATTTCAATTTGTATTACCGTATCATGTACTACGGTATTTTTGCGCTCTTCGCCTTTCTCGTCTGGTTCTTCTTTATCCGCAACATAACGGCGAAGCTCAAAACCAACGAAATCGACAACCGTATGCTCGTAACGGCGGCGCTCGTTTTGGGAATTACGATTCTCCTGTGTTCCATCGAAGACATTGCCTTTGCGGAGCTCTGCGTGGAGCGGGAAAACCGCTTTGACGATCCGATTTACTACATATTGCGCCATACGGGCAACCTCTTTTCCTGTCTGTGCTGCGTGATCGTCTTGTTGTTTGCCTCGAACACCATCGTCAAGAACGAGCTGCAAAAAGAGAACGAATACTTCAAACATACCATACGGCAGGGCGAGTTGCAGTACCGAATTTCCAAGGACAGCATCGAACTGATCAATATCAAGTGTCACGACATCAAGTATAAGCTGGACGCGCTGATGGCGCAGGGGGATTTCGTGCCGGAGTCGGTGAAGGCACTCCGCGACAGCATCTCCATTTACGATTCCAAAATTGAGACGGGCAATCAGCTTCTGAACGTGCTGATCACGGAGAAAAGCCTGTACTGCGAGCAGAACGGCATCAATCTTTCCTGCATGATAGACGGAAAAAAGCTTGATTTTATGGCGTCGGGCGATCTTTATTGCTTCTTCGGCAACATCATCGACAACGCGCTGGAAGCCGTCAAGGAAATCGAGGAAAAGAACAGGCGGGTTATCAACATCAGCGTGAAGGTAAAGAACAACATCATTCTCGTGCAGGAGGAAAACTACTTTAACGGGACGCTTACGTTCGAGGACGGGCTTCCCGTGACGACGAAAGGGGATAAAACCAGCCACGGCTTCGGAATGCGCAGCCTTCGCATGATCGCAAAAAAATACGGAGGCGAGCTTACGACTTCGGTGAGTGACGATATCTTCCATCTGAACGTCATCTTCGTCGGATAATTTTCTGACAATCTGAGAAATAAAACAGCAGTTTAAGGAACGCGTATTGTAACGACGCGTTCCTTTTTGCTATAATTTGGAAAAAGCGTGCGCATCGTCTTTTGCATGAAATCCGTTCGGAGACGGCGCGCCGCAAAAAATAATAGAAGGAGTTATGGAATGAAAAAGGGAATGTCAACGAAGAAGGCTCTTGCAGTGTTTACCCCCTGCATCTCAGCGGTAGTTGCGATCATGCTTGCGCTCATCATCGCGGTGTCGATGTTTGCGGAAGACATCAGCTTGTTCTTGTACGGGCGAGCGCAGATGGCAAGCGCAGCCGCTTTGGCAGACGGGTATGATCTCTGCGAGGACATCGTGGAAGAAGGCACCGTTCTCTTGAAGAACGAGAAGGACAACAAGGGCAATCCTGCTCTGCCTCTTTCCGAAGAGGAAATAAAGCAGGTCAACGTGTTCGGTTGGGCGGCTTATGACTGGATGACGATGGCGTTCGGTTCGGGCTATGCAAACACCAACCTTCCGAGGACGAAGCTTTTCCCCGCGCTGGAGCAGGCGGGCATCAAGTACAATCAGGATCTTTACAACCTGTATAAGAGCTATTATACGGCGCACAACAAGACGTACGGCGACGGGGACTATCTCGAATACAGGGGCGGCGTAGCGTTCGGATCGGAAGAAATTTTCGTATTGCGCGAGCCGAGCAAAGCGCAGTATGAAGCGTTGACGAACAGCATCATCAGCTTCTCCAGCGTGGGAATCGTCGTTATCGGCAGAACGGGCAGCGAGAGCAAGGACTTGGAGCTTCAGCAGGTCAAGCAGACGACGTCTGGCAGTAACGCCAAGAAGACGGTGACGGATAGGCATTACCTTCAGCTCTCCACCGAAGAAGAGGATATGATCGAGGTCGCAAAGGCAACCTGCGAAAAGGTGATCGTCGTTCTGAATACGGCAAACACCATGGAGACGGGCTTTCTCGACGACGAGGGCATCGACGGCGCACTCCTTGTCGGCATTACGGGATTGAGCGGCGTCAACGGACTCGTCAACGTCCTGCGCGGCTACACGGATGAACCCGTTCCCGTGCGCGACGAAAAGGGAAATCCCAAGTACAACGAGGACGGAACGGCAATCTATGAAAAGAACAGCGACGGAACGATTAAGACGGAGAGAGTGAGCGTGTCCCCCTCGGGCAGAACGGCGGATACCTACGCTTACGACATTCTCGGAACGACTCCCGCAGCCGTCAATCAGGGCAATAAGGGCAACGGCGAAAAGGGTGCGGGAACGATCTATTCGAACCGCACGGGCGCTGCAAGCCAATACAGAGCTTATGTGGATTATTCCGAAGGCATTTACGTCGGGTATAAGTGGTTTGAAACTGCCGACGTCGAGGGCTATTGGGAAGGAAAAGGCGGATACGAAAGCGTCGTGCAGTATCCCTTCGGCTACGGACTTTCCTATACCGATTTTACCTGGACGATCACGAAAGTATTGGTGAACGGAAAGGAAAAGACAAGCGGCGAACTTGCGCAAAACGACAAGATCGAAATTTACGTGGAAGTGAAGAATACGGGCGATTATGCCGGATCGGACGTCGTGGAGCTCTACTACACCGCACCTTATTACAAGGGCGGCATCGAAAAGGCACACGTCAACCTTGCGGCATTTGCCAAGACGGGACTCATTCAGCCCGGCGGCATGGATCTCGTCAAGTTGGAGCTTAATGTGCAGAGTATGGCTTCCTATGACTGCTACGACGCGAACAAAAACGGACATACGGGCTACGAGCTTGACGAGGGGGACTATCAGCTCCGCCTCATGAAGAATTCCCATGAGGAAGGCAACATGAGCGACGTGGCGTTCAACGGAGCGGCGGCCGCTCACAAGAATGCGGTATTGACCTATTCGATCAGGGAAACCAATTACGACAAAGACGCAAAGACGAACAACGACGTCGAAAACCGCTTTACGAACAAGGACGGCAAGGGAAACGATCAGACTATCGACCAATCCGATTTGGACGGAAGTCAGGAAGAGACGCCCGTGACCTATCTGTCGAGAGCGGACTTTGCGGGAACTTATCCTAAAAAGATCGTCACGGCGAGAAAGATGACGGACACGGCGCTCTCCGTTTCGCAGCAGAATACTCCGACCGACAAGCAGCTGGAGTATGCGGGCTACCTTGGCGCAAAGCGCAAAACCTCATCCAACGGGTTGAAATTGGAAGACGTTTTGGGTACGGAAACGTATGACGATGAGATCTGGGCAGAATTGATCGCAAACATTACCGATATCGAGCTTTATCGGCTCGTCAGCGACGGATATTTCAAGACGAAGGAGCTTCCCAGCATCGGGAAACAGCAGTACATCGATCTGGACGGCCCGCTCGGATTCAATACGCGCGTCACGGGCGGAAACGGAACGACCTGCGAATTTATGGCATATCCCAGCGGAACGATGCTCGCACAGACCTGGAACACGGATCTTGCGTATGCGATGGGACTTAGCGTAGGCAGAGAGCGCAGCTCCATGGAAGGGTTGAGAGGCTGGTATGCACCGGGCGCCAATACGCACCGCAACCCCTTCGGCGGAAGAAACGGCGAATACTATTCCGAGGACGGAGTGCTTGCAGGTTATATCTGCGCGGGTACTGTTTCCGGAGCGAAGGATATGGGCGTTTACTCCTACGTCAAGCACTTTGTCGTAAACGACAGCGAATACAGCCGTGAAGGACTGTTTACCTTCCTTACCGAGCAGACTCTCCGCGAAGTCTATCTGAAACCCTTCGAGATCATGATCAAGGAAGGGGGCGGCAACGCGCTCATGACGAGCATGAACCGTCTGGGCAGAGTCTGGTCGGGCGCAAACTACGGGCTGATGACCGAAATCGTGAGAGACGAATGGGGCTTCCGCGGTACTGCCGTTACCGACTGGGTTAACTCGAACGATACGTATATGCCCGCTTACAGAGGAATTTGGGCAGGGAACGATATCTGGTTGTCTAACGGAATCAGCGACAGCTTGTTCGGTACGATCAAGAACGACGTGGGATACAAGATTGCGGAAAACGTCGCGCACGACGTGTTGTGGACGTTGGTCGACACCATCAATGCGGAGACCGCATTTGATCCCAACGCCGCAGGATCGATCGACCTGTCCGCAGGCGCTTCGTATAACTATTCCTGGGTTTGGTACGTCGTACTCGTGGAAGTCGTGCTTGCAGCCGGCGTCGGCGTGATGGCGTTCTTCCTGGTAAGAACCATTCAAAGAAACAAAAAAGCGACAGACGCGGATGCGTCCGCAAAGGAATAACGGCATTCGTCAAATTTTATCCCGAACATTCCGACTTGCTTGGAATGTTCGGGAGGAAATGAGATAAAAAATTTGATCAGGAGGAGCTTTATTTATGAAACTGAGAAAGACCTTTTTTTCCATGGTAGCATGCATTCTTTCATTCGTCATGATCTTTGCATTGACTGCCTGCGACAACACGCCCAAAGAGCCTACGGTGGAGAGCGTCGTGCTTGACGTGACCTCGGTGACGCTCGGCCCGGGCGACACGCAGCGGCTCACGGCTACCGTAACGCTTTCCGACGGAAGCGAAGGATCGGTGGACGAGTGGGTTTCTTCGTCCGAATCCGTCGCGACTGTAACGAGAGGCATTATCATCGCCAAATCTGCGGGCACGGCGACCGTTACCGCGAAGGCGGGTGAGAAGGAAGCGACTTGTTCGGTCACGGTGGAAGCTATCACCGTCGAAATGAGCAAGGCCGAGCTTACGCTTGAAAAGGGGAGCGACGAGACGCTCACGGCTACCGTAAAGAAGAACGGCTCTGCAACCGGCGAGGGCGTTGAGTGGGCTTCTTCCGCGCCTGACGTCGCAACGGTAGACGAAAACGGCAAGATCTCCGCCGTCGGCGAGGGCAGCGCGACCATTACGGCAACCCGCCGCGGGGCAAGCCAGCAGGCGACCTGCACGGTGACGGTCGTCTGGACGAAACCCGCAGGCTATCAGCCGATTAACTACTATGAGCAGAACAAAGTTCCCACGAATACCTGGGGCTATTGGAACGATCCCGCAAACTATGTAGGCGGTACTTCCGCGATGAACGAGGCTTACTATCAGGATTCCGCCGATTCCGAAGCGGGCAGAGCAAACTTCAAGTTTACCGTCAATTCCCGCGACGGCGGCGCGAGCAACAACGCGATCATTCAGATCATGTACCGTTCTTCCGCAGAGCAGGAAGGCGGAAAGCTTCAGGTCAACCACGATTATAAGCTCAACATGCAGCTCACTTCCTCCGTTGCAGGCAAAATCGCCGTCAACAACGTGGGAATCGAGAACTATGAAATGATCGACATTCAGGCGGGCGTCAACAACCTCGAAGCGACCTTCCGTCACGGAGATTGGGGCGTTCTCTATCCCGAAGGCGTCTATGATAACGTCGAGTCGGCAGTCTTCCTGCTCCTCGGTATGCTCGGCGAACCGGGACAGACGGTAACGGTATCCATCGACAACCTTCATTGGACGGATCTTGGCGAATCCGCGGAAAAGACGACGAAGCCTGAATTTGGCGGCGAGCCGATCGAGACGACCGTTCCCGATCTGAGCGGGGTAGAAGCGATCTCCTTGGGACTTGCGTCCAACAACGAAGAGATGTACAAAGTGACGACGGAGAACGAGGGCAAATCCTACAACGTCGTGTATACCAATACGGTCGGCGAATCGTATGCAAATCTCGTGGTCGATCTTGCGGGCACGAATGCGGCTGAACACAACACCTTTGCCGTTACGATCAAGAACAACGATGCTTCCGATATGAGAATCCGCTTTGACATCAACGGCAAGACGGCGCACGGCGCAAACAACGTCCTCGACATCGTTCAATCCGCCGTTGCAACCGTTGGCAATCCGAGCACGAATCTCGATTGGGGCGGCACCGACCTCAATGTACCCGCAGGCGAGACGGTAACGCTTTACCTTACCTATGACGCGGCGACCGAGAGCGGCGAACCTACCCAGCTTCTCATTTACTTCCATACGCACGTCTATCAGGACGGCGGCAACAATCACTCCGGCAACGTAACCCTCGGCGACTTCAAGTTCGCGACCGTTACCGCACCCGTTATCCCCGAGCTTCCCGAAGGGGCAACCCTGACGACGACGGGCGTCGATCTGAAGGTTGACGGAGAGAAGGCTCTTTGGGTCATCAGCGGTACTTCCGCGGGCGTCGACGGCGAAACGCTGAGTGCTTACCTCGATTGGATTCACTTCGACCTTCAACAGTGCGGCGGCGCATGGACGAACTACGACAAGCTTTCGAGAACGGTCACGATCGGCGAGAACGGAGCTTGGTCGATTGCGTTCGACGTCACGGAGATGCCCGTTGACGGCGCGGCTTACACCGGACACTTCGGCGCGAAAGATCCCTCTGACCCGACTTACAAGGATAACCCTTGGGTAGACGTCAAGCTCAGCGCAGAGCAGGCTCCTCACGGCAAGAGCGTTACGGTAAATGGCAAGAAGTACTCCATTTCTAACGTCGTCGGCGGTGAAGTGCAGGAAAACAACTGGGGATGCGTTTCGCTCAAAATCGAAAACGCATAAAGGCATAATCTGCAAAACGGCGACGGTGCAATCTGCGCCGCCGCTGCTTTTCGGATTGAGAAATCCAAGAAAGGACGATCTGCTTTTCCGATAGGGGCAGACGCGAGGAGAAATTATGAAATCGAGTAAACTGTTGCCAATGATTGCATTGAGCGTGATGTTTTCTGCGTTCGCAGGTTGCGCGGAAACGCCAAAGCCTACGAGCGCTCCCACGACTCCCAAGCCGATGTTTGTTCCGCCCGAGCCTACTTTCACCCCGCACGAATCGGCGGCAGGCATTCCCGATCGTCTCACGATGGATAACGAGGTGTTGGTGGATTTTTCAAAGGGGATACCCAAAGATTTTTATTGGGCGGACGGCTATTCCAACGGCGGCGTCTTCAACTGTACCTGGCGAAAGCGCAGCGCAGCGATCGAAGACGGTGTGATGCATATGTCCGTCGTTCGGGAGCGGAACGGCTATGCGGGCGCGGAGTACCGCACGGACAACACCTATTCCTACGGCTTTTATTCCGTTTTTATGAAGGCGGCGGACTGTTCGGGCGTCATCTCTTCCTTTTTTACCTATGCGAACCAACCGGTGTGGGATGAAATCGACATCGAGTTTCTCGGCAAAGATCCCTTGCGCATACAGTTCAACTACTATACGGGCGGGGTAGGCAATCACGAATACGACTTCGAGCTCGGCTTCGACGCTTCGGCGGAATTTCATGAATACGCCTTCGATTGGCAGCCCGATTCCATCGTCTGGTACGTGGACGGCAAGGCGGTGTACCGTGCGACAGAGTCGATTCCCTCCCACCCCATGCAGCTGATGATGAACGTATGGAACTGTAAGGGAGCGGATGCCTGGAGCGGTGCGCTCGATCCCGATTCCCTTCCCGCAACCGCAGAGTATAAGTGGTTTGCCTATTCTCCGAATTTACAGTAAACAAGTCGCCGTATCGTTACGATACGGCGATATTTTTTCAAAGGAGATCGCTTATAGAGCGTCTTTCGGGCAATTTTTGACGCATTCGAAGCACAGAATGCACTCTGTGCCGTTCTTTCTCTTTCTTGAATTGTCGGTTACGTCTACGTCCATCGGGCACACCCGCTTGCACTTGCCGCAGGAGATACATTTCGTCTTGTCGCATTTGATTCGGAACAGGGCAAAATAGCTCATCGGCTTTAAGAATACGGTAATCGGGCAAATGTATTTGCAGAACGCTCGGTTATCCTTGAACAGGAAAGCGAGTCCGATTCCCACGGCATAATAGAGCAGGTTTCCGATCAGAAACGCCCAGAACATGATTTTTTCCATGTTGCCCACGTGCGCCAAAAAGAGGGTGGCGACGAAGATGAGGGAAGCCGCAAAGGTGAGGTATCGAATCCAACCCAATTTCTTGCGCGGCTGTTTCGGCGTCTTGTAAGGGAGGAAGTCGAGCACCATAGCCGTCCAACAGGCATAGCCGCACCATCCTCTCCCGAAAATCAGCGGGCCGAAGAGCTTCGCAACTGCATAATGAATGGTCGCCGCCTCAAAGACGCCGGTAAACAAATAGTACCAAAATCCTTCGATCTGCATATTTTCATTGCAGATGAGCCCCAGATAGACCAACATGTACAATCCGACCAAAAGCTGCGTTACGCGGCGGGCGTGTCGATATTGCTTGATGTACAGGAAGATGCCGAGTGCGAGGGCACAGCCGATATAGCTGAAATTAAACAGATAAAACAGGTTGTCCTTCGTCAGCCAAAGGGTAATGGCAATCGCCTCGAAAATGATCAGCATGATGGCGGGGATCAGGTATTTCTTCATTTATGTAGCTCCCGAAAACGAAAATAAGTCGCCTTTTCGAAAGGGAGAGTAAGATCAATCCCTCTTTCGAATTTCGACGCTTAAAGTATAACAAACGAAAGCCGATTTGTCAAGAGGGCTTTTTCATTTCGTTCGGGCATAATGTTCGGTCGAAGAAAGAACACAGACTGCATTGTCTTTGGGCGTCAGTTTGCGTTGGATTTTTCTTAGTTCAGGAAAAACGCATTGCTTTTTCTCTTAAGATTTGGTATGATAAAAAGAAAAAGGGGAAGGTTATGAGCCAAGTTTACAATCCTTATTTGCCCGACGGAGAGTACATTCCCGACGGAGAGCCGCACGTGTTCGGCGACAGAGTTTACCTTTACGGTAGTCACGACAAGTTCAATTCCATGCGCTATTGTCCGGGGGATTACGTCGTTTGGTCTGCCCCCGTTTCCGATTTGTCAAATTGGACGAATCGCGGCGTCTCCTATCCCCGAAGGGGCGTCGGCAATCGCATGGGCATTCACTGTTTGTGGGCGCCCGATTGCGCCAAGGGGGAAGACGGACGCTATTATCTTTACTATTGCTTTGATTTCAAGAACAAAATCCACGTAGCGCGGAGCGAGTTCCCGGACGGACCGTTTTCCTATTACGGCTTCGTTCACTATCCCGACGGCACGCCCTACGGAACAGGGAAAAAGGACATCATGTGCTTCGATCCCGCCGTGCTCGTTGACGACGACGGGGAAATTTACCTCTATTCGGGCTATTCCGCCAACGAAAACTTGCGCAAAATGTTAAATTGCAAGGGAATCAAAAACGTCGACGGGACGGGGAATCAAGTTCTTCGGCTCGAAAAGGACATGCTGACGGTGAAGGGAGAGCCGAAAATGCTCATTCCCGGCTACAAGAACAGCGCGGGAACGGGGTTTGAAGGGCACGAAATGTACGAGGCGTCTTCCATACGGAAAATCGGCGGGCGGTATTACTTCATCTATTCTTCGCGGCTCAGCCACGAGCTCGCCTATGCCGTGAGCGATCGCCCGGACGAAGGCTTCCGCTTCGGGGGTGCGATCATTTCCAACGGAGACATCGGCCTTTCGGGCAGAACGGAAAAGGACGCCGTCAACTATTGGGGCAACGTTCACGGCTCGATCGAAAAGATCGGGGAACGCTATTACGTCTTTTACCACCGTCAGACGAATCAGACGGAGCAGTCCCGTCAGGGCTGTGCCGAGCCGATTGAGATTACAGAGGACGGAAGCATTGCGCAGGTGGAAATGACCAGCCAGGGTCTGACGGGGCGACCTTTGAAGGGGGAAGGCAGGTATCCCGCCTACATCGCCTGCAATTTGCAGAGCAAAGAGGGGGCGCTCAAATGCGCTTACGGGCCGTTCAGCAAGCATAAATACAAAATGCACCCCTGCATTTCCGAATACGAGAGGGGAAAGCAGTGCGTCAAGGGCATGCGCGACGGGGCGATGGTTGGATTTTGCTACTTTGACGCCCTCGGAAGGACGGAGGTGTCCGTCCGCGTTCGCGGCAGCGCGGGGGAATTTATCGTCCGGGCGGACAGGGATGGGACTCCCTTGGGAACGATTGCTCTTTCCAAGTCGAAGGCGTGGCAAGACTTTTTCGCCGTGATCCCTTTGCCTGTGGGGAAAATTTCCCTCTATTTTACGTACCTCGGAAAGGGAAAGGTCGATTTTCTGTCCTTTTCTTTGACGAAACAAAGCGAGGGAGCGGAAAGATAAAAGCATAAAAGTGTTTGAATTTCGAAAAGTGGGGGATTTTGCTTTACAAATCCCCCGAATTATTGTATCATAAATGCAGGACAGAGCATAAGTGCATTCGCATCGAAGCGGCTTTTCATCGGCGCGAGCGGGAAAAATCGTCTGCAACGCGCAAAGGCTTCTGTTCCGATTTACAGAGGAAGATATGGTAAGGGCTGTTTTGAAGCAGGACAGGAATGATGCGGTCAGCCTCCTGCGTTTTTTTGCGATGTGCTTTATCGTTGCGTGCCACATTTTGCGCTATTATAACCATTGGCTCGCCTGGTGGTTCAACGTAGGCGTACAGATTTTTCTGTTTTTGTCCGGTTTTTTGTATGCGGGGCGGGAGATTCCCGATCGATTTGCCTTTTGGGGCAAGAATTTCGTCAAAATATTGGTGGATTACTACCTCTTTCTGTTCCTCTCGTTTCCGTTTTTCATGGTGTTTGCCGAAGGGGAGCTCCCCCTTTCGGGAATTGTCGATATTTTCACCTTTTCCGGACTTACGGTGGGGTATGGACATCTTTGGTTTGTCCCGTACATTCTCTTGTGCTATTTGCTGACGCCCCTTCTGCACGACGCCTTTGCGCGCGGAACGCGAATGTGGGTCACGGTGGTTCTCCTCTGTGCTCTGATGGGATTTGCCGCGCGGTTCTTTTTTTCCGATTGGAATCCTGCCTGGCTGAATTGTTATCTGATCGGCTTTTCCGCAAAGAAATTGCAGCAAAGCGGGCGTTCGTCGCTGAAATTGACCCTCGTCCTGTTGCCGTTCGCGGGAATTACCAACGCCTTGCGCATTTATATGGACGTTACCTATTTTTACGCGTTTGAAAGCGAAACGGTCGAATTTTTTTATTGGATTCTCTATGACTATTCCCACGTCTTTTTAGGGGCATTTCTCTGCATGCTCGTGCTGACCGCCTTGCAAGACGTCTCCTTTGCGCCTCCCTTGCGTCGATTCCTCGAGTTTGCCAATCGGTATTCTTACGACGTGTATCTTTGCCATTACGGAATCATGTTGGGCCCGCTTACCCTTTTGGGACTGACCGATCGGGTATGGCTGAATATCCTCATCGTCGTTCTGCTCACATGTGTTTTTGCCGTCGTGCTTCATTCCCTTTCCAAGCTTGTGAAGCGCGGACTTTACGGTCTACGGAAGGGAAGAAAAGAGAGCGCTCAAGGAGCGACGGAGTCGTCTCTGTGAGTTTTTACGAATTCGTTTTCCAAAGGTCGGGAGTGCTCTTGACCTTTGGATTTTTTTAAGCTTCCCGTTTTTGGTGCTTTCAGTGCGGTTTTTCTTGACCGCATTTCAGAATTGTGGTAAAATCATGATAACATTTTGATTATATTTTCATAGAATATTGTAGAGCTTCTGTTTGCGGGAAGGAGAGGAGAAATCGGATTCTTCAAAATTCCCCCAAAAAAGACAGGATTTTACAATCTTTTTCGGCATTTTCGAAGGGTGCTCCTTTCACATTCTCTTGAATCTCATTTGATTTTGTGATAAAATAAAAGGGTACGTTGAGCGTCAGAAGGAAAGAGAAAATTTATGATTCCGAAGATTATAGATTTGTTTGATTTGTCTCATACGATGGCAGCACCTTACCTGTCAAAATTTACCTACCCGTGGGAGGCATTGAAGGGCATCGGGGCGATGATCGTTGCGCTCGGAACTTCCCTCGATAAGGGAGAATATGAAGAGGTTTCTCCGCAGGTCTGGGTGCACAAGAGCGCAAAGGTTGCACCTTCCGCCTATCTCGGTGCGCCCTGCATCATCGGGGCAAACACCGAAGTGCGCCATTGTGCATTTGTGCGCGGAAACGCCCTCGTGGGAGAGGGATGCGTGGTCGGCAATTCGGTCGAACTCAAAAACGTCATCTTGTTCGACGGCGTGCAGACGCCGCACTATAACTACGTCGGAGACAGCATCCTGGGCTATAAGTCCCATATGGGCGCGGGGTCGGTTACTTCCAACGTCAAGAGCGACAAGACGCTCGTCGTCGTCAAGGACGGGGAGACGAAACGGGAGACGGGTCTCAAAAAATTCGGCGCGATGCTCGGCGATTTCGTCGAAGTGGGGTGCAACAGCGTTTTGAATCCGGGAACTGTCATCGGCAGAAACACCAATCTCTATCCGCTTTCCTGTGTGCGGGGCGTCGTTCCCGCGGACAGCATTTTCAAGAGCGGCGAAAACATCGTTGCAAAGAAGCAATAGGAGAACGAAAAGCATGGGCAGATATTTCGGAACGGACGGTTTCCGCGGCGAAGCGAACAAGACGCTCACGGCGGATCACGCCTACAAGGTAGGCAGATTTTTGGGATATTACTACGGGGAGCTCAAGCGCCGAAAGGGGGACGAAACGCCCGCGAAAATCGTCATCGGCAAGGATACCAGGCGTTCGAGCTATATGTTTGAATACACCTTGGTGGCGGGACTCACCGCTTCGGGTGCAGATGCCTATCTCCTGCATGTGACGACGACCCCTTCCGTCTCGTACATTACGCGGGTGGACGGCTTCGATTGCGGCATCATGATTTCCGCCAGCCACAACCCCTTTTACGACAACGGAATCAAGCTCATCAACGCTCAGGGCGAAAAGATGGAGGAAGAGACTATCTCCCTCGTTGAGGATTACATCGACGGAAAGGTCACGCTCTTTGGGAAGGAGCTTTCCGAAGTTCCCTATGCCCTGCGCGAACACATCGGCAAGACGGTGGACTACGCTTCGGGCAGAAATCGGTACATCGCCTACCTCATTTCCCTCGGAATGTATTCCTTTAAGGGCATAAAGGTGGGGCTCGATTGCGCCAACGGTTCGGCCTGGAACATCGCAAAGTGCGTGTTCGAGGCGTTGGGCGCAAAGGTCACGGTCATCAACGCCGAGCCGGACGGCTTGAACGTCAACAAAGACGCGGGCTCGACCCACATCGACGGGCTGTGTCGGCTCGTCAGGGAAAAGGGCCTGGACGTCGGCTTTGCCTATGACGGGGACGCGGACAGATGCCTTTGCGTGGACGAAAACGGAAACGTCGTCACGGGCGATCATATTCTCTATATTTACGGAAAATACATGAAGGAGCGTGGAAAACTCGTGCCCAACACCGTGGTGACGACGGTCATGAGCAACTTCGGACTCTATAAGGCGTTTGACGAAATCGGCGTCGATTATGCCAAAACGGCAGTCGGCGACAAGTACGTCTACGAATACATGCAGAAAAACGGGTGCAGGCTGGGCGGATAGCAGTCCGGACACGTCATTTTTTCCAAATACGCGACGACGGGAGACGGCATCCTGACGAGTTTGAAAATCATGGAAGTCATCATGGCGCGTAAGACGACGCTTTCCAAGCTCGCCGAGCCCGTGCACATTTACCCGCAGGTTCTGATCAACGTGAGAGTGAAGGATAAAAGGGCGGCACAGAGCGATAAGGACGTCATATGCGCGGTAAAGGAAGCGGAAGATCGGCTCGGTGAGAGCGGCAGGATTCTCGTCCGGGAATCGGGTACGGAACCCCTCGTCAGAGTGATGGTGGAGGCGCAGTCCGAAGAGGTGTGCAAAAAGCTCGCTTCTTCCGTTGTCGACGTGATTAAGAGCAAGGGGCATACCGTATAGGGAGTTGTTATGTGCGGAATTGTTGGTTATACGGGACGCAAACAGGCCGTCCCGATCCTTTTGAACGGGCTTTCCAAGCTGGAATACCGCGGTTATGATTCGGCGGGCGTGGCAGTTCGGTCGAACGGCAGAACGGAAGTCGTCAAGGCAAAGGGAAGGCTTAAGGTCTTAAAGAAAAAAATCGGGCAAGGGGAAGCCCTCGTCGGCACTTGCGGCATCGGGCATACGCGGTGGGCGACGCACGGAGAGCCCTCCGAGGTCAATGCGCACCCGCACTTTAACGACGAAAGGACGGTTTTCGCCGTCCACAACGGCATCATTGAAAACTACTCTGAGCTGAAGGCAAAGCTAATCAGGAAGGGATATGAATTTTATTCCCAGACGGATACCGAAATTGCCGTCAAGCTCATCGACTATTATTACAAAAAGTGGAACAATCCCATCGAAGCGCTTGTCAGCTTTACGCTGCGGGTAAGGGGCTCTTATGCGATCGCCGTCCTCTTTGACGACTATCCCGAAGAGATCTACGTGGCGAGAAAGGATTCCCCCATGATCATCGGCGTATCGGAGGGCGAAACGTACCTCGCTTCGGACGTTCCCGCCATTTTAAAATACACCCGTAAGGTGTATTACATCGGCAATATGGAGATCGCGCGGCTCGAAAAGGGCAGGGCGACCTTCTACGACGTCGATCGGAATGAAATCCAAAAGGAACTCACAGAAATCACGTGGGACGCCGAGGCTGCGGAAAAGGGCGGCTTCGAGCACTTCATGATGAAGGAAATCCACGAACAGCCCAGAGTCGTCAAAGATACGATCGGCTATCTCGTCAGGGACGGCGGGGTGAACCTTTCCGAAATCGGACTTTCCGAAGAGGACGTTAAAAAAATCAACGGGGTGCAGATCGTCGGGTGCGGCTCTGCCTATCATGCGGGCGTCGTCATGCAGTACGTCATGGAAAGCCTGGCAAGGCTTCCCGTCCGCGTGGAGCTCGCTTCCGAATTTCGCTATCGGGAGCCCATCTTGACGGAGCATACCCTCGTCGTCGTCATCAGCCAATCGGGCGAAACGGCGGATACGATCGCCGCGCTCAGAGAGGCGAAGGAAAGGGGCGCAAGGACGCTTGCGATCGTCAACGTCGTCGGCTCTACCATTGCGCGTGAGGCGGACTTTGTGTTCTATACCAAGGCAGGCCCTGAAATTTCCGTCGCTACCACCAAGGCGTACAGCGCGCAGCTCATCGCAGGATACCTGCTTTCCATCGGATTCGCTTCGGCGAGAGGGCTTCTTTCCCGGGAGCGCCGAGACGCGCTGATCGCCTCGTTAAATAAATTGCCCGATCAGATTGCCGCTCTTCTCAAGGCGAAAAACTCTCTGCAGAAGTTCGCCACGGAAATCGCAGGCAAAAAGGATATTTTCTTCATCGGCAGAGGCATTGACTATGCGGTCAGCCTCGAGGGGAGCTTAAAGCTCAAGGAAATCAGCTACATTCACTCCGAGGCGTATGCCGCGGGCGAACTCAAGCACGGTACGATCAGCCTCATTGAAGAGGGAACGCTCGTCGTCGGTATTCTCACGCAGGAAACGCTCGCCGAAAAGACGATGAGCAACATGGTCGAGGTGGCAAGCCGCGGCGCTTATCTCATGGCGCTCGCCTTTGAGGGGGATCGCTCTGTCGAGGGCAAAGCGCGATTTGTCGCGTTCGTTCCCAAAACAGAGCCGCTCTTTGCGGCGAGCCTGTCCGTCATTCCCTTGCAGATTCTCGCCTATTACGTCAGCGTGACGAAGGGGCTTGACGTCGATAAGCCCAGAAATCTCGCGAAGAGCGTGACGGTAGAATAAAAGGGAAAAACAGTTTTTTGGAGAAAAATATGGATAAAAGATATTCGAGTGCGTTAAAACGGTTGGCAATAGCGGGTTGCGATCTTGTCGCAATCTGCTTTTCCATGCTGTTTGCAATCGCTTTGGTTTACGAGCACATCTCGTTTGACGAAAACCTTCTCACTTGGCTTTTGTTCAATGTGTGTGTGGTTGGCTTCTTTTTTGTCGTGTTTCGGATGTACTCCATTGTCTTTGTCTCGATCAGCATTCCCGAAACGCTTCGCGCGCTTGCGGCAATGGTGTGCGTGTTCTGCGCCAATCTCGTCTACGTTTTGCTCCTCGACCGGGTTTACAGCATCGGAACATGCGTCATCTACTGCGGCGTCCTTTCGGTGTCTGCGCTGCTCATCCGTTTTTCCAAGCGGATCTTTCGTTCGGCGCACTTTTCCTTGACGAAAAAGGGCAAGGTGCGGGCGATGATCGTCGGCGGCGGCAACGCGGGCGCGGCGATCATTCGCGAAATTCAATCTACGAATAAAATCGAATACAATCCTGTTTGCATCGTCGATGACGATTTGTCCAAAATCGGCAAGCGCATCAACGGCGTGAAAATCGTCGGCACGACGGAAGAGATTGAAAAATATGCAAAAAAATACGAAGCAAAGGAAATCCTCATTGCCATTCCCTCTGCGCCCAAGAAAGAAATCAACCGTATTTTCAAATTGTGCAAGGAGACGAAGTGTAAGGTCAAAATTCTCCCGGGACTCTATCAGATGGTCAACGGCGAAGCGAGCGTATCTTCCCTTCGCCCCGTGCGGATTACCGATCTTCTCGGCAGAGAGCAGATTTCCGTCAACCTCGATGAAATTATGAACTACATCGAGGGGCAGGTCGTCCTCGTCACGGGCGGGGGAGGCTCGATCGGCAGCGAGCTGTGCCGTCAGATCGCAACGCATGCCCCCAAACAACTCGTCATTCTCGATATTTACGAGAACAACGCCTACGAAATCGAGCAGGAGCTGAAAAGAAGGCATCCTTCTCTCAATCTCCTTGTCCTCATTGCCAGCCTTAGAGACAAGGGCAAAATGGAGGACGTGTTCCGAAAGTATCGTCCCGGCATCGTGTTCAACGCCGCGGCGCACAAGCATGTTCCGCTCATGGAGACAAGCCCCAACGAAGCGGTCAAAAACAACGTATTCGGAACGCTCAACGCCGCAAGGTGCGCAGACAAGTACGGTGCAAAGGTCTTTGTTCAGATATCTACGGACAAGGCGGTCAATCCCACCAACGTCATGGGAGCAACCAAGCGCATCTGCGAGATGATCATTCAGACCATCGGCAGAAACAGCAAGACAAAGTTCGTCGCCGTTCGTTTCGGCAACGTCCTCGGCTCCAACGGCTCGGTCATTCCCCTGTTCGAAAAGCAGATAGCGGAAGGCGGTCCCGTCACCGTCACGCACAAGGATATCATTCGATACTTTATGACCATTCCCGAGGCGGTTTCGCTCGTCTTGCAGGCGGGTGCATATGCCAAGGGCGGGCAGATTTTCGTCCTCGATATGGGAGAACCGGTCAGAATTTACGACCTTGCCTACAATCTCATCAAACTTTCCGGGTTAGAGCCGAACGTGGACATCGAGATCAAATGCACGGGGTTGAGACCGGGCGAAAAGCTCTTTGAAGAGAGACTGATGGACGAAGAGGGAATGCAGACGACCCCTAACGGGCTCATCAACATCGCCAACCCCATTAAGATCGAGGAGCGTTTTCTTTGGAGCAAGCTCGACGAGCTGTACGAGGCGGCCTATGCAGAGACGCTCGACATAAAACAGCTCGTTGCAGAGCTGGTTCCGACCTATCAGCCGCAGCTTTCTCCGACGCAAAAAAAGACCAGCGCGTAAAGGGAGGGCTCCGCAGCAGTTCAAGCCGATCAATCGAATTTTCCGTTCATACGCAGACAATCGACTCACGGAAAAAGTCCGTGGGTCGATTTGATGATAGGATCACGGCAATTCTCACAGAGAATGGCCGTGAAAAAATCACCGGCTATGCCGGTGGGAAAGAAAAAAACCTTCGCATCAAGCCGAGTATCCGAAACAAAAAAGCTCCTTTGCACTAAACTGTATGCGGGGCTACCAACCGCGCATAAGAAAGAACGAAGGAGAACACTGTCGGGAAAATCAGAACAATGCTAAATATAGTTTAGCAAATACGACTTGGAAATGGCAATATCGTTTCGTATTTGCTTGTTTTATTTGGTTTCCACCTCTTTTTTTAAGTAGGCGTAAAAGGAGAGGTATTCTTCTTCCGTGAGAATACCTTGCGAGGAGAGGACGATCAGCTGTAAGCTTTTGTCCTCCTTGCGGTATTTCGGCTGTGTGTGGAAATACGGATTGACCAAAAAACCGTTTTTCAGGTAAAAATCCATTCGTCCGATGCGATAGGCGTCTACGGGCGGTTCGATTTCCAAAATAATCCGTTTGCCCCGCTGCGTCAACAGTTCGAGAATTGCCGAGCCGTATCCGCGTTTTCGCATATTTTCCGCAACGGCAAAGTGTTCAAGATAGATGAAATGCTCCGTTTCCCAAAAGAGTACGACGGCAAGCAGCTGATCTGCAACCACAATGCAGAAATGGTAGTCCTCGTGTTTCATGACGCGCAAAAGATCGGCGCGCTCTCGCTTTTCTTCTTTGACAAAGTTTCTTTCGTATAATGCGCAGGCTTGAGAAAAGCGTTCATCCTTTTCGTCAATCTGTACGAGCTTCAACGGTTTCCTCCTGAGCAGGCGAATTTGCCCTCTTTTCGAAATTATAGCACAAAAAAAGGAAAAAGGCAACTCTTTGAACTTTGAAAATATGCTTTTGACAAAACGGAGCAGACGTGTTATGATAGAGAATAGGGCAACTCTACGATTCGTGGGTGGACAGAAGGGCGTTCAAGCGGTATACTTTGAAGGTCTATGTACGGAGGGTTAAACGATGGATCAAATCAAAATAGGACGATTTATCAAGGAATGCCGCAGGGAGAAGGGACTGACGCAGCAACAGCTTGCCGATTTGCTCGGCATTACGTTTAAAACGGTTTCCAAATGGGAATGTGGAGTTTCCCATAAATAAGGATACAGGAATCAATCCACAGACATACATTGCTTACGAAAACTAAAAATGTATGGAGAATTGATACTATGAAAAAATCCTTATTTGAAAACAACAATCTTACCTACCGTGAGGAAAACGGAC
>JAGATP010000045.1 GCA_017621155.1 Clostridia bacterium
CCGCAGGCGCTCAAGGATATCTTCCTGAGCAATATTATGGTCAACCGCTACGGTTGCCCCGAAGATATCGGACAGATGTGCGTATATCTCGCCTCCGACGAAAGCTCCTACGTGACGGGACAGATCGTCAACGTGGACGGCGGCTTGAACTCTCACGTTTCCACCGTCGCGCAGTTCAGACAGCTCAATTCCCGCACTTGGTAAAAAACAAACGAAAGACAGCCGACCTTCGTCGGCTGTTTTTTTGCGCGCGATTCTTATCAAAAGACGCCGTGTGCCCGAATCGACTTAAAAAATATCGTTACGGCGCAGCGAATACCGCTGCGCCGCTTGCCCTGTTTAGGCTTGATTTCCTCGTCTTTACGCCGTCAATTCCTTTGCCAGCGATTCGAGTTTTGCTTTTCCGTCCTCTTTGAGTGCGGACAAAATGGTGACGTTGTTTTCCGCGTAAGTAATTTCCTTGCAGTTTTCAAAAAGGCTCTTCATCCCCTTGGCGGCGGTAGGCGCCCAGGAACCGTTTTCGATGAACGCGAGCTTTCTCTTTTGATAGCCGCGCTCCGTCAGGTGCTCGATGAACTGCTTCATTCTCGGGAACACGTCGTTGTTGTAGGTGGTGGTTGCCAGCACCATCGTGCCGTAGCGGAATGCGTCCTCTACGGACTCGTGCAGATCCTCGCGAATGAGGTCGATGAGCACGACCTTTTTACATCCGTTTTCGCGGAGTTGATCCGCAAGATATTCTGCCGCGGTCGCCGTGTTTCCGTAGACGGAAGTATAGGCGACGACGATGCCTTCCGATTCCACGCCGTAGCTCGACCAGGTGCGGTAAACGTCCAAATAGTAGGAGAGGTCGCCGCTTAAAACGGGACCGTGGAGCGAGCAGATCGTCTTGATTTCCAAAGCGGACGCTTTTTTGAGCAGATTCTGAACCTGCACGCCGTACTTGCCGACGATGCCGAAATAATATCTTCTCGCTTCGCAAGCCCAACCTTCGGGGTCCTCCACGTCGTTGGCGCCGAATTTACCGAACGCATCCGCCGAGAAGAGGACTTTGTCGCACTCGTCGTACGTCATGATGACCTCCGGCCAGTGCACCATGGGCGCCGCGATGAATTTCAACGTATGCTTGCCCAAGGAAAGGCTGTCCCCTTCCTTTACGGCGATCTGCTTGGAAACGTCGCTCACGCCGTAGAAATTCGCCATCATCTTAAACGCTTTGTCGGAAGAAACGATCTTCACCGTCGGATACGCTTGGAGAAATCCGAGAATGCTCGAAGAATGATCCGGCTCCATGTGCTGTACGATCAAATAATCAACGGCTCTTTCACCGATGACCTTTTTCAGGTTGCCAAGCCATTCTTCCGTGAAACCGTGTTCCACCGAGTCGACGACGGCGATCTTTTCGTCCAGGATCACGTAGGAATTGTATGCCATGCCGAGAGGGACTTCAAACTGACCCTCGAAAAGATCGATCTGATGATCGTTGACTCCGATGTAGTGAATGTCGTCAGAAATAAACATACTTACTCTTCCTTGCTGAACTGATCTTTCCCGACGCCGCAGAGAGGGCAGGTGAAATCTTCGGGGAGATCCTCGAATTTCGTTCCGGGCTCGATTCCGTATTCGGGTGCGCCGACTTCTTCGTCATACTCCCAACCGCATACTTCACAAATATACTTCATTGTAATACCTCCATATTTTATAGTCGCCGTTTCCGTTTGTGGGAAAC
>JAGATP010000046.1 GCA_017621155.1 Clostridia bacterium
AAAAAACTTTCTCTGAAACTTTTTTGGGAGTCCCTTGCAATTAAGAGGTTGATGAATAGAATAGGATTATTCTACGGAAATGACTTTTTCGGCGATTCCGTATTTGCTCTCCGCTCGGATTTTGACATCCCCCTCGACTTTGATAACGGCGAGCGCTTCTCCGAAATAGGTATCGGAGACGTTTGTGAGGAATCCCCGTTCGTTGTACGGACAAGCCGATCCGAAACCGAGGAGTTTGCCCCCTGCGACCGAGAGGGTAATTTCTCCCCTTTCCAACGGTTTTACGATTCCGTTTTCGTCGGTATAGGCAAGTCTCACGTAAAGAAGTTTTTCTTTTTGCGCCCTTTCGACTTCGGGAAGGATGGAAAGCACCGTCTTCTCTCCCGCCGTCGAAAGCGTTGTACGGCAAACCTCGTTGCCCTTTTCATCGCATCCGACCGCCGAGAGCGTTCCGCTCCGATAGGTCGTCTTGAAAACGACCCTACAATCGTTTTTCGACTTCTTCGTACCGACAAGCGTATCGTTGACATAAAGCTTGACTGTATGCGCCCTTGTATAGACTTCGACCTTTGCTTCGTTTCCGTCGCACCCGTTCCAAGACCAACTCTCGCGCGCATTCGTCATCGACCACGCCGAGGGAGAATGCTTGTCTTTCGTATGATTGACAGGCACAACGGCGATGGCAATGGGAATCTGCTCGAAGGCAACCTTTGTATAGCTCGCTTCTCCCAAAAGCTTACCCGTGAGGTCGATGCGTCCGCTTCCTGCGGCAATCCAACCCGCTCCGCCCGCAAAGTCCTTGGCATAATCGCTATATTCCATAGCGCCAAGCCCCACTTCTCCCAGATAATCCATTCCCGCCCAGACGAAGTCGCCGATCAGAGAAGGAGTTTCTTTGGCAAGCTCCCAGAACTTGTATGCGTCGGCGACAAAGGTCTCACTGCCGCAAATCACGCGATCGGGGTATTTTTTCGCATCGTGCCGATAGCGTTTCACGCCATAATTATAGCCCGCAACGTCCATATTGGCATAGGCTTCTTTCGTTGCGCCGTCGCAAATGGGCAAGGTCGCCATCGTCTTCATGAATCCTGCGCCGACCATACCCGCAAGGTTGTTGAAGAACTCCGAGCCGACCGCCTGCTTGTTCTTTTCCTTGTCCGTCTTTGCCTCCGCTTGCTTTTTTGCCTTTTCGTCCGAATACTGTCCGAATCCCATTTTATACATGGCGTTGAACCATATGTTGATTCCGCAAGTGACGAAACGGGTATTATCGAGGCTATGGAGATAATTGGTAAATTCCCCCGTCAATTCGATCCCACGCTTTTCGTAGGTTTCGCCCACCTCGTTGCCCGTGGAGTACAAAACGACCGAAGGATGATTGTAATCCTTGTCTACGAGATCCTTCAAATCGGCTTTCCACCAATCGGAAACGAAGGAAGCGTAATCGTACATGGTCTTATGGACGTACCACATATCGACGTATTCGTCCATAACGAGCATTCCGAGCCGATCGCAGGCGTCGAGCATTGCCTTGGAGCAGGGATTGTGCGCCGAACGAATGGCATTGTAACCCGCCTGCTGTAAGAGCCTGATTTTCCGCTCTTCCGCATCGGGATAGGCGCAAGCCCCGAGAAGTCCGTTGTCGTGGTGAATGCACGCTCCGCGCAGGATGACGCGCTTTCCGTTGATGCGCATGCCCTTTTCGGCGTCGCACTCTACCTTTCTGACGCCGAAGCGCACTTCCTGCGTATCCCCTTCATAAGACACCTTCGCGGTATACAGATAGGGAGCTTCGGGCGACCACAGACGGGCGTCTTTGATCATGAGGGAAAGCGTCACGCTTGCCGTCGAATTGCCCTCTTCGACGGCAACCCTTTGATCGCCGTCGTAAATCTCCACGCAAACTTTCCCCGAATCGGAGGTCTTGACTTCCACTTCGATGGAAGCGTTGCGGAAATCTCTCGTCTTGATTTTGACGCCGTTGAGCTCGATGTGTTTTTCGGGAAGAACGTACAACCATACGGGACGATAAATTCCCGCACCCGAATACCAACGCGAATTGGGCAAGTCGGAATTAAACGCCTTTACCCGGAGTGTATTTTCTCCGTCTTTGACTTGATCGGTAATATCTACGAAGAAATTCGTATAGCCGTAAGGACGAAAGGCAACTTCTTCTCCATTGAGAAGCACGCGCGCATTGCGATAGACTCCCTCAAATTCAAGAACGTACCGTTCCCCCTCTTTCTTTTCGATGAGAAGGGTACGCTCATAGAGATAGTCCCTGCCCTCGAAATAGCCTGTGTTTTTGCCGCCCGCAACGCCCGCATGGCGGGGTTCGGAAAGCATTGCGTCGTGCGGGAGCGCAACCTCTTTCCAATCCTCTTCGTCGAGGTGTCGCACCTTCCAATTTTCGTTCAGATTAATTTTTTGCATCATTTTCTCCTTCTCTTGTTGTACGGTTTCAGCTTAGCATAGAATCAAATGCCTGACAAGAAATCATTCGCCCACTTATGGCAATATTTTAACTCTCATCCGCCCGCAGGCATATCTTAACACAACCATGATCGTTTTTCAATGCCTTTGCTTTGAAATGCAAAAATCTTGTCATGAACTTCTTTGAAAAGGGCGAAAAGTCCGTTTTAATGGAAGTGAAGGCTTATGTTGCCTCAGCAAAACTACGCAAAAAAACTACGCAAAAAGCCAACGCTTTCCCGCCCTATTTTTCGATTCCGCGCTCATAAAAACGGCGGATGAAAACCTTTTCCAAGGCTTTCATCCGCCGCATTTTTGAAATTTTGATACAAGTCAATAGAGCTGCTCAACTAGCGTTTCATCAAACATCATCCCGATTGAATTTGAGAATGATTCTTTAAAAACTCCTCAAGAAGAACGTAAAATTGATAAAAAGCTTTCTCATCTGTTCCTTCAAAAAAAGTTATAATTGACGCCCAACCATGTGTTGATCTGATTCCATATCTTTCATGGATAAATTCATCAAACCCCGGAAAGAACGCAGGGTATACATTCGTCAGCTCATATTCTCGATGACGGTATCCTTCTATATAAAAATGGAGATACATCAAAGATGGTTTCCCGAGATACATGCCCGGGACTTTCTTGATTTCATACAATAATTTTAACAGTCGATCCATAAATTTCCTCCCTAAAAATCGGTATCGAGAAAAAGCTTTTAAAAGGCTAATTTCTCTATCGAGCTTTTCTTTCAATTATTCAAATTCAATCATATCGTCGATTGCCATTTTAAACCAAGTCCAAAAGTCTTTGATCGGCGCACTTCTTTGCTCCCATCCGGAATCAGCCCCCAGATGAATCATTTGAACTTCTTCCCCCTTGCCTGCTTCCAAACAAGCAAGAAGATTACAATCCTTTCGCGAAGCAAACGGAAGTAGCTTTCGATTAGGATAATCATTTTTCAGCAAAGGCAATAATTGTTGCAGCCATTCTTCGTCTATGATCTCCCAAGGCTCTAAATTGACGAGATTCAGCGCTACGATTCTATGCAATCCATAGGGATAGGATATCCCATATTCCAATTTCCCTTCCTTTAATTTCATTTTATACCTCCCTCTAGCCGACGATAAATTGCCCTTTAAAGTTATTTCTCGCAAATTAATAGAGTTGCTCGACTAGTGTTTTTCCATCGAGTATGAGGAAAACCTCTTACTTGCCTTCGCCGATAAACTTTGAATACTTCGTCCCGTCAAATTGCTCTCCCCAACCATGTACGACATAGTCCCAACTCGGATGAAAAATATATTGCCGAAATGGCTCTACTTCGGGCATCGGAATCTTTTCCGCATACATGATATCCAAAAGTTTTTGCAGTTCATCTAAAGTCACTAACGATACTTGGTCGATTCCGGCACAAAGTTCATCAGCCCCAATGTCGAATATGCTACGGCACAACTTTTTGATTGTCTCGTGATCGTGCGCCTGATAGGAATCGCACAGCGTTTCAAAAACTTCCTTCGTGGGCGGTTCTTCCGGATAAAGGAACGTTTGATCGGGAAAGGTAATGCTTTGAATAAATTTCGCATAATCTCTCTGATAAAAGTACTCTTCGTCAGGCAAAAAATATAAAAGATTCGACCATTTTTCCAAGCCGAGCATCATAAGCTTTTCATCAAGTGCGCCCGAAAGGGTCGTATACTCCCACATCCTGCGCAAAAGCATGTTCCAGCCTTCCCCGGATATTCCGTATCGGAGCATTGCGTTTTCCAGACAGCAGATTCCGTACGCCACTCTCCCCCGGATGGAGATCTTCATAAACTCGTCGCTCGTAATCTCGTTGTTCTGCTTTCTCGATTCTAGCCTCTTTGCCTCTCTTTTACCATTTTCATCAGCTCTTTTATCCTTTTAGGGTTCAAACACGTGTTTTCTATCCCGTATTCAACCCTCTCCGGAATGGAGATTCTCGCCAATTCGCCGCTCTTAATCCCGTTGTTTTCCCTTCTCTTTCCAAACCAAAACATAATTCCTCCGCGCAAGAAGCAATCACTTCAACTATATTATCTCACGTTTCGCCCCTTTTGTCAAGAGGGTAATTTCAGCTTCTTCCCCGCAAATCCCCCCCCTTAAAAGAGTCGGCGGAAAAGAAGCGACCATCGATTTCAGGAAACACGATATGGCATTGACATTTCTACGTCGTGTGTGCTAAACCGAATACGTCGTTATTTTGGTTTTTCATGTAACGTCCTCCTATGTTGCCTTTCTCGTGTACGGCTCAAAGCATTACACTCAGTTTAGCACATAGGAGCTTTTTTGTATATTGTTACATGGCTTGAAGCAAAAAGCTTTTTCAGATCCACCGGCATACCCGGTGGGTTTTAGAGTCCCGTAACATTCTGTTGCGGAACTGTTCTGCTTACAAAATCCCCGCAAGCAGCGACACAAAAGCTGCTTGCGGGGAACGTCAGAATGGAAAAAAAGAGGCTTTTGACAGCCTCTTTTCTCCTACCTATGCGTGCCCATAAAGAAGAGCGCGAGCGTCCCTGCACCGGAATGCGTTCCGATCACCGGGCCGACGTAATGAATCATAATTTCCCGCTCGCCAAAACGCTTTTTGACGAGATCGGCGAGGAAATTTGCGTCATCGATGCAATCGCCGTGACTGATAAAGACGGGGTCGTCCTTGCCGATGCTGTTGAGTTCTTCCATCCGCTCGACGAGCGCGCGAATGGACTTCTTTCTTCCCATTGCCTTGGACATGTTGATGAGATGCCCTTCATCGTCCACGTGAAGGACGGGCTTAATGTTGAGAAGCGTGCCGACCATCGCCGTAGCGGCAGAGACCCTGCCTCCTCTCTTCAAATGAAACAAATCCTCTACCGTAAACCAATGGCAAATGTGCAGTTTGATGCTCTCCGCATACGCCGCCGTCTCTTCGATGGAAGCGCCGCTTTCGGCTTTTTTGATCGCATAATCGAGGAGCAGTCCTTCGCCCATAGAAGCGGCGAGGGAATCGACGACAAGCACCTTTCTGCCGTGGTGCTTCTTCATCAGATCCTCGGCTGCAACCTGAAAGGAATGCGCCGTTCCGGAAAGTCCCGAAGAAAAGGCAATGACAAGGACGTCTTTGCCCGCCTTCAGAAAGGGTTCTATATGCGATTTGACCTGTTCGGGGGTCACCTGAAAAGTCGTCGGCATCGCGCCGCCGCGAAGCTTTGCGTAAAAATCGGGAGCGGAAATGGGAGTTCCTTCCTCTCCATTGTAAAGCTTTCCGTCAATTTGCAATCCCAAATCGACGCAAGCAATTTCATGTTCCTTCAAATATGCCTCGGGCATATCGCACGACGAATCCGTAATGATTTGAAATGAATACTTTGCCATATCTTTATCTCCTATTCGATAACAGATTCTCTGTTTCCAAGAACATTATAGCGTATGGCGCGCCATTTGTCAACTATTTTAATAGGACAAAGTTCTTGATTCTGTCTGCTTCGAAGGCGATGCGAATGGCATACCCGCCCCCCTGTTTGACGGCGTCGAACTGCACCTCACTCGTAATCGAGAAATACTCTTTGAGCGTCCTCGTAATGTCGGCAAGAGCGAGCGCCTTGCACTCTTCGGAAATCGGGGCTTTGTCGGCTTGCAGCATTTTTTTTGCACGGTTAAGTGCTTCCATACTCTTTTTCATAAACTCTTTTTCAAACTCCTTCGGATACTTCCAAACAATCCGCTGTATTTTTTGGTCACGTCGTAAATTTTATGTCTTCCCTCGATGATATTGCTTGCGAGAAGCTTAAACGATTTCGTTCCGTCATTCCCGAGCTGATTTAAGAAAATGGTATCGTCTTCAGGAATCATGGCAATCAACGGGATTTTCAGGATGTCGCAGATCTCCCGCGGGGAGAGGATATCCCCGTTCATCATCATGTCCCCTCGCGCCATGTTGATGACGAGATTGATGTTGGCAAGACGATAGCTTTGCAAAACGGAAATGACCTTGTCGGCGTCGCGCAAGCTCGACATATGCGGCGTTGTGATGACGAGCGCCTCTTCTGCCGAAGCAACCGCCCGATGAAATCCGTCGTCAATCCCCGCAGGACAATCGATGAGGACAAAATCAAACTGCGGCGCAAGCGAGTCGATCATGAGTTTGACGGTCTGAGGAGATATGTAGCGATTGGGAAGCGAGTGATTGCTCGAAAGAACATATAAATTTTTAAAGGTCGGATGTTGAATCAGCGCCTGCTTCGGTCTACAACGCCCTTCGATGGCGTCTACGATATCGTAGACGATGAGATTTTCGATTCCCGTTACGACGTCGATGTTATTGAGTCCGAAGTCGGTATCGCAGATCATCACCCGATACCCCATTCTCGATAATTGCGCTCCCAAATTTGCCGTCACTGTTGTTTTACCGACTCCGCCTTTTCCGGAAGTCAAGACAATTCTTCGTGTCACTGTTCTTTTCTCCTTGTGGCTTTATGATACTATATTTCACCTGTCGGATTCATGGCTCATTTGTCAAATTCTGCCTTTTTCGGTCGATTCTGCCTCAATTTTACAAATGCAGATTTGCACATGTCCGAAATTTAAAAAAAGATTCAAAAAAGGATTGCAAAAGAGAGAAAAGTATGCTATACTATAAAAGTACATGGGGATGAACAGGTTTCGATTGCGAATGCGCGAAAAGATAAGCATGTCGGTGAACGAGTGGCACCGTAAAAACATTCGGCTTAAATTTAAATGCAGATCATTCTGTAAACAGCGCTAATTACGCTTACGCTGCCTAGTTGCAGCTTGTCTCCCTCCGTTCTCACCGCCGGAGTGTGAGGCATCATTCAGGTGAAATCTCCCTTATTGTTTCGAAAGCGGCAATAAACGGAACTTCAGCTTTCTGCGTGTTTGCTCCCCTGTCGATCGGGGTAGCAAGCATTAAGAATCGTAGATCGCACTAAGCATGTAGAAGGTCTTTTGGCAAATTCGTAAGACCGGAGTTCGAGTCTCCGCATCTCCACCAGCGCGTCGCAACACTGCGCGGATTGCGAGTATTTGTGCTTGCACAAATACTACGCCTTTTACGCAGGTTGCTCCTTTTCCAAAAAATCTTTTGCTTTGCAAAACATTTTTTGGAGTCTTAGACTCTAACGCGACGAATTTTGCAACAAATCGACAGATTTCTGTTAATTTGTTGCCTTTTACGTCGGTTTCTCCTCTTCCGAAAAATCTTTTGCTTCACAAAACATTTTCGGGAGCCCTGAAATTTCGCTGCGCCGTTTGCGGGTTTTTGCATCAAGGCGAAAACCGCGCCTGAAGCGCAGGTTGCTCCTTTTCCCGAAAACAAAAAATCAAAAATTCATTTATGGGGTTATAGCGCAGTTGGTAGCGCGTTTGAATGGCATTCAAAAGGTCAGGGGTTCGACTCCCCTTAGCTCCACCAATCATAACCTAAAACAAACCCCTTTTGTTTGGGAATAGTTTTAGGTTATTTTTATGTCCAACTTGTATAACACCAAGCGCAACTAAATTTGCCATTTTGCCCAATACTTGTATCAAGACAAGCGCACGTTTTACAGTCATTTTTATCTTTCAGAATAAAATCAGCCGTTACTTTATAAAATATTTGTTTGTTTATTCAAGAGCCTGCCACAGTGTCAATTTTGTTTTTGACTGTGCTAAAATGATTGAAAAATCTTTGGTGTTTTACTATTATATGTTTACTCAATAGAGTGATAAACAGTAATTTAGAGGAGTAACGATGGAATATAGATTACCAATATTAGCGGACGAAGATATACTTGCAGAATATGTGCGGGAACATTATCTTCACCAAGAAAACAGTATAAGTGCAAGTTTGGGACTTATAGAATCGGATTTCGACGATTGGGTTGAGAAAATAAATCGTAATGCAACGATTGGCGATTGCGAATGGGGAAAATCTCTGCTATATTTGTGCTTTGACCAGCAAATGTTGATTGGACTGTTAAGCATAAGATATAATTTACCCAAAGAACTGTCTAAGAAATACGGTGACATCGGTTATGGTGTAAGACCAACGAAGCGAAATAAAGGATATGCTACGGCAATGCTCAAATATGCATTATCCGTATGTAAAGAAAAAGGATTGACAGAAGTTGTGTTGGGTTGTTACAAAGATAATGTAGCGTCATCTGCCACAATCAAAAAGAACGGTGGCGTACTTTTTGGGGAAGAGGACGGTTACAAAAAAGGTAAAGTCAGTGCATATTATTTGATAAAGTTGTAAAAAATACAATTCATCGGGCAGTATAAAATTCGTTTTACGTTACCCAGTCTCCACCATGGGGCTGTCGCGAGTTTTTTTAACTTGCGACAGCCCCTTTTTACGTCGGTTTCTCACTTTCTCAAAAATCTTTTGCTTTAATTAGCCGTTGTCATCATTGTCGCTTGCCCTGTTTCTTTGGATTTGTTATAATGTTTGTATGTTAAAAATTTTTTGGGATAAGGACAACATCGCTTTTATCGGCGATCAAGTAAATTCTACCGAGCATTCGCATTGTCTGTTGCAAGTGTTTTTAAGTCTTGACACGCCCTTACAAGTTACTGTCGAAAACGAAAAGCTATGCGGCAACTGTATCATTGTAAATAAAAATATCAGGCATCGTTTTTTGTGCGAAAACAAAATGCAGATGTCCATTCTAATTGAGCCGAGTTCGCGTTTTGCAAAAGAATTGGTAAAAAAGATAAACGGCAGTTTTTTCATTTTCTCTCACAAAATGAAAAATATACAGCAAAAAGCCGTTGCACTTCTCGATACCGATGACAAGCTCCAATATAGAAACTTTATCCAAGATTTTGCGGAATCCTTTGGCATAAAAAGAGAGCCGCAGGCGTTGGACAAGCGGATCGTTGAACTTTTGGAATTATTGCAAAATTGTAACTGTTATGACCACACAATCTCCAATTTTGCTCAAAGGATTTATTTATCGCCGAGTCGGTTATCACACCTGTTCCGCGAACAGATAGGCGTTCCGCTAAAGAGTTATATCCTATTCCACCAACTTGAAACAGCGTATCAGGCGTTATCAAATGGAACAACCATCACCGACGCCTCTCTGTTTGCGGGCTTTGACAGTCCATCGCATTTTGCGGCAACCGTCAAGAAATGGATGGGAATGTCAGTCAGCGCCTCGATAAAAGATAGCGAATTTTTGAAAGTTTTTTCCTGAGAGAAATGTTATCGTCAAAGCATTCCCAAAGGCAGGTTTTTTATGAAAAACTATTTAAAAAATACCGCTATGCTCAATTATGAAGCGCGAAAAATTATCGATTTAATCCAAGCGAAGAATTGGAACGCCTTGGACGAATACGACAAAATCGGGGCGATTTTCGATTACGTTCAAAACAATATCTTGCTTGGCTATAACAAGTACGACGATCTGACGGCAACAGAGGTGTTGTCCGATGGCATGGGGCAATGCAACACAAAGGCGACTTTGCTGATGACGTTGCTTCGTGCCGTCGGGATTCCCTGCCGATTACACGGCTCAAAGGTAACAAAGGATTTTCAGCGCAGTTTAATGCCGAAAATAATGGCAATGCTTGCGCCCCCGCTCATTGTCCATACTTGGGCAGAAGTGTATTACAACGGCGAATGGTTCAGCTTAGAGGGCGTAATCACCGACCGAAACTACATCTCGGGGTTACAAAAAATGTTTCCCGATCATCAAGGCAAATTTTTCGATTATGCCGTAGCCGTGCAGGATTTTTCTCATCTGCAAATTGATTGGAAGGGCAAAAACACAACGGTACAACAGCTCGCCGTGGTGGAAGATTTGGGGCTATTCGATACTCCCGACAATTTTTATGCCGTATATCGACAAGAATATCGCGGGCTTAAAAAAATGATGTATGAAACGGTCGGCAGAAAAATCATGACGAGAGCTGTCGCGAAAATACGCCGATCGGATAGAATAAGCACGAAGTGAAAGCCGTGCAACGTAGCAAGGCTCACCACAAAAAACACCTGCAAAGGTGCTTTTTTGTTCGGCAAAGCTTCTACCTATGTAAAATTCTTGATTTTAAAGCACATTTGTGGTATCATGATTTTACGATAAAGGAGGCGCTGACTATGGAATACAGAAAACTGACGCTTGACAACCTGGAAAAAGAGCATATTTGCTGTGCCATCTCAAACAACAAAGATATTCAAGTGGCGAGTAAAAAAGCGTGGCTTGCCGAACGATTGAAAGAGGGATTGGTGTTTTTAAAATCCGTCGAGCGCGGGAAATGCTTTATCGAATACATCCCCGCCGAAAACGCCTGGTGTCCTATTGAGGCGGAAGGCTATCTGCACATCAATTGTTTTTGGGTCTCGGGTTCGTTTAAGGGACACGGCTATGCGAACGATTTACTGTCCGCCTGCATCGACGATGCCAAAGCGCAAGGGAGACGGGGAATCACCGTAATATCGTCCCCAAAAAAGATGCCCTTTTTGTCCGACCCGAAATACCTTGCCTATAAAGGGTTTCGGATTGCAGATACTGCCGAGCCGAATTTTACGCTGCTGTATTTGCCCTTTGACGACAATGCGCCCCTTCCGCACTTTAAAGACTGTGCGAAACACCCCAAAACAGACAAACAAGGCTTTGTCGTTTACTATACGCACGGCTGCCCGTTTACCGCAAAATACGTTCCGATCGTTGAAAACTTGGCGAAAGAAAAAGGCATCCCGTTTGAGAGTATTTTGATCGATAACAAGGAAAAGGCGCAGAATGCGCCCATGGCTTGGACGAATTACGGCGTATTCTATCAGGGAAAGTATATTTCCAACGAAATCCTGAACGAAAAGAGATTTTTGGAGCTTGTCAAACGCTTGACTTGATTTTGATCTGTTCGCTTCGGGATATGAGTCGCCAAACGAGATGCAGAACACAACCTGTTATTTTATCGAAAAGAGAAGCCGAATGGTCGGCTTCTCTTTTTCTTTTATCCCCTCGCCGCCGGCTTAATCGAAAAAAGCAGCTCGCGTATAAGCGTATAAAACGCAAAAAATCGGCGCATCACTCACAAAAAACAGAGGTGGAATTATGTGCACGGCTGTAACCTATCGAACCAAAGACTTTTACTTCGGCAGAACCTTGGATTATGAATTTTCCTACGGCGATGAAGTGACGATTGCCCCGCGGAACTTCCCGTTCCCCTTCCGTCACAAGCAGACGATGACTCGCCACTATGCGATCATCGGCATGGCGCATGTTGCGGGAGGTTATCCGCTGTATTACGACGCGATCAACGAAAAAGGGCTGTGCATTGCGGGGCTGAATTTCGTCGGCAACGCCCGTTATCATGAAAAGAGATCGGAGCGAAACAACGTGGCGCAATTCGAACTCATCCCCGAACTTCTGGGTCAATGTGCCACCGTAAAAGAAGCAAAGGCTCTCATCAAAAGCATTCTCTTCGTCAACACCCCCTTTTCCGAAATGCTTCCGCCCGCCGCGCTGCATTGGCTGATCGCCGATCGAAAGGAAGCGATTACGCTCGAATGCGTCAAAGAGGGCGTCATGATTTACGACAACCCCGTAGGCGTTCTGACGAACAATCCCCCCTTTCCCGAACAGCTCTTTTCCCTAAACGATTATATGCACCTGTCAACCAAGTCGCCGAAAAACAATTTTTCAAAGGGACTTCGCTTGTCCGCCTACAGCAAAGGCATGGGAGCACTGGGACTTCCGGGCGATTTATCCTCCCGCTCGCGCTTTGTCAAAGCGGCGTTCGTAAAGATGAACTCCGTATCGGACGATTCGGAAAGCGAAAGCGTCAATCAGTTCTTTCATATTTTGGGAGCAGTCGATCAACCGCGCGGCTGCTGCGATCTCGGAGAGGGAAAGTATGAGACGACGATCTATACTTCTTGCTGCAATGCAGACAAGGGCATTTACTACTACACGACGTACGAAAATCACCAGATTACGGCAATCCGCCTGCATCGCGAAGATTTGGAAGGGAGCGCCCTCGTTCGCTACCCGCTCATTCGGGGAGAGCAGATCAGGTTGCAAAATCAATGAAAACACCGCCAAAATGCAGGATTTTGCCTGTTTTTGGCGGTGTATTATTTTATTCCGTTTTGGCTTTTTGGTGGGAGAATACGATCCAGGCAATTCCCCCTAGAACGATGACGGCTGCAAGAAGATCAAAGGCGATAATGGCAATCTGCCACCATGCAAGGCTGTAGACGATCGCAGTCCCCGGAGCAACGCCCTGCATGCGGTTGGAGTTGACGACCGTATAGCACATATTCTTATACGCCCCGCGAATCGCCTGACGCGCCGTTGCGCTGCTCGTATCCGCATAGTTTCCCTTCATGAAAGACCACGTGAGTTGCAAATCCGTACCCGCGCGCACGCCCTGATCGGCGTCCATATAGCCGTACAGATTGAAGTCCGAAATGACGAGCCCCCGAAAGCCCCATTCGTCCCGAAGCACCTCAGTCATGAGCGCCTTGCTTCCGCCCGCCCAGGTCGTTCCGATGCGGTTGAACGAAGACATGACTGCCGTACAGGCCGGCATTCTGCGCGTCATTACCGTGCCTTCGGTATCGGCGATATACTTCATCTCCGTCACGGCATGTTCAACGACGTATTGGAAGGGCTTCAGATAGATTTCACGCATCGTCTGCTCGTCCGCCCAAGTACAGTTGTTCGTCGTTCTCTTGACCTCGGTATCGTTGAGGGCGAAGTGCTTGATATAGGCATAGCAGCCCTTGTCTGCCGCACCCTCTACGACCGCGCAGGCGATTTTCCCTGCAAGCACGGGGTCTTCCGAATAGTATTCGAAGTTGCGCCCCGCGAACGGGCTTCTGTGCGTGTTTAAGGCAGGGCCGTACCAACCCTGGAGGTCGTTTGCCTCCACCAGAGACTCTTCGCCGATTGCAACGCCCATCTCCTTGGCAAGGTCTCGGTTGAACGTAGACGCAATGACGACTTCCGAACAGTATGCACAGCACCCTGTGGAGCCCATCAGCGAGGAAAAGCCCTGTGGCCCGTCGAAATCCTGCGTAGAAGGCTTGCCGAGCGATTCGATCGCCCCCGTATTGTATGCGCCGTTGTTGAGGACGGACGCCGCATTCGCATAGTCTTCCTCCGTCAGTTGATCGAGGAACTCGTCCCAAATCTTCTCCTCATACCCGACTCCGCGCAGATTGGAAAAGGTGATCCCGTTGCTCGCCCCGACGGTCGGCATCTGTGCATCCGCATTCAGAAGGTCTTTGCCTGCGTCGAAGGACGCAAGTCCTGCGGCGACCGTCCTTGTCACCTCTTTTCCGTCCTCGACATAGGAAAGACTGATTTGTTTCGCCAGGCAATCCGCTTCGGTGGGCTTGGTGGGATATGTGCCCGCAAAGTCCTTACGGCTCATCACGAGCCCATAGCCGTCCTCTCTCGTCTCTTTGAAAATGGCGCTGACATCCTGAAAGCGATTGGTCGCCCCTTTCTTTTCGAGCAAGATATCGCCGTCCTCCCGCGTCGTATTGTCGGTATACAGGACGTCCGCACCCACGTGCATGGGATAAGTCGCCTGATCGCTCGTCGAAAGGGTATGAGAATTTTCCCGAATGCTGAGCGTATACTCCCCTTTTTCGAGCACGTATCCGCCGTTTTCCACCTTAATGCCCTTGTAATCGTAAGAAGCCATATCCTTCTTGAAAATTTCTAACGTCACGGTATCGCTCTCCCCCGGCTCGATCGATTTTGTCTTTGCGAAATCTCCAAGGGCGACCGAGGATTTTTCAATTCCCCCTGCAGTATAAGGAGCGGAATAATACAGTTGCACGACTTCTTTGCCCGCGACGTTGCCGCTGTTCGTGACGGTGACGGTTGCGACGACGCTTTCGGCAGATTCACTCCAGGACACGCTCTTTGTGAACGTCGTATAGCTCAGTCCATAGCCAAAGGGATAGACGACCGCGCTATCGTAGTCGAGAAAGCCCGCTTCCGCCGCCGTCTCATAGTAGCGATAACCGACGTAAATTCCCTCTTCGTACTGCGTGGTATAAGCCGCATAGTTGTCCGAGTCCCCCTTCGCCACGTCGCCCTCGCCGATATCGGTGTAGCGAATCATTTCTCCCGAATTGACAAAGGTGGGGTCTTTGGTAAAGTCCGCCGCATAGACGTCAACCGTGCGACCGGACGGATTCACCTTGCCCGAAAGAATGTTGCCAAGCGCATTGAAACCGGTCGAACCGGGGCCGCCTACCCAAATAATCGCGTCGACGCCATCGTCCTTTTGCAACTCACCGAGCTCCATCGCATTGGAGGAGTTGATGACGACAACCGTCTTGGCATAGTTTTTCTTGCAAAATGCAAGCCAATTCTTTTCGTATTGAGAGAGCTCAAGCTGATGCTGATCGTCCCAATAGGTATTGTATTCCTCTTTCCCCGTACCGCCTGCAACCGCTTCCTTAAATGCTGCGCTCCCCTGCGCGTCCCGCTTCAGATTGTTGGAAAGATCCCAACCTTCACCGCCCGCACGGGAGATGACGTAAACGGCTACATTATCGGGGGTAACGGCAAAGGGCTGTTCTGCACCCGTCGTATCACGATAGGCAATTTCACCGATCAGCCATTGAGACTCGTCGTATTTATCCATCGTGATTTGACAGCGGGCGTACTTGCTCTTTTCGGAGGAAAAATAGTTGTAGGAAACGTCGTCCATCCGAAATCCCGCTTGCTTGATCCCCGTATAGGGAGACGCCGCCTTGGCGGTATCGACGTTGCCCGATCCTGAACCGCCGTAAAGCGGGTCTGCCGCACCCCGACCGATCAGGCTCACCGTCGTATCGGCTGCCTTAAGAGGAAGCGCGTCTCGATTGTTTTTCAAAAGGACGAAGCCCTCTTCGCAGAGCGATTCTGTCACCTTTTCCCCGTTTGCGACTGCACCGGCCTTGTCCTTGCGGTATTTGGGTTGATAATAATCGGTATCCCACCCCTCGCTGCCTTCTACTTTCACAATCGAAGCCTTTCCCTTTCCGAGATAGGTATACGCCACCGATTTGAACACATTCCCCGCTACGGTGAGCCCGATTGCCAGAACCGCCATGATACTCATCACGGAAATGAGGACGGCAGTCCATTTCCTTCTCTTCTTTGCCTGCATTTTTCGCCTCCTTATCGTCAATTCAATGGTTTCGCTCCGCTCAAAACCATGAAACGAGACAAAACCGTCGATAAAGACAGAATGAGAGTTTTCCGCCGAATTATACCAAAAAAAGCACGCAACATGCCGTAATTTTCTTCTCTGATTGCAAAAAAAGAAGAACCGGCCTTCTTTTTATCATTGAGAAATAACGGCAAAGCTCGTAGAGAATTGCCGTTATCTTCTAACAGAATGAGTCCGGTACAATACCGAACTCATTCACAAGCAATTTCGTCATTCTTTCTCTTCAATTTTTGGCGCGCATATCAGCGCCGAACCGTTTTTTATCTTCCTCTTTCAATGCACGCCGAATGCCAGAAGATAGGCTTCCAATAGGTGATTTGCCTGCTGCTCGATGTCGTAAGCGTCGTCCAAAGTGACGTCCATCTCTCTTTTCGAATGTTTTAAAATTTCCTCTGCCCAATACGCGCTTCCCTTTTCTAAGGGGAAAAAGGAAACTCCTTTCGTGAGCTTTGCCTCTTTCGTGATCGTATCGGCAAAAAAACAGGGAAGTCCGTTCGCCTGCGCTTCGATTCCGACGACGGGAAGCCCCTCGTAGAGGCTTGGAAGCACGAAGACGTCCATAGCGCTGTAATAGTCGGCGGCGTTTTCCTTGTTACCGAGGAAAAGAACGCGATCGGAGAGGAAGAGCTTTTCGATCTTTTCCTCCATCGCCTCTCTTTCCTGCCCGTCTCCCAAAAGGAGCAGAACGGCGTTTGATTTCCTTTTCTGAAGTTCGGAAAAGACGTCGATCAAAAATGCATGATTTTTTTGAGGAGCAAAACGACCGACGTGCCCGACGACAAAGGCGTCGGAAAGCCCCAACCTCTCCCTTACTTCCTTCCTCTTGTCCTCCCGAAAGGAAAACGCATCGAGCTCGACGGCATTGGGAATGAGGCGAAAGCTCCTTTCCCCGAACAGCCAACAACCCGAGCGCACGGAACAGGCAAAGCGATGCGTTGCGTAACGCTTGGAAAAGGGTCGGAGCAAATTTTTCAAAAAGGTCTTCTTCCTTTCGCGGGGAGAAGAAGTCGAGTGAGAATGTGCGATTCTGACTCCGATTCCCGCCTTTTTTGCGGCATAGAGCGCGAAAACGCTGAGGGCGTTCATGTTGACGTGCACGATGTCATAGCGCTCGCGCTTGAAAATTTCTTTCAGCGTGGAAACGTAAGAAAAGAGATGACGATAGGAAGGGACGACGATGACTCTGCCGCCTAATTTCTCAATCTCCTCCCTTTTCAGCAATCCGTCTTCCCGATCCACAAAAAAATCGAACTGCACCTGCGTTCTGTCAATGTGCCGATAGTAATTGAGAATGCAGGCTTCGATTCCGCCGTATCCGTTTTCGACAAACAGTTGTGCAACCCGAATCATTTCGCACCCTCCTGCTTGAGGACGCTGACGATTGCCTTTGCGATAATCTTGATGTCAAGCCATACGGAACAGTGATCGATATAGTAAAGCTCCATTTCCTGCCGTTTCCCGCTTTCATAGGTGAGGTTATTCCGCCCGTTCACCGCCCACATGCCGACAATACCGGGCTTCATGGAGAGGAGCTTGTTCACATCTTCTCCGAACTTTTCATACGCCTCCTCTTCCAAAAGAGGGCGAGGGCCGACGATGGAAATATCCCCTTTTAAGACGGAAAACAAATTCGGAAGCTCGTCCATGCTCGTTTTCCGCAAAAACATCCCCACCCTGGTAATTCTGGCGTCGTTGCGAAGCTTATACTCCGCCTTATATTCTTCCCGCTCCTGTTTCGACAGCGTCTCCTCCATGCGATCCGCATCCTCGATCATACTGCGGAATTTATAGAGCTTGAAGCGCTTTCCGCCCTTTCCGATGCGTTCCTGCGTATAAAACACCTTGCCGCCGTCGTCGATTTTGATGGCGAGTGCGATCAGAAGAAAGGGAAGGCACAACACGATCAGCGCAAAAAGAGAGAACAAAACGTCAAAGAGCCGTTTTGCGCCGAGAAAACAGACGGATTTTGTTCCTTTTTTATCGTTCATTTGTTTCACTTCGGGCAAAAGTGGATTGCCCGCTTTGCTTTGGGATTTCAATGTTTCTTTCCTGACCTATCGTGTTTTCTGTATTTCGAAAAATAAAGGTAACGACTTTTCCGATAAAAAGCTTATAACTTTCCCTTTTGAATGCGGTGAAAAATACATTTCAGCAAAAACTGAGGCACAAAGGGCATCACCGACTCAATCATCACCGCTTCTTTGGAGAAACGGCGATATTTGTACATGATCTTCCAATCGCGCCAGCGATGATGGAAGAAATAGCGAATACGGGCTTGGTTGAAGGCTTCGAGCTCGGACAGCGTACGCTCGAGTACTTCGCAAGAGGAAAGCCGCTTTCGATAGTCCTCGATTCTGTCCCGCATGTTGGCAATTCGCTCTTGAAAATAGTCCTCTTTCGTCTCAACGCCCTTCAAAATCGCCGTCTGATTGTCTCTATGCTGTCTGTAATCGATGAGCGGCTCTCGAATCACGGAGATTCTCCCCTCGATCGCCGCATTGATGGCGAGCCATTGATCGTGCACCAGAGAATGGACGAACGGAACGCTCTTTCTCGCAAGATCCGCGCGAATCAGCATGGCGCAGCCCGGGATGAAGTTACGAATCAAAAGGGTCGGGGCAAGCCCCTCTCCCTCGAGAAAGACGTGCCGACGGCGAATTTTCGTGATGCTGTCCGCATAGCGAACGCCCTCTCCGTCGATGATCGCAAGGTCGGAGCAGACCAAAACCGCCCCATCCTCTTCCATCTTCTTCATCATGCGCTCGACTTTATCTGCGTGCCACACGTCGTCCTGATCGCAGTACGAAAACCAATCTCCTTTGCCCTCCGTCGTCAGGCGTTCGAACGCCTTGTTCGACCCGAGGTTGTTCTCTCCTCGAAGCAATCGATAGGGAATCGAACGAATGCATTCGGCGATGATCCCTTCATCGACGGGAAAATCGGGGCAGTCGTCGTAGATCACGAGCTCGAGATTTTCATACGTCTGCGCGTCCAGAGAAAGGAGCTGTTCTCTCAGCCACTTTTCATTGGGTTTGTATACCGCCATCAGAATCGAAACGAGCGGTTTTTCGTTTGTTTCTCGTATCATTGAACTGTCTTCAATTTCGGGCTGATTGCAGGCGTTCCCCGTACATCTTTTCGAAATAATTGCGGTATTCTCCCGAAACAATGCGCTCCCACCAATCCTTGTGTTCCAGATACCAAACAATCGTCTTCTGAATGCCGTCTTTGAATTTGGTTTCGGGAAGCCAGCCGAGCTCCTCGTGAATCTTCGTCGGGTCGATGGCGTAGCGCATATCGTGCCCCTTTCTATCCGTCACGTGCGTAATCAGACTCTCGGGCTTGTGCAGCGCGGCGCAGATGATTCTGACGATATCGATGTTCTTCATCTCGTTATGCCCGCCGATGTTGTAGACCTCTCCGACTTTTCCCTTACGCAGGATGAGATCGATCGCCCTGCAATGATCTTCCACGTACAGCCAATCTCTCACGTTGAGTCCCTCTCCGTAGACGGGAAGCGGTTTGTCCGCACGCGCATTGGAAATCATCAGCGGAATGAGCTTTTCGGGGAATTGATAAGGGCCGTAGTTGTTGGAGCATCTTGAAATTGTCGTGGGAAGCCCGAACGTCCGATGATAGGCGTTGACGAGAAGATCCGCACCCGCTTTGGAAGAAGAGTAAGGCGAGCTCGTCTTGATCGGCGTTTCCTCCGTAAAGAAGAGATCGGGTCTGTCGAGGGGAAGATCGCCGTACACCTCGTCGGTGGAAACCTGATGATAACGCTTGACGGGATAAGCACGAGAAGCGTCCATCAAGACCTGCGTCCCGAGAATGTTGGTCGTCAAAAAGATACCCGGATCTTCGATGCTCCTGTCCACATGGCTCTCCGCCGCAAAGTTGACGACGACGTCCGGTCTCTCCTCTTCGAACAGGGCAAAGACCGCCTTTCTGTCGCAGATATCGATTTTTTCAAAGCGGAACGACGGATGTTTCAAAGCCTCTTGCAGCGTTTCCAGATTGCCCGCATAGGTCAGCTTATCGATACAGACAATTCTGTCCTCGGGATGTGCTTTCAGCTCGTAGTAGATAAAATTCGCGCCGATAAAGCCTGCCCCGCCCGTCACTAAGATTGTCATATTTTTGTCTCCTTTCAGTACCGCCCGTCGATGAACTTCCCGTTCACCACGTCAAGGAGATACCGTCCGTATTGATTTTTCTTTA
>JAGATP010000047.1 GCA_017621155.1 Clostridia bacterium
GGGATTTCAGACGTACATCGACAACGTGGAAAAGGATACTCTCTCCTCTTATCCTATCTCCATTACCAAGCAGACCATCGATTATGCAAGTATGCTTTCGGGCATTACGGGCGACGGCGCAGGGGGGGAACATCCCACCGACGACAAGGTTTATCCCAATCAGGCATTGTCCGACCTCTTTCAGACGATGGTCAAGGGAATGACGGAGAACAACCTCGGAGACTTCAAGACCTTCCTTCAGGATGAAAACAGCGGAATTTCCGAATACATCAGCGCCGTGCAGTACGGTTATAACATCGATATTTCCATTTACGGCAAGGACGAAAAGGGGCAGACCATGATCGTCAACGAGTCGCAGATGATGTCCGACCTTCTCGGCAACACCGCGCTCGCGATGCAGGCTGCATCGTTGACCCGAAACATTTGGGGGGAGATGATCGACAATCAGGAGCTTCTGGATTCTCAGTACGAAGTGATCGCCGGCAGTTGGCCGAGGAAGTACAACGAGGTCGTGGTCGTCGTCAGCGAAAACAACGAAATCAGCGATTTTGTCCTGTATGCGCTCGGCTTTTATGATCAGAGCACCATGAAGGAACAGTTCGATGCCTTAATGAACGGCGAAGAATACGAATACAACCCGCAGCCCATTTCCTTTGACGACGTTTTGCATAAGACGTACAAGATGATTTTCAATACCGATCTTTACGAGTACAGCAAGAACAAGGGGATTTGGGTGGATCGGAGCGACGATCCCACTTATCTTGAAAGCATTTATGAGAAAGCGGAGGATTTGCACGTTTCGGGCATCATCCGTCAAAAGGCGGAATCCACCTCGGGCGCAATCACGGGAACGATCGGCTATACCTCTTCTCTGACGCGGCATTACATCGACAAGGTAAACGACAGTGCCATCGTCAAGGCGCAAAAGGCAAATCCCGATCTGGATATTCTCACGAACAAGGAATTTCCCGAGGAGATGACCATCGAAGAGGCGGAAGACTTTTTTGAAAAGGGGCTTTCGACCATGTCTCCGGAGGCTGCGGAATTTGCAAAGCGGTATTGGGATACGCTGACGGACAGTCAGAAGATTACGACGATGATGCAGCAAGTGTATTCCGATTCCTCCTACGAGGGGAATCTTGCCAAGTTCCAGGTGGTGGACGTCGATCATCCGAGCTCGATTCAGATTTATCCCGTAAGCTTCGAGGCGAAGGACAATATCGCCGCGATCATCGACAGCTACAACGACGCGCAGCGGGAAGAGGGGCATGAGGAGAACGTCATCACGTATACCGATTACATCGGACTCATGATGTCCTCGATCACGACTATCGTCAACGCGGTCTCCTACGTCCTCATCGCCTTCGTGTCGATTTCCCTCGTCGTCTCCTCGATCATGATCGGCATCATCACTTACATTTCCGTTCTCGAGCGGATTAAGGAGATCGGCGTGCTCCGCGCAGTCGGCGCGTCGAAGTTGGACGTCTCCCGCGTCTTTACCGCCGAGACGCTCATCATCGGACTTGCGGCAGGCGCGATGGGAATCGGCATTACCCTCCTTCTCAATATTCCGATCAATATCATCATTCACGCTTTGACGGATATTGCAGGGCTTTCGGCGATTCTGCCTTGGCAGGGTGCGATCGCGCTCATCGTCATCAGCATGGTGCTTACCATCATTTCGGGATCAATCCCTTCCCGCATCGCGGCAAAGAAAGATCCCGTCGAAGCGCTCAGAAGCGAATAGCAGCCCAAAAGCAAGGAAAATCTCTCCTTGCTTTTGTCTTTGCTAGATAAGGAAATACAAAATGGTTTTTGAAATTTTAGGAAAAGAGAACGTACAAGAATATATAGACTATCTGAAAACAGCAATGAGCGAAGAGCCGGAATTGATGACCGCCGACTCGGTGGATGAAAAGGGGATCAAAGACAGAGTTTTAGACCCGTTTTATCGCAAAACGACGTCCGTTCTCGCCAAAATCGACGGCAAGGTCGTGGGACGGATCGAATACCACTTTTACGGCTGTATGCAGGACGGCTCCAAAATGGCATACGTCGACTGGGTCTACGTCTTAAAAACGTACAGACACCGAGGGATTGCGCAAGGATTGTTTTCGGAGTTTGAGAAGCATTGCGTCAAGAATGAGATCAATCAGTATTATCTGATTCGCGCTACGAATCAAAATGCAGATAAATTTTACCGCCATTTTACAGACGCCGAGCTGAGCGAAAGTCCTATTTTAAGAAAATACTTGAAATAGGAAAGCTCAATTTATCATTCTAAACCGGGAAATGCAAGATCGACATTTTTCCTGCATCGAGGCAAGCGATCCCGTCGAAGCTCTTAAAAGCGAATGATGTGATCAAAAAACAGGCGCGGCATTCGCCGCGCCTGAACTATTTTAAAAGTATATCCGCCTGTGCCGCAGATCGCATTCGGTGAACCCGCAAAAAGCAGGTGGGTGCGCTGCTCGCCTACGACAGACTTTCCGTATAAATACAGACCTTGCAAAGTAGGAAAGACCCGCGCTCCCGAATAATCAATGTGGATTCCGCAAAATAAGCGAACTCCGTACACCGCAGATACATTCTTATTATACGTCATTTTCATGAAAAAAGCAATGGTTGCGGGCAACTTTTTTCAGGGATTTTTTTCTAGAGCGCATGAACACACGCTCATCTCCCAACGAGGCGCGCCGAAAAATTTTTCCATGGTACGGAAAATCTCTTGCTTTTTTTGCCGAAAGAGATTATAATTTGAAACACAAACCAAGCGAGGATTTTATTTTTATGGAAATGACAGGTGAACAAAAACAGAGAGATTTGACCGCTTCGGAATTTGGCGCTTATGAAGGCAAGGAGATCACCATTCACGGTGCGATTCACTCCATTCGTCTGATGTCCGACTTTGCGTTCGTCATTGTCAGAACGGCGAGAGAGACCATTCAATGCGTCTATGCGGAGAGCTTTTCTTCTTACCGTTTGACCGAAGAGGTCGTCGAAAATTGTTCCGCCAAGGTGACGGGACTCGTCGTGGCAGGTGCGGATAAAAACGGCAACGTCCGCTATGAGCTTCAGATTCACAACATTGAGGTGTTGTCCGTTCCGGCAGAGCTTCCGCCCGTCGTCATCAATAAAAAACAGGTACAGGCAGATCTTTCGACGAAAATCGACTATCGTGCCGTCACCTTGAGAAATCCCAAGGAGCGTGCCGTCTTCAAGATTCAGGAGGGCATTCAAAGGGGATTTCGGGAATATCTGATGAGCCAGGGTTTTACTGAAGTGCACACCCCCAAGATCAACTTTGCGGGCGCAGAGGGCGGCACCAACGTGTTCAGCCTCGATTACTTCGGAAAGAAGGTCTTTCTCGCGCAGTCTCCTCAGCTTTACAAGCAGATGCTCGTTCCCATTTACGAGCGGGTGTTCGAGATTGCCCCCGTCTTCCGTGCGGAACATCACGACACTTCCCGCCATCTGAACGAGTACATTTCCATGGATTTCGAGATGGGCTTCATCGATTCCTTTACCGATATTATGAACATGGAAACGGGCGTGCTCAAGTACATCATGGCGCTTTTGAAGAGGGAATATGCCCCTGAAATCGAGCTGTTAAAGGTCGAAATTCCCGAAATTACGACCATTCCCTGCATCAAGTTCGCCGACGCCAAGGCGATGTGCGTGAAAAAGCTCAAGCATATCACCGATATGAAGGATTTCGAGCCGGAGGAAGAGGCGTTCCTCGGCAAATGGGCAAAACAGCAGTATAATTCGGACTTCCTGTTCGTCACCCACTATAAGAGCATAAAGCGTCCCTTCTACACGATGGACGATCCCGAAAATCCCGAGGAGACGCTCTCCTTCGACCTTCTCTTCCGAGGCATCGAGATCACTTCGGGCGGTCAGCGTATCCACGATTACAACATGCAGGTGGAAAAGATGAAGAAGCTCGGCATGAATCCCGAGGAATTCGAAACGTATCTCATGCTTCATAAGTACGGCGCACCCCCTCACGGAGGGCTCGGACTCGGACTCGAACGGCTCACCATGCACCTTTTGGGCTTCAAAAACGTCAGAGACGCTTCGATGTTCCCCAGAGACATCAACCGCGTCACACCGTAAAAATTTTTCGGACAACTTTCACTTCCCCGCAAGCAATGGATTCGCTTGCGGGGGGATTTTTTCATGGGGAGAAATTCACTTTGCGGGTTTTTCAGATTCGATTGACAAATCGGGGAAAATAGTGTAATATAATGAAGAAGACAATTAGGAGGTCGGATATGAAAAAAGTAAAAGTAGCTTTGGCAAGTATATGCCTTGCGCTCTGCACGTTTTTCCTCGTTGCCTGCGGAGGCATTGCGGGAACGTATCGGAATACGATTTCGGGTACCGTGCTGACTCCCGAAACGACGTGCACCTTGGAGATCAAGAGGGACGGCAAGTTTACCTATTCCGTACAGACGGAGGGAAGCACGACGACCGTCACGGGAACCTGGACGCAGGACGAAGAGAACGAAAATATCTACATTTTGAAGGCGGACGGCTCTTCTCTCATCGGCAACGGCAAGCTCGAGGTGAAGGACGACGAAACCGTTTTATTCAACGGCAGAGAATTTAAAAAGTAAAGAAACGAAAAGCAAAGAGGGCGGCGCGATTCGCTCTCTTTTTCTATCCGCGAAATTTGCCTTGCATCGATCTTTTACGAAAAAGTGTAAATCGTGGGGCAAAATATGCCGTTTGTGCTTTGGATGATTGAAGAATACGCAAAAATATGATATAATTCTAACGAATATTTGTAATGTATTTACAGGTGAAAAGATGGATATTGTCAACGTAGCGATCGTCGAAGACGACGATGTTGAAAATGCGATGCTTCAGGAAGCTATTTTGCGTTATGAAAAAGAAAAAAACGTCAGGTTTCATATCGCACGGTATTTAAATGCGGAGGACTTTTTAGAGAAGCAACCTCTGAATCTCGATATCGTTTTTATGGATATCGAGTTCCCCGACGGAATGAACGGGGTGCGTGCGACGAAAAAATTCCGACAGGTCAATCAGATAACGATTTTGATTTTTGTTACAAATATAAAGAAATTCGTCGCGAGCGGATACGAAGTCGGAGCGCTCAATTACATTTTGAAACCAATCAAATATTACAGCCTTGCAATGACGATGGACAGGGCACTTTCTATCATCGAAATGCGGAAAAGCGAACCCGTGCGCATCAGGACGAGCGACGGTTATATTTTAGTCGACAGTCGGGATATCTTTTATATTGAGGTCATGAAGCATGAAGTGACCATTCATACCGCAAAGGGGATCTACTCTCATTACGGATCGCTCAAAGATTGGGAAAAAGTGCTTGTCCGTTATAAATTCGTGCGATGTAATTCAAGTACGCTCGTCAATCTTCGTCATTTGCGTGAGATCCGATCGGACGAGATTGTCGTTGAAGAGAGCGTTTTGCGGCTTGGCAGAAGCAAAAAAGAGGCGTTTATGCAGAGCGTTACCGAATTTTTGGGGGACAATATATGACGTGGATTTCTTTGCCTACGGGTGCATACGTCGTCGAAATTCTTCTGGCAGAGCTTATTTTTTTGTGGTCGTTTGAAAAACGAAAGGGATTTTGGATCAGAATGATCGGTTCGGTTTTATTCTGTTTGTTTTGCGGCGTTCTCTTTCCTGCCAATATGTTCGAGCGCCATACGTTCGGTTATGCATTTTTCAACTTTATCAAGTTTTTCGCACTGTTCTCTTTGAGCGTGGGGGCAATGGTACTGTGTTATAAAGTGAATCCGGTCATTGTTCTGTCTTTGTGCACTTCGGGGTATGCCGTTCAGCATATCGTACAACGGATGTACGCGATTCTGAGCGTATTCTTTCCGATTTGGGACAATGATTTGTCCGTCTACGCGATGACGATGATAGAATTGTCCTTCTTCCTTTCATTTTATGCTGTTTTTTTCGTGATTCGCAATCAGTTCTTCAAAGGAAAGGAATATCGGGAAGATCGTCGCCTGAATATGATATCTATCACCATTATGGTGTTGTGTATGGTGGTATCGAGAATACAGGATTTTGAACTGCAGTCCGATGTCTCACGAATCAGCAATTCGCTCTATGCGATTATCTGTTGTTTCTTCGTGCTGATTTTGCAGTTTAATGTTCAGTTTATGAATCAGAAAGAACGAGAATACTATGCGCTGAAACAGCTCTACGAAAAGAGCAAAGAAGAATACAAGCATTGGAAGAACAGCATCGACGTCATTAACGTAAAGTGCCACGATCTCAAACATCGGATTTCCGCCTTGCGCGAAAATTACACCGAAAACTACATTCGCGAGATCGAGGAGTCTGTTATGATTTACGACAGCACGTTAAAGACGGAAAACGAGGTGCTTGACGTGATTCTGTTTGAAAAGAATGTGTTTTGCGAGAAAAACCAAATCGAGTTTATCTATATGGTAGAGGGGGCAGAGCTCGGTTTTATCGAAAACGAGGATTTGTTCGCCCTGTTTACCAACATTATCGACAATGCGATCGAGGCTTCGCTGAATCTCGAAAAAGAGAAACGAGTCATCCGACTATCCGTGCGAAAGGTTGCAAATATGATTGTGATTCACGAGGAGAATTATTTTTCGGGCAACCTTGAGATTGTAGACGGCTATCCGATCACGACGAAGAAAGACAAAGACAATCACGGATTCGGCGTACGAAGTATGACGATGCTCGTCAAGAAAAAGAACGGAACGATTCGATTCTCTGCGGAAAACGGCGTTTTTTCCTTGACGATATGTATTCCGAAACGATAGAAAAAGGGAGGCTTCCTGCGGGCAGCCTCTTTTTTCTGTCGATCGTGCGGGAAAATTTGCGGGTTATGGGGTGATATCTTGCAAAAAAACAACGATGAAGTATAATCGTATTCGCGAAATGCATTTTACAAAAGATTACGCCGAAGGCGTAATAAAGCAAAGGAGGTAAATCATGTTGAACAAAAAAGGCTTGTGGAAAGGTCTCTCTTATGTGTTTTCATTTGTGTTGACCTTTTCCATTCTGGCGGCGTCGCTTCTCGAATCCTTCCGTACCGTAGTTGACGGTGCGTTGGGTACGGTCAGCGAAGTGGTTACGTCCGAAGATGACGGAACGCGGTATTCTACGTTCGTCCCCGATGACGAATATCTCGTCAAGGACGCAAACGGGACGATTCTGGGCGGCAATTCCAAGGCGCTCTTAAAGGGGAGCATTCAGCTTGGACGTAAACAGGGCTACGAGGGAGCGGTATTATTGAAGAACGAGAATCATGCGCTTCCCTTGGCAAAAGGAAGCAACGTTACCCTTCTCGGCAAGCGCACGCACGTGCCCATTCTCGGCTCTAAAATGGGCGTTCAGGCAGTCGGTCAGATCATAACGCTTGAAACGGCTTTGAGCGGCAAGACGACGGACTTTGCGCACGAGGCGGTCAGCGGTGACTATTCGGCATTGGATAATTTTGCGTTCGACTCGCTCAATCTGGAAGGCAGAAACGACGGCGCGGGTGCAGGCTTCCATCTCAATCCCGCCATGATCGAAAGATACGCCGAACTCATCGCAAACGGTTATTCGGCAGGATACAACGACGGCGTCGTAAACGGAAGCTCGTGGAACGGCGGTAAGGTGACGCCTTTCGATCCCAACGAACCGAGTGTGGAAGAAATTTCAAACGTCAGCCTCACAGGCTACGAAGATGCCGCGATCATCGTCATCAGCAGACCCAATCAGGAAAGCGGCGACTATATGCCCGGCGTCGTTGCGGAGGGCGTGGACGCCGAAGAACCTTTGCAGCTTACTTCACAGGAAAAGGGGATCATTGACTATGCGGGCGAGCATTTCAAGAAGGTCATCGTATTGCTGAATACGAATTGTGCCGTTGAAATCAAAGATCTGAAAGAGAGCGAAGAAGTGGATGCAATCCTTTGGATCGGACATCCCGGCAACTACGGATGCCTCGGCATTGCGGATATTCTTTGCGGAAGAGTCAATCCTTCCGGCGGACTTGCGGATATCTATGCTACAAACAACCTTTCCGCTCCCGCAATGATGAATATGGGTACATACGTATTTGCGAATGCGGACGAGATCACGAGAGTGGGACAGAACGACAGTACGCATTATCTGATTGAAGCGGAAGGGATTTACGTAGGTTATCGTTACTACGAAACGAGATATTACAGAATCAGATTCCCTACGCAGATTGGAACTATTACGACGGCGCCTCTCAGGTCGTTTATCTCTCCCGCAGCGATTGGGCGGGAACGTACCCCAAGGAATACGTCTCCATGGCAGTTCCTGCCTCGATGCTCGACGATATCAACGGAAAATACTATCAGGTAAAAACGGGAGAGGACACGTCCGATATCCTCTGGGGTGAAAGCGGCGATCTGAAATTTTTCCAGTTGTCCATGAGCGATTTTGACGATTCCAGATGGGAAAAACTTCTCAATCAGCTCACGCTGGACGAGTCGATCGTCCTCGCGGCTTACGGCGGCCCCAAGCTCCCCGGTGCAAGTTCAATCGGTTTGGTAGAGAGAGCGTCTGCCGAAAATACGGGGAACGGAATCCAGACTTATGTACCGCAGACTTCCCTTGATCAGGATGCGCCCTGGTATATCGGTGAAGATGACAATAACGGCAAGATGTCCTTAAAGGTATTCGGCTCGGCTCCTCTCGTCGCTTCCTCGTTCAACCATGACGTTATGTACGAAACCGGAGTGTATATCGGAACGGAGGCGTTGTTTGTCGGCGTTCCCATCCTTTGGGGCCCCGGTGCGAATACGCACAGACACGCTTACAACGGGCGCAACGGCGAATACTACTCGGAAGATCCCGTCCTTACGGGCGTATGCACGATGGAATTTGCAATCGGCGCGCTCGAAAAGGGTTTGATCGTCGCAACGAAACACTTTGCATTCAACGATCAGGATACCAATCGCCAAGGCATTGCGCCCTTCATGACCGAGCAGAGAGCAAGAGAAGTTGAGCTCAGAGCGTTCCAGATCGCGATCGAAGCGAATAAGTACGACAGGCTTTACGGTGAAAACGTCGGCATGCTCGGCATGATGACTTCGTTCTCTAAGATCGGTGCGGTCGAATGTACTTGCAGCCGGGGACTTTTAAACGGGATTGCCGTCGGAGAGTGGGGCTTCCACGGCTACACGGTAACGGACGGCGTTGACGATACCGATCTGTTCAGCGCGATCGTCATCGGCGGTTGTACGGGTTACGATAAGCGCGGAACGAACGACATGAAGCTTGAAACGATCAATAAAGATTTCTCCGATTGCGGAAATCAGATCACGGCAGAACGTTATGCAGGAGACGCAACGTTTCAGAAAGCGTTGAAGGCGTCGAACAAGAGATTGCTCTTTGCGCTGTGTCATTCCAATCTGATGAACGCCTACAATGCAACGACGCATACGGAATCCTGTCTGACATGGTGGAGAGTCGCTTACGTCGCTGCGATCGTCGTGGCGGCAATCGGCAGCGTCGGTTCGATCGCTCTGTACGTCGTATCAGTCGTAAAAAATAAAAAGGACGGTGATATTGTATGAAAAATAACAAACGGTTCGGCGCAAATTTCATCATCAACGCGGGAGCGGTGGTGCTTTCGCTCGCCGCCTGGATTGTTGCGATGGTTTCCAACTCGATCGTCGGACATCCTTTGCAAAACGGTTTTCTGATCATTATGCTCGGCTTGGGAGCGGTGGTTGCGATGACGGCGGGAATTCTTCTCGGTTCCAAATATCGGAATGTGTCGGAAGTCCTCACGTTTATCGGATTTCTTCTCAGCGGCGTTGCAATGGCGCTTCTGATTTCTTCCAGAGTCGTATTGGCTTCGGGATTGTTTACGTGGGATCCGTATAACGAGCTTGGCTGGATGGCATTCAATACCGCTATCGCGAGCTTTGCGATCTATTTCGTTTCGGAAGTCGCGTTGATCGTCAATGCGTTTATGAAAAAGGCTTAAATAATTCTTCGCAATGGAATAACGATCTCTTGCTTTGCGGGAGATCGTTATTCATTGGGAGAGGTTTTAAAGAGAAACAGCTTTTCATAGCAGATTTCCGCCATTTCTTCGGGCGTTTCGGGCATGCCTCGTTCGATCCAGTCGATGATGATGTTTTGAATGGCACCGTTCCACAAGAGCCGCCGATACCTCGTCACGGAGTCCTGCTTGGGGTCGGTCAGAAGGTCGTTGACGTAGCCCAAATAGAGGTGTTGGAGATTGCAGGAGATGATGAGCTCAAAGAGGCGAGAATACTCTGTGACGGTATGAAAAAATTTGACGTACCACTCCAGATTCGTCCGCTGATTGAAGGGGTTTCCCAGCTTCCGCAAAATGACGTCACGGTTGAAGCCGAGCACGATGCGCTTGAATACGTTGTCCAGCGTCCCGAAGTTCTGGTAAAAGGCGTTTCTCGACACGCCCGCCTTGCGGCAAAGGTCGGTCACGGAGATTTTATCGTATTCCTTCGTCTGCATGAGCTGCAAGAGCGCCTCCGAAATGCTCTCTACCGTCAGTTGGTTGAGTTCTTTGTTCCTGTCTTGCAGGGGTTTGGAAAGTTTTTGTGCCATAGCAAATCTCCTCGAACTGTCATCACGGCGGGCAAAGTGCCCTTCCCCGTTTGACTTTTTCCTGTTTTCCGCTATAATAACTGTGTGATGACAATTGTCATCGCACTTTTACTTTACGCAAAAGAACGGAAAAAGTCAAGCAATCGGAAGCGGTTGTCTTGCAATTTGATTTTTTAAATCGCTTCCCATAAAAAAAGAGAGGTTATCCTATGATTCAAATATTTGTCGATTCGGGCAGCAGCATCAAACAGGAAGAGAGGGAGAAGTACGGGGTGGAGATTTTGCCCCTGCGTTTTCTCATGGGCGAAACGGAATACCGCGACGGCATCGATCTGACGATGGACGACTTTTATCGGATGTTGATCGGGAAAAAGCTCTTTCCCAAGACGTCTCTTCCTTTTCAGACGGAAACGGTACAGCGGGTAGAGGCGTACACAAAAAAGGGGTATGACGTCGTCATTCTCTCCATTTCTTCCAAAATTTCGGGCACATACAGCGCTTTTTGTTCGTGGTTTGCGGACAATCCGAAGGTTACGGTGGTGGATACGCTCACGGCGGTCGGAGGTGTTCGGCTCTTGGTTGAGGAGATGAACAAGCACCTCGAAGAGCCCTTAAAAGACGTCCTTGCGCGGGTCTACGCCCTCATACCGCGTATTCGCGTTTATGCCATTCCCGAAACGCTCAATTACCTCTTCCGTGGCGGGCGACTTTCCCGCAAGGAGTGGCTTATCGGCGGGCTGCTCGACATCAAACCCGTTGTCAGCCTCAACGAAGAGGGCGTTAAAGTCGTCGCCAAAAAGAGGGGACTCAAAAAGACGATGCACCTCATTTCCGACTTGGTTGCCGAGCAAGCCGATCCGAATTATTCCATCATTCCATCGTATACTTACGACGATGCCAACTTAAAACTCCTTATTTCCATGACGGATGAAAAATTTTATCCGCTGATGGAGGAATACGATCACCTGGATCCCGTCATCGCCTGTCATTGGGGGCCGAACGCCTTCGGTTATATCTTCATCGGAAAATAATTGAGATACAAAGCTTCGATTCAATTCGGAGCTTTTTTCAATCAATCCCTTTATTTTGGTTGCTTTCTTCGAAAAAATGTATTATAATGAGTTTTGTCATATTTTTTTATTACATTGAGGGAAATTCATGCAGTATTTATCAAAAGTTGCATTTCGCACGATATGGATGTTGATCGCATTGGTGGCAACGGCGTTTACTTTGATCGATCATTTGACGGGGCTTGGCGGAGACGGAATCCCGCCCGTTCTCTTTTATACGACTTGGTCAGTGTGGCTTGCGCTCGTATCTTCCGTCCTGGCGTGGATTTTTTCCGTTCTCTCTCTGGTTAAAAAAGAAGAGTGCGATAGCAAAGTCGTCTCCTTCATCGAGTTTTGTGCGCTCATCATGATGATTGCGACGTTTATCGTTTCCGCCTTTGTCCTTCCCGATAAAATCTGGACGGGAGCTTATTGGACGGCGAGCAGCACGTTCAAGCATTTCCTTCTCCCCATTCTCACCGTGATCGACGTGTTGGTCTATCAGAGGGGGAAGGTGTATACCGTGTTTTATCCGCTTTACGGCGTGATTCCTTCCTTGGTGTATTGGGTGACGATCGTCGTCCGTGCGCTCGTCTATCGCGCTTCCTGCGGAGGGGCAATTCCCGAAGCGGAGTATGACTTTTATTATCCCTACGGCTTTACCAATTTCGATACCGGACACTCCGTCGGCGGACTCTGCGGAATGCTTGCGGGAATCTTGGTCGGACTCATTCTCATCGGATATCTTTTTTGGCTTTTCAATCGAAGAAAAACGGAAAATTGACGAAATCCCCCGTAGCGGGGATTTTTTCTGTCGAGAAAAGAGAGCGGGAAAATAGAGAGAAGTCCTTGACTCTGTGATAAAAGTATGATAAAATAGTCATGATATAAAGTGTACGAGTAGGAAAAAGCGTTGGCATCGCAAAAGGAAAACACCATGGAGCAGAAGGAACGCAACAAAGAGGGGGTCAACCAGACACAGGCGACGGAGTCGTCCGATTTTTCATGTCCGAAAAAACCCGTTTACGACTTTTTTAAGCGCTTTTTTGATATTGTCTTTTCGGGAATTGCGATTCTCCTCCTCTTTTGGCTAATCCTCATTCTCTTGCTCGTCAAATGGCTGGAAGATTTTCACAATCCCGTCTATGTCTCTTATCGCGTGGGAAAAAACGGAAAGCGGATTAAATTTCACAAGATCAGAACGATGTGCGTCGGCGCGGACGAAATCAAGGACGAGCTCATCAAAAAGGGGCTCAACGAGGCGGACGGCCCTGCCTTTAAGATGAAGGACGATCCCAGAATTACGAAGGTCGGCAAGATCTACCGCAAGCTCTCCTTGGACGAGCTGTTGCAACTCTTTGACATTTTTGTCGGCAGTATGAGCATTGTCGGCCCCAGACCGCCCCTTCCCGAGGAAGTGGCGATGTACAATTCGCTCCAGATGCACCGCCTTGACGTAAAGGGAGGCCTTTTGTGTCTTTGGCAGATCCAAAAAAACAGGCACGACCTTTCCTTTGACGAGTGGGTCAATCTCGATCTCGAATACATCCGCAAACGCAGTTTTTGGCTCGATCTGAAGATTATTTTCATCGGCGCATGGATGGTCGTCTTCGATCACAGCGGAGAATAGGCTTCCTGATTAGAAGGAAATAGGAGCGCATCTCTCATCATTGCGTCAATAGAGGTAAAAACATGACAGAAAAAACCTTCGGAAATTTTACATTTTTTGAGACAAACATAAAAGGGGTTTTTGTCATCGAGACAAAGCGATACGGGGACGAAAGGGGTTATTTTACGGAAACCTATCAGGAGTCCTCTTTTTCGAATGCGGGGCTTTCCTATCGCTTCGTTCAGGACAACCAATCGAAATCGCGAAAGGGCGTCCTCAGAGGGTTGCATTTTCAAAAGACGCATCCCCAGGCGAAACTCGTCAGGGTAATCGAAGGCGAGGTGTTTGATGTGGCGGTCGATCTTCGAAAGAACAGCGAAACTTACGGGCAATGGGTCGGAGAGATCTTGTCCGCTCAAAATCAGAAGCAGCTAATGATTCCGCGCGGGTTTGCACATGGATTCGTCGTCCTCTCCGATACGGCGACTTTTTGTTATAAGTGCGACGATTTCTACCATCCGGAAGACGAGGGGGGGATTTTATGGAATGACCCTCAAATCGGTATCGTTTGGCCGGAAGCGGGAGAAGTCATTCTTTCCGAAAAGGACAAGAAACATCCTTCGTTGCAGGAGAGTAAGGTGGAGTTTGAATTGTCATGAATCAAGAGATGAAAATTCTCATCACGGGAGCACACGGACAGCTCGGCGTCGATTGCGTGCGCGAGCTGAAGCAGAGGGGATATCGAAACCTCTATGCCCTCGATAAAGAAGAGTTTGACGTGACGAACGAGGGGGAGATGCGTTTGCGCATGAAGGAGCTTTGCCCCGACGTCGTCATTCACTGCGCCGCATGGACGGCGGTCGACTTGGCGGAGCAACACGAAAAAGAGGTCTGGCAGATCAATGCGGAGGGCGCGAAGTGCCTTGCAACGCTCTGCAAAGAAGGGGGAGCAAAACTCGTCTTCCTTTCGACCGACTACGTATTCGACGGACGAAAGGAGGGGTTCTACGACGTCTCCGATGAGAAAAACCCGCTTTCCGTCTATGCCAAATCCAAAGCCGCCGGCGAGGATTTCGTGCGGGAGATTTTAAAGGAATCTTTTATTGTCCGCACTTCCTGGATGTACGGACAAGGCGGCCCGAACTTTGTCAAGACCATGCTTCGGCTCGCCGCATCGGGAAAGAAAGCGATCGATGTGGTTGACGATCAGATCGGATCTCCCACTTATGCCGTCGACCTTGCAAAATTGCTTGCCGATATGATCGAGACGGATCGCTACGGCGTCTATCACGCGACAGGAGAGGGCTTTTGCAGCTGGGCAGAGTTTGCCGAGCGCATCTTTGCCCTATCCGGGTGGGATGTCACCGTCCACCCCGTTACGACGGCGGCGTATGCCGCAAAGGTACGGGGACAGGCGAAGCGTCCCCTCAACAGCAAACTCGACAAATCTTCTCTGGAAAAGAACGGCTTTTGTCGCTTGCCGCATTGGCAGGACGGGCTTGCCAGATTTTTACAGCAGGAAATCAAATAAGGGAAATCGGATTGTTTCATACTGGGAATATCAGTTCGATGAAGGAAGACACAAGATGAAGGGAATCGTATTAGCAGGTGGTTCCGGCACCAGGCTTTATCCGTTGACTTACGTGACGAGCAAGCAGCTTTTGCCGATTTACGACAAGCCTATGATTTATTATCCGCTTTCCGTGCTGATGAGTGCGGGGATTCGGGAAATACTCATCATCTCTACGCCGCAGGATACGCCGCGCTTTCGTGCGCTCTTGGGGGATGGAAAAAAGTTCGGAATTTCCCTTTCCTATGCGGTGCAGCCCTCTCCGGACGGACTTGCGCAGGCGTTTGTCATCGGAGAACCGTTCATCGGCGACGATGACGTCGCCATGGTGCTCGGCGACAATATCTTTGCGGGGAACGGTTTTAAACAACGTTTGCAGGCTGCCGTCCAACGCGCGAAAGAGGGAAACGGCGCAACGGTTTTCGGCTATTACGTGGACGATCCCGAGCGCTTCGGCGTTGTCGAATTTGACAAAAGCGGCAAGGCGATCTCCATCGAGGAAAAGCCCAAGGTGCCGAAGAGCAACTATTGCGTGACGGGACTGTATTTTTACGACAACAAGGTGGTCGGCTATGCAAAGAGCTTAAAGCCCTCGGCAAGGGGAGAGCTTGAGATCACCGATCTCAACAAAATCTACCTGCAAAAGGGTCAGCTCAACGTGGAACTGCTCGGGCAGGGCTTTACCTGGCTGGATACGGGAACGCATGAAAGCCTCGTCGACGCGACGAACTTCGTCAAGACGATGGAAACGCACCAACACAGAAAGATCGGGTGTCTCGAAGAAATCGCCTACCTCAACGGTTGGA
>JAGATP010000048.1 GCA_017621155.1 Clostridia bacterium
CGCCGCGTAGGCGTTCACGCATTGGATAAGATACATGTGGCTCTCCTCTCTTACTCTGTTGTGGAACTGCCGCTGCTCAGCAGGTCTTCCAGCGGTGTGCCGTTGATGTAGACATCGCCATTCAGGCGTATCGTGCCAGCGTTGATGTTGATGTAGTTGCCGCCGTTGAATATGGTGTGGGTCGCCGCGTCGATGACGATAATCTCGTCCCCGTACTGAAGGGCGGTGGTGTTCTTTCCGATTTCTCCGACCCCGCCGAAGAAGAGGACTTTCAGCTTGTTTTCCTTCTTGCCCCTTCCCCGCTTTCCCTTCTGCTTTTCGTTCGCCGGGCTACTTTGTATCTTTTCGCTCTTTACGAGCACTTCTTTCTTTGCCTTTGCGCCCTTTTGAGGCTCTGTCTTTTTGCGTTCCGTTTTCTTTGCCGCCTTGGGCATATCCTTTTTTAACGGTTTGTCCCCGTTTGTCTTACGGGAAGATGCGTCCTTTCGCGCCTTTGGTTGCTTGGTTTCTCGCTGCTCCTTCTGTTCGGTCGCAGGCTTTACGAGCATGGGAAACAGAAATCCCTTGCTCTTGTTGTGATCAGTCTCTTTCAATCGTTCTCCTTTCGGGTCGCCGGAGCAATTCAAAATTCCGCCCTCTTCCCTGCGGAAGCAGACACAGCAAGCGGGCATACCATATGAGCCGCCATCCTTACAATAAGGGGCGGATTTGAAATGCTTCGGTTCAGGGATAAAAAAGCAGGTGCCCTGTTCCCGATTATTGATTCTTTTCTATTCTTTGAAACGTCGCCCTCGGCATGGATCGAGGGGATAGATTTTCTCTTTCTAATTTTTTCCTTTTTAATGATACACCAAAAGAACGAAAAAGTAAATAAAAGTCATCTGTTTTTTCCTACCTTTTTTTAAATTTTTTTTGAAAAAAGCCCCTCATACTATTGAAAAAATCGAATAAATAGTATATACTTATGCAAATAAGAAATAGATAGGAGTGTTTTTATCCATGAGAGTATTCAATTTTGCAGCAGGTCCTTCCACTTTACCCGAAGAAGTTCTCCTCGAAGCACAGCGCGATCTCCTCGATTTTTCCGGGACGGGAATGTCCGTCACGGAGATTTCCCACCGCAACAAGGCGTTTGAAGCGGTCGTAAACGAGGCAAATTCCCTCTTGAGAGAACTCATGGGGATTCCCGAGGATTACGCCGTCCTCTTCGTACAGGGAGGGGCGAGCCAGCAGTTCGCCGCCGTCCCCTTAAACCTCATGCACACGGGAAAGGCAGACTATCTCGTGACGGGCAACTTCGCCAAGAAGGCATGGCAGGAAGGAAAGCTGTTCGGAAACGCCGTAAAAATCGCCGACACGTCCGACAAAACGTACACCTATATCCCCGACGTCCACTCCCTCTCCTATTCCGAGGATGCGGACTATGTACATATCACCTCCAACAACACCATCTTCGGCACGAGGTATACCGAGTTCCCGGAGACGAAAGCTCCCCTCGTCGCGGATATGTCCTCCGATATTCTCTCCCGCGAGGTGGACGTCTCCAAGTTCGGCGTCATCTATGCGGGCGCACAGAAGAACATCGCCCCCGC
>JAGATP010000006.1 GCA_017621155.1 Clostridia bacterium
CGCGTGATTGCCGAGGGAGAGGACGTCGAATACCTGCAAATCGAGCGAAGCCTTCCCGCCTGTATCGACGCGTGCGGAAGCCTTCAATTTGTAAAACGGGAAACGATGGTCAAGACCGTCGACTGTCCTTCGAAAGCGCATGGGGAGATCGCCGAAGCCGTTCTGTTGACGGCGATCGAACAAAATTCCCGCATCGTCATGGCGAGTGCGGATACTTCTGACCCTTCCGTCCTTTCGTTAAGACGGCTCTTTGCCGAGCGGATCGGCGATTTTTCGCTCAAAAACATCGCACCCGTCTCCAAGGAAAACGGCGGCGGCGTCATGATCGGCGACGAAAAGACGACTTTTCTCATCCGCAACGTTGCCATTCGCTCGAAAGAGGGCGAGCTTCTCTACTATCATTCCTTCCGCGACGGCGCGGGGGATTGGAAGTCGATGAATGGAAAGCCCCTTTCCTTTTCCGATCGGGGAGAACTTCGTTTGGAAGATGACTTCATCGTGCTTGCAGGAAACTATGCGGATGTGGAAATCGAAGTCGAATGCAAGCGCCTTTCGGGTCGGCAGTGTCTAACCGTCGGCGCGGGCGTTCGGGAAGGTTTGTCCTATGCGGTTGCCGTAAGTTACGGAAAAAACGAGGGCGGCTACGGCGTCAGCTTCGAAAAATGGGTAGACGGCGTCAAGGTTACTTCCTCTTTCAAAGGAAGGGATGCCTTCGTCGGCTACAGCAGCGAGGGAAACCGCGTCAAGCTCCTCTATACCGAGAACGGCTTGCGGGCGTCCTTCTATCAGTTCGGCGCATGGCGCCCGATTTTAGACGAAAGCACCTGCAAGGTCAACGAGCGGTGTTTCGCTTCGGCGACCTGCACAGAGGACGACAAAGTCTTCTTCAAGTGCGTCAACGCGGGAGAAGAGGAAGAGGAGGCAAAGCTCGTCCTTCGTCACTTCGGCGAAAAGACCAAGGCGCGCCTCGTCCGCTTCCCGTGCGAGCAGGAAACCTGCCTTCCGATCGCGGATAATAAGCTCTCCGTCTCCGTTCCGCCGAAATCCGCCGTGCTCCTCGTCATCGAATAAAAACAGAAAGGAAAAGTCCTCTTTTGTAAGAGGGCTTTTTATTGCGCTCGCGCAAAAAAGAAGGGCGAAGAAGAGCATTTTAAAGAGGATCGGCGAGAATCTTTTGCGCTCTCTTGAGGAAAACCTTGACGGAAAAGGGATTCTTTGGTATAATACACTCGGAATCAAACAGGCGGCGAAAGCCGCACGCAGGAGTAATACATGTTACAGGTCAACAACGTCAGTTTACAGTACGGCAGCAAAAAGCTGTTCGAAGAGGTCAATTTAAAGTTTACCAAGGGCAATTGCTATGGCATCATCGGCGCAAACGGCGCGGGAAAATCCACCTTTTTAAAGGTGTTATCGGGCGAAATCGAACCCAACAAGGGGGACGTCACGATGGATAAGGACGAGCGCATGTCCATCCTGCAACAGAATCAGAATGCCTTCGACAACGAGACGGTTTTGCGCACGGTCATGCTCGGGCACAAGCGCTTGGTGGAAATCATGGACGAAAAGGACGCCCTCTATGCCAAAGAGGACTTTACGGACGAAGACGGCGTCAGGGCTTCCGATCTCGAGAGCGAGTTTGCGGAACTCGGCGGGTGGGATGCGGAGACGCAGGCGCAGATGCTTCTTTCCGCCCTTGACATCTCCTCCGATTTGTACGATGCTCCGATGGGAGAGCTCGATGCAAAGCTTAAGGTCAAGATTTTGCTCGCGCAAGCCCTGTTCGGAAATCCCGACATTCTCCTTTTGGACGAGCCGACCAACAACCTCGACATCAAGACGACGAGATGGCTCGAAAACTATCTCATGGATTTTGAAAATACCATCATCATCGTCTCTCACAACAGGCACTTTTTGAACAAGGTCTGCACCAACATCTGCGACGTCGATTTCGGAAAGATCAGCATGTACGTCGGCAACTACGATTTTTGGTATCAGACGAGCCAGCTTCTTGCCCGCCAACAGCGCGATCAGAACAAAAAGGCGGAACAGCGCGCCAAGGAATTGCAGGAGTTCATCGCCAGATTCTCCGCGAACGCCTCCAAATCCAAACAGGCGACGGCACGCAAGAAAGAGCTCGAAAAGCTCACCATCAGCGACTTCAATCCCTCCCTTCGCAAATACCCGTTCATCGATTTTAAGTTCGAACGGGAAATCGGCAACGATATTCTCATCGTCGATAATCTGACCAAAAAAGGGTATTTCGAAAACGTCTCCTTCACCGTGCAAAAGGGGGACAAGATTCTCCTTCTTTCCGAGAAGAGCACCGTCACCACCATGCTCTTTGAAATTCTGATGGGCAAGGAACAGCCGGACAGCGGCACCGTTCGCTGGGGCAAGACCATCGTCACTTCCTATTTCCCGCAAAACAACAGCGAGTATTTCATGGGCTGTAACTTAAATCTCGTACAGTGGCTCTCTCAGTTCTCCAAAGATCATTACGAGGAATATCTGCGCGGTTGGCTTGGGAGAATGCTCTTTTCGGGAGAGGAGGCGCTCAAAGAGGCAAAGGTGCTCTCGGGAGGTGAAAAGGTGCGCTGTATGCTCGCCAAGATGATGTTGGAGGGCGGAAACTTTCTCATTTTCGATGATCCGACCAACCACTTAGATCTCGAATCCATCACTTCCTTAAACAACGGTATGAAAGCATTCAGAGGCTGTATGCTCTTCACTTCTCACGATCAGGAGTTGATGAATACGGTCGGAACGCGTATTATTTCCATCGAAAATACGAAAGTTTACGACAAAAATATCACTTATGACGAGTATCTAGATGCGGTTGCGGATTGATTTTCGACAAAACCCTTCGATTATTGTACAATAATCGACAAAAATGCATGATTATTGTACAATATTTATGGAATTTTGTACAATAATCGGGTTGTATTTTCTCCGTTCGAGGGTTATAATGTCCTCATCAATCGAAAAAGGAGAAAATCATGAATCCAATCAAATTAGTTCTGCTTGACGTGAACGAGGAAAGTTTATCTGAATTTAACGATTACTTTTCCGAGCGCAAGAATTACAGAATCTGTGCATCCACAAATGACGGAAGCGAAGGCATCAAGGCAATTGTCGAACACAAACCCGATTTTGTGATTTTAAACCTTACTTTAAAGGGGATTGACGGGTTTGGCGTCATGGAAGAAGTGCGCCGCCGTGAAATCGAAACGGATTTTATCGTGTTGGGGCTCTTTGGCGACGATAAAATCATTGCAAGGGTAATGGCAAGGGGTGCAAAGTACTATCTCATCAAGCCCGTGTCTCCGCAAATTCTGGAGTCGCGTATGGAAGATATTTTAAGCGAACGTACATCCGGTTTTACAGAAGTCAAAGAAAAGCGCCGCATTGCAACGTTAGACGAAAAGATCAGTTCGATCTTTATTTCCATCGGCATTCCGCCGCACATCAAGGGGTATAATTACCTTCGGGAAGGTATTAAAATGGCGGTGGATTCTCCCGCAGTCATCAACAATGTGACGAAGGTGCTCTATCCCAAAATTGCGGAAAAGTACGAAACGAGCGCAAGCAAGGTTGAAAGGGCGATCCGCCATGCGATCGAGGTTGCGTGGAACAGAGGAAGGACGGACGCGATCAATGCGATCTTCGGCGTAAGGGTCTACATCGGCAACGAAAAACCGACGAACAGCGAATTCATCGCGCTCGTGGCGGACAAGCTCATCTTGGAATCCTATTCTTCCTGAAAAGTTTAATTTACGGGGCGGCGATCGTCTGATCGCCGCCCTTATTCTCGCCTATTTTTCCGGGTTTAGCTCTTTTTGTGCCAAAAAAAGGGAAATTTGCAGGATAGGAGTTTTTTTCTTTACTTTTATGAAAAAATATTGTATAATTTCCTATGGTACAAAGGAGCTATTATGCAAAATTTATTCGGAAAACAATCGGCTTCGATCGGGAGTATCGTTCGCAAGAAGGCTGCCATTGCAGTCAGTTTTGTCTTTCTGGCAATTATTTTGGAGTATCTGACTTACTTTTTGATTTTTTGGACGGTGGGATTCTTCCAGTACCCGTGGATCGACTTTCTCACCATTTTCATCATCGGCGTGATTATCTTCTTTTTGCCTTTTTACGGCTTGGAGATCGGTGTTTCGATGTTTTTTCTTTTGGCGCAGTGCATTCTGTGCCTCATCAACAAACCGATGTTTTATTACAGCGGAACGGTGGGGACGCTCTCCTACCTTCAGGTTTTGGGTGAGCTCGGCGGGGTTTTCACGAATGATTTCATCAATCCCAAAGTTGTCCTCGTTCTTGTTGTGTTCTGGACGGGGTCTCTCGTTTGGATGTGCCTGATTGCCCGCTTTCTTCCCGCCAAGGGCACGCTTTCGCAGCAGACCCTTCTCCTTTTGCTCGGCGTCTGCTCGACGGTCGGTCAAGCGCTCTACACCGCAAAGACCGTCCTCATTTCCACCCTTCCTACAGGGGAGACGGTGGTGGAAAGCGTTCAGTGGCTCTATGAACGGCAATACAGCGACATCGGCGCGTACAGGGCGTTCGGTACGTATGGATTTTACATGAGACATCTTGAAATTGCGGTGGAGGACAAGCTTTCCCTCGGAAATACCGAGGAGCTGGACGAGCTTTTTGCCTCCTCTCCCATGGTGAGTGAGAAAAGCTCCGCTTCTTTCGGGTCGCTTTCGGGGAAAAACGTCGTCCTCGTCCTGATGGAGAGCGTCGAATGGTCTGTCATCAATGCGGAGTATACGCCCACGCTCTACGCCATGGCTTCGCAGGGGCTTTCTTTCCCCAACTTCTACGGCAGAAACAAGACGAACATTTCGGAGGAATTGACCCTCCTTGGCAGCTATCACGCGAGCAAAGCCGTCAGCGCGCTCAAGTCCGAGGCGCTTCCCTTTTCCCTTCCCAATACCCTCAAAAATGCAGGATACCAAACGGCGTATTTCCACCCTTCGGAAGGGGATTTTTACGGGAGAGATAAGATCATGACGCCCATCTTCGGCTTTGAACATTCCTATTTCCTCGAGCAGATGGATTTCCTGCCGGGGCACACGAGTAAAAAGGGCTTTTATCAGCTCGATTCGGACAGTGCCATGATCAAGGGTATGCTCGATCAAATGAGTGCTACCGACCGTCCGTTCTACACGCAGATTATGACGTTGACCACGCACGGCGACTATACCGATCTCGATTCCTGTAAAGGCGCACAGAGAGAGGGTACTTCCTGCATCGGCAAGGATTATACCGATATGACGGCGGAGGAGAGGACGGAATTTGAAAAGAATGCGCTCGTCAAGAGTCTTTTTCCGTACTATAAGATCATAACGTCCTATCCTAAGACCTTTGTCGAAGGGACGCCGACGATCAGCGCGGCAAACGACGCGGGACACAAATGGCTGCGCTACAAGCAGTTCCAGGCAGGCGCTTCCGATCTCGACGTGGGGATCAACGCGCTTGTTGCCGACTTGCAGAAAAAAGGGACGCTCGAAGATACCGTTTTTGTCTTCCTTGCCGATCACTCCTCGTATTTCAGCAAGATGAACTACTATTGCAAAGACCTTGATTCGACGATAGACCTTAGCAATGCGCCTACGATTTACAACATACCCTTCTTCATCTGGTCGGGGTCGGGCATGAACCTTCAGACGGGCACGCTTCCCATCGATGGCTATCAAGCCATCTCCTTCCAAAGCAAAGAGGAAGGCTTATCTGCGGGCAGAATTGACAAATTCACCAATACTTTGGACGTCCTTCCTACCCTTTACGAGCTGCTCGGCTACGACTACAATACGGGACTTTTCCTCGGGAAGAGCGTCTTTGACGAGGAGGAATCGGTTTTCCGCAGTGCGGAAGCGGGCGTCTTTGACGACGAATGCTATTTCGACGGCACCTTTGTCATCAAGGACGGGGTCTCCTATTCGCTGTCTGCGCCCGAGGTCTCTTCTTTTGTCGCAAAGCTCGATGCGTACTATCAGAAAGCTCAGGCGCTCAAACTCATCTACTATAAAAACTATTTTGCGGACAAGGACATCGAAGAAGAGGGCATTCTCTTGCCGAATCCTTCTTAAGAGAATCTTATGGGGCATGGCTTTGCGCCGTAATCAAAAATGCGACCTTAGTACTTTGAAAATTTGTCGATAGCGTCGTTTTTTGTTGACGTTGACATTTTTTTAATGTATCATTATTTCAATACTTTTCTATCTTGGAGCTTGTATGAGGACGATTATCGCGACGGTTGCAGCAGCTTTGTTAGCGCTCGTTTTGTATCTTTTTACCTATGCTTATTGCGATCTTGTGGAGTTATCGTTTGAGAACGTTTATCCGGGCATTCTCGTATTGTTCGATGCCGTGATTTTGGTTCAGATTGTCTGCGTCTATTTGATTCTGAGAAGCTTGCGGAAAAAAAGAGAGGGGTTGGAAAAACCGCTCTCCGAAGAAAAGAAGGAGCAATCCGTCTCACTCAGCGAAAAAGACAAAAAGCTCCTTTCTGTCATTGCGATGATTTGCGTGCCCGTCCTTGTCCTGCTCCTGTTTCACGTTGCCTTTTTCTTTTTTATCGGCGCGAAGTGGAGCGAAGATCCGTACGTACTCATTTATTCTGCCTATTTTATTGCATGCGCATTGATTTTGATTCAGACAATCGGTACGAGTGCGATTTTAAAGGCGATTGAACGGAAAAAGTTAAAAAATGAATCCTAGATGAGGGCAAATCCGCCTTTTTTCATCTCATTACGGAGAATCCTTCTCCCGATTACTCAGCACACCGACAAAAGTCAGGCAAGACTTTTGTCGGTGTATTTTTTATGCAGAACGGGAAAAACTCCCGATTTTTTCCCTGCAAAAAATTGTCTGAATGCAATTTTAATTTTTTCATCAAAAACACTTGACAAATCCTTCCGAATAGATTAATATATGAATACTTATTCATGTATTAATTCTTTCGAAGGAAAGAAAGGAGTCAATATGGAATTATGCAATCACGAGAACGATCATGAAAGGATCGTTCAGGCGGCGAAAGCGCACGCGATGAAGGAAGAGGACTTGGGAACCATGTGTTCCATCTTCAAGGTCATTTCCGAACCTTCGCGCATGAAGATCATTCTTGCGCTGATGGAAGGGGAAATGTGCGTTTACCACATCGTCGAAGCGGTCGGAGGAAATCAGAGCGCGGTCTCTCACCAGCTGCGCATTTTGAAGGACAACAGGGTGATTCGGGCGAAAAGGGACGGCAAAAACATCGTCTATTCCATTGCCGACGAGCACATTTTGAACATCATTACGATGAGTAGAAAACATCTGCATTGCGAGGTATAACATGAAAAAGACAATAGCAATCAAGGGGCTCGATTGTTCTGCCTGTGCGGCGGAGCTCGAAGAGCTTCTTCAGAAAATAGAGGGCATCGAAGAGGCGAGCGTGTCGTTCGTTATGCAGAAGATCAGCTTGGTCTGTGCGGACGAGGACGCTCTCAATCGCGCGATAGACGCCGCCTCTCACTTTGAAGAGGTGGAAGTCGTTCGGGAAGAAAAACGGACGATTTCGGTCAAAAACCTCGATTGCTCTGCCTGTGCGGCGGAGCTCGAAGAAATCCTGAAAAAATTAGAGGGCGTTTCCGAAGCGAGCGTTTCCTTCGTCAATCAGAAGATTTCTCTCTTTTGTACGGAAGAAGGGTACCGTCGTGCCGTAACGGAAGCGTCTCATTTCGAGGAAGTGGGGGTTGTCTCTGCGCAAAAGCGCACTATTTTGCTGAAAAACCTCGATTGCTCCGCCTGTGCGGCAGAGCTTGAGGGAATCCTCAAAAAGGTCGAGGGAATCGAGGAAGTGGACGTCTCCTTCGTCAATCAAAAGATTACCCTTTCCTGCACGGACGAAGGATACGAACGGGCTGTCTACGAGGCGTCTCATTTCGAAGAGGTCGAAGTCGTCACCGAGCAGGAAAAGACCGAACAGAAAAAGGGAAAGCCCGCTCCCTGGAAAGAACATCGGATTGATCTCATCAAGGTGATCGCCTCTGCCGTTCTCTTCCTCGGCGGCTTCGTGCTCGAGTTGTTTGTCATGGAGAACGTTCCCTGGACGAAGTGGATTGCCCTCGCGCTGTACGCGGTTTCCTTCCTCATGGTGGGCATTCCCGTCCTGGTTGCCACGGCGAAAAATCTCGCCAAGGGCAAAATTTTCGATGAAAACCTCTTGATGACGGTGGGTGCGATCGGTGCGATCGCGCTTGCGTCCATTCCCGGCAGCCATGCGGAATACTTCGAAGGGGTCGCAGTCATGCTCCTCTATCAGATCGGCGAGCTGTTGCAGGCAATCGCCGTCGGCTCTTCCCGCAGATCGATTTCCGACTTGATGGAATTAAAGAGCGACTATGCAACCCTTCTCGACGGCGACGAACAGAAGCGGGTGACGCCCGAAGATTTGCGCGTAGGGGATAAAATCCTCGTCAAAGTCGGCGAAAAGTTCCCCGTCGACGTCCTTCTCGTCAAGGGGCAGACTTCCGTGGATACCAAGTCCTTAACGGGCGAAGCGATGCCTCGCGACGTGGAAGAGGGGGCAGAGGTGCTTGCAGGCTCGATTAACGTCGGCGGAGTCGTCGAGGCGCAGGTGCTTCGCGAATACAGAGAATCCGCCGTCGCGAAAATCCTGGATATGGTGGAAAACTCCGCCTCGCAAAAGGCAAAGCCCGAAAAATTCATCACGAAATTTGCCCGCATCTATACGCCCATTATCTTCTTCGTCGCGCTCTTCATCGGCGGAATCGTCCCCACGATTTTGGGACTGACCTCTTCGTTCAGCGACGCGCTGTATATGGATTGGGTGATGCGTGCGCTCAAAGTGCTCGTCATTTCCTGCCCCTGCGCCCTCATCATCTCCGTTCCCCTTACCTATTTCGGAGGCATCGGCGCGTGTGCGTCCAACGGCATTTTGGTCAAGGGCGCGACCTATCTCGATATATTGACTTCCGTCAAGGTTGCCCTGTTCGATAAGACGGGTACGCTCACCGAGGGAAAGTTCTACATTTCCAAGGTCAATTCCGATCAGAAGGAAACGCTGCTCGCCTATGCCGCGGCGGCGGAAGCAGGGTCGAATCACCCCGTGGCGCTCCCTTTCCGCTCCGTCGAAACGGCTTACCGGGCAGAGGAAATTAAAGAGATTGCCGGCAAGGGAATCGTCTGTTCCATCGAGGGAAAGACCTTCTGCATCGGCAACGATAAGCTGATGGAGGAATACGCCGTCGATTACGTCAAGTGCAATAGTTTGTCTACCATTCTCTACGCCGCGCTGGACGGGGAGTTCCTCGGCAGCATCGAAATCGAAGATAAAATCAAGAGCGAGGCAAAGGAGACGATGGCTTCCTTAAAGGCGCTCGGCGTCAAAAAGACGGTCATGCTCACGGGAGACAGCCGTGCGCGGGCGGAGAGCATTTCTTCTCTTCTCGGACTCGACGAGGTGCACGCAGAGCTTCTTCCCGACGAAAAGCTTCGCCTTGCCAAGGCGTTCAAGAAGGAGGGCGCCGTCCTCTATACGGGCGACGGAATCAACGACGCTCCCGTCATGGCAGAGTCGGACATCGCCGTCTCTATGGGAAAAATCGGATCGGATGCAGCCATCGAGGCTTCCGACCTCGTGTTGATCTCCGACTCCCTTTCTTCCATTCCCAAGGCAATCAAGCTGGCGAAGAGGACGAAGGTCATCGTCATCTACAACATTGTCTTTTCGATCGCCGTCAAGCTCGCCTTGATGTTCCTCGGAATCTTCCTTCCCGCATTGCCTCTTTGGGCGGCGGTATTCGCCGACGTCGGCGTCATGCTGATCGCCGTGTTAAATTCCCTTCTGACAAGGCTCAGGGTAAAATAACCCTTTTTGAAAAATCGTCTGCGAAAGCGGACGATTTTTTGCGGAAGAAGAATAAATTCCCGATAGCGATTTGATTGACAAACAGGGGAAAGATAGGGTAAAATTCTGTTGATCGTTCCAATGAAAAATCAGGAGTTACTATGAAAGAAATCAAGCAAGCGTTTTTAACGGGAGAGAGAGCCCTTTTTGCGAGTCGTGATTTGAAGGTGTGCGATTCCGTCTTCGACGACGGAGAGTCCCCCTTGAAGGAGAGCAAGCGCATAACGCTGAAAAATTGTCTGTTTCGCTGGAAATATCCTCTTTGGTACTGCGAGGACGTTCTCGCAGAGGATTGTGCCCTTTTCGATATGGCGCGGGCGGGGATTTGGTATACCAACCGCATTGTCATGAGAAATACCGTCGTCGAGGCACCTAAGAATTTCCGTCGGTGCGATGACGTCACCTTGGAGCACGTCTCCTTTCCCAATGCGTCGGAAACGCTCTGGAGCTGTTCCCGCGTCCGCATGAAGCGGGTGACTGCCAAAGGGGACTATTTTGCCATGAACTGTTCCGATCTTGAGCTCGACGATTTCGAGCTGGTCGGCAATTATTCCTTCGACGGGGTGAAAAACGTCGTCATTCGGAATGCCAAGCTCCTCACCAAGGACGCCTTCTGGAACAGCGAGAACGTGACCGTCTGCGATTCCTTTATTTCGGGGGAATATCTGGGGTGGAACGCCAAAAATCTGACCCTCGTCAACTGTACCATCGAGAGCTTGCAGGGAATGTGCTACATAGACGGACTTGTCATGAAAAACTGCAAGCTCATTCATACCAATCTTTCCTTTGAATACTGCAAGAACATCGATGCCGAACTCATCGGTAAAATCGACAGCGTGAAAAATCCGACGAGCGGAAGAATTATTGCCGACGAGATCGGGGAGCTCATTATGGAGTCCGACAAGGTCGATCCGTCTCTTACCGAAATTATCGTACGTGCGAAGGAGAAAGTATGAAGTACGACTTTGAGCGGGTGGTGGACAGGCGGAATACCTGTTCTTTGAAGTGGGACGTGAAAGAGGGCGAGCTTCCCATGTGGGTTGCCGACATGGACTTTCCCGTCGCACCGGAAATCAAGAGGGCGATTGCGGCGCGCGTGGAGCACGGCGTGTTCGGCTATTCCGTCGTGCCTGAAGAATGGGGGAAGGCGTATGCCCGTTGGTGGGAAAGAAGGCATTCCTTTGCTTTCGATCCTTCCCATCTCATCTTCTGCACGGGAATCGTCCCCGCCATTTCTTCCATCGTGCGCAAGCTCACCACGCCGAACGAAAACGTCGTCCTTCAGACGCCCGTCTACAATATCTTCTTCAATTCCGTCGTCAACAACGGGGCAAGGGTGCTCGAAAGCCCTCTTCGCTACGACGGAAAGGAATACTCCGTCGATTTTGAGGACTTGGAGCAAAAGCTAGCCGATCCGCAGACCACGCTCATGATTTTGTGCAATCCGCACAACCCCGTGGGAAAGATTTGGGACAGAGCGACCCTGGAAAAAATCGGGGAGCTCTGCTATGCCCATCGCGTCACGGTGATTTCGGACGAAATCCACTGCGATCTCACCGAGCCGGGAAAGGAGTATATTCCCTTTGCCTCCGTATCGGCGCACTGCCGTGACGTTAGCATCACCTGTCTTGCGCCCACCAAGTCCTTCAACCTTGCGGGCTTGCAGACGGCGGCGGTGCTCGTTCCCGACGGTTTCCTTCGCCACAAGGTGTGGCGGGGGCTGAACACGGACGAAGTAGCAGAGCCCAACGCCTTTGCGGTGTGCGCCGCAATCGCTGCGTTCGAAGAGGGGGAAGCCTGGCTGGACGAGCTTCGCTCCGTGATTTCGGACAACAAAAAGACCGTTCAAAGTTTCGTTCAGGCGAATATCCCCGCCCTCAAAGTTGTCCCTTCCGAGGCGACCTATCTCCTGTGGCTGGACTGCTCCGCCTTTACAGAGGACAGCGAAGCGCTTGCGAGAACTGTCCGGGAGAAAACGGGACTCTATCTTTCGGACGGAGTACAGTTCGGAGGGGACGGAAGGTATTTCCTTCGCTTCAACGTCGCCTGTTCCAAAACCACCCTTCTCGACGGACTCAACCGTTTGAAGACTGCGCTTTCCCGCTAAAGACTCATGATGAAGCAATTTGCAAAAAACAAGACGGCGTTCGCGCTCATCGGGCTTACGATCGTCAGCCTGATTCTCCTTTTGGTGGTAATCGTGCCGTATTGCAAGGATGGCACGCTGTCCTTTGCAGTCGATTACAGTTACCACCTCGCGCGCATTGAAAACATCGCCGCAGGGCTCAAAGGGGGACAATTCCCCGTCCGCATTCATCCGGACGCGCTTTCGGGGTACGGCTACGCCAATTCTCTCTTTTATCCCGAGCTCTTTTTGTATCTGCCCGCCCTTCTGGTGCTGCTCGGCATGAGCGGCAAGGCGGCGTTTCTCGCCTTTTTGTGGATGATCTTTGTCTTTGCGGGGACGATTGTCTTCTTTTTTGCAAAGAAACTCTTCGGGGGAGAGGGGCTTGCCTTTGCGGCGGCAGTTCTCTTTTTGGCGGGTCAGTATTTTTATATGACCGCGGTGTTCCGCGCCGCGATCGGGGAGCTGTGCGGCATGGCGTTTGCTCCCTTGATCGTATGGGGCTTGTACAATTACACCAAAGAGGAGTTTTCCAAACCGCACCTTCTGCTCCTCGGCGTGCTGGGCGTGACCTATTCGCATTCTTTGAGCTTGTTTCTCGACGGAATTTTCATCGTCGTCGTCGCGCTCGTCCATTTTAAATTGACGTTTACGAGGCGCTATCTTCTCAAAATCTGCTCGATTGTCGGAATCTGGCTGCTTGCGAGCCTTGCGCTCTTCGTTCCCATGCTCGAACAGTTTGCCTCCGATGAGTTCTTCTTCTCCCACAACGACATCGACGTCCTGCACGTGGAGAACAACACCTATTCGCTCATCGGCATGATCTATGCGGGCTACGTGCAGCCCTATTCGGTGGGTTTGCCCGCGCTCGCCTGCCTCGTGCTTCGCGCCTTTATCAAGGGAACGGAGAAAAACCGGGAGGCGAGAAAGGCGCTCAATCGCGCACTCGTCCTTCTGCTCGTCTGCATCGTCCTTCCTTTGGACTACGTCCCTTGGAAATGGCTCGGCAAGACGGTTTTCGGCGTCCTGCAATTTCCATGGCGCGTCCTCATGCTGACGGCGGCTGTTTTCCCGCTCTACATTGTCGGCTGTTTCATTGAAATTGCAAAGTCTCCCGTCTGCCTTTCCGATGTGGTTCAAAAAAGATGGGTGCAGGTCGCGGCGATCACAACTCTCTGCATTGCCTTTTCCGTTTACGGCATGGCGTTCATGCCCAACAAGGGCGCGCACATCGACGAAAAGACCTTTGAAATCGGGTACGGCGAATGGCTTCCGTATGCCGAGGGGAAGACGGTTTACGATTATTATCAGATGGCGGGCGATACTTCCCTTCAAAACAGCGTGGGAGAGGAAGTCTCCTATGAGCGGAAGGAACACTCCGTCACCCTCACGTTTTACGCCGATCGGGACGAATATACCCTCCCTCTTCTCTACTACAAGGGCTACGAGGCGAGGGGAGAGGACGGCGCTGTCTTATCCGTTTCCCCGTCCGACGAAAATAAAGTCGTCGTCCATGCGGCGGACTATACGGGGCAAGTGATCCTTTCCTACGTCGGAACGCCCTTGCAGACGACTTCCTACATCGTCTCCGCGCTGACTGTCTTTGCGTCGGCGGGAGGTATGCTTTTGATCAAGAAAAGAAGTTCTTAAAGGACTTCTTTTTTCATACAATGCCGAAGGAGGAATGTTATGACGCTTTCGGTTTGTATGATTGTAAAAGACGAGGAAGAGGTTTTGGGACGTTGCCTCATGTCCATTCAGGGCGTTTGGGAGGAACTCATCGTCGTGGATACGGGCTCTAAGGACAAAACCAAGGAGATTGCGAGCGCGTTCGGGGCGAAGGTCTACGATTTTGCATGGTGCGACCATTTTGCCAAGGCGCGCAACTTTTCCTTTTCCATGGCGCGGGAAGAGCTCGTCATGTGGCTCGATGCCGACGACGTGCTCACGGAAGAGGATTGCGCAAAACTTCAAAGGCTGAAATCTACCATGCGCGATTACGATATGGCGTTTGCCGAGTACGACGCGGGCGGCTGTCGCTACCTTCGGGAACGTGTGTTCCGAAGGGAGTGCGGCTACGTCTGGCAGGGCGCGGTGCATGAAGTCATCGTCCCGCGGGGCAGAATTTTTTATTCCGATTTGACGGTTACGCACAAAAAGGGAAAAAAGAACAACTCCATGCGCAATCTTTCCATCTTTCAAAAGCAGATCGCGGCGGGGGAGAAGCTCGACGATCGCGAGCGCTTTTATTACGGCAGGGAACTTTTCTACCACAACATGGATACGGAGGCGATCGCCGTGTTGGAGGAATTTCTCGGCGGCAACGGTTGGGGCGAAAACAAGGCGGAGGCGTGCCTCGTGCTTTACAGGCTCTATGGTCGGAGAGGCGAAACGGCAAGGGCGAGAGGGTGCCTTGTCAGAAGCTTCCTCTTTGCAAAGCCCAAGGCGGAAACCTGCTGTCTTTTGGGGGATTGCTTTTTGGAGAGCGATCTGCCGCTTGCGATCCATTGGTATGAGACGGCGCTTGCCCTTTCTTCCGAGGGAGAGCTCAAAAGCGGGGGCTTCGTACAGGAGGACTATCTCAAGTTCATTCCCTGTATGCAGCTCTGCTATGCCTACGATCGGCTGGGAAATCACGCGCTCGCCGAAAAGTACAACGAAGAAGCGGGCAAGTGCAAGCCGCAGGATGCGCGTTATTTATACAACAAACGATACTTTGAAAGTCGGAAATAACTGCTTATTTCCGATATTTTCTTTTTTTAGAAGAAAAAGAGGTGAAAAAATTTTTTTCAAATCATTGACAGGGTATTTTGACTGTGATATAATTATAATCGAAATACAAAGGTTTAGAGGAATAAAACGGAATGTCCGAAGAAAAAAACGCACGTCGCAGACCGAGGTTGGGCACAATTGTCTGCATCATATTGATTGTATTGCTGCTGCCTATCCTCGCATTCAATGTGACGATGGTGGTGAAAGGTATGCTGGACGAGAAGAATCCGCCCAGCGTATTCGGCGTGATTCCGCTTGCCGTGCTTTCCGGTTCCATGGACGACGGCTCTGAAGATTGCATTCGGGTCGGCGATATGATTTTTATCCGCAAGACGGATTTGAACGAATTGAAGGTAGGGGACGTCATCACCTTCTCCATCGGTGAGGATTACATTACTCACCGCATTCTCGAGGTGCGCAGCGAAAACGGCAGACTTGTCGGCTTTGTCACCAAGGGAGACGCGAACAACACCACCGACGGACTCATTCCCGTTGAAAACGTATACGGAAAATACTTTGCCCGCGTGCCGCATCTTGGCAATTTTGCCATTTTCTTGCAGACGCCGGCAGGAATTCTGATCTTTGTCGGCATTCCCTTCCTCGCCTATATCATCATTGACATCGCACAGCGGCTTGCCGAACGGCGCAAGACCGTTCCTAAGCAGGCGGAAGAAGAGGCTCTGGACGAAAAGACTTTGGACGAAAAGGACGAAGAGATCAAAAGGCTTCGCGCCCTTGTCGAATCGCAGAAAAAGGATGTGGAAATCGCCCGCCTTCGCGCTTTGACGCAAGCTTTGGGACTAGACCCCGAACTGGGAGAACAACCGAAAGAGGAATCGGAAGAAAAGCTTCCCACGGTAAGCGCCATTCTTTCGGAGAATGCGTCTTCCGAAGAAACGTCCTCTGTATTCGTTGAAAATGAGTCTTCCGAAGAAACGGAGGCCGTTCCCGTCGAGAGCGAGGCATCCGAAGAAGCGACTTCCGTTTCCGTTGAAAACGAGGCTTCCGAAGAAACGTCTTCCGTATCTGTCGAGAGCGAGGCTTCCGAAGAAAACGAAACGGAAGAATCTGCTCCTGCGGAAGATTCTTCGTGCGAAGAAACGGAAAAATCTTAGCGAAAACACTCTGCAATCATTGTCGTACCTACTCATGAAGAAACGGTATGATCATTATTCTTCGAAATCAAATTTTTTGTAGCTTTTAGCTTCATTGTTTTTCCAATACCTCTTTCTGTTATTAAGATACTTAACGGGGGGGGGTATTGTTTTTTGGTGGGTTTTATCCTGCCTTTGTTGCGTTTTATTTTTACCCTGTTTTCAGGGAGAATCGCGACAAATTGCCGCAAAAAATGGCTGAAACCGCCTTCGCCACACTCGGGCGGTCAGTAAATAAAATGGGGGGTTATCCCTAAATAAACAAGGAGTAACGAACATGAAAAAGACAAAGAAAAATATTGCCGGTAAGGTCACTGCGCTCGTATTGATGCTCACTGTAGTAAGCTGCTGCTTCCTTGGTTCAACCTTTGCGAAGTATACCAGCTCCAAAACGGGTACGGCGAAGGTCGGCGTGGCGTATTGGGAAGTTGACGGTATTTCCGAAAACAGCACTACGGAGCAGACCTTCGGTTTGACCGCAGATAAGCTTTCTCCCGCACTCACAGCGAATGCAGAGAATAAATTCGTAAACGAGGTAGCAAGCTCCGAATACACCATTACCAATAACTCCGACGTAGCCGCTTTGATTACCGTGAACGCTCTGGATGATTTCACTGTGACTGCGGTTGAAAACGCAAAGTACAATGGTATGGCTGTTTCGTGGAACGAAACGGACAAAAAGTTTACTTATGTCGAAGAAGGCACAACGAAAGACCTGTTGACTTTGGCTGAAATTAAGGGCGCCATCAAGGTTACCGTTTCCACCACGGCGACCCCGGTGTCCGGTCAAACGAACACCTATAGCCTTGACGCGAAGGGCGGTTCGACAACTTCGATGACGGTCACAATTACCGTTACCTGGACGACGCCGACAAAAGATGGCACGACTCCGGCAACGCAGACTGACGCGGGGAACAGAATCGACACGCTCATCGGTATGTACGTTAAATCGATTCAGCAGAGCATTACGCTTACCGCAACGCAAAATTCTCAGATTCCCAACGCTTAATGATTCAGTACTAAAATGAAAACACCGATAGGCAGCCGCCGCCACAATGTGGCGGTCGGCGGCGGTGCGTATGCGGGGTTTTGATTTTCGTGCAAAGAGCTTTGACGGGGCGAAAGATCGCTTCTCGGAAGCATTGCTTTCGGGGCAGACGAAGCCGTCGAAAAAAGAAAAAACGTTCGAATTATCCTTTGGGGGAATTGTTCGAAATCCAAAAGGCAATGCTAATGATTGCAAAAACAACGAGACTATAATCGGAGGGCTTTTGAAAGGGTATGGACGAAAATACACAAAAGCAACTTTATAACGCGACCGCAGAGGCGAGAAATCGCATTCCCTTTACCGAAGCGGCGGGGGCAAAGCTCCCAAGGCGGGCGAAAGCCGTCGATTTGCGCGGGGAAAAAATCGGTAAGGTGCGCAAGCACATCTTAAAGGACGAGGATAAAAACGTTCTCGGCGAGTTCAGCCGCGACAAAGATCAGGACATCGTCTTTTTCTACGCACCCGACGATGAGGGCGAGTGCGTCGATCTGGTCGGCTACGTCGATAAGAACAACAACCTATTGACGCTCGACAACGACTACATCGCGACGATTCGTTATCCCCGCTTTTTCCTCATTCTTCTCTTTTTCTTTTTGGGCGCATTGACCCTTGTGTCCACCATTTTGGGCGCGTATTACATTTCGCGCTCGAACGATTACATTCCCACCCTTTTCGTCACGGAGGACGACGGCCCCGAATGGCGGGACGACGAACTCATTCGCGTGTTCGAAAACGGTGTCTACAACGAGAGCAAAATTCATCCCGGCATGGAGGGAGTTTACAAATTCCGCTTTGAAAACCGCAACGAAAATCGCTTGAATTACGAGCTTGCGTTTGCGGAAGAAAACGACTTTTCATTGAATATGGGTTACCGTCTCCGTATGGATAACGTGTACGTTTTGGGAGACGCGGAAACCTATCTGAGCATCGAGGAGATGAATTTGGAGGACGTCATCATTGCGGCAAATTCATCCGTCATTTATACGCTGGAGTGGAAGTGGATTGACGGTTCGAACGACACGTTTGCGGGAATGAACAACGCAACCTACACCCTTCACATTACCTTTCATGCACAAACTACTGCATATTTTAATTAAGACAATACAAGGAATCCTGCTCTGTCTGCTCGCGCTGCTGCTTGTCGTCAACGTCTATACCGTTGTACGGCGCGTGTTCTATCACGAGGAGATGCCCACGGTGTTCGGTTTTGCTTCGGCAGTCGTGGTTTCGGGCAGCATGGAGCCGGAAATTTCCGTTGGTGACGTCGTCATCGTCAAAAGTCAGAACGACTATGCGTTAAAGGACGTCGTCATGTTTTACAATCCCTCTTCGGGGGATTATACCACCCACCGCATTGTCGAGCGGGTGGATGATTCTTTATTCCGTACATGCGGAGACAACAACGATTCGAACGACCCCTTCCTCGTCGCAAAGGAGGATGTCGTCGGAAAAGTCGTGTTGGTTGTTCCCTTTGTCGGCACGCTGATGAGCTATGTGCAAAATCCCGTCGGATTCGTCGTCATTCTCGTTCTCGGCGTCGCCATAATCTTCTTGCCCGATCTGATTTTACGAAGAAGAGACAAAACGGGCGAAAAGGAGGAGAACAGTGATTCGAAAGAAGAATAAGTTCCAAAGTCCGCTGTTTCGAACGGCGTGTTATTTGCTTGCCCTGACTCTTTTATTCACGGGTCTGACGTTTGCACGCTTTGTCAGCGTGACCAATCCCGATCCGAAAGTGGACGTCGGTTCGTTTTCCTGCGACATCGTCGTCGATAAGACGGAGGGGAGTTCTTTTATCTTCAACAACGCAAACTATGAGCACGAGTCCATTATCATGAATTCGCCGCAGGTCACCTCGTTCCACGTGACGAACACCGTGGAGGGCAAGACCGCAGGCGTTGACATTAAGTACAGCTTGGTGCTTTACGTTCCGCAGACGTTCGCAAAAAGCGTGGCGGTTCAGATTCTCAATTCGGAAGGAAACGCCGTCACGCCTCTGTACGTCCTCAATCAGTTTTTGGGGACGACGGGCTTTACGACGAAGAGCGGTTACGGCGAGGTCGGTTCGCTCGATCAGACCTTTGCCTATGAGAACGATCAATTTGTGGCGACGAGCGGCCTTGCGGGCTCTGTTCTGGTGGAGGAAACCTCCTTCGAATCCACGGTCGTTCGCTCCTATCCCTGTCTTTCGGGGGTCAATATGCTTGCGCATTTGTACCTGATGAACAAGGAAACCGTCCCTTACTATAAATTTACCGTTTCGAATGCAAACTTTGCGACCTTGGTGGGGGGAACGATCGATACGGACGAATATCGCATTCAGCTCGTTCCCACCGTGGGTATGTCCGATACCGTCAACGAAAAATTCCTCGACGAGGATTTCAAGACGGATCGGTATGGAACGCCCGCTCCCGGAAAGGCATGGCAGAATTTCTGCAACGACGCGACCGTGATTTCCTCCGCGACCGATTGGACGGCGACGAAGAACGGCGACACGCTCGACATGTCCTATACCGTCGGGGGCGTAACGACGTTCTATACGAATGTAGAGGTCAGGGCGTGCGACGGCAAGACCTATCCCTGCCGTTTGAACGCCGTCTTTGAGCAGGCTTCGATGGGAAAGGCCGGCAGCTGAGGAGGGGTACTATGTCGAAAACGAAAAAAATATTGCTTTGGATTTTCTCTCTTATCTTCGTCCTTTCGAGTATGCTTTCGCTCACCCTCGTGTTGGCGAAATACGTAACCGAAAAGGGCGGCTTCGGCTCGGTCGGCGACGACGAAGGGCACGATCTTCCCTATGAAATCGCGAGTCCCGTCGTCGTAAACACGCAGGAGGAGCTCTTTGAGGCGCTGCAATACGGCTATCCGTACGTCAAGCTCGGCGAGCAGCTCAAAAATCCCTTTATCGTCACCGAGGACGTCACCACGATGAGCCGTTCCCTGATTCTCGATCTGAACGGCAAGGAAATTCAACGAAACAGCCGCGAGCCCATGCTCGTCGTTCCCGAAAACATTTCCCTGACGATCATCGATTCCTCCATTCAAAAAAAGGGTGGACTGTATAATCCCGTCGGCTCTGTTTTGTCCGTTCGGGGCGGAAGCCTGACGGCGGCTGCGGGCAAGTACGAGAACGGTCCGAGGCCCTCGGAGTACTATTCTCAGCCGGACGGGAGCGTACAAAATAAAATCGGCGCTTCGCAGGCGTTTGACGTAGCGTATAAGACGGGCGTTCTCACGCAACAGATGCCCGTTTTCAACCCGATTATCACGAAAGATGCGGGCGGACTGGTCAGATATGTAGACGGAAACGTTTATTTCGACGTAGCGCACGAAAACATTCCCGCGGATACCTATTGCTATTACGTGTCGAGCGACGGCTTCTCCGCGGGCGATACGGTGGCGTTTGACAAGACGGCGGCGGACTTTTCCTATTCCTACTACGTCGAGCCTTCGGCCTCGGCGAATGCCTACCAATTTAAAAGCCTCACGCAGCCTGCGGGTACGGTCAACGTGGATTACGTCAAAGTTACGATTTACGGCTATCACGACGATATCGCCTATGCAAGTCGACCCGTTACCGATCCCGCATATCCGGACGTTACGCTAGACGCCGCCTATTATGCGGCGATCAGAATGCGCGGCGGTACGTTCACGGTCAACATCGACAACGCCGATCCCGACGTGGGAAGCTTCTGGTCGTATTTCGGCGTGCCGAAAACGGCTTGCATTTACATGTCCGGCGGTACGATGAGCATCAACACCACGGGCACGATTTCTAACGTCGACCCTTCCGTCATTCGCGAGATCAACCCGAACGGCCTTGCAAACGAGGGCAGGGGAAACTGCATCTTCACTTCTGAAACCAACACGGGTACGCTGAACATTGCAAAGGGGAATTTCTACTCGTACACGGGCGACACCGTTCGTATGTTCGGCGGTTCTATCCACATCACGGGCGGTACGTTCCAAAAGGATGCGTCCTTGCTCTCTACGGAAAGCACCTTCCATACCGAAAACGGTGCGATTTTGGACGCCTACGGCGGCAATATTACCGTGAGCGGGGAAAGCTGGAATCATAAAATTCCCTTCACCTTGAAGGGTTCCGGTATCAGCGCCATTATGGCGACGAAAACGAAGGCGCATACGCCTGAGGTTTCCGTTGCCAACGCTTCCTTCACTTCATTGCAGGAAAGGGCGATATCGTTCCGAAACAACGTCGGTATTTACAATCGCGCGGGAAAGGTGCGGGTTGACAATTGCGACTTCACGATGAACGGCTATAACGCCTTGGGCATTGTTTCCGTCGATTCTCCCGAAAGAGACGTTTCTCCGGATGAAAAGGGCTCGGTGGAGGCGGACGACGTCTTGTTTATGCTTGGCGGAGACAAGGCGAGGGGCGTTTACCAAAAAGACGGATCCACCATTGTCAGAACGGGCGTTTTCTCGATGACGGGAACAAATGCGACGGGAATCGTCGCTTCTTCCGGCAGCGTCACCATCGGCGATGCGCCTACCACCGTTTCCTTTACACATAAGAGTGAATCCGATTCTGCGCCCACGGTGCAATACGGAGACGTGAATGTACCGCAAGGCTCGGTGTTCTTCTACATTGACCGTTGCGTCAATTGCTACGGCGTCAAAGCGGGCAAGAACGACGCCATCGGCGGCGACGACGTAGGGACGATCTCGGACGAATCTGTCGTCAACATCAATTTGAATTCCGTTCAGGTTCTGTTGGGTCAGGGCAGAGACACTGACGGCAGGTTCTACTATGAAAAAACCATTGAGACCATCAGGAATGATCCGAGCATTCACAATCCTGAGCTCGGCGAAGTGCTCTGCGCGGGCATTTTCTCCAATTTAAAAAATGCAACGGTCAACGCGAAGCGCGCGCTTTTTGTCGTTGCAGGTGCTTATTCGGCGGCAATTCACGCCAATAAGGGAACGGTTATTCAGCAGAGTAACCGTGCAAACGACAAGGTATACGGAAAGCTTTGCACCGTCGTCGGTTCGTATTATACGACGTATCAAAACGGCGGAACGACCAACGGCAATATCGATAATCCCGCTTGGCTTGTTTCGCAGGTCACCGACGCCTATCTCACGCAGGATAAGTTCGAAACGTTCCCGAAGCAGAACGGTTTTACGTCTGCTCCCAACACCGAGTCCTCGTTCGGTATAGCGTCTCTCGGCGGAAACATCGACTGTGAAAATCTGTTTGTCCGTCTGAAAGGTGCTTATTCGGCGGGAATTTACGTAACGCACGGTATGGTGGAAGTCGTCGATCTGCAACAGATCATCCATGACGAGACGGATTTGTCTAAGGGCGAGGCGGAAGGAACACAGGTGTTCGGAACTGCCGCGGTAGCAGTCACCGTCGATTCCTCGGGAAGCAAGGCGATGACGAGCGGCATCGTCGTGCACGACGGCGATATCTGGACGAACGGAATCGGCCTCGTCGTATCCAGCACCGAAGCTGTCGTTTCAAGGACGGATTATCTCTTAGTAATTACCGGCAAATTGGAGATTCAATCTCCTGCGACGACGGCAATTCTGGTTGCGGGCGGAAACGTAAATTTGACCGATACGGCCGACGTCACCATCACCAGTGCAATCAAACATGCGCAGGGAGACGAGCTTACGCCATTACCGTGGGATTTCAGGTACGTCACCTCCGACATGTTTGAGTCCGGCACTTACGCGCTTCTTCCGCAGTATAAATATAACTACGCGGGAATCAAAATTACGGGCGGAACGTTAACCTCGAAGGGAAATCTGTTTATCACGCATACGGGGCTTGCAAACGAAGACAAACAAGATGGGCAGGTCTGTACCGATTTCGCGGTAAAGAGCTTTGCGTTAAACATCGACGCCCCCGCAGAGGATCAGATTCAGATCGATAAGATCCAAATCGACTGCAAAGTCGGGGGCGGTATCGGCGTCAACGGCGGTAACTTGACGCTCGGCACGGCTACCGATATGAGCTATACCGACCCGACAGGAAACGCTGTCGCCGTTTATACGGAGGGAGACGCCACCTACGGGGTAACATACAAAGACTCCGGTGCGAATTTTACAAATAACAACAACTGGGCATATCAGTGGAACAAAACGGGAGGCTTTGCCCTGTCGGTCAAAGGCGGGGACGTCACAGTCAATAGCGGTTATTTCCATTCCAACGGCTCGTCGGCGGCGGTTGTCAAGGATGGAAACGCCACAATCAACGGCGGTTGGTTTTTCGCCCAAAAATCCAAATTAACGGAGGCAGGCCCGGCTGCGAATTATGCCCTTGCCGTATTGGGTGGAAATTTGACGGTCAACGGAGGGCTATTCGGAGGGAAAGAAGGCAGTATTGCTGCGGGTGTCGGCATTATGCTTCGCGGCTCTCATGGCGTCAATCCGGACGGATCGACTTCCTCTGCGTCCAACAATGCGGATTTCAACTTCTATGGAGGGACGGTCAATGCGGGCAAAAATGCTGCGGCAATCTGCGTTTTCGAGCATGTTAACGCGACCTTCGGTGTAGAGGGCGGTGATAACAGCAAGGTTGTCGTCAGAGGTTCTTCATCCACGTATACGGTTGAAGAATCCGGATATTGCAGCGAAGGAGGAGCTTCGACTGTGAAGATCGTCATCAACGGCGGAACGTATACTAACTACCGAGATGATCAAAACAATCAATGGATCAACATTATTTACAATGATGTAAAAGGTATTGATTTCCTGATTAACGGAGGTACTTTCATAAGCGAAAGCGCTGATACGGGTATCTTCTTCAGACAGTATTCCGAAAATTTCAAGATTGCAGGCGGGACATTCACAATAGCCGGGAACTCGTATAAGGCATTGTTTGAAGGAATAAACGATAGACTCGTGAAAAATCTTTTGGCCGATGGAAAACAGTTCTATGTCTATGACCAAGACGGAAACGAAAAATTGTTGGATGTAGACAATAGCAATGCCACTGCTTGGTGGTTCAACCAAAACGCAGGAACACAGTTTACCGTCAAATGACGCGCCGAATGATTGGCAAAGCCTGATTGCAAATCGGAACTACTTTTTAGGGCGAATCGGAAAAACCGATTCGCCCTATCTTTCTGTAGAGGATAACGGCAAGGCTCGTAGAGGATTGCCGTTAAAAAGCCACCGGCTATGCCGGTGGATCTGAAAAAGCTTTAGCTTCAAGCCTTGTAACAATATACAAAAAAGCTCCTATGTGCTAAACTGAATGTA
>JAGATP010000049.1 GCA_017621155.1 Clostridia bacterium
ATACTTGTCTGCCATTTCCGCAAGGAACTCCGGCATCCGTCTTTCGTGATACGCCATACCAAATTCCGCATCAAACTGATCGGCACACGCTTCGGTTTCTTTTTTGCTTGCTCTCCAAGAATCCACTTCGCCTTTTTCTTTGGCTTCCGCAAATGTGAGATTGCTCAAAGGAACGATTGTGGACTTGGTGGGTTCTTTTGCCTGTGGGATTTCGACACCGATACCGCCATGCTCGGCTACCCAGCGATTATGCTCAGATGCAAAATCTTCGGCTTGCCAACGGGTCATAAACTCGGCACGGTTGCCGTTTTCATCCACATAGCACTCGTTCTTTGCTGTGTCCCATACCTCATAGGCGTGATCGGAACTCTCGTCCATGACAACAACGAAAAACCGCTTTTGCTCCCCGATTTCCGTCTCTGCGGTCAAGCTCTTTTCATCCATGTACGCAACAAAACCGTGATTTAACTGCTCCACCAGATCAGTCAGAATCGTTTCTCGGTCATCCCCAAGATAGTCAAACAGCTTTGTCTCGCTTCCGTAAAAAGCTATTGCCTTTTCCGCTATGTCTGCCGCATCCTTTGCATAGACCGCTTCACCTTTGCCGGGAGCAACCTTGTCATAGAAGCTCTCTAACGTCAAACCTGCTTCACCGGAGAACGTCCAATCCTCGCCAAGCTCCAATCTGTCCTTTTCGCCAAAGTCCAGCTTTTCGGATAAGACTACCGCACCTGCATGGTTGACCATAACAAACGGCTCAATCGTTACAAACTGTCCGGGGTCATCATCGGAACCACGCAGATCATAGGCAAACAATCCCTCCGGCAAGTCCTTTTTGTTGACTCGCCCGTTGGTGAATACACCCTCATGTCCGAACACCTCAATGCCGTCCATAACATCGGCTTGCTCACGCAGCTTCGGTATTGCCGCACTCTGCAAAACCTCCTGCAAGGTATCTCCCTTTGCTTCGGGGAATGTAATCTTTGCCGCCTGCAGAACGTCAGCTTCTCTGTCAGTGGAATTTGCCAGATGTGCATACACCGCCTTGTGAAGCTCTTTGCGGTCAAGATAGGCTTCTGCACGGGTCATGTAGTCCGCCAATGTTCCCGTTTCCTGCAGGGAGATCGGATTCACATCCACAGTCAAACCACCCATTTCCAAATGGTTTCCGTTGATGGCATTGAAAAAGGTGTCTTCGTACAACACGCCATTCGGCGCATCAAAGGAAAGTACCACATCAATGTCGGATGATTCCTCAAACAGTCCGTCTCTGGTGCGGCTTCCGTACACCCTCGCTCCAAGCAGTTTTACGCTCTCGGAAAGCTCCATTTCTTCAAGCTCCGCTTGTGCCGCAAACAGTACCATTTCCTCAACGTCTTTTCGGCTGTACCCGTTAAGAGCTTTAGACGGCTCGGTGTTTTCGGAAGTCAGAGGAATAACGGGTTCTTCGCTCTGCGGAGAAGCCATTTGATATATCTTGCGTTCTCCCTCGTCAAGTGCCGCAATCGTGATTTTGTGTCCTTGTGCTTGGAGCTTTTCAACGTAGTTTTCCAGATTGTGCTTTGGCAGACCCACAAGCGGAACACGCTCCGTCTCGTTGATTGGACGGCTTGTAAGCATCAAATCCAAATCCTTTGCAAGCGTTTCTGCGTCTGCATTGAATGCCTCAAAGAAATCACCCACTTGATACAGCACAATTCTGTCTGCGTTTTCAGCCTTTATATCAAGATAGTTCTGATACATCGGATTCACATGACTTTGTTCAGTCGCTTCACGTTCTTCCAAAACCGTCTGGATGCGGTCAACCACCGCAACAATTTCGGGATTCATCCATCCCTCCACTTTCTGATAGTCCTGTACGATCTCGTCAACACCATCATGACAATGGATGAAGTCAAGACTTCCGGTTCGGGGTTTACTATTTTCGATACCGAACGCACGGACTTTATTATCGGGTAGTGCAAAGTAGGCGTTTAACGCAGTATCAAGATCATCGAATTTCTCAATCTGCAAAGCACCACGCACCTGCAAATCCTCCACCACATAATACTTTGCGATAAAGGATTTTTCCGCTTCTACCGTAAGCTCGGTTTCCTGTTCACGTTCCCTGCGGATGTCTGCAAGGTGTCCGTCAATCTCTTTAATCATGCTGTCCGCTTCACGGCGAATGACCTCCATTGAACTGCGAAGCTCTTTCATTTCCTTGCCCTCGCTCCACCCTGCGATATAGCCGAAAGAATAATCGCTCGTTTCAATGCCGTAGTGCTGACAGACTGTGTATGCCACGCTTTCTGCCTGAACCTCACGGGTTCTGCGATCCACCATGATACCGTTTTCGGCATCTATCATGTCCCTGTCATGCAGACGGGAATGGGCAATCTCATGAATACCCGTCTTGACGTTCTGCGCTTCGCTCATACCCTCGGCAATTGCAATCCGCTTTTCGATCTGATGATAGAAACCGTGTGAACCGCCCTCAATTGGTTGAAAATCCATCGGCACTTTAGAGGTACGCTTCAATGCTTCAAAGAAGATGTTGTATCCCTCAACGTCTGCGGTCAAGTCCTGTACTGTGTCAAGCTCCGGCAAGGGTTTTCCGTCTGTCTGGCTCACATCAAATACTGAAGTTACTTTGAAATACGGCTGTTGCACAGTCACTTTTTCTTTTTTGACTTCGCCGTTTTCATCAATCACAGGTCTTTGGGTTTCGGGGTCAAGCATATCACGTTCCACTTCCACCTTTCGGGGAGCAGGTGCAAATATCTTGATTGCTTTTTCACCCTTCATGACATTTCGCTCAAATTTCTTCTGCCACGCTCCGTAGCCTGCCACAAGGGTTGCTTCGGGTTTCTGCATGGCAATCAGTAAGGTATTGGAAAAGCTGTAGTTATGGAACTGCGACATGACACGCAAATATTCCATGTACTTCTCGGATGTAAAAAGCTCTTTTACGCCTTGTTCCAGCTTCTCCGTGATTTCTTTTAACTGCTGCTGTTGTTTACTTTCTGCCAATATTCATTCCTCCTGGATTTCTGCTCCCACCGATACCGCAGTACCGATGGGAGCATATTGGTTATATTTCCTGTTCTTTTTTCTTGGTTGTGTGATCCTGCGCCGCACGGTCTTTTACTTTGCTCTGCATCTGATGCAGGCGGTCAAGCACGGACATTTTCGGTGCGGGACGGTCTGCGCTCAACGGCTCGTCCACATCATCTACAACATCGCTGAACCCTCGCTCACCGCCGTCCTTGTTAGCATCCATATTGAGAAGTGCGTTTAGCTCGGACAGTCTTTCTTCCTTTGCCTTTAATTCTCCCTCCTGTTCAAAAGGCTTCGCAAGCTCGATCTTAGCCGTTGCCATCTGGTTATGTAGATTTTCCAGACGTTCCTCGGCTTTGGCAAGATGGCTCGGTATATCCGCAAGTGCGTTATTGATTCTTGTGATGTTACCGATGCCGTCTGTACCGACCTCAACCTTGTAACTGCTCTTGCCACGCAAGGTCAATTCAAATACGTTGTTGAACGCATCGTAATGAACGCTCATATTGAACCCTGCATAGTGTCCGATCTCGCCCTCTTTGCCGATGGCTTTCATTCCCGAACAAGCGGCGATAATGGCAAGTCCGGCTTCCTTTTTGTTGTCGAACATCTTACCGCCCACTTCCATCCGGAAAGTGTCATTGTCCTTCGGGATTTTTTCTGCCGCAGTCACTTGGTCAACCTTTAACCCTTCAATCCGTTCCTCCGTTGCCGTAATCATCTTGGGGTAATTGACGAGAATATCGTCCTCCAGACGATACCGTTGGGAATCAAAGTTGGATTTGAGCAAACGGAGCTTTGCTACTTGAATAAAAGGCTCTTTGGCTGGCAATCCAAATGCCGAGCTTCAAACCGTCTTCGGTAATATAGTGCAGATTGACGTTCAAATTCCCCCTCTTCTCGTAATACGCTTTTGCGTGCCGATAATACTTCGTCCAAATACGCCCCTTCATCGATTCCCACTGCATGCCGATCTCTTCCATCGCCGCAATGCGCTCTTCGGACAACATGCCTTCACGGTAAAGATTCCGCACTGAACGATACCAAATTCCGAGCTTTACACCCTCTTTCGTTTCATACGTTACGGGAATGTCCAGATTGCCGAATTTCTCAAAGTAAGCCTTTGCGAGCTCATACTTCTTTTGCCATTCGTCTTCCTTTTTCCATATCATTCCAATGGCGCTCAGACGGGCAGATTGCTCTTTTGTCAGCTTGCCCGCCCTCTCCTTTTGGCGCTGTGAAATCAACCACAATTTGAGCTTTGACGGCATCTGCTCGGAAGTTTTCAAATTGCCTTCCTCGTTGAAATATTTTTCCGCTGAGAGAAATCCGTCTTCCCAACGGCGCTCACTGTTCGTGCGCCAATCCATTCCGATGGCTTCTAATTTTTCGACGCATTCCGAAGGCAACATTCCCTTTCTCTTCCGGATTCTCTGCATTGCGATCCATTGACCGAGCGGATACCCTTCCGGCGTTTCGTATGTCCGTAGCGGCAAGAGATTTCCCTTTTGCTCGTAATAGTTCTTTGCCTCCGCATACCAATCCTCCCACGAGGCAGAAAGAACGCCTTTCGACTTATCAAACGATTTTTTGCAATCTCGGACTTCCTCTTGAATCTGGAATGTTTCTCTGATGTCCACGCGCTCTTCGCCCGTCGAATGATAATGCATACTTGTATTACTCCGGTAAGTGTAAAATTCGATATTTTATAGCGCCTTCGTATCTTCGAAGGATTGTTTTTACAAAGCTGGCGGGAGAATTTTTACATAAAAAAACTTCACCTATTATTACAATAGATGAAGAAAATATTCCTGAAATTTCATCGATCGGCAAAGAAAATCGACTCATAAGGAAAAATATGTCGATAAATGTCGAATAAAACGATTAATTGGCTTGACTTTTCACAAGATAAGTGCTATGATTTTAATTGAAAGTAAATAGAATATTATCAAAAAAGGTATGTATTGTAATAATAGATGAAAGTCAAATTGTCGTCAAATTCAGTCGAAAACATACGCAACTTGCCGAACCATCCCTTCTTATTTTCTCCGGTATACAAACTAACCCTCTCCTTCTTTTGATTTTTTCGTCCGACTTTTATGGAAAATTTCATTCTTAGGCGGGGTTGCTCTGCACAAAGGGAAAAGGCGAATCGAAACCGATTCGCCTTTTCTTCGTTGCGGATAAAGTACCACAGTTGAATTTTTACCAAAGAATCACGCCGCTCAATCCGCTTGCTTTTCTCTAAGCGTTTTGCGGAAGGAGAAGAATCCCCAAACCGCAAAGGCGAGCACGGCAAGGACGTCCACTAGAATCAGAACAATCGTCCAATACGGGAGGGCATAGCCGTAGACAATCCCCTCGCCCATGCCGTTCATGGCGTTGGAATTGACGACGGTAAAGAGAATGTTCTTGGTCGCCCTGCGAATTGCCGTTTGATGGGAAGCCGTGACAATTTCTCCGCTTGCGGAGGGCTGCTTATCCTGAATGAGGTTTAAATCTCCGCCCGCGCGGATCATCTGATCGGCGTACATGTAAGCGTTGGTGTTGTAGTCGGTGATGACCATTCCCTCAAAGCCCCATTCGCCGCGCAGCACTTCGGTCAGAAGCTCGTAAGAGCCGCCCGCCCAAACCATGCCGATGCGGTTAAACGAGGACATCATGGCGCTCGTCTTGCCCTCTTTGACGGCAAGCTCGAAGGGCTTCAAGTAGATTTCACGGAGCGCCTGCTCGCTGAGCCAGGTGATGAGTCCGTTGGTATCGCGGTTGGTTTCCTGATCGTTGACGGCAAAGTGCTTGACGTAAGTATAGACTCCTCTCGATTTTGCGCCCTGAATGACGCTTGCCGCCATTTTACCGGAGAGCAAGCCGTCTTCGGAATAGTACTCCCAATTTCGTCCCGCAAACTGATTGCGGTGAATGTTGACGGCAGGCGCATACCAGCCGCTGTACGTCCTCTGGTCTCCCCTCGCGTTGCCGATGAGGGATTCGTCGCCGACTGCGACGCCCATTTCCTTGACAAGGTCGGTATTCCACGTTGCGGCAATGACGCACTCGCTCGCATAGAAGCAGGTGTCGTAGACGGTTGCCGTCGTGTCAATCACCGTCAGGAAATTGGTGAAGCCCGCAGGGCCGTCCGGATCGGTAGTCTTGGGTTTGCCGATGCAGTCGATGGCTGCCGTATTGAAGTTGCCCGTACCGATGAGATAGCGCATCTGCGCATAGGTGAGCTGATTCAAAAGCTTATCCCAAAGCGGATCGGTATACTCCTTGCCGATGAGCTGATAGAGCTTGTATTCCGCCTTTGCTTCGGTGAGCTCCTTTCTCTTTTGCCTCGGTTTTCTCGCAGAATACCAGGGCTTATCGACGTCTACCTTCGTGCCGCTGCCGATGTACGCTTCCATGGAAAGGGAAGAGATGAACTCCCCTTCGACCGTCCGATCGTCCTCGGTGGGTTTAGTGGGATACGTCCCGTCCCAATCGTTTCGGGAAAGGTAGGTCTCGATGTGCGCACCCACATCGGCAAATCGGTTTTCCACCTCATAGCCCGCAGAGACCGCCTCGTTGAAGGTGTAATCCCGCCCAACCGTAAAGGGAACGCTGAACTCCTTTTCGTGCGCATTGCGGTTGATCGAAAGGGTGTAATCCCCTTGTTCGAGAATGTAGCCGCCGTTTTCGAGTTTGACGCCCCGATCGTCGTACGAGGACAGGTAATAGGGATTGAAGGTAAGCTCCACGACCTGAGAGCCGCCCGCGGGGAGGACGTCCGTCTTGGCAAAGTCGAGCAAAACCTCTTCGGGCTTTTCGATGCCGCCCGCCGTATACGGCGCGTGTCCGTAGAGCTGAACGACCTCTTTCCCGGGCGTTGCCCCCGTATTGGTCACTTTGACCTTGACGGTATAGGTATTGTTTCCGTCGATTTCGACGTTCCTGATCGCGGAATCGTCCTCGATTTCCCAAGAGAAATTTGTGTAGGAAAGTCCGTAACCGAAGGGGAAGACGACGTTTTCCCGATACCATTCTTCGTCCGAAGCGCCCCTCGTCTCAAAGTAGCGATAGCCGACGTAAATGCCTTCTTCGTAATCGACGAAGTGCGCGTTTTGCTCGGTGCCGTTGATGAGGTAGCCGTTCCCCTCTCCGAGGTTGGTGGAAAAGTTTTCCCAAGAGGGCGTCTTGGTAAAATCTGCGGCATACGTATCGACGAGCCTTCCCGAAGGATTGACTTCTCCCTTCAAGATCTTGCCGAGGGCGTTCATGCCCGTGCCGCCCGTCGTGCCGATCCAAAGCGCGCCTTTGAGCTTTCCGCCGTATGCGGGATCGTTCAAAAATCCAAGCTCCATAGAGGTAGAGCAGTTGACGAGGACGATGACGTTATCGAATGCGGAATCTTCGGCGCAGAGTGCAGAGAGAAGCGCTTTTTCGTTGTCGTCGAGTTCGAGGTAGTGCTCGGTGGGATCGCTCCGCCCTTCCGTGTTGACGGAAGTTCTGGGCAAATCGTATCCCTCGCCGCCGATGCGGGAAATGACGACGAGCGCCGCGTCCTTATACTCTCCCACGTAGGAGGAAAGCCCGCCCGCATATTCGCTCTGCGGAAGTTCGCCCGTGGCAAAGCCCGTGACGATGTCCCCCATGGCGGGGCTGGAAGGTCTGCCCTTGCCCGCCTTTGCTTTGCTCTGATAGAACTCGACGAGCTTGGTGTTGTAGGAGATGCCTGCATTTTCAAGGCTCTTGAAGAGGTCGATGCTGTCCGAAGCGTCCTTTGCGGCAGAGCCCGAGCCTCCGTAAACCATGTTCACGGAATTCATGCCGAAGACGCTCACCTTAGCAGAAGAAGAAAGCGGGAGCGAATGATCGTTTTTGAGCAGGACAAAGCCCTCCTCGCAAATCCGCTCATTGACGCTGTTTGCCGCCTTCAACGCATCTTCCTTGGTCTCAATTCCCTCGGACGGACGATAGTACTGCGCCGAAGAAGGATCACCCGAAACGAGAACGCGCCTCTCCTCTCCGAAAAACGTGTTGAAGCTGTTTCTGATGAGGGGAACTTCCAAAATGACGAGGTTGATCGCAAGGAGTGCGGCGAGCGAAACGGAAGTCGTAATGCAAAACGCCTTGTTGTGTTTCCAGGGGAAGGCGAGCGCCTTCCCGATTTTATTTTCTTTACCCATAAATTCCTCCTCAACCGACGTTGGCGACTCTGGGATACCAGCCGATTTCACAGCTTGCGCCGTTTAACTCGATGTAATCGAACAGACAACCGACCGCCGAGAACGTACCCGTCGCCTTATCCGATTCCTTGATGCGGAACGTGATGATATTCTCGCCCTCTTTCAGCGTGATGGCTGTCGAAACGGGAATGGCTGAGCATTCGTATTCGCTCTCCGACGTACCGATCTGTCGGACGGCAAGCGTGCCGTAATTCACTTCCTGCCCGTTGACGACGATGGCGAACATCGAAGGATCGTAGGTAAAGTCGCCGTTTTCAGAACCGAGTCCGAGCACGAGATTTGCCGTAGTCTCTCCCTTGGAGGTGATTTTAAAGGTGACGTCCGTGGGCTTATTCAGATAGCCGAGCACTTTACCGCCGCTCGTCTTGGGACAGGTCTGAATCATGCCCCTTCCCGAAGGTGCGCTGGAATAGCCCGCGCCCGAGAGATGGGGAATGGAATCGACGAACTCCGTCTCAAAGCGGTTGGTCGCTTGATAGCGATCGGAGACGGTGAGCGTCACGTAGGCGGTGACGGAATCGTACCCTTCCGCACTTGCAATGACGCGGAAGGTAATCGCTCCTTCGGTGGAATCCGTGGGCGTACCCGAAATGAGTCCGAGGTTTTTGTCGCTCTTGAGTCCCGAAGGAAGTCCTTTGCCCGAGCTGAAGCGGAAGGAATAGGTGATGTTGGGAACGCCGTAAGCCTTTCGGATACTCTCGCTGTAGCTCTCGCCGACCAATCCGTCGGGAAGGGTGAAGTCTTCAAAGACAATTTTGCCCAAATTGTCCTCCTTCTCCTCTCCCTGTTCGATTTTGACGGTGAAGGAAGCCTCTACGTCCTCGCACCCCTCTGCAGAGGCAACGACGGTGAGGTTGTAAGTACCCGCCTTTTCGGGGATTCCCGAAAGCGTGCCCTCTTCCGAGAGCGTCAAGCCGGGAATTTCTTCCTTTGCCGTATAGACGATTCCGTCCATACCGCTTGCCGTTCCCAAGTTTTGGCTGTACGGTTCGCCCGTCTTGCCGTCGGGAAGAGAAGTTCCCGTATAAATCAGCTCGCCCTTTTCGATGAAAAGCGAAAAGTCGGCATAGTATTCGTTGTCGTCAAGGTCGATCATGACGGCGGTGAAAGTAAAAGAGCCTGCCTGCTCGGGGACTCCCTTGATGACGCCGTCGTCATACAGGATGAGTCCTGCGGGAAGGTTGCTGTCATAATCGAGGTCGTAATACATATCTTTGCTTCCCGTCGCGATCGTGTCTTCGTATTCGAGGCCGACCTTTCCCTCTTTGAGATCTTTCGTCTCAAAGGGAAGCACGGAACATCCGGTGGGAATCATCAGACAAATCGCAAGGGTTGCGGCGGTTAATTTTTGGAAAACGATTTCATATTTTTCTCCGAAAATTCCAACTTCCCACAGGTTTTTCGCCTGTGGGAGTCGGATCAAATGATTCGATTGAAGTTCAATCGATTAGTTTTTCTTTCTCGCAAGGACGATTGCGCCACCCGCAACGAGGAGAGAGATGACTGCGACGGCAATGGATGCAATGGCGATGCCGTTGCTTGCGTCAGAGCCGTTTGCGCCCGCTGCACCGGTCGCACCCGCAGGGCCCGTAGCGCCCGCAGGACCGGTTGCACCCGTTTCGCCCTTAACGCCGTCCGTTCCGTTCGTGATTGTCACGTAGTACTCCGATCCGTCGCTCATGACGAACGCATAGTAGTCCACGTTATCGATCGCGCCGATCTTCTCGAATCCGACGACGCTGACGGGCTGTTCGCCTGCCTTCGCTCCGTCTTCGGTCACTTCGATCGTGAAGTTGACAAGTCCGCTGACGCTAAAGCCGCCCTTGGCGTTGTTGAGGTAATTTTCACCTTCGCCGATGCCCGCATAGGTCTTGGCAACCGCTACTTTATAAGTACCCTTGGAGACGGTATCCGCAACCGTACCGACGATTGCGCCGTTTTCAATGGACAAGCCTTCGGGAAGTCTGCCCGTCATCACCGTATAGCCTACGCCCTCCTGTCCGTCCGAAACGGAAAGGTTGACTGCCTCGCCGGGTTTCACGGAAACGGATGCGGAAGCGGCGGTATAGGTAAGATTCTGCTTTTCATAACCGTTCTTCATCGCCGCGCTGTTGACGACGGTGTAGAGGATATGCTTCATCGAATTATGAAGCGCCTGAAGCTGCGTCGGGGTATTCGATTCTTCGGAATTGACGATACGAGCGATCGAGCCTGCACGGCTGTCGAGGGACATATCGTTTCCTGCACGCACCATCTGGTTGCCGTTCATACAGCCCTGACCTGCGCTGTGCGCGTCGGTGATGACGACGCCCTTGAAGCCCCACTCGTTTCTGAGGAGCTCGGTCAAAAGCGCATAGCTTGCGCCCGACCATTCAAAGCCGATACGGTTGAAGGAGGACATTGCGCCGTTCGAGCCGCCCTTCTTGACTGCCCACTCGAAGACCTTGAAGTAATTTTCGCGCATGGTCTGCTCGTCTGCCCACGTTGCAATACCGTCGGTATCGCGGTTGCACTCGGCGTCGTTTAAAGCAAAGTGCTTCATGAACGTTACCATGCCCTTGCTTCTCGCACCTGCAACGACGTTGGAGATCATCGCCGCGGAAAGGGTTGCGTCCTCGGAATAATACTCGAAGTTACGTCCGCTGAAGGGAGAACGATGGATGTTTCCGCCGGGAGCGTACCAACCGACGATGTGCGCCCAAAGACCGTAGTCACCGATCAACGTACCCTGCTGAAGGGCGAGGTCTTTGTTCCAGGTACATGCGACCAACGTTTCGGTTGCATAGGAGAACTTGGTGTCGCTTGCAAACGGCTTGATGAGGCTTTCGCCGCCGCCGACCCATGCGCCGGTGAGTCCGACAGGGCCGTCGGAATGTCCCGCCGTAGGAGAGCCGATGCCTTCGATTCCTACAAATTCAAAGCGGGTTGCCTGCATTGCCTCATACGCCTGATCGACCGTGAGCTGGCTGACAAATTCGTCCCACTTTGCGTCTTCGTAGGGAACGCCCGCCATATCTTTGAGCTGAATGGGCGCTTTGTTTTCTGCCGTGTAAGCGGAAGCCGCGTCGCGGTAAGCGGGAGCGGTCTCTGCATACCAAGGTGCTTTTCCGGGATTGCCGCTTCCGTCGGGATAGTCGGGATTCGCCTCGTCGTACCAAGTATCGACGACCGCATTGTCGGGAGTTGCCCCTTCTTTCAAAGGCATGGAGAACTTAGAAAGCCACTCGTCAGGTCTCATCAGGTCGTCTTCCGTGGGCGTCGTGGGGAACGTGCCCTTCCAATCGCTTCTCGAAAGGACGTGTCCCTTCATCTCCTCGGTGGAGGATTCAAAGAGCGCCGAAATGGGTGCGCCCGTCGTGGGATCGACGTCGATGTTCAGATCGCTGCCCGTAATTTCTAGCTTGCTGCCGTTCTTCCACGCGTCGTGCGCGTTCTTGCCGACGTACAGGCTGTATTTGCCCGCATCCATCTCATAGCCGACGTGTCCGTCGCCGTCCTTATCGTAGGCGTCGAAGGAAGCCATATCGAAGCCGTCGAAGGTGAGCGTGACGGTCTCCGACTCGGAAGGACGAAGCGCCTTGGTCTTTTCGAATGCGCCGAGCACGACGTGCGACTTTTCAATCTTACCATTCGTGTAAGGTGCGGAGAAGTAGAGCTGTACGACGTCTTTGCCCTTGACGGAACCGACGTTCGTGACCTTGACCTCTACGCTGATCTTCGTGGAAGCGGTAAGGGTTGCGGTGTCCATCTTGACGTCGCCGACTTCCCACTTGAAATCGGTGTAGGAAAGTCCGTAGCCGAAGGGATAGTTGACTGCCTCGTCATACCATGCGTCGCCGTCGGTGAAGCCTCTCGTCTCGTAGTACTTATAGCCGACATAAATACCCTCTTCGTATTCAACCTCTTCTACGCCGAGGAAATCCTCGAAATTGTTTTCATAGAGCTGTCCGTCTTCCTGCAAGTATTGGTTGCCCGCAGTGCCGTTCGCATAGAAGCCGATGTTGTTGTTGGCAAAGTTGTACCAAGTGGGATCTTGGGTAAAGTCAGCCGCGAAGGTATCCGTCGTTCTGCCCGAAGGGTTGATTTCGCCCGTCAGGATTTTGCCGATGGCGTCAAAGGCGTTTTGTCCCGCACCGGGCGCCCAGATGATGGACTGCACTTTGTCATTGTTGACGAGAAGCTCTTTGTCAAGCTCCATGACATTGGAGCTGTTGATGAGGACGACGACCTTGTCGAACTTCTCCGTGACCTCTTTCAAGAGCGCCTCTTCGTTGTCGTCAAGCTCAAGGTAATGCTCGTAGGGATCGCTCGTCCTGCCCTCGCCGCCGTGTGCAACGAAGGTCTTGTCTGCGATTTCCTCTCTCGTAGGGTATGCCCTTGCGTCGGAAGCGCCGGGAACTTTTCCCTCAAATTCTTCGGAGACGAAGGAAGATCTCGGAAGATCGGTGCCCTCGCCGCCCGTGCGCGAGAAGACGACGACAGCGGCGTCGCCGTACTGCGCATAGGAATTTTTGACCGCCTGCGTGTACTTTTCCTGCGGAGTTTCCGCCGTGGGGAAGTAGGAGTGATAATTGTAAGACGCGAAGCCCATCGAAGGTCTGACTGCACCCGATGCGGCAGTATCGTTGTAGAAATCGACGAGTGCGGGGTTTACGTTGAAGCCTGCGCTCTTCAAGCTGTCGAGAATGCTGACCGTGTTACCAGACGTGCCGCCGGAAGAGCCCGAACCCGAATAAACGGGATTCACGGAGTTCTTGCCGAATAAGCTGATGTTCTTGACGGAGCTTTTGAACGGTAAGTTGTTTTGGTTGTTCTTGAGCAGGACAAAGCCCTCCGCACCGATCTGCTTGTTGAGCTTCGCCTGTGCGTCGATGTTCTCCTGCCAGCTGCTGAAATCAGACGTGTACTTGCCTATGCCGGTGTCTTCTGCCTTTGCTTGCAGATAAGTTCCGCCGACCGCAGACAAGGAGATCGCCATACCCATCGTCATTGCGACGAGAGCAAGGCTTCTTTTTTTCGTCTTTGCCATAGTTTAGCCTCCTTATACATTTGTCTGCATTCCGTTTGAATGCCCGAAAAGTATAACACAATCAAAAAATCTTTCAATACTTTCAGCAAAAGCTGTCGATTTTCGTTCAAAAGCCGATCACTTCTTTCTCTTTGCATGAAAAAAGCTCCCTTTTTCAGGGAGCTTTGATTTCACGTGGCGAAAAATCCGCCAAGCAGAATCCTGACCGATACGAAATCGGGAATTAAAGATAAGAATCGAAAAATGCGACAATGCTTCTCATGAGTTCCCGATCGAGCAAATCGCTGTAAATTCCTCTGTCGAGGTGATTCTTAAAATATTCGGAAATTTCGTCTTCCGTCGGATTTTTTCCATGGAAAAATTCGTTTGCGGTCTTGCTGAACTCGTTTAAGTAGTCGATTCCGTCGTAAGAATAGAGAATCATGTTATGTCCCTTATCCTCATACTGTAAAAATTGAAACCTTTCGTTATCGGCGTAATTCGCATAATAGAGGTCGTAACCGTATTGAATGGGAACGACGGTATCGTCTTTGCTGTGCACGACGAAAACACCCGCTTGCGAATTTTCGAATCCGCCCATTGCGGTTGCTTTCGCGTATTTCCCGAATCTGATCTGTTCGATCGAACTGACGTACGGCATGAGCGCGTTTACAATGTCGCCGGCCATCTCCACCCCTTGCGCTCTGATTAAATCGCTCGACTGATGGAAGCCGGAAATAGAAGCGATCGCTTTCACCTCGGGGTGAAAATTGAGCGCCGCACAAACGCTGTATCCGCCCCAACTGTGTCCGAACAGCATGATGGGCAAGCCTTTGAGCGCATCGACGCCTTTAACAAAGTCGATCGCGTAGCATAAATCGATCACGCCCTGCGGTAATCCCCCCACGCAATCGCCGCCGCTCTCGTCGTTGCCCGTCGCATCATACGCAAACACATTGTACCCGTTTTGCGCAAAGTAGTACGCAACGTCCATATAACTGTTGTGTCCGCCTCCGCCGAAACCGTGAGCGATGACGACAACGCCACGCGGCTTTTCGTCTTCTATGTAATATCTGTAACCGACGAGCGTCTGCTTTTTGTCAGACGCAAACTCGTAACGGTCTGCTTTCAAACCGTCAAAATCGTCCAAGTAAAAGCGGTAACGTTCACTCGTTTCAAACCTTTTTCCGAAAACGTCGTCATAGACGAGCGCAGAGATTGTAAAAGGCGCGATCAAAAAAACAATCAGAATCAGCGCAGCCGCAACACAACTCAAAATAACAACTAGTTTCTTCTTTTTCTTCGTCATAATAATTTTCCGTTAAAGAGCACGTTTCAAACACTTTTGTTTGCTGTCCGTCAGGATGCGGCTTTTTGCGGCACGCTTTGAGCCGGAAGGAAGAGATCGATGCGGAAGATGTCTCCCGTAACAGAGGCATTTAACGAACCGCCGTACTTTTCGGCAATCATGCGCATGCTCTTGACCCCGAAGCCGTGGTATCTCGTATCCTTTTTGGTCTGCGGAAGTCCGTTTAAGAAGTCGATTTCACCGTCGAAGAAGTTCTCCATGCGAATGATCGTGAAATTCTCTCCCGAAAGCTCGCGAATGCTGACCGCTCTTCGCTCGGATTCGAGCTTTTCCACGCTCTCAACGGCGTTCTCGATGGCGTTTCCGAACAGGGAATAGATGTCGCTCGGGCGCATTCCGGAAAGCTTCTTTCCATCCACCATGCAGGTCAGTCTCACTTCCTTCTTCTTGCAGAGAAGTCCCTTTTCGGTCAGCACCACGTCGAGCGCGTCGTTCCCCGTCTTGAAGGAGGAATCGTAAAAATCGACCGCACTCGTGATGCTCTCCAGCTCTTCCCGATCGATTCTGCCCTGCAAGGCAGCAATCTGATGGCGGAGGTCATGGCTTTTGATGTTGATGATATCGATACTTTCCTTGCTCTCCTCCAGCTGATACTTCGCCGCATGAACCATGTGCTTCATGATGGAAAACTCAATCTCGCTCCTCTTGATCTGCAAGAAGGAGACCTCCAGCAAAATGGCAAAGAAGCAGGAGAAAATAGAGAAGAGGCAAATAATGCAATAGAGCGGTTGGCTTTCCAAGTGGAGCGCAAAGACAACCCCGTACAGCGACAAATAGACGGTGATGAGCAGAAGAATGCCCGAAAGGACGACCTGCCACTTGTTGTTGACGACAAAGAGCGTGTCTCTCGGCAGCTTCCTCGTGAACAGGAAATAGAGCACGACATAGTAGACGGCAAAAATAACCGCCATCACGGGAAGCAAGATCAAAGTTGATGCGCCACCAAGCCAAAGCTTCTCGATCATGCCGTACGTCTGATAGGCGATGTGCTGAATGCAGTACGCCATGACGCCCGCAAAGAGGTACGCCCAAAAGTCCCCCTTGTAAGAGAGCATCATCATGTAAAAGGTGATAGCAAAGACGATGAGAAATTTACTGCCCGTCACAAAGATGGAGAGCATGGGACTTTTTAGCGCCAATAAGTGCACGAAATCGTCCCAATAAAAACAGATGACGAGCGCGGGAATCCAGCCGATGACCTGATAGAGAAGAAAATATTTGCTCTTGGGAAAGCGGGAACAGATGACGGTCTCCGCAATCAAAAGCGTAATGGCAAAATTAAGCCTCGTAAACAGCAAATCGAATACTTCCATAGTGCCCCCTATGCCCTGAAATACCGCATCAAGGCGTTGATAAAATTCGTCTTTCGCTCCCGACTGACCTGCAAGACGGTGTCCTTCACTTTAACGGAAAAGCCGTCCAGCGAAGTGCAAAACTTCAAATTGACGATATAGCAGGTGTTGCAGCGGAAAAATCCGTTTTCGGCGAGCTCGGATTCAAGCTTTTTCATGCTCGTGCCCCGATAGAGGTAAGATTCGCTCACCGTATGGACGAAGATGTTGTGCCCGATCGATTCGATGTAAGTGATTTCGTTCGTCGGAATGCGAATCATGCCGCCCTGATAGGAAAAACGGAGAAACGCGCCGTTGTACTTCCGATATTGACAAATGCGCTCCATGCGCATGCGAATGTCGGCGTAGTGCGCGGGCTTCAGAAAATAATCGAAAGCGTCCACTTTATAGCCGTCGATCGCGTACTTGGCAATGTTCGTGACGAAGATGATGAAGATGTTCGAATCAAACTCCCTCAGCTTCGTCGCAGCCGTCATGCCGTTCATATCCGGCATTTCGATGTCCATGAACACGACGTCGTAAATTGCCTTATAGCCGTCCAAAAAGCGAAAAGCGGATGAAAAACGGGAGACCTTGATCTCCTCGCCGGCTTCCTTGGAATAGCGCAACAGGTATTCCTCGAGCCGATTTCCCTCTTCCTCGTTGTCTTCTACGATTGCTATCGATAACACTGCTCTTCCCCCAAACATGAGATGCGTTTTTATTATAGCACAGATTTTTTATTTCATCAAGAGGAAAAACAAAAAAATTGCCGCATTTTTATGCAAAACCTCTCCATTCCATGCAAAAAGCGCTCCTTTCGAAGCGCTTTGATTTTACTTTGCATATTCGACGGAGCGGAACTCCCGAATGACGTTGATTTTGATCTGTCCCGGGTATTCGAGCTCTGCCTCGATCTTCTTGGCGATGTCCTTTGCGAGGAAAAGCGCCTGCGCGTCGTCCACCTGATCGGGCTTGACGATGACGCGGACTTCTCTGCCCGCCTGAATGGCGTAGCTCTTATCGACGCCGTTGAAGGAAGCCGCAATTTCCTCGAGCTTTTCGAGCCGTTTCACGTAGTTGGAACCCGTCTCTCTTCTCGCACCGGGACGGGCGCCGGAAATGGCGTCTGCCGCCTGCACGAGGACTGCCTCGATGGTGGTCGGCTCTACGTCGCCGTGGTGCGCCATGATGGCGTTGACGACATTCTGATTTTCCCTGTACTTCTTGGCAAGGTCTGCGCCGAGCTGAATGTGCGTACCCTCCTGCTCGAAATCGACCGCTTTGCCGATGTCGTGGAGAAGTCCCGCCCGCTTTGCGAGGTTGACGTCAAGACCGAGCTCTGCCGCCATCAAGCCCGCGAGCTGCGCGACTTCGATGGAGTGACGATAGACGTTCTGACCGTAGCTGGTACGGAATTTAAGCCGTCCCAAGGTCTTGATGAGTTCGGGGTGCAACCCGAAGATTCCCACCTCGAACATGGCGCTTTCGCCCGCTTCCTTGATCTGCTGATCGAGCTCTTTTCTGACCTTTTCGACCGTCTCTTCGATTCTGGCGGGGTGGATTCTGCCGTCCTGAATGAGCTTTTCGAGGGCGATTCTCGCCACTTCCCTTCTCACAGGATCAAATCCCGAAAGAATGACCACTTCGGGCGTATCGTCGATGATGAGCTCGATGCCCGTCGCATTTTCGATGGCACGGATGTTTCTGCCCTCTCTGCCGATGATTCTCGCCTTCATGTCGTCGTTGGGAAGAGGAACGACGGAAACGGTAATTTCCGACGCGTGATCGGCGGCGCAACGCTGAACGGCGAGGGAAATGATCTTCTTTGCCGTATTGTCGGCATTTTCCTTTGCTTCCTGTTCCAGATTCCGCACCTGCACCGCCACGTCGTGACGAGCGTCGTCGAGAATCTGATCGGAAAGCAGCTTCTTCGCCTCTTCCTTGGTGAGCTGCGCTACTTTTTCAAGCTCCTGCACCATGAGTTCGTGCTGATGGGAAAGCTTTTCCTGCAAGCGCTTGACTTCCGCCTCTTTCTGCGCGAGGTTGTTCTTCTGCGCGTCGAGGGAATCGCTCTTGCGGGAAATCATTTCTTCCTTCTTTTCGAGGGAATCTTCCTTTTGCGAAAGCCTCTGCTCCAACTTGTTGAGCTCTGCTCTCTTCGCCTTGCTCTCTGCTTCGAATTCGTTTCTGAGTTTTAAATCCTGTTCCTTTGCTTCGAGAATTGCTTCCTTTTTCAATTGTTTGCATTCCGCTTTTGCGGCATCAATCATCTGATTGGTGCGTTGACTGATTTCACCAATCTTCTTATCGGTTTTCTTTTTATAGATGATATATCCTAAAAAGCCGCCTGCGGCCAGTGCCACAATCACCGCAGGGATCAATATGCCCAAAAAGAGCGGAAGCTCCACTGCGAGGAACAGGATGCTTGCTGTGTTTGCCATAACTAGCCTCCTGTCAATTTAAAAATAAAAGGTTTGTTTGTACGATGCTACAATACTACCAATGATATTTTACAACATTTGCGTTCAAATGTCAATCGGATAAAGGAAAAATAAACGCCTCCGCAGCATATTTTTCTTTGTTCTTTCCGATCGAAGGCGTGAAAACGCCCCCTATGGCGATGATACCATAGGAGGCGCTCTTCTTCCTTTTGCTTCGATTGCCCTTTCGGGGAGCTTTCATCAAAAAGCCCTCTTTCAGGATCGATTATTTTTCCCAGCTCATGCTGTTGCCGGAAGTGACGATGTAGGCGGGATCGGGTTTGTCAACGTGATAAAAGGTTGCCTGATCCTCGAGTCCGCCTGCCTTGACGACGACGTTGTTCTCCTTTTCGAGGACAATCTTCGTCTTGAAGACTTTGTTCCCCTCCAGCGTGGCGACGAGCTTGCCGTTGTTGTAGACTTCGACGGGCGTTCCCATATTGGAATAGACGGTGATGTTCGTCTTTTTGCCCGTTCTGTTGACGTAGCGCTTGCCCGAAAGGTGAAGGACAGGTTCCTTTGACCAATATGCCTTGTAGACGTAGAATGCGTCCTTTTTGAGGGTACGGCTGAAGTTGACGAGTCCCTTATGGTTCATGCCGGGATCGCCGCCCTGATCTCTGCCGTCCGCCGCGAAGTCGAACATGTTCCAAACGTGCGTCGCCCAAAGATACGGGTTGCGAGCGAAGAATTCGAGCATGTATTCATGATAGATCGCCTGATATTCCTCGGTGTTGTCAAACCGCTTGGGTTTTGCGCTGTGCAGGTTGGGCATACCCTCTGCGCCGTATTCGGAATAGCCGATTGCGCGATTGGGATAGAGAGCGTGGAAGAGTTTAATCCACCAATCGTTGAGGAAGAGTCCGGGGACATACCAGCCCAAGTACAAGTTCCAGGATACGATGTCGGTGATGTGCGCGCTCTTGTTTCCGGGACCGCACGCGGCAAAGCAAGCGAGCGTAGTCAATCTGGAAGGGTCTAACTGATGGCACAAATCGTTGAGCTTTTTGTGGTTTTCGATCAAATCCTTTTTATCCGTCTTCATCATGGTGATCTCGTTGGAGACGCCCCAGACGAAAATGGAAGGATGGTTGAACTGCTGCAGGATGAGTTCCTTCATCTGCGACTCGGTATTGGGGTTGCCCGTGGGCATATGCTTGGAGATGTAAGGAATTTCCGCCCAGATGACCATGCCCGCTTCGTCGCACAGATCGTAGAAATAATCGTCGTGCTGATAGTGCGCAAGGCGGATGGTGTTGGCGCCGATCTCCTTGATGATCGCCATGTCCTCTTCGTGTTCCTTGTGCGTCAAGGCGTTGCCGATGCCCGGTCTGTCCTGATGACGGCACACGCCGCGCAGAGGATAGGATTTGCCGTTGAGGAAAAATCCCTTTTGCGGATCGACATGGAAGCTTCTGAATCCGAAGCGGGCGGAAATTTCATCCACCGCCTCGCCGTCCACCTTCAGCGTGGCAACCACGCGATAGAGATAGGGATCTTCGAGTCCGTTCCAAAGGTGTACGTTTTCAAGGGTGACGTGTTCGCCGTTTTTGAAGGTGGTGACGAGCGTCCCTTCCGCATCGTAGACGGAAATTTCCACTTCCCCTTCGCCGACGTTCCACGCGGTAACTTTGAGTTCACCCGCGCCGTTTTTGACCGTAGGCTCGATCTTGATGGGATTGCAGCCGTAATAGTCGAGCTCGAAGTGATTCTGACCGACCACGATCAGATTGACGTCCCTGTAAATACCGCCGTAAAAGGTAAAATCCGCCCTCTGAGGGTAAACCGTATCGTTGGCAGAGTTATCCACCTCGACTTTCAGGACGTTGCTCTCTTGCAGATAAGGCGTCAGATTGCCGCGGAAGGTGGAATATCCGCCGTCGTGCGAGCACACTTTGTTCCCGTTCAAATAGACCTTTGCGGAGGCGTTGACCCCTTTAAACTCGACGTAAAGGAGATCTCCTTCCTTCATTTCGGGCTTTTCAAAGGTATGCTCATAGGTACAAGTGCCGCGATAATAGTCGTTTCCGCCATCCTGACCGTCGATTCCGTTCCAGGTATGCGGAAGGTCGAGGGTCGTCGTGGTATTGTCTTTCCTATAAGTAAACTGCCAATTTTTGTTGATGTTGGTGATTTTTCTCATAATTTTACCCCTATCTTTTATTTCTTTTAGTATA
>JAGATP010000050.1 GCA_017621155.1 Clostridia bacterium
ATGGTTCAGGAGCAGGAGCGCGGCATTACGATTACTTCCGCTGCAACTACTTGCCATTGGACTCGCACAGGCGCTCCCAGGAGCGAAGAATGCAGAATCAACATCATCGACACGCCGGGACACGTTGACTTCACCGTTGAAGTCGAGCGTTCTCTCCGTGTCCTTGACGGTGCCGTTGCAACCTTCTGCGCGAAGGGCGGCGTAGAGCCTCAGTCCGAAACCGTATGGCGTCAGGCGAACAAGTACAAGGTTCCCCGCATTGCATACGTCAACAAAATGGACATCAACGGCGCAAACTTCAAAAGAGCCGTTGAGATGATGAAGGAGAGACTCGGTGCGAACGCGATTCCCATCGAGCTTCCCATCGGCAAAGAGGATACCTTCAAGGGTATCGTCGACCTGATCACGATGAAGGCGGAAATTTACGATTCCGTCGATGGTAAAGCTTATCACGAGGATGAAATTCCCGCCGAAATGCTTGAAGAGGCGCAGGAAGCCCGCCTTGCAGTCGTCGAGGCGGCCGCAGAGGCAGACGACGAGCTGATGGAAAAATACCTCATGGAAGAGGATTTGACCGTTGAGGAGATCAGAAGGGGGCTTCGTAAAGCGACCATCTCCATGGCTTGCGTCCCTGTATGCTGTGGTTCTTCCTACAAGAACAAGGGAGTTCAGATGCTTTTGAACGCAGTCGTCGATTTTCTTCCCAGCCCCATCGACGTAGACCACGTTTCCGGCATCAATCCCGACACCGAAAAAGAGGAAATCAGAAAGACCTCCGATGACGAGCCCTTTGCAGGACTTGCTTTCAAGATCGCAACCGATCCCTTCGTCGGCCGTCTCGCGTATTTCCGCGCTTATTCCGGTAAGCTCGACGCTGGTTCTTATGTCTACAATTCCACCAAGGGAAAGAAGGAGAGGGTCGGTCGTCTCGTTCAGATGCACGCAAACGAAAGAAAGGATATTCCCACCGTTTATTCGGGCGATATCTGCGCTATCGTCGGACTCAAAGACACCACGACGGGTGACACGCTTTGCGATGAAAATCATCCCATCGTTCTCGAGCAGATGACGTTTGCAGATCCGGTCATTCAGCTTTCCATCGAACCCAAGACCAAAGCAGGTCAGGAAAAGATGACCCTTGCCCTCATCAAGCTTGCTGAGGAAGATCCTACCTTCAAAACTTATACCGATCAGGAGACCGGACAGACCATCATTGCAGGTATGGGCGAGCTTCACCTCGACATCATCGTTGACCGTCTGCTCCGTGAATTCAAGGTCGAAGCAAACGTCGGCGCTCCTCAGGTTGCATACAGAGAGACCTTCCGTAAGGCAGTTGATGCTGAGGGTATGTACAAGCGTCAGTCCGGCGGTAAAGGTCAGTACGGTCACTGTAAGCTTCACTTGATTCCCGGCGAACCCGGATCCGGCTACTCCTTCGAGGATGCCACCGTCGGCGGATCGATTCCCAAGGAATACATTCCCGCAATCGACAAGGGTATTCAGGAAGCGGCGAAAAACGGATTCCTTGCAGGCTATGAGATGGTTGACTTCAAGGTCGTCGTATACGACGGATCATATCACGAGGTTGACTCGTCCGAAATGGCGTTCAAGATTGCAGGCTCCATGGGCTTCAAAGACGGTATGGAGAGAGCGAACCCCGTTCTCCTTGAACCCATCATGAAGGTCGAAATCGTCACACCCGACGATTACTTCGGCGGACTGATGGGCGACGTCACGCGCAGAAGAGGTACCGTATCCAGCACGGACGACAGGGCAGGCTCTAAGATCGTCGACGCAGAGATTCCTCTTTCCGAGATGTTCGGTTATGCAACCACCCTCCGTTCTTCCACGCAGGGACGCGGTATGTTCACGATGCAGTTTGACCACTATGCGGAAGTTCCCAAGAACGTTGCAGAGCAGGTCATCAAGGGCCGTCAGAAGGGTTAATGGAAAACAAATCGGTGCGGAGGCGTCCGATAACGCGCTTCCGCAAAAAAACCGATCGGAAAAATAAAAATTTTTGAAATTGTCTTTTAAAATTGTTGCATTCCGTTCGTTTTTACGATATAATAAAAGCACTTCGTTGAGTAGAAGCAAACCTATTGGATGGTAGATAGCTGACTCAAAGCGAGGCAAGTTATCATTTATTTTCTAAAAAATCTTTGGAGGAATAAAAAATGGCTAAAGCTAAATACGACAACAGTAAGCCCCACGTTAACATTGGTACCATCGGCCACGTTGACCACGGCAAGACCACTTTGACCGCTGCTATCACCATGGTTATGGCGTGCAAGGGTCAGGCGCAGAAGATGAGATACGACGAGATCGATAAGGCTCCCGAAGAGAAAGCTCGTGGTATTACAATTAACACCGCTCACGTTGAGTATCAGACGGACAAGCGTCACTACGCACACGTTGACTGCCCGGGACATGCTGACTACGTTAAGAACATGATCACTGGTGC
>JAGATP010000051.1 GCA_017621155.1 Clostridia bacterium
ATTATATCACGCCCGCCTCATTTGTCAAGGGGCAGGTCTGTTTTTTGCGCCCGTTTGTTGCAACAAACGGGCGCAAAAAACAGACCTGCCCCTTGACAAATGAGGCGGGCGTGATATAATAAAGGATAAGAGGGAGGTGCATATCGTGTGGATGGTTGCAGCCGTTTTTTCGGCGGTGTTTGCGGGACTTACCGCCATTTTGTCCAAATGCGGGGTGAAACATACCAATTCCGACGTCGCAACGGCAGTGAGGACTTCGGTCGTATTGGCGTTTGCCTGGGCGATCGTCCTTTTGGCGGACGCGAGGGAGACGCTGTCTGAGATCGATGGAAGATCGCTGACTTTTTTACTCTTATCGGGCGTTGCTACGGGCGCGTCCTGGATCTGCTATTTCAAAGCCCTGTCCCTCGGCGACGTTTCGAAGGTCGCCGCGGTGGATAAATCCTCCGTGGTGTTTTCCGTTCTCTTTGCGATTTTGTTTTTGGGGGAAAGGACGCTTTGGGGCTGGAAGCTCGTTTGCCTTGCGCTGATTGCCGCAGGGACTTATCTCATGACCGATCGGAGGCGGGGCGGGGAAGCGAAAAATTGGCTTTGGCTCGTCTTTTCGCTGCTGTCTGCGCTGTTTGCGGCGGCGACGTCTATCCTCGCGAAGATCGGGATTGAAAACGTCGATTCGAACGCGGCGACGGCGATTCGGACGTGCGTCGTGTTCGGAATGGCTTGGCTGATCGTGCTTTGCCGAGGAGAAGTGAAATTCGTCAAGAAATTAAAGGGCAGAGAGTTGTGCTTTCTCGTATTGTCCGGCATTGCCACGGGCGCGTCGTGGCTGTGCTATTATTTTGCGATTCAAAACGGGCAGGTGAGCGTCGTCGTTCCCATCGATAAGATGAGCATTTTGATTACCGTGCTCTTTTCTCTTTTCGTATTGGGAGAACAGCTTTCGAAAAGGGCGGTATGCGGTCTTTGCCTGATGCTCGCAGGAACTTTGGCGATGGCGATTTGGACTTAAAAGGACGAAGAGCACCTTTTTTGCGAAATGGCGTAATAAAATTGCAATCTTTTTTTGAAAAAAATGTTTTCTGCAAAAAAATACATATTCCGATTGACAGGCGGGCAAATTATCTGTAAAATAAGGGAAAACGAAATTGTTTTTCGGAGGATCATAGTATGAAAAAAAGCGGAAAGGCAATGCTTGCGGCGCTCTCTGCCGCGGCAATGCTCGGTATGATGGTCGGGTGCAGCGACGAAGTTCCCACAACCCAGCCCACGCAGCAGCCCACGACGAATCCGCCCGTGACGACAACGCAGCCTACGACGCCGCCCACGACGGCGCCCGTCGCGCTTTCCACCAAGTACGGCGTTGGATACGGCTTGACAAACCGCGGCGGCTATGTCGGCAGAGCGGTCATCGCGATGGACGGCGACAAGATCGAGGCGCTTGCCTGGGACGAGGCCCTTCTTCCCACCAAAGTGACGGCGGGCGACGAAGTCCCCGCGGCGGATAAGGCCACGGTGAAGGTCATAGAATACGGAAGCGAAGTGGAAAAGAGCTTCTATAAGACGATCAAATTTGCGGACGTAACGATGACCTACGATCTCGAAAAGAAGACCTACGTCGTCGGGAACAAGACGATGAACGATTTCTTCCAAGCGGAAGAAAACTGTAAAAAGTACTACGACGCAGTCTTTGCGGGCAAGGTTGCGGTCGTCGTGGACGGCAAGGACGACACTTCCGTTCTTGTCCCCAGGGTACTTTTAAAGTGGCGCAGTAATTATTGGGACGAGGATCCTATCTATGGACTCGGATACAGGGACAACTACGATAAGTCCGTCGCCTATCTCATGAAAAACGGCTTGAAGGCTGCCGAGACCCTTACAAAGGAAGAAGGTACTTGGATTGACGACAACGACGTCAATTCGGGCGCGACCTGGACGGATTTCAACACCAAGAAGGAGGGAACGCTCTCTTACGTACAGCTCGTTTCCCTTGCCGCTTCTCATGCGGAAGAGGCAAAATGGGCGGCAGGCTACGGCTTGGTGCACGGCGCAGGCTATGTCGGCAAGGCATTTGTCGTCGAGGATAAAGACGGCAAACTCGTGGACGTTTCCTGGGACGAGGCTTGCCTTCCCACGTATGTGACGGCAGGCGAAGAAGTTCCCGCTGCGGATAAGGTCACGACGAAGGTCTTAAGCCACGGAAGCGAAGTGGAAAAGACCTACTACAAGACGGTCAAATTTGCGGACGTGACGATGACCTACGACCTCGAAAAGAACACCTATGTCGTCGGAGACAAGACGATGACCGAGTGGTTCAAAACCGAGGAGAACGCGCAAAAATACTACGAGGCAGTTCTCGCGAGCGAGGTTTCCGTCGTCGTGGGCGGCGCGAACGATACTTCCGTCCTGACCGCAAAGGCGCTTTTGAAGAGCCGCAACAATTATTGGAATACAGAAACCGTTTCGGGACTCGGCTATTGGCTCAACTACGGCAGGAGCGTCGATTATCTCCTGACCAACGGCCTGAAGGCTGCCGAAACCCTCGAAAAGGACGGCACGTGGATTGACGACAACGACGTCGATTCCGGCGCGACTTGGTCGGACTTCAACACCAAGAAGGAGGGAACGCTCTCTTACGTCCAGCTCGTTGCCCTCGCAGCAGCAAACATCGACTAATCAAATCGACAGAGGAAAAGCATCCGTCAAATCGGGTGCTTTTTTCGTTGCATTTTCGGGGAAAATGGGCTATAATAAAAGCATGAAACGCAAAGCAATCCCTCTTTTTTTTGCCCTTCCGTTTGTGTTGACGGGCTGTCATATCGACTCACCCGGTAAGACCGAGATCCCCTTGGAACGCCTGAAGGGGAAATCTTACTCGTTCTATTCCTTTACCGTGCCCATCTGCGTCGCCCTGTACGCGGATTTTTCGGACATAGCGGAAGCGGAGCGGACGAGAAAGACGGTGGAGGAGGTCAAGTCCCTCTTTTTGGAAATCGAGAACAGCCTTTCCGTTTCGGTGGAAACGTCGGCAATCGCCCGCTTTAACAGAGCGGCGGCGGGGGAGAAGGTGACGATCGATGAAATCTCCTATACCGTTTTGGGGATTGCAAAGAAGATGTACGACTTAACGGGCGGGGCGTACAATCCCGCGGTGGGGATGTCGGTGGATTTGTGGGGCTTCACGCCGAGATTTCAGGGCGATTACGAGCCGACCGAGCCTTACGATCGGGAGGTGAACGGGGAGGGGAAATTTTATTCCCTTCCGGACGAGAACTATATTTCCGCGTTTGCCTCCCTTTCCGACTTCGGCGAAGTGGAAATTTGGGAAGAGAACGGCGCATACTATGCGAAAAAGCCCAAGCAATCGGTGACGATCGACGGGGTTTCCTATTCCATGCGTCTCGATCTCGGCGGAATCGGCAAGGGCTATGCCGCCGACGAAGGGGCGAAGCTCTTGCGGGAGCGGGGCTACGATTACGGCTATCTCAACGTCGGCTCTTCGAGCGTCGCCCTTCTAAAATCCGTCAAGCAGGAGACGGATTATGCGTGGAACTTCGGATTCAGGCATCCGAGAGACAAGGGCAATTATCTCGAGCTTTCGCTCAAGGACGAGACGAGCTCCACGAGCGGGGATTACGAGAATTTTTACGTGTTGAATGAGGTGCGCTATTCGCACATCATCGACCCTTCTACGGGCAGGCCGTATTCCTCCGACCTTATTACGGCGACCGTTTACGGGCTTCCCGCGGCGGAGGCAGACGCGCTCTCGACGGCGATTCTCATTCTGGGACGGGAAAAAGCGCTTGCGCTCCTTGACGAGAAGTTCCCTTCGGTCTCCTATGCGATGGTAGGGGAAGAGGGGGATTTGCTGACTCTCTCGACCAATTTCGAGACCTATCGGCTTCTCGATCAAAACATGGAGATAGAAGATGAAAACGTTTGAAGACGCTGAAAAATCCCCCTTCTTTCGAAAGGGAGATATTTTCCTCTATCTCGTGCTCGTCCTCGTCATTGTTGGGCTCTTTTGCTTCGGGTTTGCGACGAAGGAAGAGGGGGAGCTGGAAAATCTTCTCGTGTATCGGGACGATACCCTCGTCTTTTCTTATTCCTTTGCCGAGGATAAGTATAACGCTTACGAGGAAGTGAAGGTCGAAGAGACAAAAGAAGGGTATCTCGTCACCATTTATACGGAGGGGGAATATAACCTCTTTTGCATTGAGAAAAGGGGATACGTCAAAATGCTCGACGCCGATTGCTCCGTCCACAGGGATTGTGTGGCGATGTGGGCAATTACGGATCGGAGCGGCGTCATTATCTGTACGCCTCATCACTTGAAGCTATGTGCATCGGACGAGATTCTCGATCCGAGCATCGGATAGGAGTAACTTATGATTCATTCGCTCGGAGAATTGAAAAAAATCGCCCATGCGCGCGCAAAGGCGCGGGAAATCGTGCGGGACGAAGAGGGCAGGGCAGTCATTCCCATGACGGTGCGCGACGACACCGATTTCCTTTCGCCCTTTTCCTTTTCGGGCAAGGAGACCGTCTCGGACGGCGTGGCGGACTTTTTGGAGCGGGGCGCTCTTCCCTTTCGGCATAAGGAATCCCTTACGGTGCGCATCTATTCCGATTGCATCGACGACGAGGAGAAAAAGGTGTATGCCGAGGCGATTCGGGAGCACTTTTTCGGACAGCACTTGCAGAACGCAAGGCGGTTAAAGCGCAATGCGGTCAGCGCGGTTTTGCTCTTTTTGTGCGGGGCGGTGCTCCTCGGACTCATGGCGATTCTCATGACTTATTCGGTTTCCGACATTCTCATCGAAATCGTGGACATCTTCGCCTGGGTCTTTATCTGGGAAGCGGTCGATATCTTCTGTTTGGAGCGGGAGCTTCTGCGCATGAAGCAGGAGCGGTATCTGCGGTTTATCAACTGCAAGGTGGAGTATCTTCCTCTTGCGCACTAGGAAGCTTGCAGGAAGATAATACTATAAAATTGTCAAAAGGGGCTGTCGCAAGTTTTTTTTCTTAGCTTGCGACAGCCCCTTTCGAGTTCTACGTGGGATAGGTTTAAGGGGGAATCGGTTTTCCGATTCCCCCTTAGTGATTGCTTGTTCCCTACTTGGTGAAGCGGAACGCTTTTGGCGAACGGCTTGGCTCTTTTAAAATTGCGGGGACGCTCCCCCGCAATTTTACCGAAAGCCTGTTTGTACTACCGGAAAGGACGTCTCGCCCCGCGAAAGGCGAGAGAAAAACAAACGCAAAACATGTTTAAGGGGGAATCGGCTTTCCGATTCCCCCTTAGGAAGTGCTTGTTCCCTACTTGGTGAAGCTGAAAGCTTCCTTGGCGAACGGCTCGGCTCTTTTAAAATTGCGGGGACGCTCCCCCGCAATTTTACCGAAAGTTTGCGCGTATCAATGGCAGGGGCGCCTCGCCCCGCTTCAGCGTTCGACAATGACCTTCTTGGGACACTTCGCCACGCAGGTTTTGCACCCCGTGCACTTTTTATAGTCGATGACGGGCAGATTATTGACCATCGTGATCGCTCCCGAAGGGCAGTTTTTCGCGCAGAGCCCGCAGGCGATGCACCCGTTGGCGCAGGCACTGATGACGTCCTTGCCCCTGCATTCGGAAACGCAGGCGACGTAAACGGGCGCAGAAACGGGGATTCGCCTCAAGATCTTGCGGGGGCAAGCCGCCGCGCAAGTCCCGCAGGAAATGCAAAGATCGGTATCGATCACAGAATGCCCTTCCTTCATGGAGACGGCGTTCTGCGGACATGCCTTTTCGCACGAGCCTCCGCCCAAGCAGCCGAAGGAGCAGACCTTTCCTCCGCCGAGGGTTTGCCGAGCCGCGCAGGACTCATCTCCGACGTAGGAAAAGGCGTCCTTCGCATCCTTGCCACCCTTGCAGCAGGCGACCATGACGGTCGGCTCGCTCGCTTCAGCGGCGATGCCGAGAATTTCGGCGATTTGCTTTTTGTTTTCGAGATCGGTGACGTGGCAGTCGCCGAGCTTCGCCTCTCCGTGGCAGAGCTTTTGCGCAAAGTCCGAACAGCCCGAACAGCCGCAGCCGCCGCAGTTCGCGCCCGCAAGCTTTTCGAGAATCTGCTCCGCCCGCTCGTCCGACTCCACCTTGCAGAGCTTGACGACGAGCAGAATGAGTATGGTGAGAACCAGGGCGATCGCGGCGAAGATGCCGACGACGAGCCCGACTTCCTTTAAAACTTCCATAGTCGTTCCTCCTTAAATTAACGTGAACACGTAAAA
>JAGATP010000052.1 GCA_017621155.1 Clostridia bacterium
CAGCCTTACATTCAGTTTAGCACATAGGAGCTTTTTTGTATATTGTTACAAGGCTTGAAGCTAAAGCTTTTTCAGATCCACCGGCATAGCCGGTGGCTTTTTAACGGCAATCCTCTACGAGCCTTGCCGTTATCCTCTACAAACAGATCACCCCAAGCGGTACGCTTGGGGGTGAGGCACCCCTTTCCGGTAGTACGGACAGACTCATCGTAAAGATGCAGGGGGAGCGACCCTGTATCTTTATAAAAGTCCATCGTCCGGCAAGCTTTGTCTTTTCTTACTATATAGAGAAAAGCACGCTTGGGGAACAAACGCAAAAGCATTTTTAAAGTCGGGGTGCTATCAACCCGACTTTACACATAGCTTGTTGACTACCGGGAAGGGGCAACTTGCCCCCCTGCGTTTTTACCGAAAGCTTTTCCGTACTACCGGCACGGGGCAACCTGCCCCAAGCGTGCCGCTCGAACGAACTTTCAAGGAATAACAAACGACCCGATCGCTTTTGCAACCGGGCCGCTTGCTATATGATAAGGGGGAAAATGATGAGCGCTGTTTCAAATAATTTCCGAAGTTTTTCTGCTCCGTTCCTCATTTGCGAGACTATTATAGCAAGTCGGGAAAAAAAAGTAAAATACTTTTTCGAAAAATTTTTTACGACTTTTATTTTTTTCGGATTCGTCAAATTTTGATTTTTTATTTCAAAGTTCTACCTTTTTTGTATCCGATTTTTCAAGGCAGGGTGTCCCAAGCGTGCCGCTTGACCCGGTAGTGAACCGACTACGTGTAAAGTCGGGTTGATAGCACCCCGACTTTAAAAAAGCGATTGCGTTTGTCCACCCACGTGTGCCTTATATATAGCAGGTCGAACAGTTTCCTATTATAAAAACGCAGGGACGCCCCCTGCGTTTTTACCGAGAGCCTGTCCGTACTACCGGGAAGGGGCAACCTGCCCCCTGCCGGACGAAGAACTTTTATAAAGGTGCAGGATCTATATCCTGCACCTTTACAGTAAGTCTTTCCGTACTACTAAAGGGAATGCTTGCCCGAAAGCTCGTCGAGTAAGTCGCTGATACGATCGAGATCGTCCCGCGTGTAGTAATCGATGGTGATTCTCCCCTTCTGATCGTTGCCGATCAAAGAGACCTTCGTCTTGAACGTCCCGCGGAAGCGTTCGACGAGATCGTTGAGCTCGAGGCTCATCTCCTGCTTCTTGGGCTTTGCGGGCGGGGGATTCATCGCGTTCTTGACGGCTCTTTCGATCTCGCGCACGGAATATCCCTCCCGTACCGCGTCGATGGCGATTTTGAGCTGTTTCCCCTGCGGAAGCACGACGAGTGCGCGCGCGTGCCCTGCGGACAGCTTTCCTTCAGAGACGAGCGCCATGACCTCTTCGGACAAATTGAGAAGTCGAAGGGTGTTCGCGATCGCGGAACGGGACTTTCCGATGCGGGCGGAAAGCTCTTCCTGCGTGAGCTTGTATTCATCCATCAGCACTTTGAGTCCGAGCGCAGCTTCGATGGGATTGAGGTCTTCCCTCTGCAAGTTCTCGATGAGGGAAATTTCCTTGATCTGCCGCTCGGTGTACTGCTTGATGACGACGGGAATCGTCTCCTTGCCCGCAAGGCGGGAGGCGCGATACCGCCTCTCTCCCGCGATGATGCGGTACATGCCGTTGGGCTCTTTGTTGACGACGATGGGTTCGATGACTCCGTGCTCCCGAATGGAATCGGCAAGCTCGGCAAGGGCGGTCTCGTCAAACGCCTTTCTCGGCTGATCGGGATTGGGGTAAATATCCTTTAAGGGCAGCTCGTTGATTTCCCGCTTCTCTTCCTTTTGCGCGTTCTCGTACGCCTCTTCCGTATCGAGGAAAAGAGCGGAAAGTCCTCTGCCCAAACCTTTGTTACTCGCCATAATCTCCTCCTTTACTCGTCTTCTTCTGCACGTTCTTGCCTTGCAAGGAACTCATCGGTGAGCGCCTGATATGCCCTTGCCCCTCTGCACTTGGGGTCGTGCAGAAGAATGGGTTTTCCGTGAGAGGGCGCTTCGGACAGGCGGATGTTTCGGGGAATGACGATCTCATAGAGCGTCTTGGTAAAATACCGCTTGATTTCGCTCACGATCTGCTTGGAAATAGTCGCCCTGTCGTCGTACATGGTGAGGACGACCCCTTCCACCTTTAATTCCCGATTCAGCCTCTGCTTGACGAGGGAAATGCTGTTCATGAGCTGAGAAAGTCCCTCCAAGGCATAGTATTCGCTCTGAATGGGAATGATGACGGAATCGGCTGCGGTCAGCGCGTTGATCGTCAGAAGACCCAAGGAAGGCGGACAGTCAATGAGAATGAAATCGTACTCCTCCTTGAGCGGGAGAAGCGCCTCCCGCAAAATGCGCTCCCTCGACTTTTTGTAGACGAGCTCGACCTCCGCTCCCGCCAGATCGATGTTGGCGGGCAGCAGATGCAGCCCTTCCACCTCAGTGTGCAGAATGCTCTTTTGCGGCTTCTCATCCTCGATCAGGACGTTATAGACGGAGTGCTTTAAAGAGCTCTTGGAATAGCCAAGTCCCGTCGTGGTATTGCCCTGCGGGTCGATATCGACGAGCAACGTCTTTTTGCCCCGATGGGCAAGGTATGCCGCCATGTTCACGCAGGTCGTCGTCTTGCCGACGCCGCCCTTCTGATTTGAAAAAGATACGATTTTCCCCATAGTTATCCTCTGTTATTCTTTTGTTGTAAATCTCTTGAAAGGATTCTCCTCCGCTTTGCCTTCCATCTCTTCCATCTGTTCGATGACTTCCTTGTAGTCTTTGCCCTCCATGAGAAGATCGACCTCGTCCGAATAGATGGTCTCCTTCTCGATGAGAACTCTTGACATGTTGTCGAGAATGGAACGGTTTTCCGTCAGAAGCTTTACTGCCCGTTCGTGCGCGCCCTCGATGATGCGGTGCATTTCCTCGTCGATGAGGGCAGCCTTTTCCTCGGAGTAATCGTTCTTGTACTCATAGTCCCTGCCGAGGAAGATGGGCTGATTGTCGCTGCCGTAGGTGACGAGCCCGACTTTGTCGCTCATACCCCATTGCGTAACCATCTTCTTCGCCATATCCGTCACGCGCTGCAAGTCGTTGGAAGCGCCCGTCGTGATATCCTTAATGACGAGCTCTTCGGCAACTCTGCCACCGAGCGCCATGCAGATGAAATCGAGAATTTCCTCTCTCGACATGTGATTGTCGTCGTTATCGGGACGGGTCAAAGTGTAACCTGCGGCGTTGCCTCTCGGAATAATGGAAACCTCCTGCACGGGATCGCAGTGCTTACAGAGCTTGGCGATGATGGCGTGACCCGATTCGTGGTAGGCAGTAATCCGCTTATCCGATTCGGTGACGACGCGGCTCTTCTTCTGAGGGCCCATAATAACTTTGTTGATCGCCTCGTAAAGCTCCACGTTGCCGATGGTGTGCTTGCCCTGACGAGCGGAAAGGATTGCCGCTTCATTGAGAAGATTCGCAAGATCAGCTCCCGAAAATCCAGCCGTCATACGAGCTACAACTTTAAAATTAACTTCTTTATCTAGAGGTTTGTTTCTCGCGTGGACTTTTAAGATCTGTTCACGACCCTTGACGTCGGGAAGATTGACGTAGACCTGGCGGTCAAATCTTCCGGGACGAAGAAGAGCGGGGTCAAGAACGTCGGCACGGTTGGTTGCCGCGATGACGATGACGCCTTCGTTCCCCTCGAAACCGTCCATCTGAACGAGAATCTGATTGAGGGTCTGTTCGCGTTCGTCGTGTCCTCCGCCGAGACCTGCGCCTCTCTGACGACCGACCGCGTCGATTTCATCGATGAAGATAATGCAAGGCTGCGCCTTCTTGGCAGAATCGAACAAATCGCGCACACGGGATGCGCCAACGCCGACGAACATCTCAACGAAATCCGATCCTGAAGCTGAGAAGAAGGGAACACCCGCCTCTCCTGCAACTGCCTTTGCAAACAACGTCTTACCTGTCCCCGGAGGGCCTACAAGGAGTACACCCTTCGGAATTTTTGCGCCGAGGTCGGAGAATTTCTTTGGATTCTTAAGAAACTCAACAACTTCCTGTAATTCCTGCTTTTCCTCTTCTGCGCCCGCAACATCCGTGAAGCGTACCTTGATTCCCGTCGTAATGCGGGACTTCGTCTTTGCAAAGCTCTGTCCTTTCGCTCCGCCCCCTGCCGTCGAACGAAGGATCAGCCAGAAGATGATCGCAACGATGATGATAGAGAGAAAAGAAAGAAGTGTTGACCAACCGCTTCCCGCATTGGGATCGACATAGGTAACTTTAATACCGGATGCGATGATAGAAGCGATTGGTTCATCGGTCGGTGAAAGATTATACCAATTTCCCGTTACCGCATAGAAGGTGCCTTCCGCTGTCTTGGCGGTGATGCCATATACTTTAATGACGATCTCCGTGACCTTTCCGTCTTGAATCATTTTCCAAAGCGCCGAAAAATCAACTTCCGTCACAGACGTGATCATAGTCGTCAGCAGGAAATAGGTAAGAAATCCAAAAGACGCGAGAAGGGCGGTGATGATAAATATTTTAGTCGTTTTATTCAAGCCTGTTACTCCTTTTTAAAGATAGTATTATCCAAATCGACGCCTTTCATTGTACCATAAGTAAAAATAAATTGCAAGTGTTTCCCAAAAATTTCATCTATATTTTACATGATCTATTTTGACGGTATGAATTGTTTCACGTGAAACGCTTTTTTCATTGTTTCACGTGAAACGATAAATAAAACCGAATTATTTCAAATCCAAGCACTATTTTAAAGAGAGAAAATCGAGCGATAGACAAGGCGAGCGAGCGAACGCGTATAAAATACGGGGAACGAGCTCAACGCCGTATATTGCCGATTTTCACCTTAAAAATGTGCTTTGATGAGGTTCATATCGGGTATTGGACGCAAAGCGCGCAAAAGATGGCGCGGGGGAGGGTTTGGATTTGGAATAATTCGGCTAAAAGTCCCCTATCGAAGTATTTCGAGAAAAAAGTCCCCTATCAGCTTGGATAGGGGACAAATCTGAAAAAATTAAGCAGTAGGGGAGGGGAGAAGGCTAAAAACGGAGTCCAGCCACTTTTGGAAGGTGGTAAAGGAGAAGTAAGTGAGAAGATTATTCTGATAGAAGAAATTAAGGAACACTGTATTTGAAATCCACTCTGAAACAGAATCTCCGAAGAGAGAAAGGAACATACAAATCAAATAGACATTCAAAAGAGCAGAAAGAAGGGAAAATATTCCACCCAAAATCCGATCCCAAAGGCGAATCACGGCAATCGAGCCAATCAGAGAGGAAAAAACCTTACCTAAGATAAAAGCGACAAAGACAACCAAGGCATAAAGCAGAACAAAGGAAATAAAATGGTAGAGGATATTCGTCACAGCAGAGCCAAGATAAACAGAAAGAGAAATATCCCCCACCTGATCGACAGAGCCTTGCAGAACACTTAAGAGAATACTCGGTAAAAACGAGCCTCCAACCGCTTCAGCGGAAGCCGAGGAAGCAGAAATCTGATACATCTCATCGGAAAAGAACGCTTCTGAAAAGAACTTACTCAAATCGGCGGTAAAGTCAAAGCCTGAAAGCCAAATGGAAAGGCTGTCGCAAAAGATAAGTGCGATAAAGAAGCCCAAAATTCCTCCTCCCACTTTAAAAAGTGAACGGACAATCCCCTTTTTGAAACCCATTAAAAAGAAAATCAAAAAAAATAAGAGAAGAACTGCATCAACAATCCAGAAAAAATCGTTCAAAGAATTACCTCCGTCGGTTACTGTAGGCGAACTGAACTGTTATCCATAAAAACGCTCGCCTATCCCTATTATAGCAAAGGAAAACAAAAAGTGCAAGGGGTTTAAAGGAACAAAAAAGAGGCAATCAATAAAATATGGATTATACCTTCAATCAATACAACTCTTACGCAAGCGAAGGCTTGGCTAGGGCGATTCGCCAAAACTTACAGGGAGAGAAAGAAAAGCCCGTGGTCATCTGCATCGGATCAGACCTCGTCATCGGCGATTCTCTCGCCCCCCTCGTCGGAACAATGGCAAAAGAAAAGGGACTTTCCGTCTTTTTGTACGGAACACTCCACTCCACCGTAACGGCAAAGGAAGTGCCTTATCTGAGGCGTTACCTTGAAACCATGAATCCCAAAGGAAAACGAATCGTTATCGATGCGGCAGTAGGAGAGCGAAGCGAACTCGGATTCATCAAGTGCAGGCAAAAGCCGACCTTTCCCGGTCGCGGCGTGCAGAAAAACCTGGGGAGCATCGGAGATTTATCCATTCTCGGAATCGTCACTGAACGCTCGATTTTCAGCCAGACTATCTCCGATTTAGTCCGCCTGAAACTCGTCTATGCGATGGCTCAAACGATCTCACACGCACTTTGTTTAGCATTGAATTAAATAGAATAAAATTGCGTATATTTCTTCCGAAAAAATTAAAATATAACGAATAAAAGAAAAAAATACGCATAAAAAACCCTTTAAATGAGAGTTGCTCTAACTATGCGTAAAATCTTTTACAAAGACGTTCATGCCATGTAACGAAGTAAAATTAATCGATACGAAGATAATTGACGCCTAAATCATAGCGGAAGCCGAAGGAACGGAACAAAGGAAGAGATTCCTCCGAACAGGTAACAGAAAGCGTCGAAAGATGTGAATCGCGATAAACTTCGTCGATGAGTTCTTTGGCAACGCCCTTCCCCCGATAATCAGTCAAAACGTAGAGATCTTCCAAAACGCCGATACACTCGTAGCGGAAGGTCGAAAAAGCTCGACACAGGGAACAAATTCCGACGAGCTTTTCCTGATCGAACGCCCCGTAAAACTCGATACTGCCCTTTTTCATTGCGGCTTTCAGCCGATCGAGCTGATCGGATTTTGGGAGCGATTCGTGCACCGAAACCTTATAAGCCCTCTGTAACCTGCTAAGACTCGGAAAATCCTTTTCTTCCAACTTTCTATATTCCATCATCTTATCCCTCTTGCACATCCTTCGTGCCGGGCAAACTGTAATCATTTAAAACAACCTTAAAAGGCGTCTTTTCGTCGCTTTCCGCACGATGCACCCTCGATTGTCAAGGGCTTTGACGTAGTATAGTCGCAAATTTTCCCGCTAAAATTTGTTCTAAAGGATTACAGTTCGCCTAAGCATTATTATACACCCGTAAAGAGGAAAAAGCAATGATCGACGAAAAAAAGTCACATTCAAAATTTTGATAAAAAAGAAGGTTAAAAACAGTCATTCGAATTTCGGAAATCATTGACCTAAAGTCGAGAAAGTGATATGATAGGCGTATGGCTAAAATCAGGTTTTTAAACGGGACTGCAATCAAGCTGATCGCCGCTCTCTTCATGACAATCGACCACATCGGACTTCTATTCTTTCCGCGACTTCTCGTTCTACGATCAATCGGAAGAATTTCCTTTCCATTATTCGCTTACATGCTGGCGGAGGGCTGTCACTATACGAAAAACAAGGCAAATCATTTCCTGCTCGTCTTTTGTCTCGGCGTTCTCTTTCAGATCGTCTACGGGGTTGCGACGGGGGACATGAGCGAATACAACATTTTTCTGACCTTTTCGCTCTCGATTGTCGGCATTTACTCCCTTCAGTACGCCAAAGAACATCTTTTTTCCAAAGGAAAACCCTTTGAAAAAGTCGTCGCGACCGTGCAATTTCCCGCTGTGATTGTTTGTCTGTACGTCCTTTCGGAGAAGTTTTCCTTCGACTACGGCTTTTTCGGCATTCTCCTCCCTCTCTTTCCGAGTCTCTTCGATCAAAGGTATCTACCCGAAAACAGAGTGACAAAACTCCTTTCTTCCTCCCCCGTGAAGATTCTCCTGTTGGCGATTGGACTGTACTTCATCTGCGCAATTTCTCCTTTCGGAAAAAACGCCTTCTATGCGTACATAGCGATCCCCATTCTTCTCCTTTACAACGGAACAAAGGGCAAGTGGAACTTAAAGTATTTCTTTTACGTTTACTATCCCCTCCACCTCGTCCTCTTGCAGGGAATTGCGATGCTCACGTTTTTTCTGAACTAGAGCGTGTTCACACGATCCGAAATGCGCAGATTTCGAGCAGATTTTTTGTAGGACAAGGCGCGAGGAGGGCGAATTTTAGGCGAGCTGTTCTAAATTAGAACAGTTCGCCTAAGCCGTATTTAACCGACGAGTAACGAAGTCCTGCGGAAAATATGCCGAAAGATGTGCGTTGAGCGTTCGTGTGAACACGATCTAATTTTTATCCTTTGCGTTACAAAAATCGATAAAACTTATGGGCGGGTCAAGCATGACCCGCCCATAGATTGATTCGAGAAAAATTAGTTTACGTCGTGCTCGGAATAAATATCCCAAACAGTATAGCCGGCAAAGCCCAACAAACTGAGAAGAAAGATTCCGGCACAGGCAACCAAGCTCCAATAGGCGACGTATACATTTAGCTTTAATTTGCCTTTCAGGCAATATACCGTTATTTCCGCCGCCAACGCCACAATGGCGATGATCAACCCCGCCAACTGCACGTGAGCAGCCACCAGGATGCCGCCGATCAGCCCCAAAAGCACAATTCCCAAAGGAAGGAAATCAATCGCGTTTAACTTTTTCATGCTTCCGCCTCCTCAGGTTTTTCTTTTCTGCTTTTTACAAATCGAATTACCGTATACGTTTCAACAGCAGCAATCGCAAGAACTCCAACGACATCGACGACGATCATCAAAATAATGTAAACGGGGATACCCGCGCTGTACGCTTCATTGCCAAGCAAACCTACCATGAGATTTGAATTACCGACAACGTACGCCGTTCTGTGCGCCGATTCCTGCAAAGCGTTGCGCACTTTTGCCAAGCTCGTGTCGGGAAGCTTCAACGCTGTGCCGGAAAGCATCAGGTCTGTACCGCCGGCAAGGCACATCTCGCCCGTTAAGCCGCCGTCGCTCGTGTAGTCGGTGACGACAACGCCCTGAAATCCCCATTCTTCTCTTAACACTTCCGTAAGCAGCTGATAATTGCCCTTACAGTAGCGATAACCGATTCTCGTTTGGGAATCCATCACGCCGTTCGCCTTGCCTGTCTTTACGGAAATTTCAAACGGCTTGAAATAGAGCTCGCGCATCGCCTGTTCGTTGCACCACATCGAAACGGTGCCGCGGTTGGTATCCTGTTCGTTGATGGCGAAGTGCTTGATAAAGACGATCATACCTTTCGATTCGGCGCCGATGCACTCAGCAGCGCCCATAGAACCGGAAAGAAGAGGATCTTCCGAATAGTATTCGCCCGCACGGCCGCCGAAGCAAGTTCTGTGCAAGTTCATCGCCGGTGCATACCAACCCGTAACGTCTGTACGCAAGCCGTCTTCCGCAACGAGCGCAGCCATCTTCTCGGCAAGTTCGACATTCCAGGTGGAAGCGATCAGCGTCTCGCAAGGCCAACGGAAGCTCGACCAGCCGTTGACGAAGTTACCCAAACCGGTAGGGCCGTCGTTACAGGTCGTACCCGGCATTTCGATCGCATCAACTGCGCCGATACGCCAGCCTGCCAGATTCCAAAGTCCGTGAATTTCGCTCACCTTTAACTGCTGAATAAGCGTCATCCACATCGGATCGCCATAGTCTTTTCCGACAAGATCTTTGAGCTTCAGTCCCGCGTCCTGACCGACGATTGCAGCTTCGTTGTTGTCGGCAGAAGCGGGTCTGCCCGCTGCTTCCCAACCGGTAGCCGCAAGATTCTCCCTTAAACCGTCCCACATTTCGTGCGTTTTGATGACTTCGGAATAGCTCGAAGGGGACTTTTCGGTTGCCGTACCCGTGGAATAATCGAGTCCGTTGTTGTCCATCATGATCCAATTGCTGCGGGTAAGATACGTCGTTCCCTCCGCCGTTGCGTAATCGAAACGGTTGGTAACGGTGTGATCGGTTACGGAATCTTTGGCTATGTTCTTAAAAGTACCAATATTATACCTGTAAACAAAATTCTTATCCGCCGAGGGCGTGCCGCCTCCCGCTTCCGCAATATCGTTATAACCCTTTGCAAGCAAGATATTGTTTACCGCCTGATGAGCGTCCTGCGCGGCTGTGATATAATAGTCTCCTTCTTCGAGGATATAACCCTTTGCCGCGGTATAGTCGTAGGACTTCATCGCCTCTTCCGCATCGAACGAAATGCTTACCGTCTCCGACTGTCCCGCCTTGATCATCGGCGTTTTCGCAAATGCGGCAAGAGTTACGGAAGCCTTTTCGACTTGATTCTTCTTATCGTATTCGGTATAGGGCGACTGGATATAAACGCCTACCGCATCCTTACCGTCAACGCTGCCCGTATTTTCCACTTTCAGCGAAACGTTGACCGTACCGTCGGTAACAGTCGCTTTGAAATCGCTCCAAGTAAACTGCGTATAACCCAATCCGTATCCGAAGGGATAAGCAACGGTATCCGTGTAATTGTAATCACCGGCGTTTTCCGTTCCCATGACCACATCTTCATACCTCGTTTCGTAATAGCGATAACCGATATAAATGCCTTCCACGTAATTGATATAGCTGTACTTTGACACTTCGCCGTTCGCATTTAAGAAGCGATTGTCGCCGAGATTCTGCGCCGCAGGCGTAGAACGGTTATCGTAAACGTAAGTATCGACAAGGTGTCCCGACGGATTGGCCTTTCCCGAAAGCACTCTTACAAGTCCCGTGATCCCCGTATTGCCGGTAGCGCCGCATAAAACGCACGCATCGACGCCGTAGGGATCTCCTTTGAGAAAATCAACCTGCATCTGACAGTTTGTGTTCAGGATGACGATCGTTTTCTTGAAACCGGCGTCCCGAATGCCCTTTAAAAGATCGAGTTCCACCGAGCTCAACTGCATATAAATTTCGTCGGCAGAACCGCCGTATCTCGACATATCTGCGGGCTGATCCGAACCTTCCGTATTAAAACGGGAGAACACTGCGATTGCCGCATCGTTATAAGAAGCAAACGAAGAGGAAGTTGCAGCGCTTACGGTCGCCCAGTCCGTTTCGTTGAGCTTGTAAGTATCGCGGGCTTTTCCGGTATTGGAATAATAATCCCAAACGGTCGGATTGACCGCTATCTTTTCGGCTTCGAGCGCCGATTTCAGATTGTCCCAGCTGCTTGCCTGGTCTGAACCCGAAGTAGCGCCTCCCATCCAATTGACGCTGTTCTGACTGAAAAGCGTAACCTTTGCGTTCGCCGCCAAGGGAAGCCCGTCATCGTTTTTCAAAAGTACCGTACCTTCTTCCGCGATCTGTATCGCCGTATCCTGTTCTACCTGCAAGAGCTCGGCGTCCGTCTCATAATCGGACTCGAAGCTTCCCCTGCCGGAAGCTCCGATCGTACCGAGGTATACTTCCAGCAGACCGCTGAACATCACGGCAACGACATTGAGTGCAATGATGATCGCAAGGATAACGGCACAGAAAGCGGATACTACGTATAAATTCGCCTTTTTTATATCCATTTATGTACCTCTTAATGATACGGCTTATTCGTCGTCGGCGTTGAAATACGTAAAGCCCTTCGTATTCAGGTCAAGCTGAAGGGTGATAGGCGTCAGGCCGTTTGTGGAGTGATGATACTCTGCAAGTTCCGCATTGAAATCGTATAATCCGTCTCTCGAACCGCTTTCGCCGTTAGAGGTGTAATACTCGTTTTCGGAAGTGAGCAAGTGCGTACCGCCCTGATCCTTGAACATCGTGCCGTTGATCGTAGCGCAGTTGCCGAAGAACACGTAATAGCTGTAATAGTCGGGAATCGCCAACGTTACCGTGCGGTTGCTTTCGTTTACGGTGAAAGTACCGAAGTATACCTGCCAAATATACAAACCCGTTTCGCTGTTGTACAGGTTTTTGACGAGTTCGTAGTTATTGCCCTGCTTCCAATTATACTTGTTGGCTTCGTTGCGGTACGTTTCGCCCGTAAAGTTCATCAGAACGAGCTTGCTTTCCTGAACGGAAGTCATCTGATCGCCCTTCAGCACCGTAGAATAGCCGACTCTGTTGTCTTCGTCGTCCTGGAAGGAATACGACCACATGCCGTAAACGTCCGAAGCGGAGAAGTTTTCGTTGAGATCAACCTTTACTTCGTCCGTCTTTTTCTCCCCTTCCGTTTCTCCGCACGCCGCGAACATGACCCCGCAGCCCACTGCCGTAACCGCTGCCAAAACTGCTAAAACTTTTTTTGTGCTGAATTTCTTCATTTGAAATTCCCTCCTGAAAAATTTTTCTTTGGTTCTAAAACCAACTCCATTTTACCCTACAATTTAAAAAAAGCGAGAGCACCTTGCAAGAATTGTTCCCTTTTTTACATGCACAGACGGCAACCTTTCACGGTTTGCCCTTTTTCTTTCACGTTTCGTCTTTCTCCGCGCAAAAGAAAAAGGCTTCTTTCGTCAAAGAAAGATGCCTTTCGCTCTCTATTCTGTTTTTTGATCGTTCAGGGAATCGGTATAATCATACTGACGATAAACTTGTCGTTCTCTTTTCTCATAACGGTATTGCCGTTGTATTTTTTTACGATATAGCGGATAGACCGCGTGCCGAAGCCGTGGTTTATGCGGTCGCCTTTTGTCGTCAAAGGCAATCCATCGGAAAATTCGAGCTGTTTCGTACAGAAGTTTTCCACGCTGACAGAAACGAAATTACCGCTCTGCTTTACGAAAATCGAGATATCGCGTTTGTCCTCCGCTTCCTTGCAAACGGCTTCGATCGCGTTATCCAAAAGATTGGAAAAGAGAGAATAGCAATCAATGGAGTTTAGAAAAGCAAGCTTTTCGCCGTCGGCAATGCAGTTTAACCGGATGCCGTAGTTACGCCAGTGCAAGCTCTTTTCGGTCAAAACGGTGTCTAGCGTGCCGTTGCCCGTTTCGTATACTCCGTCATAAATCTCAATGGAGCTTTCAATCTGCTTGATAAACTCTTTTTTATCCGCCGTATTGCCGATGTCCTTTAAAGAGCTTACCTGCCGCTTTAAATCGTGGCACTTCATATTGATAATATCGATGCTTTCCTTCGATAATTCCATTTGCCGCTCTTTTTCGGTAAACATCTGCTCCATATACGCTTTTTCCACATTGGACACGGCGTTATCGGTCAACGCAAACTGAATCACCAACAACAGTACGCAGCAAACCATCGTATAAACGTACGTAGCGGGATTTCTGTAAGAAGCGTTATAAACCCAATTACTGATTAGCGCCAAAACAATGATTGCACAGACGGCAAACGCAACGCAAAACAAGTTTTTGGGATAAATATTGCCTGATTTTTTCGTTCTGTAAAGAGAAATCAAACAATAACAGATACCAAACACAAAAGAATAGACAAACAGTCTTACCAAACGAAAGATAAAGTCGGAGGGCAAGCTTCCGTAAGCGGCAATCCAATCGCCCACGGTAGAAGAAATGTGTTGAATGACGTACGCCGTCGAACAAAAGAAGAGTACCACATTAAACTTTTCTTCATAACAAAACCAGATGCAAAGGACGGACAGCAAAAAGATCATCGTATAGGAAATCGTAAGGTAATCTCCGATGTACCAAATTTTCCAGTGTCCGAAAATATCGAGTCCGAAAAACGTGAAGATAGAATATTTATGGTTTACGATCAGGTTGTAAATCGCAAAAGAGCCGATCAGTCTGAGCCAGAAATACCTTCTTTTTTTCAAAAATCCGCACAATAGGACGGCAAACACAAAAACCACCAATCCGAAATCAAGACAGTAATCTAAAACATTATCTAAAATATCTGCAAACATTTTAAATCTCCGCCTTACGTGTTCGATACGAATACGGTAAATGTATTGATAAATTCTCTTTTCTTGTCTCGTGCAATGCGGATTAAATCGTGTCCTTCTCCCAGAGAAATATTGTCGCCCTGTATGCTTTTGACATACCTTAAATTGACAAAGACACCCGTTCTCGGACTTACAAAAGTCTTCCCGAGTTTTTCCGCAGCACCTTGAAGTGTTTCCCAGGACTCTATTTCTTCCGAAGCCGTGTGATATACCACTTTGTGACCGCGGGATTCGACGTACAGGATATCGTTGACGTTTATACGGTAATAGGATCGGTTGGATGTAATTACGATGTCCTGTTTGTTGTTGTGCATTGCAACCGCGACCGCCCTTTCCATTCTGAAGGAAAACGTAGAATAGCTGATCGGTTTGATCATATAGTCGGTTGCGTCAACCGAATACCCCTTAATTGCATAACGCGCAATATTCGTCACGAAGATGAGGCACACTTCTTTATCGATTTTACGAAGTTCCTTTGCTGCGTTCATACCGTTTAGATAGGGCATTTCGATATCCATAAACACGATATCGTACACCGCTTTGTAGTTGTGCAAAAAATCCATTGCGTCGCCAAAGCAGAAAAAATGAAAATCTATGTTCTTTTCTTCTCCATACCGTTTTACGTAAGATTTCAAAAGTTCTGCCTGATTTTCTTCATCTTCAACGATTGCAACGTTCATCATTCGATCATTTTCTCCCTCGTTTTTATCAATTATAACATCATTTCTCGCATTTTGCAATCGATCTTTTAAAAATTATCCTCGCTTTCTGTTTCTTTCTTTTTCCAAATAGCAAAAAATCGATAACCTTAGAAGTACAATTATCTTATAAAATAGTAGACAGGTCATACTTGACCCTCCCCTAAAAATAGGAGCGATAACTTTCTTTCCGAAAAGGGAGTGCTCGACCAAAAAATACAAAGATCAACAAAAAAGAAAGAAGTATTCTTCCCTTAATTACCGCGGGCCCGCCAACGCAAAAGAAAAACGGGAAGAGGCGTCTCTTCCCGCTTTTCTTTCGTTTTCTACTTTCGGTCTTCGAACACGAAACGATGCATTTTGGGTCTTTTTCGTATTTGCGTCCTGCAAAATTACAAAAGCGCTTTTTTGTTTAGAAGATAGGAAACTAAATCTCGTCCTTCTTTTCGGGAGATTGCGCGTTCTCATTTTTGCCGATAAACGTTCCGAAGAAGGGAGCGGGCTTTCTGACGTCCTTCTTGAAATCACTCCTTCCGCCGCGATCGCGATTATAGGGCTTTCTGTCGCCTCTTCTGTCTCCTCTGTCGCTTCTGTCACGATTGAAGGATTTTTTACCGTCCTTCCGATCGTCAAACTTTTTCCCGTAAGGCTTTTTGCCGCCGCGGTACTTTCTGTCATTTTCGGGATTGTAATTATTCGGCACAATGACGATATAACGGTTGGGTTCTTTTCCCTCGCTGATCGTCTTAACCTCAGTATTATCTGCGAGAACGGCGTGAACAATTCTCCTCTCATAGGGGTTCATCGCGTCCATGCGCACCTTTTTAGAAGTGGCAACTGCCTTATCGGCAAGCTTCAAGGCGTGCTTTTTGAGAGATTCCTCCCGCTCCGCACGGTAGTTTTCGCAGTCGATAACGACTCTTCTGTACTCCTCTCTTCCCGTATTGGCAACAGCGCCTGCAAGGCTCTGAAGAGCGTCTAAGACTTCTCCTCTTCTGCCGATAACGGCATGCGAATTGGTCGCCGTAATGTTAATGGAAATCTTCTCATCTTCGGATACGAGCTCGCTCGTTGCGGTAATTTCGAGAATACGGAACATCTCGTCGAGAAAATCGACCGCTCTTTCGCCGTCGGAAAGCTTCTTCGTGATCTTCACTCTTGCTTTAATCGAACCGAATAACTTCTTCTTTCCCTCTTCCAAAACCTCGATTTCTACGTCCTCTTTGGAAAGTCCGAGCGTTAAAAGACCTTCCTTGACTGCGTCATCTACCGTCTTTCCGGTAAATTCGCCCTGAATCAATTTATCCATTTTTTTCTCCTATGAGCTTATTTTCTCTTTGATTTCTTGTCAACGATTCCCTTCGAAGCGTTATAGCGCTTTTCGTACTTCTCCTTGAACGCCTTTTCGCTCTTCTTTTTAAACACGATATCCACGAGCTTGGTCGTGATGAGCGACGTGACGATGCTGAAGATATTCGCCGTTACCATGTAGATGGAGAAGGCGGCGGAATATCCGAAGGAGAAGAAACCGTAAACGATGGGCATGATGATCATCATCATTTTCATAGACTGCTGTCCCGAACCGTCCGCCGATTGCAGCTCCGTCTGTGCCTTTTGCATCTTCGACATGATGAACTGCGATAAAAACATCGAGCCGACGGAAAGCAGGATCATGATGAAGTAGCCGTTTGCGGAGGATTTCTCCGTGGACAGGTTGTGCGTAATCTCGTCGTAAGTCGTCGAAGTCGCGTAGGGCGATCCGGGATATTCGGTGATTCTGTACTCCTTGTCCTCGATCTTCACCTTCTGCGTGATGGAATTGACGAAGGACTGATAGTCGCCGACGGGGTGCGAGAACATGGTATCGGGATACCAGATGTTCTTAATCCAGAGGAAAGCGTGCTGATTTTCATAGAACGTCTCTTTTGCCGCCTCTCTTCCGAGTTCCTTGACCCATTTGTAGCAGCATTCCTCTTGGGAAGCGCATTCGGGATCTTCTTCTGCCTTCGCAGAGAGGGAGTTCACTTCCTTCGCGATGGCGGGATTTTGCAGCATTTTGTCGCAATCGATGTAATATTCGATGGAAGCGTCCTTTGCGATTTTCCCTTCCGATTCGATGTTGATCGCATTCACCTTGATATAGACGAAACGATCGGGGTCTTTGGAAGTATAGGTATAGTAGACGTTGATGATCTCTCCCTTTTCTTTCTCTTCCTCGATGGAAAGATCGTAGTTGAAAATCGTGTATTCGTCATCCAAGGTCATCTCCACGCAATAGGGCTTGATGGCGTCCCCGTAGGAGACGATCATCTCGTTGTAGGCGTGCAGGTTGGTATATTGCGAATAGCCGTTAAACGCACCGAAGACGACGAAGAAAATCACCATCATGATGATAGACGGAAGACAGGCCCCTAACACAGAGTAATGGTTCTGCTTGTAAAGCTCCTGCATCTTCTGCGTATAAAGCTGCTGATTGTCCGCATATTGCTTTTGCAGTTTTTCGAGCTGCGGGCGCATCTCTTCCATTTTCAGGGACTGCTTTCTCGATAAAATCTTCGTATAGATGTCGAGAGGCAAGGTGATCGCGCGCAAAATGACGGTAAAGACGATGATGCCAAGACCCACAATGCCCACGCTGCCGATGAGAATGGAGATGAAATCCCCGATAAAGTTTAAGGCAATGTCTTCTCCCGTCTGAAAGAGGGAAGGGAGGGACGCCGCTAACAGATCAAACATAGACTCCTCCTTCTATATGAGCCAGATATAGAGGATAAAATTTTCTTTGGGAGGATCGTATCCCCCTTTGGAAAGGGGATTGCACCGAAGCAACCTCCCAAGCCCCAAAAGCGCGCCGACAAAAAAACCGTTGTTATGAATGGATTCCAACATGTAGTGCGAACAAGTAGGCTCGTATAAACAAGTGCCTTTGGAGAGGTATTTTTGATAAAGGGAAATGAGCTTTACAGAAAGCATACGAAGGGGTCGCCTCTTCCCGAATTTTCGAAGTCGGAAGTAAAGCTCTGCCGCTTGTCCCCTTACGTTAATTTTTCTTTTTTCAGGAGCCCGCATAAACACGCTTCAAACTCCTTATAAGAATAATGTTCTCTGACTTTGGGAAGAAGAATAAAGGAATAACTGCCCTTAAGATATGTCACTTGCTTTCGGAAAACTTCCCGAAGAAGTCTCTTAATGTAATTTCTCGTATGGGCTTTACCGTGCTTTTTTCCGACGCAAATTCCCATTCTCACGCTTTTTGCAGGTGCATAGAGGACGACGAGAGAAGAGGAATAACATTTCTTTCCCTTACGCAGCAGCTTTTGAAAGTCTTTATTCTTTTTAATGCGGAGATAATTCATACCCCTCAGACGATTCTACCGAAAAATCAGAAATCCCACACACAGCGGCTGTGGGATTCAAAAGGAAACAGAAAACCTGTTTATGCGGAAAGCTTCTTTCTTCCCTTATTTCTTCTTCTCTTGATGACGTTTCTTCCGCCCGTGGAAGCCATTCTCTTTCTGAATCCGTGTACTTTGCTTCTCTGTCTCTTTTTGGGTTGGTATGTTCTTTTCATAGTATTCTTTCTCCTGAAATTTAAGATTAGGCATTGTTCATTTTAACATCTTCCGCTTGCTTTGTCAATCGCTTTTTCCCTGCAATCGGAATTTTTTTCAAGAATTGGCCCTGACGGGAAGAATGAGATAGGAGCTCTTCTCCCTTTCTTCGCCGTGCACGACAAAGGGAGCGACGGAAGAATTGAACTCCATTTCGACGATGTCCTCTCCGACCGCCTTGACACATTCCAAAATATACTTGGAATTCATGGCAATTTTCAGATCCGGCCCTTCAATGTTTGCCCGGATGACTTCGGAGACCCCCCCGATGTCCGAATTGGAGGAAATGCCGATCGCGTTTTCCTTGATATCGAAGATAATCAGGCTGTTCTTGTCGCTTCTGACCAAAATAGCAGCTCGTTCGATGCTCTCTTCAAGCTCGTCCCTCTTTACTTTCACGACAGTCGTAAAGGTCTTAGGCATAATCGCCTCGCGGTTGACGAACTCCCCCGTATACAGCCTGGAAGTCATGATGGTATCGTCCACTTCCACCATCATCATGCCCTTTTGCAGGAAGATGCGGAGCTCGTCGTCCTCCCCTCCGATCATCTTATTGATCTCGGAAAGCGTCCTTGCGGGGAGAATAATTCGCTCTTCCTTGGTCGTGGAAAGAATGTCCTGTCTGCAAACCGCCATTCGATACCCGTCGAGCGCGGTTGCGACGACTTCCTCTTTTCCGACTTCGAATAAGCATCCCTTCAAAATGGGTCTGGAATCGTCCGTTGCACAGCAGAAGACGGACTTTGCAATCAGCTCCCGAAACGCCTTTTGGCTCATGGAAAAGCTGTTCTCGCTGATGGAAACGTCGATCACAGGGAAATCATCGGCGGGAAGCACCTGCATGGTGGAGAGAGCTTCTCCGTACTGTATTTCAAGTCCCCTCGAAGAAGTCGTAAGAGTGATTTCCACGTCGCTGATCTTGTTGATAAAGTCGGAAAAATACCTTCCGGGAATGCAGAGCTCTCCCTCTTCGAGTACATCCGCCTTGATGACCTTTTCGATGGAAATTTCGGTATCCGTAGCAAGAAGGGACAAAATATCGTTTTTTGCGGAGAGTTTGATGCACTCCAAAACGGGAACTGTGGTTTTTCCCGCACATGCTTTGACTACCTTTAACACCGCCTCCGAAAGGTCGGCTCCCTGACAAATAAGCTTCATAACGTTCTTTCCTTTTTCTGATTGCTTCCATTATACACCATTTCCGGAAAAAAAGCAAGTGCTTTTGAGAAGTTTCGTGCCTTCTCGCATCCTACCATGATATATATATATATTTATTTTTATTAGTAGTAATAGTAGTAGTGTCTGTGGAAAAGTGGATAACTCGAAAAAAACGACAAAAAAGGAAGGGAATGAGGGAAGAAAAGGGCAGAAATTCTCCCAAAATCAGAGAAAAAAATAGGGGATAAAAATTGTGGAAAAAATGAGGATAACTTTGGTAACTTTGGCGCTCTCTTGCCGAAAAAGAGGAAAATATAAGTTCGAAGGAGAGAGAAAAAAGAGTTATCCCAATTATCCACAGAGAAATATTCTCGTGTGGAAAACTTTATTTGGGGATAAGTATTGATTTTTCGAAAAGAATATAGTATAATGGGGGTATGCAAATAAATTGGAAAGAATGGAAAGAAAAAATAGAGGGAGAACAAAAAGAAAAATTCGAGCTCTATTTTTCCCTGCTCAAAGAATACAACGAGAAATTCAATTTAACCGCGATTACGGACAAAAAAGAGGTTATTTTGAAGCATTTTGTAGACAGCGCCGTTGGGATTCCCCTTTTTCCGATGGGGGCGAAATGCATCGAAGTCGGTTCGGGCGGGGGATTTCCCTCTCTTCCCGTCAAGATATTCAGGGATGATCTTTCCTTTACCTTGGTGGAAAGCGTCGGCAAAAAGTGTGAGTTTTTGCGGGTCGTCGTGGATAAATTGCAACTTCAAAATGTGGATATCTTGCATGAGAGGGCGGAAGTACTTGCAAGAGACGAAGCATATCGCGAACAGTACGACTTATCCACAGCGCGTGCGGTGGCAAAACTCAACACCCTTTCCGAATATCTTCTACCTTTTTTGAAAGTCGGGGGAAAGATGATCGCCTATAAGGGGGACACGGAAGAGGAAACGGAGGCTGTGCGGGCGATCGAAGTGCTCGGCGGAAGAAAGGGAGAGGTGATTTCCTATTCGATCGGGGAAATCCCGCAAAAGAGGAAGCTTATTACAATCGATAAAATAAAGAGAACCCCGGAGCAATATCCGAGGGGAAACGGCAAGGAGAGGAGTAAACCATTATGAAATGTGCATTGACGGGACACAGGGCGCTCGGTATCAACTTTGACAGAACGATTCTCGAAAAGGAACTTAAAAAATTGATAAAATCAGGAGCGGATACCTTTTATTGCGGTATGGCGGTAGGATTCGACATTATTGCCTGTCAGATTCTCTTGGAGATGAAGAAAAAATATAAAATCAAAATCGTTGCGTGCATTCCCTGTCCTGAACAGGATCTTCGTTTCAACGATGAGGAAAAAAAGACTTATCGCAGTGCCGTTTCCGGTTGCGACGAGCAGGTGATGATCAGCATGACGTATACGGGCGACTGTATGAAAAAGAGAAATTACTACATGGTGGAAAATGCTGATTTTGTCTACGCTTATTATAACAACAATCGGCGGAGCGGAACATATCATACTATGAGCTATGCAAAAAAACTCGGCAAAAAAGTTTACCTTTACGGAGGTGGAGAATGGAACGGATGACTTTTTCGATGTGTCTGAAACGGGCAGGAATCGAGAAATCTTTTTTGAGAGAATATGACGAAGAGGAAAACTATACGAGGGAGGGAGAAGTGCATTGCACCTCTTCCGCTTTTTTATGCAACGAAAGTCTCGATAAAGTTCTTTTCGTCTATCACAATATCTATGATTCCTACACCTGGCCGGGCGGGCACAACGACGGCGAGCGGGATTTTTTCAAGGTTGCAATCAGGGAAACCGAAGAAGAGACAGGTATCAAAAATCTCACCCTTTATTCCGCCATTCCCTTGCATATGGGGCTTCTCCCCGTCAAGGAGCATGTAAAAAACGGGAAAAAAGTCCCTGCACATAAGCACCTCAATATTACCTTTGCCTTTGTGGTGGACGAAAGGGAAAAAGTCAAAGTTAAGGAAGACGAAAATTCGGACGTCAGATGGCTTCCAATGGATAAGCTCGCTTCCTTCAGCTCCGAGCCGCACATGATTCCCATTTTCGAGGAATGCGTGAGAAAGCTCAAGGAAATTCAAAGGGAAAAGGAAAGGGTATTTCGGACAATTCCTTTCAATCTTCTCCCTTGGTATGATAAAAACAAGCGGGATTTGCCCTGGAGAAGGGAAAAATCCGCTTATCGCACCTGGGTGAGCGAGATCATGCTTCAGCAGACGAGAGTGGAGGCGGGTAAGGCTTATTACGAGCGGTTTTTACGCGAGCTTCCCACCGTGGAAGACCTCGCTGCCTGCCCCGAAGAAAAGCTCATGAAGCTCTGGGAAGGCTTGGGCTATTACAATCGCGCCAAGAACCTGCAAAAGACCGCAAAAATCATTGTAAATGAGTACGGCGGGGTTTTTCCGAACGATTGTGAAACCTTAAAGACTTTGCCGGGGATTGGGGAATACACCGCCGGGGCGATTTCTTCCATTGCCTTTGAACAAAAAGAGCCGGCCGTGGACGGAAACGTCGTGCGCGTACTCTCCCGCATCACTGAAAATTACGACGTCGATCTGAAGAAAAAGCTATTCTCTTCCTTGAAAGCTATTTATCCCGATCGTGCGGGGGATTTTACGCAGAGTTTAATGGAGCTTGGGGCAATCGTCTGCCTTCCGAACGGTGTTCCACTCTGTGAAAAGTGCCCGATGAAGGAAGATTGTTTGGGGAGAAGGTTGGAAGTGGAAAACTTTCTTCCCAGTCTTCCCCCGAAGCGGGAGAGAAGGGTGGAAACCCTCTTTGTCTACCACATCGAGACCCCCGAAGGACTCGTCCTCAGAAAAAGAACAAAGGGAGTTTTAAAGGGCATGTGGGAGCTTCCGAACTTCGAGGAAGAAAAAGAGCTTCCCTTTGAGGGAAAAAGGGAACTCGGAAGAAAAGAGTTTACGCATGTTTTTACCCATGTGGAGTGGAAGATGACCTGTATTTATGTAAAAGCGGAAAAGACGACAATGGAGACGCATTCGTGGCAGGAAATAGAAGAAGCGCTCTCCATTCCCTCCGCATTTAAGAAGATGATACGAAAAGGAGAAAAGATGTAACCTTAGGTTGCATCTTTTTTTTAGGAAAGCATTGTAAAAAATGGGAAACTATGATGGCCTCGCCGAAAGCTTTCCTTATTATAGAATAAGGAAAGAATATCGTCGAAAACATTCTCTGACTAATCTGGGATTTGATTCGAGATTAGTCGCCTATATGAGAAGTCCGTTCGACAGACTATATAATAAAGAAAGAAAAAGTTTGTCGGACAGTTAAGCATGATAAAGGTGCGGGATCTATATCCCACACCTTTACACATAGCCTGTCCGTACCAATGGAAAGGGGTGACTCACCCTTATTCGACATGCTATCTATAATAAGGAAAAGGGCGGGGCAATTTTTGCCCCGCCGCGTCTTTATAAAAATCTTCTGATCTCGATGGTGTACTCCCATTTCTTTTGGGTCATTTCGACGATCTTCGCATAGTCGGATGAGGTATGTAAAATCATATTGTTCCCAAGATACACTGCGACGTGCCCGATCCGCTCGATTCCCGTGTTGTTCACCCTCGAATCGTTCGTCATAAAGAGGAGATCGCCGCGCTTTAGCTCGCTCGTTTTCACGGGCTTGCCCTGCAAGACCTGCGTGCGGGTGGTCGTGGCAATGATCTTCCCCGCACCCTTGTAGAAGATGTACTGCGTGAAGGAAGAGCAGTCGAACTCCTTTGTCGTAAATCCGGAAAGCAGATTGCCTCCGCCGTCGTGCACCCTCGTCGCACCGTAGACGTAGGGCGTTCCGAGAAGCGAATACCCCACGGCAAGCACGGAGTCGATCTCCTCGTTTTGTTCCACGTCAAAGGAAACGGGGGTGAGATAGTCCTTCGAAACATATGCCTTCTTGCCGAGATACCTCGTCTCGTACCAATTACCCGATTCGCCATAGTAGGGAAGATATTCTCCCTCGACGATCTGTCCGAGCACGGAATATCCCGTTCCTGCGCCCGAACGCACGTTCAGCCTGTCTGCTTTGCACTTTAAGTATTTTACGCTCTGCGTTTGCGGCTCTTGCGTGGCAGGCGGTGTGGTAGGAGCGGGCGGCTCTGTCGTAGCAGGTGGTTCGGTCGTTGCGGGCGGCTCTGTCGAAGGGGGCGTTGTGGTGACGCCATCTAAAATGATGTCGGGATTGATGGTCACGGAATCGGGAAGCTTGATGTTCGAGTCTCCGTTCAGAATGCCTTGAATGAGTTCCTTCTCCCAATCCTCCGTGGGCGTGATTTTAATCTCTGCAGTACATCCGACGAGACTTGCGCTCATTACGGCGAGAGCAGCGATTGCCATGATTTTCTTTGTGACTTTTTTCATAGGTTTTCTCCTTTTTTTGATCTGTGTCTCCCATGATAGCCAAAAGAGACCCCGTTTGTCAACGCCAAAAATTATCCAAAGAAGGCAAACCTTTCCAAAAAGAATACCAAAAAGGAAAATTTTTACGCGATTGCTTGATTTTGCTTGGTAAATATGGTATAGTAAGGGAGAAAAAGAGCCGTTATAAAGAGGGACGGCAAATTGTTTTCCGAAAAAGGAGCTTACCATGAATACAAATCAATTGAAAAATTACGCAAAATTGTTGGCAGTGAAAGGCTTGAACGTGCAAAAAGGTCAGGAAGTCTGGATTTCCGCCGAGCTCGATCAGCCCGAGTTTGTGACGATGGTCGTCGAGGAATGCTACAAAGCGGGCGCTTCCAAGGTCGTCGTCGATTGGACGCATCAGCCCGTTTCCAAACTCAATGCTTCCTATCGTTCGGAAGAGGTTCTCTCCACCGTTGCGAATTGGGAAAAGGAAAAGTTTCAGTACATGGTCGACAATCTTCCCTGTCGTCTGTATATCGAATCTTCCGATCCCGACGGCATGAAGGGCATCGATCAGGACAAGATGAGAAGGGCGTCTATCGCGACCTATCCCATCATCAAGCCCTATCGCGATCAGATTGAAAACAAGTACCAGTGGTGCATTGCCGCCGTTCCCGGAAAGGCATGGGCAAAGAAAATCTTTCCCTATCTTTCCGAAGAAGAAGGCATGGAAGCTCTTTGGGACGCCATCTTAAAGACGGCAAGAGCGGACGGAGACGATCCCTGCAAGGCTTGGGACGAGCACAATGCAAACCTCGAAAGACGGAGCAAGTATTTAAACGATTTGCACCTTACCTCCCTCGAATATAAGTCCTCCAATGGAACGGACTTTAAGGTCGGTCTCATCGACGAGGGAAGATTTTGCGGCGGCGGAGAGACTTCGCTTTTGGGGCACTTCTTCAACCCCAACATCCCTTCGGAGGAAATCTTCACTTCCCCCAAGGCGGGCGATGCGGAGGGCATTGTTTACTCGGCAAAGCCCCTCTCCTATCGCGGGGAGCTGATTGAAAACTTCTCCGTGCGCTTTGAAAAGGGCAAAGTCGTCGAAGTCAGGGCGGAAAAGGGCGAGGAGCTCTTAAGGCAGATGGTTTCCATGGACGAAGGCGCTTCCATGCTCGGCGAGTGCGCTTTGATTGCCTACGACTCCCCCATCAACAACACGGGCATTCTCTTCTACAACACCCTCTTCGACGAGAACGCAAGCTGCCATCTTGCACTCGGCAGGGGCTTCCACGACTGCATTCAGAACTTCGAAGAGAAGTCGCAGGAAGATTTTAAAAAGCTCGGGGTCAACGAGTCGATGATTCACGTCGATTTCATGATCGGCAGCAAGGACTTGTCCATCGTCGGCGTGACGAAGGACGGAAAGAGAGTACAACTCTTTGAAAACGGAAATTGGGCATTCTAAATGATGACAGCGGAAAAAAAGGAACAATTGATCGGGCGATTGAAGTCGTTTGAGGAAAAATACCTTTGGTGGATTTTGTTGGGAATTCAATTCCTCCTCGTGGCGATCTTCGGACTTTTTTCCAACGAAAAAGCCCTTGACGAGGACATCGCCAAGCTTTTTTACCATACCGTAAAATTCTGCGAAGAGGGCTTTTTGTTTGGGGATTGGACGTATGTGACCACCTTCGAGATGGATACCTCCGCCCTGTTCGCCATTCCCTTTTACCTTCTTTTCCGCAACATCTACTTCGCGTTTGACCTTGCAAACATCCTCTGGATGGGCATTTACATCGCCATCGTCTACGATATCGGAAGAAGGCTTTCTCTCCCCGTCAAAGTGCGGTGCATGACTGCCCTTCTTTTCCTCATTCCCTACAGCGTGGGCATGCTCGACTATTTTAACATGCTCTTTTACAACGGCGGGCAGTACGTCATCAAGGCGATTTTACCCATTCTCCTTCTCGACTTGCTCCTTCCCGTGCAAGAGGAAAAGAGACCTCCCCTCGATTGGGTGATCTTCGGCTGCTATGCCTTCCTCCTCTTTTTAACGAGCGCCTGTTCGAGCCTGTACGTCTTTATCTGCGGAATCTTCCCCATCGTCGTCATCGAAACCTTCCGCATTCTCATCTTAAAGAAGGGGAAGTTCACTCCCTGGAAGATTGTCGTGCTCTCGACGAGCGTCGGGGCAGTCCTTTTGGGACTCTTCGTCAACTACCTTCTCCCCGCGGGAGCGAAGGGGAATGACATGCAGCTCGTCTGGGGCAACGGATTTTTTGAATACGCGGGGGAGTGCCTCGTCGCGATGTTTACCCTGTTTTCGGGAACGGTCAACGCGAACGTCGCCATTCTCTCCGTGCGGGGCGTGTGCACCCTTGTGATGTTCGGCTTTACGGCTTGCCTTCTCTTCCTCACGGTAAGGGAAGTGAAAAACATCAAAAAGACGAAAGTTCCCTACACCGTCTTTGCAATCTTCGGCTGGAATCTCTTCATTCTGCTCGCAAGCTATACAAAGTACGGCGGAGCGTTTGCCCACCGCTATCACATCATCGGCTTCTTTGCCATTTTTCTCCTTGCGGGAATCGTCTATACCTCGGTGGAAGCAATAAAGCTTCCTTCTCTTCGAAGATTTTTCAAGGTTGCAGTTCTTTGTTATCTCGTCCTCGTCATGGGCGTTTCGAACTATAACGCCTTCACCGAGATCAGAACGGACAAGACAAAAAATCTTCGCGTCTTTTGCGAACGGGTCGAGGAGATGGGGGTCAAAGAGGCGTTTATCGTCGGGAACACGGGCATGACGGAGATCTGCCGTATGCTCGATTACGGCGGGAATACGGAGTTTTTGGATTGCACGGACGCGGGCGTTATCTTCGGCAATTACGATTACTATAAGAGCGTGAACGACGCTTCTTACTATTTCGACAAACAGGAACACTACCTCTTCTTCGAGTCTAAACAGGGAATCGAGAAATTTCCCGAATATCTCCAAGAGCTTTATACCTACGTCGGCAATATCGAGGGCTTTCACGCCTATTATGCCGAACAAAACTTAATGGACGGCAGAGCAGGGCTCATCGTCAAAGACTACGGCTTTGACTATGCGGACTCCGACGGCTACAAAAAGCACGGAACTATGGTTTCGGGCAGGGCGTTGGAGACTTACGGGTACGTATCGGACAGTACGGGAAAGGAAGCGCTCGTCCTCCTCTCTCCCAATCTGGATACGAAAAAAAAGATTACGCTCACCGTGCACTACGAGGCGCGTGAAGGGGGAGAAATCGGGGAGCTGTGCTCCTTTGAAAACGGAGTGCTTTGGAGGGTTCAACCCATCGACGGAAGCAAGACCTCCGTCACGCTGGAGATCGAATCGTCCAAAGAGGAAATTCAGATCGGCATTCGACTTCACGATGGGAAGTTCATCCGCATCAACCACCTCGAATACCAGGGGTGAGGCACCCCGTTCCAGTAGTACGGACAGGCTCACTGTAAAGGTGTGGGATATAGATCCCGCACCTTTATAAAACATGACTGTCCGACATGCAATATAGAATAAGGAAGTCTTTCAGCGAGGCTTTCATCTGCTTGCCGAACGGTTTCCTAATTATAAAAACGCAGGGATGCCCCCCTTGCGTTTTTACCGAAAGCTTGTCCGTAATACCGGAAAGGGGCACCCTGCCCCCGATTTCATGAGAATTTCACGCCGCTATGACCGAAAGAATAGAATGAAAGGATACAATGGCGGTGAAACAGAAAAAAAAGAAAAGGTGAAACTATGAGTTATTTGACTTTGACTGACGTGAGCAAGAGTTATCAAACGGGTGATGTGAAGGTGGACGCCTTGAAGCATGTTTCCTTCGAGCTCGAAGACGGGGAGTTTGTCGTCATCTTGGGAAGCTCGGGAGCGGGAAAGACGACTCTTCTCAATCTTTTGGGGGGCATGGATAGCGCGACGGGCGGGAAAATCGTGCTCGGCGGAAAGGAGATCACGAGTTTAAATAAGCGCGGGTTGACCGAGTATCGCCGCAATGACGTGGGCTTCATCTTCCAATTTTACAATCTGATGCCCAATCTGACGGCGCTTGAAAACGTGGAAATCGCCGTCGAAATCTGCAAAGACCACCTCTCTCCCGAAGAGGTCTTGCGCGAGGTGGGGCTAGGCGAGAGACTCAAAAACTTTCCTTCCCAACTTTCGGGAGGAGAACAACAGAGGGTTTCTATCGGCAGGGCCATGGCGAAAAATCCGAAGCTTCTTCTTTGTGACGAGCCGACGGGCGCGCTCGACTACGCGACGGGCAAGAAAATTTTAAAGCTTTTATATGACGTTTCCAAAAAGCGGAATCGCCTTGTCATCGTCGTCACGCATAACTCCGCCCTCAAGGCGATGGCGGATGAGGTCATCACGATTAAGAGCGGGGAGATCGAAAAAATCGAGAAGAACGAGCACCCCGTTCCCATAGAGGAGATTGAGTGGTAATGAAGACGTATCTAAAAACCTTGGCGCGCATGTTCCGAAGACACGTCGCCCGCCTTTTGTCCCTCATCTTCATGGTACTGATCTCCGTCAGCTTTATTTCGGGAATCGGCATGGCGACGAATAAAATCGAATATTCTTTGACGGATTACTATAAGGCACAATCCGTCTCCGATTTCATTGTTAAAAGTAAATCGGAAGAGGGTTTTTCCGAGGAAGAGGTCGAAAAGGTCAAAGAACTCTTTCCTTCTGCTCGCGTCGATCTCGGCATGTCTTTCGATATGCGGGTGGGTTCTCCCGAAGAAAAGCGCTCCGTTCGCTTTTATTTTCTCGATTTTAGCGCATGGACGGTGAATCGTCCCGACCTTGTCGAGGGGAGCTTCCCTTCCGATCGGACGAAAATTTGCGTCGAAAGAGCCGACAACGTCGTGAAGAGCTATTCCGTCGGTGAAGAGATTACCCTTGACTTTAAGGAAATCATCCTCGCTTTGAGCGAGGGGAACGGCTTTGAGCTCGACGAGTACTCGAAGAATAAGCTCGACCTCTTAGAGCTCATTCCCGTCACGGTCAGCGGAATCCTTCAAAGCCCGCTTACCTTTGCGCTGGAAGGCGAGCCGAGCTACAACAACGGCGAGGATATGGTCATTCCGGACGATACCTCAGGCACGAAGGATATGGACGTGCTCGAACAGATTTTCTATCTTTCCAAGGACGTCATTCCGACCTATAAAGACATCATACCGACTCTTCCCGATCGGCTCAACTCTCCCATCATCAAGTCGGGCGATCTGTATATTGCAATCGAAAACCGAGAGCTTTTTCATGCTTTTTCTTCGGATTATGAAGAGTATATCGAGGAGAAAAAGGCGGAAATCAAAGCGGCTCTTGAAAATGTCGAAGTGATTACTCTCTACGAGAATTACAGCTTCAAATCTCTCAAAGCGTATGCCGATAAGGTGGAGGGAATCAGCTATATTTTAATGGTAGCCTTTCTCCTTGTAACGAGCCTCGTGGTGCAGTCCACCATGACAAGGCTGCTAGACGAAGAGCGCGCGCAGATTGCCTGCCTCAAGACGCTCGGCTATTCCTCTTTCAAAATCGTCTTTAAATATCTTCTGTTCGCCCTCATTTCCACGGGAATCGGTGGCGCGGGCGGATATTTCCTCGGGCTCGGCATCGCGCGGCTTCTTTACACCGTCTTTTCGTACAGCTTCGATATGCCTCCGATTTCCTCGCACGTCGCAATCGTCTTTTATATCATTACGCTGACGGTCATCATGGTCGGAACGCTCCTCGCGACTTTAATTTCGGGGCTGAAGCTTACAAACGAAGTGCCCGCAAAGCTGCTCAGACCAAAGCCTCTCCGCGCGGGGAAAAAAGTGATTTTGGAGAAGATACCCTTCCTTTGGAACAGACTTTCCTTCCGGTATAAATCCACGCTCCGAAACGTCTTGCGCTACAAGAGCCGATTTATCATGACGGTCGTCTCCGTCGCGCTCTCCACTGCTCTCGTCTTGGCGGGACTCGGTCTTTTGGACTTGTGCCTTTTCCACGACTTCGGCTCAGCCACGATCATGGGCGTCGCGATCGTCGTCGTGGCGTTTGCGGGACTTCTGACGGCGGTCGTCATCTACACGCTCACGAACATCAACATCAGCGAGCGCAATCGGGAGATTGCCACCTTGATGGTACTCGGCTATTACGACGGCGAGGTGTCCGGCTATATCTATCGGGAAGTGTACATCAATTCTCTTATCGGCATTCTCTTCGGCTATCCTGTCGCCCTCCTTCTGATGCTTTTGGTGTTCGACGTCATCGGCGTCGGATCGATCGCGGGGGTAAGCTGGTTTATGTGGCTGATCGCGCCCGTTGTCGTCCTCTTATTTACAGGGCTTGTTACCCTGATCTTACGCCGAAAGATCGTCAGGATCGATATGAACGAATCCCTCAAGGCAATTGAATAGCACAACTGCCCTCGGCATTTTGCCGAGGGCAGTTGAGGAAGTTTATTCCTTTTTCTCGCCGAAACGGAACGCTTCTTTCGGGGCGAATCGGATAGCCGATTCGCCCCGACGCATAGCTTGTTGACTAACGGGATGGGGCACCCTGCCCCTCAAGCGGCACGCTTGTCGAAGAAGTTGAGCACCATTAAGGTGAGATCGATTATGAGGAAGATCGCACCGAATGCAAGGGCAAGTTCCTGATTTCCGCCGATGAAGTTGACGCCGTTCCACCAATCCGAGAGGGAAGGCAGGGCGACGGACAGGTGAAATCCGAATGCCGCCGTATACAGGAGGGAGGAAGCCCAAAGGAGCACGTTCTTCCAACCGAAGAAGAAATGCGCAAGCCCCGCTATGCTTCCCACAAGCACGCACGCAAAGCAACCGATCGTAAAGGTCTGGTCTGCACCGTCCAATACGAGGAAGAGAATATCTGCAATCAGTCCGATAAGGCAGAGCGCATAGGCGATGAAGTGAACGGGAGTCTTGCAAGAGAGTAATTTTTTAAGCTGCATGGTCTTCGCCTCCTTGTTCTTTTTTCTCGGTAAAGAGCAGGAAGATCGTACCGCCGATGCTCGCCAAAGTCATCGCGCCGAAGATCACGTCGAGTGCGATGAGCGCGCTCTTCCACCAAGGCATTCCCTCGGACACCACGGAGGTGCGGGTCAAGCCGTTGATGAGGTTGGACTGAAGGTAAGTGTAGTAGAAGCGTTTGTTCGTCTCCATCAATGCGTTCAAAAGATATTTATCTCCCGCATTGACTGCTTTTGCGACCTCTTTGTCGATGGCAGAGGTCAGGCAGAACTCGTCGATACCGCTCACGACGCAGAGTGCAGGGGTATCCGTACAGTCGTTGGCGTCCGTATCGATGAAGCCCTTCCAATCCCACTCGCCGCGAACGACGTTCGTGAGGAGCGCGCGGTTTCTCGCGACGTTGCACACGCCGAGCGCGTTGAACGCAGCCATCGCCGACATCGCGCCGCCTTTGACCATGCACCCTTCAAAGCCCTTTAAGGAGCTTTCGCGAAGAGCCTGTTCGGTCATAAATTCGCAGACGCCCTTGCGGTTGGTTTCCTGATCGTTGCCGCAGATGTGCTTGAGCATGGCAACCGTGCCTTTCTCCTGCATAGCTTTGCACTGCACCGCGCCCATCACGTAGGAGAACACGCCGTCTTCCGAATAGTATTCGTGGTTTCTTCCCGAGAAGGGGGAGCGGTGAATGTCAACGCCGGGGCCCATGGTACAGCTCGTGTTGTTGTAGAAAGCGTCCTCTGCGAGGAAGTCACCCCTTCTTTGGAAGAGCTCTTTGTTCCACGAGCAAGCCATTGTTCCCTGATTGACGTAAGTCGTGTTGTTGCCCTTGTCGCCGTACTTGTACTTCGTCGAACCGCCGTCCGGGCCGTCGCACTGATAGTTTTGGGGCTTGGAAATGGTCGTAACGGCTTTCTGTCCCCAAGAGTCGCTCACAATGAGAGCAAGTTCTCCGACGGAGAGCTGGGAGAGAAATTTCGTCCACTTTTCGTCGTCGTCCCATTCCACGCCGAGCATATCGATGAAGAGAAGTCCCGCGTCCGTCTTTAAGGTGTAATCCTTAGGCGCGTCGAGTTCCTTCTTTAAATCTTCGTAGAAGTTACCCGAGTGAATCTTGATCATCTCGTCGTTGATTTCGAGATTTTCGTAAGTTTTGGGGAAGGTGTTCCAATCCTTTCTGGTGAGGTAAGTCACCTTGCCGGGATAGTAGTAGTTGTAGTCGGTCGCGAAAATGCCCTCGTCAAACTGGTTTTCGACGAGCTTTCCCGCCGAAGAGTACTGATAGGTCGTGTCGTCGAAGGTCGCCTGTACCTTCGAGATCGCCTTGGATTCGTCGCCTTCGACGGGGTTTCCGTTCTCGTCGATCATTCCGCTCGCGCCCTTTGCCGCAAGCACGTTATTGAGAGCGTCGTGGGCGTTGTCGCCGATGGAAATGTAGTAGGTGCCGTCGTCGAGGATATAACCGCCCTTTCCGTCATGCGCCGTGCTGTCCCAGCTCGCAAGGAGATACTTGTCCGCCGTAATCGTGAGCGTTTCGCTCTCGCCGGGGGCAAGGAGCTTGGTCTTTTCGAAGTCCAGAAGCTGAATGGCGGATTTTTCCACGTTGTTTTGCTTGTCGTGTTCGGTATAAGGGGTCTGCGCGTACACTTCGACGACGCTCTTTCCCGCGACGTCGCCCGTATTCTTGACGGTCGCCTTGACGGTGATCGTGTTATCGCTGTTCCAAGTCACGGAGTCGAGGGTCTGCTCGAAGGAAGTGTAGGAAAGTCCGTATCCGAAGGGATAGGTGATCTCCTCCGCATAGTTCCAGCCGTTCGAGGAAGCAAACGTCCCAGCCGAGGAGGAAGCCGCATAGCGGTCTAAGATGAGATCTTCGTATCTCGTTTCATAGTATTTGTATCCGACGTAAATGCCTTCCGCATACATGGCATAGGTGCGGAAATTCCCGGAAAATGCGGTATCGCCCATGTTTTGCGTGGCGGGAGCGGAGAGGGCGTTCGTCGCATAGGTATCGACAAAGTGTCCCGAAGGATTGATCTTTCCCGTCAGAAGATCGGGAATGGCGGAGAATCCGGTGAGTCCGGGATTTCCGATCCAAAGGCAGGCGTCCACGCCGTAAGCTTCGTCGGAAAGCCAATCGAGCTCCAATGCGTAGGCGGAGTTGAGAAGGACGATCACGTTCTTGATTTTGCCCTCATCCTTGTAGCTTTTCACCATTTTGAGAAGATCGCTCTCCTGCGGATGAAGGGAAAGCTGGCAAACGCCGTCGGCGTCCTTCTTGGCGGCGTCGATGCCCTCGCCCGCAAGGCGGGAGAACATCACGATGGCGGCGTCTCCGTATTCGGTGAAGGTGGCTTTTAAGCTGTCCGTGTAGAAGGAGGCGGGAACCTCGCCGATGGACTGCGTCGAGCCGTTCAAACGCTGGGTGGGGTCTGCCTTGTAGGCGTCGAGCAGGGTCTTGTTGACCGAGAAGCCCGCCTGTTCGAAGGCGGCAGCGGGGGTAATCACCCGCTTTTCGTCGATGGTCGGGCCTGCCGAAGTGCAGCGATAGACGGGATCGACTGTCGAGCGCCCGAAGAGCGACACCTTTTTCACATCCGAAGAGAGGGGAAGCGCGCCGTTGTTGTAGACGAGAACGGCGTTCTCGCCCATTGCGGTATCGTTGTAGGCGTCCTCTGCTTCGATGAGCTTTTTCATGCCCTCGTCGCTGGGTTTGCCGTCTGCCGTGAAATCTGTCTTGTAGAGATACTCTCCCGCTTCGCCGGTCGTCGAGCTTGAGCCGGACGAGCCGCCCAAGACGGCGTTGATCGAGCCTTCGTATCTCTCACCGACGACGGTAAGGGCGCATGACGAAGCCAAGAGCAACGCGGCAAGGCAGGAAAAGCCTTTGAATAAATTCTTTTTCATGGATTACCTCTAAGATCAATAAACCTCAATTCCGAGCAGCGTCTTGAACATGGGGGACTTGTAGTCGAAGACCATGCAGCCTGCGTCGAACATGTGAGTCGTGGAATCACCGGTCAGCGTAACCTTTGCACCGACGAGCGCCTGCAAATCAGCCCACTTTCCATACCATTCCGTCTCGAAGGCAGCCGCTGCGTCCGCGTCGTTGCTGTCGACGAACATGACGGCATTGGTGGGAACAACGGGATAATGTCCGCCGCCCGCATTGGTGGCGAAGGTGAGACGATCCGCTTCGTTCAGGGTAAGGGAGAACGTGCCGACACTCTCGTCTTTGGAAAGCTCATACGTGCCGAAGCGGGTAAAAGTCGTGACGGCAAGAGGCTTGATGATGTTGACGTCGCCGTATTCGAAGTTTGCAAGCTTCTGCTGTGCCTCGGTCATGTTGATGGCGCAAACGTACGTGCCGTCCGAATAGAGCTCGACGGTGTAGGTTTCGCAGATGTAGAAGTCTCTGTCCTCTGCAACGGTGAAGTACTTCAATCTCGTCTGAGACTGGTACACTTCCGTCACTTCGGCGGTTTGGGTGTTGCAGCCCGTCATCAAGGCGAGGCTTGCGGTAAGCATGGTCGTCGCGGCGAGCGCGGCAATCAATCTTTTCTTGTCCATTTTTTCTTTTCCTCCAAGTTTTAATCAAAGCATTTGCGATCCTTGTGGGGGAGAGCTCGGATTTGAAATGCTCCGATTTTAAGATGGCATGAGTATACACGAAAAAAGGAAAATTGTGTTTTTTTTTACTTGTTTGGCGCTTTGTTTTACATGAACTGTAAAAAAGAGGGCAAGTTGCCCCCAAGCGTGACGCTTGGGGGCGGGGCGCCCCGTGCCATTGGTACGGAAAAGCTCGCTGTAAAAACGCAGGGGGCGTCCCTGCGTTTTTATAAGAAGAAACTGTTCGACCTGCTATATATAAGAAAAGACAAAGTTTGGCGGACAGTCAAGTTTTATAAAGGTGCGGGATATAGATCCCGCACCTTTACGATGAGCTTGTTCGTACTAATGGGAAGGGGCACCCTGCCCCTCGGGGAAGATTGCTTGCAAGAGGAAGAAGTTATCCTTGACCTCGACGTGCAGATTTCCGCCGTACTTTTCGGCGATGAAGCGAATGCTCTTGAGTCCGTACCCGTGATAGCCGTTCTTCTCCTTGGTGGAGGCGGGCAGATTGCCCGAAAGTTCGAGCGTTCCCTCGAAGTAATTTTCGAGGTTGACGACGACGAAGTTCGAGCTTCGCTTGACGACGAGATTCAAAATGCGTTTGGTTTCGTCCTCCTCCTTTTTGAGGGCTTCGAGCGCGTTTTCGAGCGCATTCCCGAAAAAGCTGTACAAATCGGAATGCTCCAAAAAGGACAAGGCTTCTCCGTCCGCCATATAGGTGAATCGCACGCCGTTTTGCTCGCACAAAAGGCTGTATTTCGACAAGATGATGTCGAGTACCTTGTTTCCCGTCTTGACCTCCTGATCGTAAAGGCGAATGGAGTCCTCGATTTCGGAGAGGTACTGCTTCCGCTCGTCGGAGCTTTCCACGTCCTTTAGTAGCTCGATCTGATGGCGCATGTCGTGGCACTTGCGATTGATGAGCTCGATATTGCTCTCGAACACTTGGTGCTGTTCCTTTTGGAGCTCGAGCACCTTTTCGACGAGGTCGTTTTCCTGTTCGAGGTGACTTTGCTCGAAGACACCGAATTCCGCAAACAGCACCATCAGATTGAGGAGCACGAGCGTGACGTTGTAGGTAACTTTTGCGGGAAGATTGTCCATGAAGGCGTCTCCGAGAAAGGAGAGGAAGAACAAGATGGTAATTTCGATGGTGAGTAGAACCCCGAATTTCAAATTGTTGACCATGAGGTCTTTTCCCGCTGCGCCGTTTGCACGAAGAAGAGGTAAAAGCCTCCCGCGAGGGGAAAGAAGGCGGCGTCCGAAATGAGGAGCATGGGCACGGTGCGATCAAGTGCTTTCAAAGGACCGAAGAAAAAGAAGAGTGTGGTAAACTTTGCCACGGCGTTCTGAAGGGCAGCCGCCGCGATGTCGTAAATGAGAATTTCCTTGATGCGAATGCGGAAGCAAAATTTCAAAATCAGGCTGTTTGCAAAGAACAAAAGGGGATAAATGAGATTAAATATTCCCACTTTGATTCTCGGAAAACAGGTCGCAAACGCAGAGCAGAGGAGAATGGAGCCAATGAGGCGCAAGAGAAAGTAAGGCTTTTTTTCGAAGTCCTTGCAAAAGAGCAGGGAGACAAACAGGATTTGCAAAAGATAGTTGTTGACGGCGAAGGTGATAAAACCGAACTCAGCCATGAATCGTCCCTCCGAGGTAGCGGTTAAATTCCTCGATCAGCGGCTTTTGCCGCGAGCGGCTGACCATGATTTCCTCGCCCTCGACCCAAAGGCTCGTCTTGGAGAGCTTCCCAACGAAGTTGAAATTGACGATATAGCTTTTGTTGCAACGGAAGAATTGGGGAGAGGGTAGCTTCTCTTCGAGGTCGGACAGCTTCCCGTAAGCTCTGTAATTGTCGTGAACGGTGTGATAGAGCAGATAGTGCTCCATGATTTCCACATACATGAGCTGTTCGGTGTCGATCTTGACGAGGCCCGTCACCGTCTTTACGAAGAGCTCTTCTCCCTTTTTGAAGGATTCCTTGGATAAAATCTTTGTCATCTGCCGATGAAAGGCAAAGTATTCCAAGGGCTTCAGAAGATATCCTACCGCCTCGACCTCGTAACCCTGTACGGCGTATTGGGCAAGGTGGGTAACAAAGACGAGCGCGACGCTTTTGTCGAGCGTTCTTAATTTCTTTGCCGCTACCATGCCGTTTAAGTAAGGCATTTCGATGTCCATAAACACGATGTCGTACACGGGACGATAGTCGCTGACGAAGTTCATTCCGTCCTCAAAGACGGTGATTGTCGCCGTTTTTCCCTCTTCTTTTTCGAAGCGGTGAATGTGGGAAATCAGCTTTTCCTGACACTTTTTGTCATCTTCGCAAATTGCAATCCGAATCATAATTCTCTCCTCTCTCTTTATCATAGAAGAAAAATGAACAAAAGTCAAGAAAAAAATCGAATTTATGTGACTGAGATACAGAAAAATTGCAAAGAAAAAGTGGGAAAAGTGCCTTTTTTGCCCCTCGATGTTGACAGTACTGTCAAATTTTGCTATAATTGGTGGAAAGATACTTCGGAGGCGGAAAGCTATGGGCAAAAAATCGCTCGGTGATTTCATTTCCCTTGTCGGGAGCGTGCTGTTGATTGGATTGGGAATTTGGAACGTTTTGGATTATTTTTTCTTGGGCGAGACTTTTTCCTTTGTCGCCGCGCTTTCGATGAGTCTCCTCTTTTGCTTTGCCGCACTCACCGCTTGGCACTGCCGACTTCCCCTTCTTTGGATTCCCATCGCCGTGGGAAGCGCCGTCCTCTTTTTTTGCTCCAACCTCTTCGAGGTGCTTTCCAACCTTCCCTATTTGTTTTTTTGGATTGTGTCTACCATCGTCGCGCTTGCCTCCCTCGTCGTCTTTTTCAAGGAGCGCACGAAGCCAAAGATTTCTCCCTTGCCCCTCGGCTGTTTTTTGCTGGTTTTCGTCAACTTTTTTGGATTTTGGGGTTTGACGAGCTTTTTTTCCTCGAAAAGCGAATTTTTGTGGAAGGAAATGAGTGAGCTTTGGGCTGTTCCCGATCGCTTCGACAAGGCGGCATGTAAAAACAAGGGCACGCTCGAAGAGATCTTCTACACGACCAAGGCTTACGCCACCGATTCGCGGGAAGTGCAAAAAAGAGCCTTTATTTACCTTCCCTTTGGCTACGACGAGGAAAAATCCTATGATATTTTGTACCTTTTGCACGGCACGGGCGATCGGGAGGACTATTGGCTGAAGAGATTCTCCTACAACAAGGTCATGCTCGACAATCTCATCGACCGGAAGATCATCAAGCCCGTCATCGTCGTCACACCCACCTGGTACGTCGAAAACGACTGCGCGGACGAGCTTGACAAGCTCACCTATTCCTTTCAAAAAGAGCTTCGTAACGATTTGATGCCCTTTGTGGAATCTCATTATGCGACGTATGCAAAGGGGACGACGCCTTCCGACTTCGAAGAGAGCCGAGATCATCGCGCCTTTGCGGGACTCTCCCGCGGGTCGGTGACGACCTTCCACTCCGCTTTCAACGGAAGTTTAGACTACTTTTCCTATTTCGGGTGCTACAGCGGGTGCAGGACGAGCGAAGCGGAATTTGCGAACGGCTTTTCTTCCGAAGAGAATCAAAAGTACGCCGTGAACTACTTTTACAACACGTCCGGCTCGTTCGACTTTATGCTCAAAGAGCATTTGAAAACGTATCGCGCCCTTGTCAAGAGAGAAGATCGCCTCGTCGAGGGGGAGAACTGCTCTTTTGACGTGTTCCCCATGTGCTATCATTCCATGACTTCCTGGCACATCGCGCTTTACAATACATTGATCAAATTCTACGGCTAACCGAAGTCCCCAAGCGTGCCGCTTGACCCAATCGTGAACGAGCGATACGCCAGGGTGGAATCAGACAGCTGATTCCACCCTGAATCTAGTTTTCTGTTTATTCCGATTTGCCCCGACGCATCGCTTTTTGACTATCGGAAAAGAGTAGTTTACCCCTCACTGAAATCTGCAAAACATATGTTCGGCAGAACATTCTTGTTGTCGGTTTAAAGTTATAAAATAAACGCAAGGGCAGGATTCGGGGCGAATCGGCTATCCGATTCGCCCCGACACTTTGCTTGTTTACTAATGGCACGGGGTGCTTCACCCCCGGAAAGGGGCACCCTGCCCCAATTTTGCTGAAAAAACGACCGAGTTTCCCAAAGCGCACACGAAATGCGGAAATCGTGCTAAAATAAAAAAGGAAAAGTCTATCAGTTTGGAGGAGAGAATGCTGAATATTTCGATTGTCGAAGATGACGAAGGGAGCGCAAAGCTTTTGGAGCGGTATGTGAAGAAGTACTTTGACGAGATCAAGGAAAATTACAGGCTCACCCTCTATCGGGACGGACTTGATTTCATCAGCGACTACAAGGGGAATTGCAACATCGTCTTTATGGACATCGAGATGCCCCATCTCAACGGAATGCAGACGGCGAAGAAGCTTCGGGCGATCGACAACAACGTCTCCCTGATTTTCATCACCAACATCGCGAAGTACGCATTGAAGGGGTACGAAGTGGACGCCCTCGACTTTATGTTAAAGCCTGTGGATTACTTTAATTTTTCCCTCAAAATGGAAAAGGCGATCCGCATTCAGAAGAAATTCGAAGGGGGCGTCTTTTGCCTCGAAACGGAGGACGGGATCGTCAAGCTCAATCTCTCGGATATTTATTTCATCGAGACGGACAAGCATTTCGTCATTTACCATACGGACAAGGGCAACTTCTCCGTTCGTGCGAGCATGAAGGAGACGGAGGCTCGCTTTTCGAAGTGCGGACTCATCCGCTGCAACAGTTCTTATCTCGTCAACCTGGAGCACGTCGTCAAGGCGAGCGGCGAGACCGTGAGCGTCGGGGGTGAAAAGCTTACCGTCAGCCGATCGAGGAAAAAGACCTTTATGCAGGCACTCATGATCTATTACAGCAACGGAGGTTCGCTCTGAGTTATGCCCGGTTTTTTCATTCAGCTGCTTATTCCGTTCGCGCTCGTCTTTTTCCGGTTTCCGAAGAAGAAGTACTTCCGCATCGTCGCGCCGATTGCCATTTTGTCCTTTCTCGTCGGGGTGTACTTTCTTGAAAAGGCAATTATGCTTCTTCCTAAGCCCTGGAGCTTTTACGTCTATTACCTCGTCTGCTATTGCGCCATTTTGGGGGCGGGACTTCTCTTTTTCGATTTATCCGTCTTTAAGACGCTGTATTTTTGCGTGTTTGCTTTCGTCGTGCAGAACTTTGCCCACCACGTCTGTCAATTTTTCTTGCAGATTGTCAAGGCGCTCACGGAAATCAACTTCGAAAGCACGTTTTGGGGAAGCTTTCTCTCCTATCTCATCGCTTATACCGTGGTCTATACCATCGTTTACTTCGCCTTTTTGCACGATCGGCGGTTTGAAAAGATTACGGACGTTTCGAGCCTTCCCGTGCTGCTTTTGGGCTCGGCGTTTATGCTCGTGCTCATCGTGCTCGGCATTTACATCAAGCACATGCAGGCGGAGCTTTTGGAGGTGAATGCGATCGCCATCGGATACGAGACGTATTCCGTCATCCTGGACGTCTTTCTCGTCGGACTGTTCATCGGTATCTTCCATACGACGAAACTGGAGGGAGACGCTCACGAGCTGGAACGCCGTCTCGAACAGGAGAGCAAATACTACGAAATGGCGCAGGCAAATATGGAACTGATCAACATCAAGTGCCACGACTTAAAGCATCAGATTTCCGCGCTTCAATCGATGGAGGACAACGAGGAGAGAAAGGCGGAAATCGAAGAACTGCAAAGCGCCGTCATGATTTACGACAGCTATGCCAAGACGGGAAACGACGCACTCGACTGCGTTTTGACTGAAAAGAGCCTCTACTGCAACAACCGAGGCGTGCGCTTTACCTATATGGCGGACGGAAGCGGTTTACAGAAGATGCGCTATATGGACATCTATGCGCTGTTCGGAAACGCCATCGACAACGCCATTGAAAACGTGTTGAAAATTGCGGACGAGACGAAGCGGATCATCTCTCTGCGCGTCTTTGAAAAGGGAGGGTGGCTGAATATCCATCTCGAAAACTATTGCGAGGACAAGCCTGTATTACAGGGAGAATTGCCCGTGACGACCAAGCCGGACAAGAGAAATCACGGCTACGGATTAAAGAGCATTCGCTACATTGCCCATAAATACGGCGGAAGTTTTCACGTCAAGGTTTCGGACAGGACGTTTTGTCTGAGTGTGCTCATCCCTGTCTGAGCGTACCAAAGAAGTACGGGGAACGGGACGTTTTTGCTTTAGAACCGAACGCGCCGAAAAGGAGAGGAGAAAACAATCGGGCGTTCGGTCTTTTTTATAAAGAAAGGAGAAAAAGGCACTCTCTCCCCGATAGAGGGAGAAATGCGGCGTTCTTTCTCCTTTTTTCCGCAACAACGGGTTGCTTGCTTTTGTCGAGCGAATGTGTTATCATGGAATCACTATCAAAAAAAGGGGTGATCCTATGCAAACCAAGGATATCATTTTGGAACTGAGAACCAAAAAAGGTCTTTCGCAGGAAGAGCTTGCGGAAAAGCTGTTTGTGACGAGACAGGCGGTTTCCCGTTGGGAAACGGGCGAAACCGTTCCCAATACCGAAACGCTCAAACTGCTCTCAAAGCTGTTCGACGTGTCGATCAACACCCTTCTCGGATCTCCGCGGTCGCTGATTTGTCAATGCTGCGGCATGCCTCTCGAGGACGGCAACATCAGCAAGGAAACGGACGGCTTTTTCAACGAGGAATTCTGTAAGTGGTGCTATGCCGACGGCGAATATACCTACGACAACATGGACGACCTCATCGATTATTGCGCCGAGCACATGGAAAACGAGAATTTCAGACCCGAGCAGATACGGGCGTATATGAGAGAGATGCTTCCCAAACTCAATTACTGGAAACGATACGCCGAGCTCGGTGGAGAGGAGAAGTTCAATCAGTTCAAACAGAAGCTCATCGACGAATTCAATGCCCTTCAAGTGGAAGGAATGCCGAAGGTGACAAAGCTGAGCGCGCTGGTGGGCGGATACGTTAATTTGGAGTATAGGCTTCCAAACGGCAATCTCGTGAAGTTCCTCGACGACAGCGCCACCTATCTCGGATGTGAGCTGGAAAGCGAGTTCGGAGGGGACAGATGTTTCGGGCTCGTCGCCAACATGGAGTTTTTGCTCGTCTGCACTTACGGGGAGAACGGCGAAAACCCCGAACTCGTCCTATACAAGAAACGATGAGCGGGATCGTCCAAAGCCCCCTCACCTTCGCGATGGAGGGAGAGCCGAGCTATCTGAACGGCGAGGATACCGTCATTCCCGACGATACCTTCGGCACGAAGGATATGGATTTGCTCGAACAGATCTTATACATTTCCGAGGATCTCATCCCGACGTACAAGGACATCATGCCGGGCCTTCCCGACAGGGTCAACGCTCCCATCATCAAGTCGGGCGATCTGTACGTCGCCATCGAAGATCGGGAGCTCTTCGACGCCTTCTCCTCGGACTATGAGGCGACCATCGAGGAGAAGAAGGCGGAAATCAAAGCGTCGCTCGAGGATGTCGAAGTCATCACCCTCTATGAAAATTTCAGCTTCAAATCCCTCGCATCGTACGTCGACAAGGTGCAGGGAATCGGTTTTCTTCTGGCGGTCGTCATCTATACGATCACGAACATCAACATCAGCGAGCGCAATCGGGAAATCGCCACCCTCATGGTGCTCGGCTATCACGACACCGAGGTGTGCGGCTACATCGATCGGGAGGTCTACATCAATTCCTTCATCGGCATTCTCTTCGGGTATCCCACCTCTCTTCTTTTGCTGTTTTTGGTGTTCGAGATCATAGGCGTCGGCACGATTTCGGGGGTGAGCTGGTTTGTGTAGCTGATTGCTCCCTTTATCGTCCTTCTGTTTACGGGGCTCGTCACCCTGATTTTGCGCCGAAAGATCGTCAAGATGAACGAATCCCTCAAGGCAAACGAATAAAAATATCCGCCCTCGGCAAAATGCCGAGGGCAATTCTTTGCTCCTCTTCCGATTTGAGAGGAAAGAGATAAAGAGCGCAGACCTTTTCTTTCGATTTGGAAAAGAAAAAGTTTGTGCTGTTTTTTTTGCGGTTTATGCGAAAAGGACGAACTGTTTTTTAAAAAGGACTATAATTTGGGTAAATCTTGAAAAAAGGAGCAAAAGTATGAAAAACAAAAAGATTTTGGCAGGGCTTCTTGCACTGACCATGAGTACGGCGATTTTCAGCGGAACCGTACTGACGGCATGTGAAAAGCCTCAAGAAACGACGAATCCGCCGGTTGTTGAGACAACGAAGCCTTCCCCCACGAAACCGACAACCCCTCCTACCACAAAACCGACGACCCCTCCCACGACGAAGCCGCCCGTAGTCGATGACAAAATCGATTGGACAAAGGCAGAAGTCGTTGATCCCGGTTATGGAAACATCGGCACTTACAAGCAGGTGGAATATTCCTTGACCAGCGAAAAGAGCGGTTTGAAGATCGGCGGATTTTTGAACGTTCCCTCGAATTTCGACCCCTCCAAAAAGTATCCCCTCGTCATCATGAGTCACGGCATTGCCGGATCTGTGACGACGTATGATCAGAACTACGTGGCTTATTTCCTGGAAAAGGACGTCCTCTGCTTTACTTACTTCTTCTGCGGAGGCGGCGCTCCCGATACGAGAAACAAGAGCAGAATCAGAACGACCTCGGAAGGGGACTCCAAGAACATGTCCCTGCTTACCGAAAAGGATGATCTGCTGTCCGTGCTCAACGATATGAGCAAAAAGAGCTTCGTCGATACGAAAAAGATCGTATTGATGGGAGAAAGCATGGGCGGTGCCGTCACGGGTATTACGGCTCCCGAAGTCAGCGAGCGGATTGCGGGAGAAATTCTCTGCTATCCCGCCGTCTCTATCAATGACGATATCATGAAGGTCTATATGCGCTTCAACCGCATTCCCGAAATGCTCAACAACAACGGCTTGGTGTTGAACAGGGAGGTGTTCTATCGGGACATCAGGGACATCGATTTGGTCGGACTGACGGCTTCCTTCCCCAAAAAGGCATGCCTCCTTCACGGCACTTCGGACGGAACGGTTTCCATCAGTTATTCCGAAAAACTCAGCAAGCTGTATAAGGATGTCAACTACAAGGTCATCGAGGGTGGAAAACACGGCTTTACCAATGCCGCTTTGAAAGAGGTTATCCCCCATATCATGACCTATCTCAAGGAAATCGGCGTTATTGCCGACGCAAAGATCGAGGTCGGAGACAAATCCGGTAAATTTGTCGGCAACCACAACGAAGGAGATCCCGAAGGCGGCGGAGGCGGCGGAGGAGTCAGCGGAACGGCGTTGAAGCCTTCCGAAGGCGCTACCGTTCTCTACACCGTAAAGGATAAGAGCGGAAAGCAGACGCTTACCCTCTATTCCGACGGTATTTTGAAAGCCGGCATGAAGACTGGCGAGTGGAGATACATCGACGGCGTTCTCACCATCGGTATTGTGGGAAATTCCATTTATTCTTCCGTCAGCAATGAAGACTTCACGACATTGACCATCGTTCCCGCTTGGTTCGGCAGCTTGTTCACGTTTGAAATCAACGAAGAAGAGTTCAAAGCGGCAATCGGAGACAATCACGGATTGGTGGATCGTTTCGATTGGGTCGGAGAATACAGATAAGCAAAGCAAGAGATTCCGCAAGGCGGGAAAAACAGAAGGGAGTTCGGAATTTTCCGAACTCCCTTTGCAAGCGGCACGCTTGTCCGTACTACTGGGTCAAGCGGCACGCTTGGGGAACAAACGCAAGGACAAAATTCGGGGCGAATCGGTTATCCGATTCGCCCCGACGCTTAGCCTGTTGACTACCGGAAAGGGGCGTCTCGCCCCTCAAGCGTCACGCTTAGGGGCGCCTCGCCCCAAGCGAAACGCTTCCCGCCTCAAGTTTGTCGGACGAACTGCTTCTATAAAAAAGCAGAATCTATATTCTGCTTTTTTACGGTGAGCTTTTCCGTACTACCGGGAAGGGGCGCCTTGCCCTAAGATCAAATCTTCTCTCGTGTCCACGTCAAAGAGTTCGTCCTCGCTTTGCGCTTCAATCCCGATCGGCTTCTCGCCGTCTGCAAAGAGCGCGCTCCCGCCCTGTCCCTCGGCAAGGTGCTTGAGGGGGTCGAAGAGCCTCTTCGGGAAGAGCACGGGGGAAGAAAGCGTGCCCTTGAAAGAGAGTCGATAACAGGCGTTCGGATTTTTCCGAAAGGCGGAGAGCATAGCCCTAACGCTCTCTTCTTTCACGAACGGCTGATCCGCCTGCAAAAACAAAATTCCGTCCATGTCCTCAAGAGCAGTAACGGCGAGGGCGATCGCTTCGCTCTTGTGTGGTTTGTCGTGCAATAAAACGGGAATGGTATCGAAAAAGAGCGCTTTGACCTCTTCGCTCCTTGTCAGAAGCATTCGCTTGTCGAAAGAGATCGAAGTTGCGAGTGCGACGGCGTAAGAAGCAAGGGGTTTCCCTCGCAAAGAGGCAGTCAGCTTGTTGCCAAAAAACCGTTTGGAACGCCCCGAAGCCATGACGGCGCACCCGATTTTGGGCCAATGGAAGACCTCTTCGTATGCGGTCAGGCAGGCGGCGTTGACCTTTTCCCGCCAAAGCTCGTATTTCGACAAAAATTCCTTGGCGCGCTCGGTCAACACGCTCCCGCCCCCGCTTTTGCCGCCCACCTTCTTCTCGGTGAGGGGAAAGCCGAGCGCCTGTTCGGCGTTCTTGATGAGGGCAAACGCCTTGGAGTAAGCCATGCCCTCTTCCCCCGCAGCGGCGCGAAGGGACGAGAGCCGTTCAATCCCCTTTAAGAGGCGATAGGGCCCTTCCCCGAAAAACTTGAGGGAATCCTCATAGAGATAGCATTTGATAACGGGTTTCATACGTCCTCCGCAGCGACGGCGAAGAGGTCTTTCTCGCCGTGCAACATTCCGATTTTCATCTTGCCGTACACGGAAAGAATTCGTTCCATCTCCTCCAAAGGGGTGTCTTTGGGGGAAAAGTCGGCATAAATCATGCCGTCCTTCAAAAGGAGCAGGCGGTCGCAGTAGTTGAGGGCAAAGGTCAGATCGTGCAGGGAGAGAAGCGCCGCCCTGTTTTCCTCTTTGATTTTGCGTTTGAGCAGTCCCAACACCCGCTTTTTGTTCCTCGCGTCGAGGGAAGCGTCCGGCTCGTCGAGGACGAGCAGGGGGCACGGTCGAAGGAACGTTCTTGCAAGCAGGGCAAGTTGCCTCTCTCCTCCGCTCAAAGAGGCGCAGTCCTCCTCGGCATAGGCGATCCCCACCTCTTCGAGCATGGCTTTCGCCCGCTCTTTTTGTTCCTTCGTGGGAGAGGCAAAGAGGGGAAGCTCGTCGTAAAAGGCGAGAAGCACAAAGTCCAGAACGGACAGGGAGGGGACGGAAGTCCCCTGCGGGATGTAGCCGATTGCCTTTGAAGCGTTCTTTCCAAGGGGATTTCCCTCGAAGAGAACGCTTCCTTTGTACGGGAGTGTTCCCAAAATGCACCGAAAGAGGGTGGTTTTGCCCGACCCGTTCAAGCCGAGCAGTCCCACGATTTCCCCCCGCTCGATCAAGAGGCTCACGCCCTTTAAAATGGGACGATCGGGGCGGTAAGCGCAGGAAAGGTCGGTAATTTGTAGAAGCTTATTCATGTTGTTTCCTCCCAAGAAGGACGAGAAGAGCGGGTGCGCCGAGAATGGAAGTGAACACGCTGACGGGAAGCTCTGCCGCCGTGAGCCTCGTCAAACAGTCGGCAAAGAGGAGCAAAATGCCTCCTGCCAATCCGCTCAGGAGAAAGAGCGTCCGATTATGCCTTCGAACGAGAAGCTTTGCGACGTGCGCGGCGAGCAGGGAGATGAAGCTCACGAGTCCCGTGACGGAAATGACGGACGCGACGAGCAGGGTCGCAAGGAGCAGAAGCCCCCATCTCGTCCCCTTCACTCTTGCGCCGAGGAGGGTCGCCTCGGTGTCGTCTAAGGTGAGCACGAGCACATGCCGATAGAGGGCGAACAAGAGCGCGCTGACGAGCAAAACGACGGGCAAAAGGGAAGGAAGGGTCGTCAGGGTCACGTCATTGAGGCTTCCCATCAGCCAATACTCGATGGAGGCAAGCTCCCGTTCGGGGTCGGCTTCGAGCTTTAAGGCGGTGAGTGCGGTCTGCGCGAGGGCGTGCACGGCGATGCCCGCAAGGACGATGGTCGCTTTTCCTCTGTTCTTTTGCAGACTGCTCAAAAAGAGGGTCAGAAAGAGGACGAGCACCGCCCCCAAAAAGGCGGAGCAGGTGATAAGAAGGGCGGACGAGCCGAGAAAGAGAATGGCAAACGCCGCACCCACGCTCGCCCCCGAAGAGACGCCGACCACGTCGGGAGAGGCGAGGTCGTTGTGGAAAATCGTCTGAAAGACGTACCCCGCAAGCCCGAGCGCGAATCCGCCGAAGAGGGCGACGAGCGTTCGGGGCAGGCGAAGCCGCAAAAAGACGCTCTGCTGAACGGGATCGCTGAAAATCCCCTCCAAGGTCAGGGGGTATTTGCCGACGAAGAGGGAAATCGTCACCGCCAACAGGCAAAGGGCGGCAATGAGAAACGAGCGCGCCTTCATATGCCGTAAAAGAGGCGGTAAAATTCTTCCGCCGTCTGCTCGAACGCGCTCACGGGATACTCCGCATGGCAGACGGAAGCGAGCCAAAGCGAGCCTAAAAACGCCGCGGGGACGGGAGAGTCCCAAGCTTCGTACAGCGAGGGCATTTTCCGCACGTTGCCCGTTTGGACGGCGGAGAGTGCGGCGAGGTTTTTGTCGCTCAACACTTCCTCGACGGAAAGGGGACACGCCGATGAGAGAATGAGATAGTCCGGTTGATAAGAAAGGAGGGTTTCGTAAGAGATGTTCGCCCAGGAAGAATCCGAAATGGAAGAAGCGACGTTCACTGTGCGGGCGTTCTGAATGAGGGTGCTTTGGTACATCTTGCTTCCTGCCGTGCGTAAGAGATCAGAGCCCGCAAGGTAGACGGAAGGGGTGGATTCTAAAGTCTGCACCTTCGAGATGGCTTCGTCCACGTAATTTGTCAGCTCTTTCGCTTTTTCCTGCGTTCCCGTCGCCTCGGCGAGCAAAGAGAGCGCCTCCTGCATGAGGGGATCGCTTTCGGGATTGACGACGAGGACGGGCGCACCCGTCACGGCGGAGATTTCGTCGGCGCTCTGTTTCAGCGAATAGGGCAGAATGATGAGGTCGGGCTGAAGCAGAGCGGCTTTTTCCGTCTCGAACGCCTTTTTTGTGCCATAACCCCCGATGGAAAGGTCAAGCCCCACCGCGGGATAGAGCGCTCTCGTCTCCGCCTTGCTCTCGATGCCGACGAGATGATTCTTCTCCCCGAGGGCGAGGAGCATACTCGTCGAAATGTAGTACCCGCTGACGATGGCTTCGGGGTCTTTCTCGATTGTCACCGTTCGCCCCGCCTGATCGGTCAAAGTGAGCGTGCCCTTCGGCGCATCGCACCCGAAGAGGGGAAGGGTCAAGGTTAAGGCGAGAAGGAAGCTCGCCGTTCGCTTCAAGTGTTTCATGGCATTCTCCGTTATTCTTTTTGTCGTATAACGATATTGTAGCACAAACGGGCGGGAAGTTCAAGCGAAACGGGAAGAACGATTGCTTTTTTTGCCGAAATCGGGTATAATAGGGCTGAAATCAGAGAAGGGGGCAAGAATATGTTGCAAATCAAGCGCTACGTAAGGGCGACTTCCCTTGCGGAGGCTTACGAGCTCAATCGGAAAAAGTCGAACTGCATTCTCGGCGGAGGGGTGTGGCTGAGGCTCTCAAATCGCCGCATCGATACCGCGATCGACCTTTCCGATCTGGGGCTTGACCAAATCGAAGAGAGCGAAGGGGAATTTTCCATCGGCTGTATGGCGACGATTCGGCAGATCGAGCGGCACGAAGGCCTGAATGCCTACACAAGCGGCGCGGTGCGGGACGCGGTGCAGGACATCGTGGGCGTGCAGCTTCGGAACATGGCGACGGTCGGGGGAAGTTTGTTCGGAAGATTCGGCTTTTCCGACCTTCTGACCGTCTTTTGCGCGCTCGATTCCTACGTTGAGTTGTATCAAGGCGGAATCATCTCCCTGCGAGAGTTTGCAAATAAACCTTACGATCGGGACATTTTGGTGCGCCTCATCGTCAAAAAGACGCCGCTTGCCTGCGCCTTTGCCTGCGTGCGGAACACCAGGACGGACTTTTCCGTCCTCAACTGCGCCGTCTCCGTACAGGGAAACAGGGCACTCGCCGTCGTGGGGGCAAGGCCGATGAAGGCGGCTTGTTATGAAGGGGAACTCGACGAAAGCTTCCCCGAGCGGGTGGCTTCTTCCCTTTCCTTTGGCTCGAATCTGCGGGGAAGCGAGGCTTACCGCAGAAAACTCTGCGCCGTCCTCGTGCGGCGCGCACTCGAAAAAGCGGGAGGGAAGAGATGACAGTCACGATTTTTCTCAACGGCAACAAAATTACAGAGGACGTTTCTCCCGATGAAACCCTTCTCTCCTTCGTGCGGTCGCACGGCTGTAAGAGCGTCAAGTGCGGGTGCGAGACGACGAACTGCGGGCTCTGCACCGTCTTTTTGGAGGATACGCCCGTTCTTTCGTGCGCCCTCCTCGCAGTGCGCGCCGATCAAAAAAAAGTTACGACTTTGGAGGGACTTCCCAAGGAAGCGGAGGAGTTCGGCAGCTTCCTCGCCGATCAGGGCGCGGAGCAGTGCGGGTTTTGCAACCCCGGCTTGATTATGAATGCGATCGCCCTCTTCCGCGAAAATCCCCACCCCTCCGACGAGGAAATCAAACGCTATCTCGCTGGCAATCTCTGTCGCTGTTCGGGGTACGAAGGGCAGATGCGCGCCATCAAAGAATTTGTTCGCTGGAGGGATTCAAATGAACAGCGTCAGTAAACCCATTCGCAAAAAGGACGCCATGCAGCTCGTCACGGGCAAGCCCGTCTACACCGACGATCTTGCGCCCGAGAACTGCCTCATCGTCAAGCTCCTGCGCTCTCCCCACGCCAACGCGATGATAGAGCATATCGACGTCTCCAAAGCCCTGCTCGTCCCCGGCGTCGAGGCGATCTATACCTACCTCGATATTCCTAAGGGGAGCAGGCGATTCACCTGCGCGGGGCAGACCTATCCCGAGCCGAGCCCGTACGATCGGCTTCTGCTCGACAAACACGTCCGTTTTGTGGGAGACCCCGTCGCCATTTTAGCGGGAACGGACGAAAAAGCCCTGCAAAGGGCGATGAAGCTCATCAAGGTCGAATACAAGGTCTTGCCCGCCGTGCTCGATTTTCGGACGGCGAAGGATAACCCCGTATTGGTACACCCCGAGGCGGATTGGGAATCCCTCTGCCCCGTGGGTGCGGACAATCGGCGCAATCTCTGCGCGCACGACGAATGCGGAAGCGGGGATATCGAGGGGGTGCTCGCCTCTTCGGATATCGTCATCGACAGGGTGTACCACACCAAGGCGTGCCAGCAGACCATGATGGAGCCGTTTGCCACCTTTTGCACCATCGACGCCTACGGAAGGCTCAACGTCGTCTCGTCCACGCAGATCGTCTTTCATTGCAGGCGCATCATCGCGAACGCCCTGGGCATTCCCAAGACGATGATTCGCGTTTCCAAGCCGAGAATCGGCGGGGGCTTCGGCGCAAAGCAGACCTCCGTGTCCGAAATTTATCCCGCCTTCGTCACGTGGAAGACGAAAAAGCCCTCGAAAATCGTCTTCACGCGGGAGGAGACGCAGACCGCCTCCTCTCCCCGCCATGAGATGGAGCTTCACGTCCGCCTCGGCGCGACGAAGGAGGGAATCGTCCGCGCCATCGATCTTTACACGCTCTCCAACACGGGCGCATATGGGGAGCACGGCCCGACGACGGTGGGACTTTCGGGGCATAAATCCATTCCGCTGTACGGAAAGGCGGAGGCGTTCCGCTTCGTGACGGACGTCGTGTACACCAACGTCATGTCCGCGGGGGCGTATCGCGGCTACGGCGCGACGCAGGGGCTGTTCGCGGTGGAATCCGCCGTCAACGAATTGGCGGAAAAGCTCGGCATCGATCCCTTCGTCCTGCGGGAGAAGAATATCGTGAAGGAGGGGGACGTCATGCCCGCCTATTATGGCGAAACGCTGACGAGCTGTGCCCTCGATCGGTGCTTGCAAAAGGTTAAGGAGATGATCGGCTGGGAGCAAAAAGGGCAAGTCAGGTCGGTCGGAGAAAATCGGGTGCGCTGTCTCGGCATGGGCATGGCGATGCAGGGCTCGGGCATCAGCGGCGTGGACGTGGGCGGAGCGACCCTTCGCCTCGGCGAAGAGGGGATCTACCTTTTGAGCATAGCCGCCGCCGATATGGGTACGGGGTGCGACACCACCCTTGCTCAGATTGCAGCGGAAGTGCTCGACTGCTCGCCCGACCGCATTTCCGTGTTCGGTGCGGATACGGACGCTTCTCCCTACGATTCTGGGTCTTACGCATCGAGCACCGCCTTCGTGACGGGAAAGGCGACGGAAAAGTGCGCCTTGAAGCTCCGCGAAAAGATTGAGACGCTCGGCGCGTCCCTTTTGGGCGCAGAGAGAAAGGACGTCACCTTCGACGGGGAAAAGGTCTCCTATCAAGATAACTTTGTGACCCTTTCTGAGATTGCCGCCGCCTCGATGGCAGGGCGCGGCACGCTCGAAGTGACGGAGTGCCACACTTCTCCCAATTCTCCCCCGCCCTTTATGGTGGGCGCGTGCGAGCTGGAAGTCGATCTCGAAACGGGAGAGGTGGAAGTCGTCGAGTTCGACGCCGCCGTCGACTGTGGCACCCCCCTCAACCCCAACCTCGTCCGCGTGCAGGCGGAGGGCGGCATTTTGCAGGGAATCGGCATGGCGCTTTACGAGAACATCGAATATTCGGAAGAGGGCGTCGCAAGGCACAACTCCCTCATGCAGTATAAAATTCCCACCCGCATGGACGTCGGGCGCATTCGCGTGGCAATCGAGAGCAGCTACGAGCCGCAAGGCCCGTTCGGCGCGAAGTCCGTCGGCGAAGTCGTCATCAACACCCCCCTTCCCGCGATTGCGGACGCCCTCTCCAAGGCGGTCGGCGTTCGCTTTACGGAGCTTCCCATCCTTCCCGAACAGATTGCCCTGAAAAAACGCTTTTTCCGAGAATAAGAAAGAGACCGCGTCGGCATTTGACCGACGCGGTTTTTGAACATTACACTTCGACGTGGAAGCCCTCGTGCGTACAGCTCGAGAAGAGGCAGTCCTCTTCAGAGCGGTAAAGGGCGAAGTCCTCCAAAAGCCCCTCCTCGCAGAGTGCATAGTCGTTTTTAAATTGCAAGAGCCAAGCCTTCGTCCTCTCGTCCAGGCGGAAGAAGTAGGTCGTCGCGGGACTTCCCGAAAGGGTGCAGTGCCAAACGAATCCCGCCTTTGCAAAGAGGAGAGACTCCTTCAGATGAGCGTAGCGTTCCTCTTCGAAGATAGTGCTTTCCTCATAAGAAGGGGAGGATTTGAGCCGCGTTAAGCGCCTTCTCGCCTCTTCGACAAATTCCGCGTCGTGATAGAAGTGCCAAAGCCCGTCGGGAGAAGTAAAGTCTGTCTTTCCGAGGGCAAACTTGTCGCAGAGAAAGGGCGTTTTCTTGAGCTTTCGATAGGCGGCGAGTACCTCCTCCTCGATATGGGAAAAGAGAGCATCGAAATCGCCGAGCCTCTTTTTGTCCTTTTTGGAAAATCCTTCGTAGATTTTCCGAAGATGGGAGAGAAGGGCGTCTCTCAGCGATTTTTGCGCCCCTTCCTTTGCTTCCTTCGTGCAGGGGACGTCCGCTTTCACCCAAGCGGGCGCAGTCAGGGAAAAGAGGGTCGCTTCTTCGTAGCGTTTGAGAAGGTCGGGCATGGAGATATGGAAAAAGGCGCGTTCTTCGCAAAATTCCTCGAAGCTCTGCTCTTTCCCGTCGAGGGAGAGAAGGGTAAAGGGCGCAAAGGGCGCAAGATAGGCAAGGAGCGCCTCCGCCGTGTCGAATTTTTTCCTTCTTCTGCCGAACGAAAGGCGATAAACGTGGGTCGGCTCTTCTTCCGAGGAGAAGACGTAGTCGGTTTGCATTTGAAAAGTAACGTCTCCCGCTTGCAGGGAGCATTCGGACAATCCGTCCGAAAGACAGGATTTGAGTTCATCGAGGGTCAGATTCATTTGTTTCCTCCTTTGATGAGAATAGGATAGCACAGAAAGGGGAAAATGTCAAGGGGTGATTTTGTTTCGGAGTGCTTTAATTTGTGCTGAAAAAAGGGCTGCTTATTCTGAAAACTCCCCTTTTTCCGCATGATCTGTTATCATAATGATAAAATAGATGTTGGGCATGTTGCGAAAGAAGAGGGAGTATGATCAATCTAGCGATTGTGGACGACGAAAAGGGCGTTCACGCGACCATCAAACATTATCTGGAAGCCATCTTTTCCCGAGAGGGGAAGGAATATTTTGTTGCCGATTACTATAACGGGGAAAGTCTCCTCGTGGGGTATACGGCGCAGTACGACATTGTACTTTTGGACATCGATATGCCGGGCATGGGCGGGCTGGAAACGGCGAGGCAGCTTCGAAAAATCGACAAAACCGTCATCATCATGTTCGTCACGAACCTTGCCCAGTACGCCCTCGAGGGGTACACGGTCGACGCGCTCGACTTTATCGTCAAGCCCCTCGATTACTATTCCTTTGCCATGAAGATGCAGCGGGCGATTTTAAGGGCGAGGCATTCGGAGGGGAAGTTCCTCATCAAGATCGACCGCGATTACATCAGTCTGAATTTGTCCGAGATCCGCTTCATCGAGGTGAAAGGGCATTACGTCGTCTATCACACCACGAAAGAGGACTACGAGGAGTACAACACGATGAAAAACGTCGAAAAACAGCTGAATCCCCGCTCCTTCGTTCGGTGCAATCGATGTTACATCGTCAATCTTTGGTACGTGACTGCCGTTCACGGGGATATGCTTTCCGTCGGGAAAGACGAGCTTCTCATCAGCCACCCGCAGCGAAAGTCCTTTTTAAAGGCGTTTGCGGATTTTATCGGAGGTGTCAGATAACATGTTTACCTTTTCGTTTCACAGCGGTAAAATTTACTTTGTCATAGAGATGCTCCTTGCGGAGATGATCTTTCTCTATCCCGTGCAGAAGCGGAAGTATTTCCCCCTGCGCCTCCTCCTGCTGACGGCGGGTATCGTCCTCGTCGCGGCGTTTTTTCCGAGGATGAACGGCGTGACAGGGATCTGGCAGGCGGTGTATCAGTCCGCCATTCACCTCATACTGTTCGCCCTGACGATCGGGGGCATGGCGCTCTGCTTCAGGATGAAGCCTATTCCCCTCGTCTCTATGTGCTCGACGGGCTACGCGGTACAGCACCTTTCGTATAAGGCGGGAACTTTGCTCGCGCAGACTTCCTTTCCCGCCCTCTTTCCCGCCGAGGTTCTCTCCCGTTCGCGGACGTGCGAGCTTGTCATGATCCTCGTCTGCTACCTTGTCATCTTCTTTACCTTCGGCAGGTATTCCGCAAAGTACGAGTGCTATAAAAATTCGGATAAGAACCTTCTCAGTCTGACCTTTATCATTCTCTTCGTTTGTACGGTGATTACCCGCTTTTTGTCCTCTTCGGGCAGTTCCGTCTCCGACAGCATTTACGCCATCACCTGCTGCCTTCTCGTTTTATACCTTCAGATTCTCATGCACAAGATGGAATTTCTGTTCCGCGAAAAGCAGGTCATTCAACAGCTCCGCCAATCGGAGAAAAAGCAATACGCCATCAGTCGCAAGACGATGGATATGATCAATACCAAGTACCACGACTTAAAACACATTCTGGCGGTAGGGGGCGTGACGCCCGAGATGAAGTCCCAGATCGAAAAGGACGTCAACGGGTATCAGATGTTCCTGCACACGGGCAACGAGGTCTTAGACACCATCCTCGCCGAAAAGCTCCTTTTGTGCCACGATCAGGGCATTCGCATGACCTTTATGGGAAACGGGAAGGATCTCTCCTTTCTGAAGACGATGGATCTTTACTCTCTCTTCGGCAATGCGACGGAAAACGCGATCGAAGCGGCGTCGAAGCTTGAAGAGGAGGAGAAAAAGACCATCGGTATTTCCGTCGAAAAGAGGGGCGGGATGTGCGTCGTCTCCTTCGTCAATTACTTTAAGGGCGATCTCCGCACGGAGGAGGACGATCTCCTCACCATCAAAGAGTACGAAAACGGGTATCACGGCTACGGCATGAAGAGCATGAAGCTCATCGCCGAAAAGTACAAAGGGGACTTAAGCTACACGGCGAAAAACGAACTGTTTACCTTGAACATCTACCTCATGGAAGCTGTTCAAACGGAGGGCTAAATCGTCCGCATGAACAAGCTCTCAAACAAAGAATATTCTGAAAAAGAGTTGATTTATTCTGAAATCAACTCTTTTTTTGCGGGAGACGGTATAATGCAGGTGTATTTCCAGAATGGGAGTATGAAAAAAAAGAAAGGAGTAGAAAATGAAACTGCACAAGAAAACAGCCCTGTTTCGGGGCATTCTCAGCGTCTCCTCGTTCCTTCTCTCCATTTCCGTGCTTGCGGGCATTTTGCTCGAGGACAACGGAACGATGGTTGACGAAACGCTGAAGACGCAGAGAACAAAGACGATCACCACCGACGACGGTCAGCTTTTCACGGCGTTCGTGCCCGATGAAATCATCACGAACGGAAAGCTCGATCCTTCCAAGGCGGCGAAGATGAGCAACGACTACAACGTAGCAGTCGGCGAGGAGGGAACCGTTCTCCTCAAGAACAACAAAGTGCTTCCCATGAAGGGAGCGAAGAAAGTCACGGCGCTCGGTTGGTGGAGCAACAAGTATGCAAACGTCAACAATTGGACGGGCGCAATTTCCGGCGAAAACTTCCTCAAAGCGGGTCTCAGGGACAAGGGCATCGAGCTCAATCCCGTCGCGCTGGAAGCGTATGCAACCAAAAACATCGGCAAATATCCTTCTCCCGGCTATGCGAACAACAAGTGCTGGGGTAAGGTGACGAACGAGGAGTACTACGAGTCGCAGTCCCTCGTCAACACGGGCACGGGCGCGAGCACCGCGTTCAATCCCCATGAGCCGACGGTTGCCGAGCTTGAAGCCGCGAAGGCAGGATTTACTGCGAGCCTCGACGAGTACAACGACGTCGCGCTCGTCTGCATCGGCAGGGGCTCGGCGGAAGGCGCAGACTACAAGGCAGGGCCCGACGGAATGCACCCCGACGCAGACAAGGGCGCGAGAACTCCCCTTGGGCTCACGGACAACGAGCGGGCAATTCTCGAGCTTGCGAAGGAAAAATTCGACAAGGTCGTCGTCCTCGTCAACTGCACCAACACCATGGAGCTTGCCGAGATTCAGAACGATCCCAAGGTCGACGCCGTTCTCTACACGCCGACCTTCAACCAGAAGAACGTGGAAGGCCTTTGCAACGTCCTGGTCGGAGACGCAAATCCTTCGGGCGGACTCAACAACCTCTATGCTTCCAACACCCTCTCCTCTCCCGCGATGATGAACCAGGGCTTCTTCCGTTATTCGAATGCGGAGGACGTCAAGATCTACAAGACGAAGGCGGAGAAGGGAGAGAACGACGGTCGTATCGATACCTCCACGCTCGGCACGAACGGCACGGACGTCGGCTATACCAACTACCTCATCGAGGCAGAGGGCATCTACGTCGGCTATCGCTACTATGAGACGAGATATTACGACTGCGTGATGAATCAGGGCAAGGCTTCCTCTAAGGCAGGTGTTTATGATTCCACGGGCAATTGGAATTACTCCGAAGAAGTCGTTTACGGCTTCGGCTACGGACTTTCCTACACCGATTTCAGAAGGGAGATCACTTCCGTTCAATTCGTGGACGAGGGCGTTCACGCCAAGAACCACGAAAAATACGCGCTCGTCACCGTCGAGGTGGAAAACACGGGCGATGTGGCAGGCAAGACCCCCGTTCAGATTTACGGTCAGGCGCCTTACACCGAGTACGATAAGAAGAACGGCGTGGAAAAATCCGCCATTCAGCTCCTTGAGTTCGGCAAGACGGGTATCATCCAGCCCGGCAAGAAGGAGAGTGTCACCGTGAAGGTAGACCTTGCAGACCTCGCTTCGTACGACGGAAACAAGGCAAAGACGTACATCATGGACAACGTGGGCGACTACTACTTTGCAACAGGCAACGGCGCGCACGACGCCCTCAACAACATCCTCGCCGCACAGGGCAAGACCAAAGCGGACGGCATGGACAGCGAAGGCTACGCGAAAGCGGCGTATAAGTGGAACTATCAGTCCCCCGTCGAGGGCGATGTCGATGCCTTCACCTTCTCCGTCTCCAAGAACGGCGGAAAAGTCACCAACCAGCTCGACTCCTCGCAGTGGAGCTACTACGGCGACAAGAACACCGTTACCTACCTTACGAGACAGGATTGGGAAGGCACGTATCCCAAGTCCTACACGGGACTCACCGCAAGCCCGACGATGCTCAAGTACCTCAACGGTCATTACATTGAGAACAAGACCTCTTCCGCGGCGGAGCTTGCCGAAGTGAAGTGGGATCAGCCCACCGATCTCAAATTCGGCGACATGAAGTTCGCAGAATTTAACGATTATCGTTGGGAAGAGCTTCTTGATAGCTTGAGTTTGAAAGAGACCATCGAGTTCTGCTACAAAGGCGGCAGAAACTTCGCGGCGCTCTCCATCGGTTTCCCCGCAGGCAACTATGCGGAAAACGGCGCAAGCAAGAACCTCGCTTACGACACCAACGAGGGTGCGATCAATCCTCCTTGGCTTGCAGAAGGCGAAAAGGCAGGCACGACCTCCATTACCCTTGCACAGCCCGCGGCAATGGCTTGTACGTTCAGCCACGAGCTTGCAAAGACCTACGGTAAACTGTCCGGTATCGGCGGTATTCTCGGTGAGAGAATCTTCCTCTGGCAGCCCGGTGCAAACACCCTCCGTACTCCTTATAACGGCAGAAGCTCTCTCTACTATTCCGAAGATCCCGTCGTCACGGGCGTGAATGCGATGGAAGCTTGCGTCGAAGCCATCAAGTACGGCGGCATCATCACCGCGAAGCACTTCTTCGCAAACGATCAGGAACTCGGCCGTTCGGGTATCGGCGTGTTCATGACGGAGCAGAGAGCGCGTGAAATCGAAATGCGCGCATTCCAGATCGCGATCGAGTCCAATCTCTACGATACGGCAGAGAAGGCCGTCGGACTCATGGGACTTATGACCGGCTTCAACAAGCTCGGCGCAATTGATCTGACCTGCCATCAGGCAGTGCTCACGAACATCCTGCGCGGCGAGTGGGGCTACAACGGCTACGTCGTCTCCGACTTGAAGGATGACTGCGACCTTGCACCTCAGGCGTTCCTTGCAGGCTTGACCGGCTACGATTATCGTACCGCTTCCGACGACGTCGATCCTTACCTTGACAGTCAGGAATTTAAGGTAGACGCCGACCTTCAGAAGGCAATGAAAGATATGGTCAAGAGAGAACTTTGGTGCTTCGCCAACAGCTCCCTCATGAACAAGGTCAACTCCTCCAGCTATTCCGTATGGAATCTGACCTGGTGGCGTGCAACCTACATCTCTACCATCGCTGTATCCGGCGTCATCACGCTCGCAGCAGCCGCGCTCTACGTGGTCAGCATGCTCGGCAAACAGGAGGGTTGAAATTATGTTGAAAAAATTATCCATCGGCGGTTATGTGCTCGCATTTGCAACCATCATGACCTTGGCGTCCTTCATCGTTGCCATTATCAGCAACGGGTATTCCGGCTATGACATGGGGAACTTCAGCACGACCGTGCTTCTCTCCATCGCCGCAATCATCCTGGGCGTGGCATCCATCGGACTCCCCCTGGTACTCGGAGACAAGAAAATTTATTCCGTCCTTCAGGTACTCATGATTATCGTCCTTTCCTTCCTCATCTGGTCTATGGTCTACGGCAAAATGGACGTTTTTGGAACCGTACTCTTCTCCGACCTCGAGAAAGGCTATCCCCCCGCAGAAGCCGCAAACCTCACGGGTATCATTGCAATCGTAATGTATCTCGTCTCTGCGCTTTTGACGATGGTCGCGAACTTCTTCCCCGTTTTGAAGAAGGCGTAACCTTGTGCTTTTGACAATGCCATATGGCAGCGTTATAACCCCCTTGCCCCGAAAACTCCGTTTTCGGGGCAATTTTTGTCTTTCCTGCGCCTTTGCGACCCTTTTTTGAAAAGTGCAAATCTCATCGGTTGCTATTCTTCGGACGACCGAGTATAATAGAGGCAGATAAAAAACGAAAGGGAGAGGACTGACCTTGAAAAACATATTGATCATTGACGACGACGTTTCGATCGGAAACATGCTCGAAGAAGCGCTGAAAAGAGAAGGGTACGGCGTTTTTCGCGCTTATTCCGGGACGGAGGCGTTGCTCTTTTTGTCCCAGGCAAAACCCGATCTCGTGTTGCTCGATTTGATGCTGCCGGGATTAAACGGCGAAGAGGTGCTTCCGCAGATAGAGGGAATCCCTGTCATCGTCGTGAGCGCAAAAGTGGACGTGGACGACAAGATCAATCTACTGCTCGGCGGGGCAGTCGATTACGTCACAAAGCCCTTTCATACAAAGGAGCTTTTGGCGAGGATTGCCGTACAGCTTCGCAACGCCGAAAAGACTTCCACCGCGCCTATCCTGACTTTTGACGAGATTGCGCTCCATACGGACACGCACGTTGTTACCGTCGGTGCGACTCAAATCAAGCTGACCCGCACTGAATATGCAATCCTGAAGTTGCTCATGCAAAACCCCTCGAAGATCATTACGAAGTCGCAATTGTTAGACCGCATCGGCGAAGACACGCCCGACTGCACGGAAAATTCCCTAAAGACGCATATCAGCCATTTAAGATCAAAGCTCCGCAAGGGAAAGGACAAGGATTACATCGAGGCGGTATGGGGAATCGGCTTTAAGATGAAAGAAGGGTAGGCGAGGCAATCTCAACAATTTCTCAACGATTTTTTTACCGGTTTCTTACGTTTTTTGCGCTAAAATGTCGGCATCAAAGAAAGGAGGTAAATCGTATGGATTATGTTCTGAAAGCCAACGCTTTGAGCAAAAGCTACAAGGGGTTCAAAGCGTTAAACGGACTGTCCATGAACGTTCCCAAAGGGGCGATCTACGGCTTCGTCGGGAAAAACGGTGCGGGCAAAACGACGCTGATCCGACTTATTTGCGGATTGCAAGAGCCTACGTCCGGCGACTATACGCTGTACGGAAGGAAAAACACCGAGAAGGAGATTTTTGAGTCGCGCAGGCGAATGGGGGCGGTCGTTGAAACGCCCTCGATCTATCTCGATAGCACGGCAGAGGATAACTTGAAGCAGCAATATCGCATTCTCGGGCTTCCCTCGTACGACGGACTCGCCGATCTTTTAAAATTGGTGGGTCTGGAAGGGACGGGAAAAAAGAAGGCGAAACACTTTTCTCTCGGAATGCGTCAAAGGTTGGGCATTGCCATAGCGCTCGTCGGCGATCCCGATTTTTTGGTGTTGGACGAGCCCGTAAACGGTCTTGACCCGCAGGGCATCATCGAAATGCGGGAACTCATCTTAAAGCTGAACCGCGAACGCCGGATCACGGTCTTGATTTCAAGCCATATCCTCGACGAACTGTCGCGCCTTGCCACCCATTACGGTTTTATCGACGGCGGACGAATGGTAAAGGAGATCAGCGCAAAGGAATTGGAAGAAACTTGCCGAAAGTGCGTCCGCATGGAAGTAACCGATGCGAAAGCCCTTGCCCGCGTGTTGGAGGAAATGGGGGTAAAATATACCGTTCTCTCCGACCGCAAGATTGACGTGTTTGCAAAGCTCAACGTCTCCAAGCTGACCTTGGCTTTGGCAAAGGAAGGTTGCGAGGTCATTTCCATGCAGGAGCGGGACGAAAGTCTGGAAAGCTACTACGTGGGACTTGTCGGGGGGTGGCAGAGATGAATAAATTGTTGCGGGCAAACTTCTCAAGACTTTGGAAAGACAAATTATTCTGGCTGTGCATGGGCGGGATGTTCGTCTATTCGATCGTGTATATGCTCAACGGGTGCAGGCAGGCAAAGGCCGATCTTTCGGAGTATTCCTACGGTCTCGACGAATATTACTTCCATTTCGCGTTATCGATCGGCTTTTTCTGCACGTTGTTCAGCAGTATGTTTTTCGGTACGGAGTACAGCGATGGAACGATCCGAAACAAAATCATTGTCGGTCACACGAGGACGAATCTCTATCTGTCAAGCCTTTTTACCACGTTTACGGCGACGCTGCTCATTCTGTCGGCATGGCTGGTCGGGGCGCTCGTCGCCGTTCCCATGCTCGGCTTTTGGAAAATGGGCGCTTTGCATTTGCTCGAATATTTGCTGATTGCCGTAACGTTCGTATTGGCTTTTTCGGCAATCTGTACGGCGGTAAATCTGCTGTCGTCGAATAAAGCCGTTACGGTAATTGTCTCGGTTTTGCTGTTTTTGGGGCTTCTCATTTTCGCAGGCGTGCTGTATAGCGCTTTGATTGAGCCGGAAATGGTAGGCGGCATTCAATTGACGCCGGACGGACTTCAAATGGTTGATCCGACCCCGAATCCGAAATACGTCAGCGGATTGAGACGGGAAATCTATGACTTCATCGTAGATTTTCTGCCTACGGGACAGGGATTGCGGTTGTGGCAGTTGGAAGTCGGAAATCCGATTCGCATGCTTGTTTCATCCGTATCGATTACCGTACTGACAACGGCAGGCGGGCTCGTTGCCTTCCAAAGAAAGAACATAAAGTAAGGGGGGATTATGGAAGAATGGTTGTGGGCATTGATCGGCTTGATGGCGTTGGGGATCGTTGCCCTGCTCGTGAAAATTTGCTTTCTGCAAAAAGCGGCAAGGGAGATCGAAACCGCCTTTGCCGATAGGCTCATAACCGATACCAATACGCTCATCGACATTTCAAGCGGCGATCGGGCGATGAGAAGCTTGGCGAATGCGGTTAACGTTCAGCTTCGCAAGCTTCGCGCACAGCGGCTTCGGTTCACGCAGGGAGATCTTGAACTCAAAAATGCCGTTACCAATGTTTCGCACGATCTGCGCACGCCTCTGACGGCGATCTGCGGCTACTTGGATTTGCTGGAACGAGAAGAAAAATCGGAAAGGGTGGGACGGTATCTCGAGATCATAGGGAGCCAAACGGAACGGTTGAAACGGCTGACGGAGGAGCTTTTCCGATACTCCGTGATCCTTTCAAGCGAAGAAAAGAAGGAGAAAGCGCCCGTTGCTGTCGGCAGCGTGTTGGAAGAAAGCGTCGCCGCCTTTTACACCGCTCTGAAGGAACGGGGCATTGTCCCTAAGATACAAATGCCCCAAGACAAAGTGATTCGAACGCTCGACCGTTCCGCGCTCTCCCGCGTGTTTTCCAATCTCCTGAACAACGCCGTTCAATATAGCGACGGCGATCTGGAGATTACCCTATCCGAAGCGGGCGAAATTACCTTTACCAATACGGCGTCGGGATTGAACGAAGTACAAATCGGCAAGCTGTTCGACCGATTTTATACCGTTGAGACCGCCGGAAAATCGACGGGCTTGGGACTGGCAATCGCAAAAACGCTGATGGAACAGATGAACGGAAAAATCTCGGCGAAGTATGAAAACGGCAAATTGAGCTTTTGTATCGTGCTTCCGAATGCTTAGGCGAGCTGTTCTAATTTAGAACAGCTCGCCTAATTTAGGGGGGGCGCAGATCAGCGATCTGCGCCCCCGTTCTTTTATTTTCGAGGCGTTTTTTGCCTTTTTCGGTTTTCTCTCCCGCTTCGACGTTTTCTTCCTTTTTTACAAGAAATTTTCCCTTAAAGACCTTTCCGAACATATATTTTGCAAGATTTTTCGTGGTTTGCATTTGGAGGGGATGCTCTCGTCGTCTTAAAATTTCCCTTTTTTTACAAAAATTTTTCCTTCGAATCCTTGACAAACATATGTTTGTTTTTGTATAATAGAGGAAAAGAAGGAGAAAGATGGGGCGAAATCACGAGCCGAAGTTTAATTTCGCCTCCTTTGGAGGTGGGAAATGGGGAAAAATAAAAAGAGGGGAGGCGGAAAATGGAACGAAAAACATATTTGGCGATTGACTTAAAGTCCTTTTACGCCTCCGTGGAGTGCGTGGATCGGGGGCTCAATCCGCTGACGACGCATCTCGTGGTAGCGGACGAGAGCCGCACCGAAAAGACCATTTGCCTTGCGGTCACGCCGCCTCTAAAGGAGTACGGGCTTTCGGGCAGATCCCGCCTGTTTGAGGTGGTGCAGCGGGTCAAAGAGATCAACGCCGAGCGCAGAAAAAGAGCGGGCGGAAGGCTGACGGGGGAGTCCTATGACGCGAAAGAGCTGTTATCTCCTTCGCTTGCGCTCTCCTATGTGATCGCTCCGCCCCGCATGGCGCGGTACATGGAAGTGAGTGCGAAAATTTATTCCATTTATTTAAAGTACGTCGCGCCCGAAGATATTCAGGTTTATTCGGTGGACGAGGTGTTCATCGACGCCACGGACTACCTTCGCGTCTACCGAAAGAGCGCCGAGGAATTTGCAAAGACTCTCATTTCAGAAGTCTTGCGGGAAACGGGCATTACCGCTACGGCGGGCATTGCGCCCAATTTATACCTCGCGAAGGTTGCCCTTGACATCGAGGCAAAGCACGTTCAAGCGGACGAGAACGGCGCGCGCGTCGCCGTGCTCGACGAGATGAGCTATCGCAAAAAATTCTGGTCGCACCGTCCGCTCACCGATTTTTGGCGGGTGGGAAAGGGCTATGCAAAGCGTTTGGAGGAAAACGGACTCTTTACGATGGGGGACATTGCGCGCTGTTCCCTCGGAAAGCCGACGGACTATTACAACGAAGACCTTCTCTTTCGCCTGTTCGGGGTGAATGCCGAGTTGCTCATCGATCACGCCTGGGGAGAAGAGCCGTGTACCCTTGCGGACATCAAGGCGTATCGCCCCTCGACGAACAGCATTTCTGCGGGACAGGTACTCGCTTCCCCCTATTCCTTTGAGAAGGCGAAGCTCGTCGTCTGGGAAATGGCAGATTCCTTAGCGCTCGATCTTGTAAAGGCGGGGCTCGTCACCGATCAGATCGTCCTGTATGTCGGCTACGACGTGGAAAACGTGAAGAGAGGGTACTTGGGCGAGGTCAAGCGGGACAGATACGGAAGGGAAACGCCCAAGGACGGGCGGGGAACGTACAACTTCGAACGGCAGACCTCGTCGGCGACCCTCTTGACAGAGGCGTTCGTCTCCCTCTTTGAGCGCATTGCGGACAAACGGCTTTCGGTGCGCAGAATGAGCCTTACGGCTTGCCGCGTTGTGCCGGAAGGGGAGAAGAGAGCGGACGCGCCCGTGCAGCTCGACTTTTTCACCGACCCGAGGGAGCAGGAAGCGAAACGGCTTGCAGAAGAGGAAAAGCTCGCCAGGGAGAAGAAACGACAGACGGCAATTCTTGCCCTGAAGGAAAAGTACGGAAAAAACGCCATCGTAAAGGGGAAAAATCTCGAAGAGGGGGCGACGGAAATGGAGCGAAACGGAAGAGTGGGAGGGCACAAAGCGTGAATTACGACGATATCATGGGTCTTTCCCGCCCCGTATCTTCCCGTCCCCGCATGACAAGGGCGGAACGGGCGGCGCAGTTCTCCCCCTTTGCCGCATTGACGGGCTATGGCGCGCTCGTCGGGGAAGAGGCGAGGCAGACGGAACAAAAAAGGGAGTTAAGGGAAGAAGAGGCGGCGCTCCTCGACGAACGCTTTGCCCTCTTGCAAAAGACAGTTTCCTCTCGCCCGCGTGCGCGCTTCGTCTATTTCGTGCCCGACGAAAAAAAGGAAGGGGGCGCGTACTGCACGAAGGAGGGCGTCGTCAAAAAGATCACTCTTTCCCCCGCATTCATTTTTCTGACGGACGGGACGAAAATCCCCGTTCCCGAACTTTTTTCCATAGAACTGCTCGAAGCGGAGTAGGCGGATTTCTTTTGATTGTTCGAAAAAAAATAAGATAATTTCTATTTTTCTATTGACATTCAGGGGAAAATAGAATATAATAAGAGTACAAAAAGAGACACCGATGACGGTATCTCCCTAGTTTAAGACATAACTCGCCTAAAGCTTTGGAAATGTGTAGGCGGGTTATTTCTTTTTATTGTTGTCTGAAAAAATGGCGTGTGCCAAAGTGAGAACAACAACCAGTACAAGGGTGTACTGCAATAGAAGCGTAAAATCAACCATTGTTTGGATATCTTTAGGCGAACTGTTATCAATTAGAGCAAGTTTTAACGGGAGCATTTGCGCCTTGGCGAGCGAATTTTTGATTGATTTGCGAAAGGCGCGACCGAGCCGTATGAGACATACGGCGAGCAGAGCGACTTTTAGAAAGCGGCAAAAAGACGCCGCCAAGGTTGTACTAATTGATAACAGTTCGCTATCATTCTTTGAATTTCGGGAGACAGAAATAACAGCTCCCGATCTTGTGTCTTGGTAGTTACAAGGGGGAGATACCGCCACCGCTTGGGTGTCTCTGCCGATTTGACATCGGCTTTTATGGAGTACCTCTTTTGTCGAAAAATGTCAATTAATTTGCGGTAGAGAATGAAGAAACCGTAGGCTTTTCTTTGAAGAGGGGGATTGACTTTTCGACAAAAATATGATAGAATAAACAAAAAGCAGGGACGAGGTAGGGGATCATGATAAAAGTCGGAATCGTTGACGATGAAGCGGGTGCGATCGAGGAAACCGTAAAATGTCTGAATAGATATGCGGAAGAGAAGGCTGTGGATTTTTCAGTGACCTGCTTTAAAAGTTCCATCGATTTTTTGGAAAATTATCCTGCGAAATACGACGTGGTTTTTCTCGATATTCAGATGGCGGACTATAACGGGCTGGAAGTGGCGAAAAGGCTGAGAAAAATGGACAAAGCGACCATTCTCATTTTTATCACCAATATGGCAAATTTTGCGGTAAAGGGGTACGAGGTGGATGCTTTGGATTTCATCGTAAAGCCCTTGGAATATTTTTCCTTCCGCATCAAGATGGACAGAGTGATCGAACGGTTGCAGGCGGAGAAGGATTCCGAAGTTCTTTTGACCTCGGATAAAGGGATTGTAAAGCTTTCGACTTCGGCGATCAAATACGTCGAGGTCTTTAAGCACACGCTCGTCTATCATACGACGGAAGGGAACTTTACGGCAACCGGTTCGCTCGTACACGTGGAAAAGGCGTTGCGCGAAAAGGGGTTTTCGAGGTGCAACAATTGCTATCTCGTCAATTTGCGCTTCGTGAAGAGGATCGAGGATTACGAATTGTATCTGAGCGGAGGGAAAGAAGAAGTTCTTGCCATCTCTCAATCGAAGAAGAAGGCGTTTATGAAAGAACTCAGCGAATACATCGGGCGGGGGAAACTTCATGTATTATGATACGGGCAGCGCCCTCTTTTGGTACAAGCTCATTTTTATGTGCGAGCTTTTTATCGCCGAGTTTATCTTCTCTTTTCGGTTGAACAAAAAGAGAAAATATCCGCTTCGGCTCTGTTTCACCGCACTCCTATGCTTTGCCGTGGCGCTCGCCGTGCCGATCTTCGATTACAACGCGCTGTTTTCTTCGCTGTTGTTTTTTGTCCTCTTTTTCCTTTCGACGGTGCTTTTGAAGACGCTCTGCTATGACGAATCATGGCTCAACGTGTTCTTCTGTACCACGGCGGCTTATTTGGTGCAGCATACGGCATTTGAGACGTATAATTTTATCGTAATCGTCACAGGATTGAACAACGGATTGCCCGTAGAGGTGTATGGCGACAAGATGAATCAGACTTACGACGCGCTTGTGAATTTCCTGCACTTCGAGAGTTATCTTTTGGTCTATTGGCTGTGCTTTCTGGCGTTTGGCAGAAAGATCAAAAAGAACGAAGACTTAAGGCAGATCAGTGGGCGAATGGTGTTTTTGTCGATTACGACGGTGCTCATCGCGGTGGTTTTAAACGCGCTGGTCATTTATTACGGCTATTCTCATGCAGACGCCTTTTACCTCTCCATGCTCTGTCTCTTGATCATGGGGTCTTGTATTTTCGTCCTGTGTATGCAGTTCAATCTGCTCGCGAAAAAAAATATGCAGGAAGAGCTCAGCGTGGTAAAAAATATGTGGGCGCAGGAAGAGAAGCAATACTTCATGCTGAAGGAAAATATCGACTACATCAATATCAAGTGTCACGACTTCAAGCATCAGATTCGAAAAATCGGGCGCAATTGTTCGTTAGACGAAGCGGCGATCAGCTCCATGACGCAGATGATTTCCATTTACGATTCTGCCTTAAAGACGGGGAACGCGGCGCTGGACGTCCTTCTCATGGAAAAAAACCTTACCTGTCTCAACAAGGGAATTCGACTTACCTGTATAGCGGACGGAGCGTTGCTCTCGTTTATGGAGGACGCAGACGTCTATTCTCTTCTTGGCAACGGGTTGGACAACGCGATCGAGTTCCTCGAAAGCGTCGAGGAGGAAGAGAAGCGGGTCGTGGGGCTCATCATCAAAGCGACGGGAGGTTTTGTTTCGGTGCACCTTTACAACTATTGCCCGCGCGCGCTCAAATTCAAGGACGGGCTTCCGATTACGACGCACAAAAATACCATCGTTCACGGCTTTGGCATGAAGAGCATGCGGATGATTGCTGAAAAGTACGGCGGGACGATTTCTGTGACGGTGGAAAATGAGATGTTTAATCTCGATTTTCTCTTTGGAATTCCTCGTGCCAAGACGAAGGAAATCCAAGAAAAAGCGTAAATAGGACGGCAGTTATGCCGAAAAACGGGGGTAGTTGTGTCATACCCCCTTGATTTTTTTCCCCGATCGACTATAATTTGGCTCGTAAAAACCCGAAGGCGCCTCGGGAAAAATACGAATCAAATTCAGGAGGAATTTTGTTTATGGCAAAGAAGAAGATAAGCAATCAGACGTTTATGCTGATTCTCTTCCCCATCATGGCGATCGTGGTTGCCGCAGTTGTCTTCGGCAACATTATGGCAAGCACCTGGAGCTCGATTATTTCGAAATTCTTCAACCACGATACCTATAAAATCGTGACGGTCGAAGGCGAAACAGTTGATGCCGAATACTACAAGAATGATTTTAAAACCGAAGAAGAGCTGAACGCGCACAACGCCGAAGTTTCCGAGCGAATCGAAGCGGAAGGCATGGTTCTTTTAAAGAACGAAGAGAGCGCACTGCCTCTCAAATCAGGGGCAAAGATAAGCTGTTTCTCCGTTTCTTCCGTCGATATGGTTTACGGCGGCACGGGTTCGGGTTCTATCGATACTTCTACCGCGCCGACCTTGAAGGACGCGCTCGAAAAGTCGGGATTTTCCGTGAACGAAACGCTGTGGGATTTTTATAAGGATAAGAACGCGAACGGGCATAAGAGAAGCTCTCCCAATTGGAGAGGAGGGCAGTTCTCCATCAAGGAAGTGCCTTGGGGTGAAGTCTCCGTTGCGGCGGCATCCTCATTCTCCGAATACAGCGACGCAGCCATCGTGGTGATCTCCCGTTCGGGCGGCGAGGGGAGCGATCTTACGGCGCAGAACTTCGGCGAAACCGAGAACGTGGCAGGAAACAAGGGAAGTTACCTTGAACTGAGCTCGGAAGAAAAGGAGATGTTGGATGCGGTAAACGAGCTATTCGATCGGGTGATCGTGCTAGTCAACGCGAACAACGCGCTCGAACTCGGTTGGCTCAACGAATACGAAAACGTAAAGGCTGCTCTCTGGGTGGGCGGCGTCGGTCAGACGGGCATGTACGCGATTGCCAAAGCTCTGAAAGGCGAGGTTGTCCCTTCGGGAAGGCTTGTCGATACATATGCGTACGACGCGGACAGCGCGCCTGCCGCACAGAACGCGGGGGCAAACTTCTGGATTGAAAACAAACCCGCTTCCGCAGGCTATGCGAACGAAGCCGATCAATACGCGGTCTATCAGGAAGGTATTTACGTCGGCTATCGGTATTATGAAACGAGATACGAAGACAAAGTGCTCGGCAGGGCGAATACGGGCGATTACGACTATGCTTCTACCGTTTTGTATCCGTTCGGATACGGGCTCTCTTATACCGAATTCGAATACAGTAATTTCAGCGTGACGGAAATCGGCGATTCCTTCGAAGTTAGCGTGACGGTCAAGAATGTCGGCGATTACGACGGAAAAGACGTGGTGGAAATTTACGGACAGTCCCCCTATACCGATTACGACGTCAAAAACGGCGTGGAGAAGTCTGCGATCGAGCTTATGGGCTTTGCCAAGACGGGTGTCATCAAGCAGGGACAGAGTGAGACGGTGACGGTCAGCGTAGACAAAAGAGAGTTCGTTTCCTACGATTATAAGGGTGCGGAAACGTATGTGCTCGATGCGGGCGACTACTATCTTGCGTTCGGTACTTCCGCGCACGACGCGCTCAACAACATTCTCGCCGCAAAGGGCAAGACTGTTTCGGACGGAATGACTTCTGAGGGGGATTCCTCTTTCGTCTACAAGTGGAACAACCGTTCGTTCGACTCCGTTACCTATTCGACGGATTCGAAGACGGGCGTAAAAATTACCAATCAGTTTGAAAAAGCCGACCTTACATATTATGATGACGGGGCGAACTTCAAATATCTCACGAGAAACGATTGGACGGGGACGTTCCCTAAGGCATTCGCCGACAGAGTGGACGAAAAGGGTGAAAAGTACAAGACTTTTTCGCAAAAACTCATAGACGATCTTGCTCCCGCTTATGTTGAAGACAAAGCGTCCTATACAATGCCCGAAACTGCGACGACGACCGGCGAGGGTCTGAATCTCGCCACGCTCATCGGTGAAGATTACGACAGTCAGGCATGGAACGATTTCCTCGATAAGCTCACGCCGGAATCCATGCTCACGACGGTGCGTATGGGCGGATACGGAAATCCCGCCAATCCCGCGCTCAACGTACCGGCTACCACCGCAAAAGACGGGCCTGCGGGCATCTCTGCAACGTTGATCGGCGGCACGAAGGGAATGGCTTATCCGACCGAGGTCGTTATTGCCTCCACCTGGAACGTAGATCTTGCGAAAGAACTCGGCGAAGCGGTCGGCAACGACGCGATGTTCGCAAACGTGCAGGCTTGGTATGCACCTGCCATGAATACGCACAGAACGGCTTACGCAGGCAGAAACTTCGAGTATTATTCCGAAGACGGATTCCTTGCCGGAAAGATCGGCGCTGCGACGGTTGCCGGGGCGCAGAGCAAGGGACTCATCTGCTACGTCAAACACTTTGCTTTGAATGACGGCGAGGGCGTGATCGACGCCACCAACGGCATCAAGGGTTCTAAGGACGGTATTGCCACTTTTGCCAACGAACAGGCAATCAGAGAAATTTATCTTAAACCCTTCGAGTACGCCGTAAAAGAGGGTGGCTGCACGGGCATTATGAATGCGTTCAACCGCATCGGAACGACCTGGTGCGGACACCATGGTAATTTGCAGAAGAACGTCTTGCGGGGAGAGTGGGGCTTTAAAGGCTGCATCATCACCGACAACGCGGGACTTCCCGATTACATGGAGATCAAAGCCGGCTTGCAGGCAGGTACAGATCTTTGGATGAACAACAACGATACGAGATACCGCATCGACGGCTATGAGAGCGATCCGCAGATCATGACGTATCTGAGAGAATCCGCGCACCACGTTCTCTATGCCATCGCGGACAGCGTCGCGATGAACGGACTTTCCTCCAACACGAAGATCGTGCATATCCTTCCCACTTGGTGGTATTGGGTCATTACCCTCGACGTTGTGGTTGGCGCGCTCGTCGTGGCAGGCGTGGTATGGACGGTGATCCGGGTTCGCAAGAACAAGGAAGTCTGATTTTCGCTCTTCAAAAACAAGAACAAGCTCGCATGAAAATGCGGGCTTTTCTTTGTGCGCGAAACAGTCCCGTAACATCCTATTGCGGAACAGTTCTGCTCATAATTGATATGCACCTCAAAAGTGTCTAACTTTCGGGGCGCATATCAAAATCGTTGTGCCGAAAAGCTACGGCCTTTTCGATCAAGTGATTGACAAAGACGGAGGGAACTTGTTATAATATTCGTATGAGTTTTGTGCACGCATACAAACAGCGTCGGCTTCGGAAGCTCGTTGCGCTCATCGTCCTCATCGCGCTCTGCCTTTTACTGTCCGTTTGCAGTATTTTGGTCGGAGCGAGCGATCTTTCGTTCGGCGAGGTCGTTTTGGCGATCTTCGGCGTCGGGGAGAAAAACGCCCTTCTCGCGGTGCGGAACATTCGCCTGCCGCGGGTGATCGCCGCGCTCGTCGCGGGCGGAGGGCTTGCGATTTCGGGCTTGGTTATGCAAAACGTCCTCAAAAATCCCGTCGCCTCTCCCTCTACGCTCGGGGTGGGGAATGCGGCGGTGTTCGGTGCGAACTTTGCCATCGTCGCCTTGGGCGCGGGCGCGTTTCACTCCACGCACGGCAATTGGCTGACCATCGAAAACCCCTATCTCGTGTCCGCCTTCGCCTTTTTCTCTTCGCTTCTCTGCGTGGGGATGATCTTACTCCTCTCTTCGATTAAAAAATTCCCCCCGTCGACCGTGGTGCTCGCGGGGGTTGCCATGGGCTCGATCTTTCAAGCCGCCACGACGATTATCCAGTACTTTGCCGACGATATGCAGGTCGCTTCGGCGGTGTATTGGACGTTCGGCGATCTGTCGCGGGCGACTTATCGGGAAGACCTCATTATGGCGATCGTCGTCGGCGTTTCCTTCCTCTATTTTTATTGGAAGCGTTGGGACTACGCCGCCATGACAAACGGCGGGACGCTCGCAAAGACCCTCGGGGTCAGGACGGGAAGGGTGACGGTTTTATCCCTCTTCCTCGCCTCGCTGATTACGGCGGTCTGCGTTTCCTTTTTGGGCATCATCGGCTTTGTCGGGCTGATTGCACCCCAGATCATGCGCAAAATCGTCGGGGACGATCACCGCTTTTTATTGCCCTGTTCCTTTTTTTGCGGGGCGGTCGTCCTTCTCGTCTCGGACACGGTGGGCAGGCTCGTCATAGCGGGAACGGCGCTTCCCGTCGGGGCGGTGACTTCCCTCTTGGGCGGGCCGCTCTTTTTGTACCTCTTATTAAAGGAGAAACGACATGCGGCTATCGATTGAACACCTCTCCTTTTCCTATGGGAAGAAAACCGTCCTCTCCGATCTCTCCTTCGACGCGGAGGGAGGCAAGTGCCTCTTTATCCTCGGCGCGAACGGGGCGGGGAAGTCCACCCTTCTTTCGAACTTGCTGCTCCTTGTGAAGCCGCAGGCGGGGCGTATTTTATTGGACGGGACTGACTTATCCCTGCTTCGTCCAAGCGAGCGCGCAAGGCGGATTGCCTACGTCCCGCAGGATGTGGATTTTCCGTCCATGACCGTCTTTGACGCCGTGCTGCTCGGGAGAAAGCCCTTCTTTCATTGGAATGCGAAAAGAGAGGACGAATTGGAAGTCGAGCGCGTTTTGACGGAGCTTGGGCTTGAGCAGCTCGCCCTTCGCGACGCTTCCCGCCTTTCGGGCGGGGAGAAGCAGATGGTCGCCATCGCGCGGGCACTCGCGCAGGGCGCGCCCGTCCTGTTGATGGACGAGCCGACGAGCAATCTCGACGTCAGGCATTGCCTGTCCGTGCTTTCTCTCTTTCAAAAACTCTCCCGCGAACGGGGCATGGCGATTCTCATCGTCCTGCACGATTTGTCCCTCGCCCTCCGCTATGCGGACGAATTTCTCCTTCTCTCGGAGGGGAAGCTTAAGAAGAAGGGGGAGATCGGCTCGCTTACGGGAGAAGATCTTTCCGAGGCGTTGGGCGTCAAAGCCGAAATCGTTCAAGTAAATGGACAAAGACTTTTGCACTTGGAGGAAGTATGAAGAAATTTTTTGCAATCGCACTTTCAACCCTGTTTCTGTTTTCTGCTACTGCGTGTAGCTTAAGCGGAAACGAGGGGAAGGGGGAAGTTGTCACCGACCTTTTGGGTCGAACCGTCGCCCTGCCCGAAAAAGTCGAGCGGGTGGTCTGCATCGGCGCGGGCGCGCTTCGGCTTTACAGCTATCTCGGCGACATGGACAAGCTCGTCGGCGTGGAGGACGTGGACAAGGAGGGAACGGGCGTGGGAACGACCCTTTCCCTTCGCCCCTATCAGATGGCGAATGCAAAGCGTTTCAATTCCCTTCCCACCTGCGGCATGGGCGGGCCGACCGGCTCTGCCGACGCGGAGAAAATCCTCTCCTGCAATCCTGATGTGATCTTCTCCCTCTACACCTCGGACGTTTCCGCCATGGACGAGCTCGAGCAAAAGACGGGCACGCCCGTGGTGACACTCAGCTACGGGACGACGGAGGCGTTCGACGAGAACGTCAAGACTTCCCTCACCCTCATGGGGGAAATTTTGGGCAAGGAAGAACGGGCGGAAGCGATCGTATCCTACATCGACGGGATTGTCGAAGAGCTTGGCGCTCTCTCTGCCAAGGTGAAGTGGGAAGAGAAGCCCACCGTGTATTTAGGCTGTCAGAGCAATTACGGCACGCACGGAATCGAAAGCTCCTCGGCGAACTACTCCATCTTCGACGTGTCGGGAATCCGCAACGTCCTCGACGAAAACGGCTATCAAGGGTATCAAAAAAACGTCGATCTCGAAGCCCTTCTCGTCATGAATCCCGATAAAATCATATTGGACGCAGGCGGGCTCTCCATTTTGAAGAGCCAATACGCAAAGCAGGAGCGCGCCGAGGTGTTCAACGCGATGAAGGCGTTCAAGACGGGCGAGGTGTACCTGCAAATGCCCTACAACGCCTACTATACCAACCTCGAAATCGCCTATTGCGACGCTTACTTCGACGCTTGCATCGCCTACCCCGAGCAGATGAAATCCTTCGATTCCATCGCCAAGGCGCGGGAGATCATCACCTTCTTTCTGGGCAGGGATTGTTACGACGAATTGGCGGAAAAGCTCTACGGGGGCTTCCGGAAGCTCAACCTTGCCGAGCATTTCCCGCTGTATGAGGAAAAATAGATTTTTTTGAGGATTGACAGCCATTCGAAAATGTGATATAATCCATTCGTAAGGATAAGGAGGAAAGACTATGGAGCGCATTCGCGTCATCGAAATTAAGAAGAGCGTCTTTGAGGACAACGACAGGGACGCCGACCGCCTTCGGGCGGAACTCAAGGAAAAGGGCGTGTTTTTGCTCAATTTGATGTCCTCGCCGGGGAGCGGCAAGACCACGACTCTCATTCAGACCATCAACGCCTTGAAGGACAAAATCGGCATTGCGGTTATGGAAGCGGATATCGATTCGGACGTCGACGCAAAAAAGATTTTTGCGGCGACGGGCGTGCAGTCCGTTCAGCTGCACACGGGCGGCATGTGCCACCTGGACGCAGAGATGACGAGGCAGGGCGTCGCGGGGCTTGACTTGGAGAAGGTTGATCTGGCGATTTTGGAAAATGTCGGCAATCTGGTGTGCCCCGCGGAGTTCGACACGGGCGCGGCGAAGAACTGCATGATTCTCTCCGTTCCCGAAGGGCACGACAAGCCCCTCAAATACCCCTTGATGTTCTCGGTGTGCGACCTCGTCCTCATTAACAAGATGGACGTTCTGGACTATTTCGACTTCGATCTCGAGCTTTGCAAGGAGTACGTCAAGAGAAGAAATCCGAACGCGGAGGTCATTCCCATCTGCGCCAAGACGGGCGAGGGAATCGACTTGTTCGCTCGGTGGATTTTAAAGCAAATACAATTATGGAAGGGAGAAGACAATTATGCCTGAGATGAGTACGAAGTTCGTTCCCGCGCACAGGGACGACAAAAACCCCAATCCCAAACTCTTGAAGTTTGTTCGCCGCGTGACGGACAGGCTTCCCGGCAAGCTCAAAGGGATTCGGACGGAAGACCCCGAATATTGGGGCTTTGCCTGCATTTTCGAGGACGAGCTGACCAAGGAGGAGTCGGAATACGCCCTCGATCTGCTCCTTAGCATGAAGGTCAGGAAGAAGTATTCCTTATCGGAGATGAAAAAGCTCGCCAAGGTGACGGGGGAGACGGAAGCGCTCTTCGATCGGGTCGTCGATCGGCTCGCCTTTTTCGGCATGTTCGAATACGACTACGGCGATCGCTATACCGACGAGGGCCCCATTCCGGGTACGTCCTACGAAAAAGAGGACAGGCGGTATTGGATTCCCCTTTTCGTTCCCGGCTCTGCCGAGTACACCAACATGAACACCAAGCTCATGGACAAGCATCCCGAGCTCGCCATGTTCTTCGAGCGCATGACCTTTCTTCCCCTCGAGCACGTCACCGCCATGGTTCCTCCCGGAGGGGCGGGCATCGGCATGCACGTCATTCCCGTCGAAAAGGCGATCTCCATGGAGAACAAGACCATGGATATCGAGCACATTTCTTATTGGCTGAAAAAGTATGAGGGACACCTCGGCGCGTCCATCTGTTCTTGTCGCTACGGCAGGAAAAAGCTCGACGAGGGCTGTGCGGACGACTATCAGGATTGGTGCATCGGCGTCGGCGATATGGCGGACTATTGTCGGGAGACGGGCAGAGGGCACGATATCACCTACGAGCAGGCGATGGAGATTTTGAAGCGGGCAGAGGACAACGGCTTCGTCCATCAGATCACCAACATCGACGGCGAGGACAAGATTTTTGCCATCTGCAACTGCAACGTTAAAATCTGCAACGCCCTGCGCACCTCTCAACTCTTCAATACGCCCAACATGTCCGCGTCCGCCTATCGCGCGCATGTGGAAAAGGACAAATGCGTCGCTTGCGGTCAATGCGTGGAGTATTGCCCTGCGGGTGCGCTCAAGCTCGGGCAAAAGCTCTGCAAAAAGGACGGGTCGGAAGTGACCTATCCGAAGCAGCCCCTGCCCGACGCCAAGCGTTGGGGAAAGCACATGTGGACGGAGGACTATCGGGACAAAAACCGCATCAACTGCCACGACACGGGCACTGCGCCCTGTAAGACGGCTTGCCCCGCGCACATCGCCGTGCAGGGGTATCTCAAAAAGGCTTCGCAGGGAGAATACAGAGAGGCGCTTGCCCTCATCAAGAAGGAAAATCCCTTCCCCGCCGTGTGCGGCAGAATCTGCAATCGCCGTTGCGAAGACGCCTGCACGAGGGGCACGATCGACAGAGCGGTCTCCATCGACGCGGTGAAGAAGTTCATCGCCGAGCAGGATCTGAATGCGGAACATCGCTACGTTCCCGAAATCGTCGTCGCCTCCAACATGGGCAGATGGAAGGAAAAGATCGCCATCATCGGCGGCGGGCCTGCGGGACTTTCCTGCGCCTATTACCTCGCGGAAATGGGCTACTATCCCACCGTATTCGAAAAGAACGAACAGCCGGGCGGTATGCTCACCTACGGCATTCCCTCGTATAAGCTCGAAAAGGACGTCATTGAGGCGGAAATCGAGATCATGAAGGAGATGGGCGTGGAGATTCGCTGCGGCGTCGAAGTCGGAAAGGACGTGACGCTTGCCGAGCTCAGAGAGCAGGGCTACAAGGCGTTTTACGTCGCCATCGGCTGTCAGGGCGGAAAGCTTCCCCATATTCCCGGAGAGGACGCCCTCGGCGTGACGACCGCCGTTGACTTTTTAAAAATTGCCAACACGGGCAACCATTCGTCGAAGGGCGAAGTCGTCGTCATCGGCGGCGGCAACGTCGCCATCGACGCCGCAAGGGTTTCGGCAAGGAGCGGCGCTTCCAAAGTGACCATGCTCTGCCTCGAATCGGAGGGGGAGATGCCCGCCTCCAAGGAAGAGATCGCCGAAGCGAGAGAGGACGGCGTCTCCATCGAGTGCGGCTGGGGCCCGAAGGAAGTCGTGGTCAAGGACAGCAAAGCGGTCGCCGTCGTGTTCAAAAAGTGCGTCTCCGTCTTTGACGAAGCGGGGAAATTCGCCCCTTCTTACGACGAGAACGAGACGATCACCGTCCCTTCAGACGAAGTCATCTTTGCCATCGGGCAGACCGTCCTTTGGGGAGATCTCTTAAAGGACAGCAAGGTAGAGCTCAAGGGTCAGCGTCCCCTTGCGGATACCCTCACCTATCAGACGGCGGAGGAAGACATTTTCGTCGGCGGCGACGTGTTCACCGGGCCGAAGTTCGCCATCGACGCCATCGCGCAGGGGCATGAAGCGGCGGAGTCCCTTCATCGCTACGTTCAGCACGGGCACATGACCATCGGGCGCAACCGCCGCGAGTTCATCGAGCTGGACAAGGACGATATTTTGGTGGAGAGCTACGACAATTCTTCCCGTCAGGAAGCGGGCATGGACGAGAGCGTCGATTCTCATTCCTTCCGCGACGCGCACAAGACGCTCACGGAAGAGCAGGTCAAAATCGAGACGGCGAGATGCCTCGGCTGCGGTGCAACCGTCGTCGATCCCAACAAGTGCATCGGCTGCGGCGTCTGCACCACCAAGTGCAAGTTCGACGCCATTCACTTGAAGCGTGATCATCCCGAAGCGAGCAAGATGGTCGTCGCCGAGGATAAATTCAAGCACATTCTTCCCTACGCCGCAAAGAGAGCCGCAAAAATCGTCTTCTCCAAAAAGGACAAAACCTGATGCACGAGCTGGGCATTGTCTTTCACTGCATCAAGGAAGTCAACGCCGTCGCCGTGAAAAATGACGTGAAGAAAATCAACTCCGTCACGGTGGAAATCGGCGAGGTGTCCACGGTTATTCCCTATTACTTTGAGGACTGCTGGAATTGGGCGGTCAAAAAGGAGACGATTTTAAAGGACGCGAAGATTCATATCGAGCGCATCGAGGCAATCACCCATTGCGAATCGTGCGGGAAGGATTATCCGACCGTTCGCTACGGAAAAATCTGCCCCCATTGCAAGAGCGAGCATACCTTCCTCTTGACGGGAAACGAAATTCTCATCAAGGAGATCGAAGCCGTCGAATAAAAACGCTCCGAAAGCTTTGCTTTCGGAGCGTCAAATTAGAGTATCCAAATTAATAGTAGCGATAGCGGTATCTGTCTCTCTCGTCTTCTTCGTCCTCGTCCTTTTCGGCTTCCCCGTATTCGCAGCCGACGGAGAAGCATTCCAGCGTGTCGATCAGGGTGAACTTCATTCTCCCGCGTTTATAGAACTTGATGGTGCCGTATCCCGTGCCGCCGTTGTAAAGGCGGGTGTGCTTGCGTTCGCCCATGGGCGTTTCGTAATTGAGGGAAAGCATCTCTTCCGTCTTACAGCGAACGTCCGTGACGATCTTGTATTCGCGGTTGGTCAGCTCGACGTGCCAACGCGCTTCCTCTCCGCGGTCGCGGAAATAAAAATCCGTCTTGGTCAGCGTCCAGAACTTCGAAAAGTTCATTTCGTATTCCTTGCCCTCGACCACGAATGCGCCGAGGAGCTGATTGGGAATGGAAATGCCGAAAACTTTGGGTGTCCCTCCGCCGATGTCGAAGGCGGTGTTTTCGAGCCATTCCTCCGAACCCTGTCTCCTGATTTTGTTGGAAGAAAGCCCCAGCCAGGGGGAAGTGAAATCTCTGCCCCAATTCTTGTCCGCATAGCCGTAAGAGGTTTCGGGGATAACCTCGTACTCTTCGCCTTCATAGGTGACGACGCCGCTGTACTGCGTCTTGATGCCCTGGGCGTGCCAATACATTTCAAATGCCTTCAAGGTGACGAAGAAGGGAGACGTGCCGTATCCGACGTCGAAGGCGATTTTCTTGTCGATGGTCAGATTCCAGCTCATCGAGCCGCTGTCCGACATCGTCGCTTCGTTTGCCTCTTCCTCGGGAACGCAGACGGAGCCTCTCGTCTCCGTTTCGTTCAGGAAGCAATCGCCCGCCCGCACGGAGAAGGGGCGCTTGACGATTTCCGCCTCCGAAAGCGGGAAAAAGCGGTGGAGCTGTTTCTTGTTTTCGCCCCAGCTTCCGCACTTGATCATAAGATAGGAGGGACGCTTCTTTTTCTTGCCTGTATTTTCTTGTCCCTGTCCCAAAACGACTTGATTGGGCGAGAGCTTCGGATTGACGATAAAAAACTCAATGAAGAAAGCTCTTTCCTTGCCCGTTGCCTTGCTCTTTCCCGTGAAGGAGTGCCACCACCAGTCGTAGCCCCGTTTGCGGTACCTGTCTGCCATGTATTCATTTTTCTTTTCGCTTTGTTTGTTGAACATGTTTTTTACCTCAATGCGGAAAGTATACCATATTTTCTCAAAAAAGGCAAGAACAATTGCCTGTCATTTTAAAAAATCGGGAGGAATTTATGCTGCCAAATGAACCGTTTATGCTGCTGAGCTATCTCAATATGAAACTCAGGGACGAGTACGACTCTCTTTCGTCCCTCTGCGACGACCTCGAAGCCGACCGATCGGAGATCGAGGAAAAGCTCCTTGCGATCGGCTACGGCTATGATGAAAGGGCGAACGCCTTTCGAAGGAGATAACGGATGAACCGCAAGCGAATTTTACAAATCGGCATCCCCGTCGCGCTGACCTGCGCCCTCGTCGTCGGGTGTACCGTCTATTTGAATACCTATTATCGGGCGGCGGAAGTGGGAGCGTACCTCGAAGATTCTTCCTCCGTTCGGGTGACGGAGGAGGCGGACGGCTTTTTCTTCGACGGAAAGGGAGAAGAGGATCTGATTGTCTTTTATCCGGGCGCGAAGGTGGACACCGCGGCGTATGCGCCCCTTCTCTATACCCTCGCCGAGGAGGGCGTGGATTGCTATCTCGTCGATATGCCCTTTCATATGGCGATTTTCGGGGTGGGTAAGGCAGAGCAGATCATCGAGCGCACGGACTATGCCCATACCTATTTGATGGGGCACTCCATGGGCGGCGCAATGGCGGCTTCCTTCGTCAACGGCAGAGAGGACGTCGATGGGCTGATTTTCCTCGCCGCATATACGGCGGAGGATTTGTCCTCCTCTTCCCTTCGGGTGCTCTCTCTGTACGGCTCGGAGGATAAGGTCTTAAACCTGAAAAAGGTGGAGGAAGGGCGAAAACTCGTGCCCAAGGACTATCAAGAAGTCGTCATCGAGGGAGGCAATCACGCCCAATTCGGTTCTTACGGTAGGCAGTCCGGGGACGGCGAAGCTTCTATCTCTGCAGAGGAGCAGAGAGCGGCGACCGTTCGGGAAATCCTCTCTTTTGTCGAAGACAGGGATTAAAGGGTATAAACGCCCATAAAACAATTGAAATTTTATCGGAGGAGAAAAATGGCATATCTTTTAAAAAGCGTCAAAATCCGCACGGGCAATTCCGAGGCGGGCATGGCGAAAATCGACGAACTCTGGAAGGACATCGTAAGCGGAAAAATTCCGCTGATGTTCGACAGCGAAGGAACTTTTTTGCAGGGCGCTTCACCCGTCTCCGTCTATTCGAATTACGAGTCGGACGAGCGCGGCGAGTACGATCTGACGATTTTCGCCGCAAAAAGCGACTTTTTTGCCGAGATGGAAGGGAAGGTCGCGCATGGCGAATACGTCAAATACGACGAGTCGGGAGAGACGATTGCCGCGTGCGCCGACAAGGCGTGGAATAAGGTCTGGCAGGATAAGGCGAGCGGTGCGATTGAGCGTGCCTTTACGCAGGACTTTGAAAGCACCGTCCCGCCCGAGTATACCAAGGACGGCAAAGCGCATTGCTATCTGTACATTGCCGTAAAATAATCGGAGGGTACTATGTCGTTTGACTATAAAAAGGAATACAAAGAGTTTTATCTTCCGCCCAAGAAGCCACACCTTTTGGAAGTTCCGCCCATGAACTACGTCGCGGTGCGAGGAAGAGGCAATCCCAATGAGGCGGGCGGGGCGTATCAGGAGGCAATCGGCATTTTATACGCCATTGCCTTTACGATCAAGATGAGCAAGCTCGGCTCGCACAAAATCGAAGGGTACTTCGATTACGTCGTGCCGCCCCTCGAGGGCTTTTGGTGGCAGGAGGGGACGGACACGATCGACTATTCCCGCAAAGAGGATTTTTGCTTCATCTCGGTCATTCGCCTGCCCGATTTCGTCACAAAGGAAGACTTCGATTGGGCAGTCGCGGAAGCGACGCAAAAAAAGAAGAAGGACTTTTCCAAAGCGGAATTTCTGACGGTGGGGGAGGGGCTCTGCGTGCAGTGCATGCACATCGGCCCTTACGACGAAGAGCCTGCCACGATCGGGAAAATGCAGGCATACGCCGAGGCGCAGGGTTGCTTTTTTGACCATACGAAGGAGCGCCTTCACCATGAAATTTACCTGTCCGATCCCCGCAAGGCAAAGCCCGAATCGTTAAAGACGGTCATCCGAATCCCCGTCAAAAAATCATAAAACAAGGCGAAGCGCTCGAAAAAGCGCTTCGCCTCATTTTTCTGATGCCATTAGGATTTGTTCTCCAATGCGTTGCGTTCGGCGGTAATTTCCTTTTGCAGTTCTTCTTCGGTGGGGAGATATAACATATACTTCGAAGTGAAAATTTGTTTGTTGTCTTCGGGCAAAGTATAGCGCACAACCGAATCGTTTTTATCCGCGCAAAGCAAAATGCCGATCGGGGCATTATCGCCTTCCGTCATCTTTTCACGGGTATAGTAATTGACGTACATTTGCATTTGTCCGATATCCTGGTGCGTAAGCTTTCCCGTTTTTAAGTCGATCAGCACGAAGCATTTCAAAATATAGTTGTAGAAAACAAGGTCGATATAAAAATGCTGATGATCAAACGAAATTCTGTGCTGTCTGCCGACAAACGAGAAACCGCGTCCAAGTTCAAGCAAGAATTTTTGCAAGTGGTCGATCAGCGCTTGTTCCAGGTCGGATTCGTAAAAACTCGCGCTCTGTTCCAAACCCAAAAACTCCAATACGTACGGATCGCGTATCACGTCTTCGGGCGTTTTTGCAGGCTCTCGTTTTGTCGTATCTTCCACCACGTCATAATTGCCATGACTTGCTAGTAACCGCTGATAGGAGAACGTAGTGATTTGTCTTTCGAGCTGACGGACACTCCAATTCGATTTAACACTTTCTTCAATATAGAATTGCCTTGCGCGCTCGTTTTCAACGCGCATAAGAAGTCTATAATGCGACCAACTCAATTTATCACACAGTGTGTGACGATTTGGAAACGCAAGATAGAATTGACGCATATAACTTAAATTCGTGACGGTAAAACCTTTCCCGAAATCGGCAGTCATCTGTTTGGATAGCTCTTTCAAAAGACTTGTTCCGTATTCGGCAGTAGCGTTACCGCCTTGCTTTTCCACAATGCTCTTGCCGATTTCCCAATAGGCTTCTACCATAGCAAAGTTGGCGGCAGAATAAACTTTCGCACGTGCACTTGAGAGGATTTCTTTGATTTGATTGTAAAAGGTGGTATCCATAAGTTGATTTTTCATTTTCGTTGTTCCTTTGCGGGGGAAAGAATGGAAGAAAGGACTTTTCCGACAATTCCGATGAGAACTGTGAGGGCGATGAAAATGAGGACGAAGAAGTTGATTTCGTCGTGCCAACGCAAGCCCAACACAACGGCATCAAGAGCGGCAGCGATTCCCCAGCTCCAGGGACAAAAGGTCAGCAAACCGTCGTTTCGATAGAAGCGCACCAGCATACCCGTGAACAGCGCAACCAATAAAACGGACGCAATGCTCTCAATCGGGTAAAACGCCGTGCAAAGAGCGCAGGTATCGGGAACGCATTTCGTCGCATAAACGACGGGAATCGCCATCGAGAAAGCGGTGATATACGCATAACTCATCCACCGCAAAGCTCCGTTCCCGTTCTTTCGAACGCCGTGCACGGTGTGTAGCAACATGGCTACCAGTAAGCAGCCGTATGCCGCAAACTGCACGGGCGGAATCGTGCCTTGGGTATGTACCATACCGCCCAACAGGAGAATGCCCGCCGCAATGCAAGGGTGCAAAAAGTCGTTTTCTGTTTTAACCGCACCAAAGTCGAACAGCTTACGTCCCCATACGATTAAATACGCCCAACCGCCTATGAGCGCAAGCACCGTTAATACCGTCATATACGCGTCGAGCGAAAGCATTTCGGTAAACGGCGTTTTAAATGCCTCAACCAAACTGATTATGCGTTCTACCGTAAGCAAAGCAAAATACAGCAGAAATAACACGCATTGCAGGACATTCGATACAAACGTTTTCTTTTCCGTCATTTTTTACATCCCCCCAATTGAAACTTTATTTCATTATAGCGCATTTCGCCCGTTTTGTCAAGAGCAGCGCTTATTCAAGCGCTCTTGATCTTGTAGGATCACAATAGAGGGGAGATAAAAATATTTCGAAAAAATGCGATTTTTTACAAAAATTCTCAATAGCAGACGTGAGATGAAAAGAAAAATTAAATGGGTGCAATTCCCCGAAAAACCAGAATTGAACCCATGTTGCCTCGTCGGCGCAAACTGCGCTCTCAGCCATCCGCATAAATGCGGACGGCAACTTTGCTTTGCTTCGTTGCGTCTCCTCTCCCCGCAAAGATTTTAAAAAAATCTTTGCGGGGGCCCCTAGGAATATTTCACTGCTTCCTTCACGGGTTCAATTCCCCCGAAAGGCAATAAAATAACTATCCACCGACAAAGTCGGTGGATAGTTATTCTGGTGACCCCTACGGCAGAACCCATGTTGCCTCGTCGGCGCAAACTTCGCTCTCAGCCATCCGCAAAAATACGGACGGCAACTTTGCTCCGTTGCGCCTCCTCTCCCCACAAAGCTTTTTCAAAAGCTTTGTGGGGGCCCCTTAAAGGTTTCACGATCATCCCCATGGGTTCAATTCCCCAAGAGACAGAAAAATAAATCTCCACTAGCTTATGCTAGTGGAGATTTATTCTGGTGACCCCTACGGGAATTGAACCCATGTTGCCGCCGTGAAAGGGCGATGTCTTAACCTCTTGACCAAGGGGCCATCTATGAAAAACGGCAGAATTGCCGAAGTTGTCATGGTAGCGGTGGGTGGATTCGAACCGCCGATCTATCGGGTATGAACCGATCGCTATAGGCCAGCTAAGCTACACCGCCATGTGGTTGCGGGGGCAAGATTCGGACTTGCGACCTTCGGGTTATGAGCCCGACGAGCTACCTGGCTGCTCCACCCCGCGATATATATTCCTTTCGGATGCTTGCTTATTCTATTACAATTTCCGCTTCTTGTCAACTGTTTTTTGGACTTTTTTGAAAAATCTCCGAAAAATTTTCCCGAAAAGTTGCAAGACGGAAAAATACATGCTATAATACCTTCGTGAAAGTCTGCTTGGAAAACTTCAAAGGCAAAAAGATCGCCGTGGCGGTGTCGGGCGGAAGGGACAGCATGGCGCTCCTTTTCTACCTCTTTCAACATCGGGAGGAGGGGTATTCCCTCTGCGTCGTTCACTGCGAGCACGGCATTCGCGGGGAGGAGTCCAAAGGGGACGAGCAGTTTGTCCGTTCCTATTGCGAGGAGCTGGGCATTCCCGTCTTCGTCTTTCGGGAGGATTGCCCGCGCCTTGCCCAAACGGAAAAGAAATCCTTGGAGACCGTCGCGCGCGAATTTCGCTATCGCGCCTTTGATTCCCTCCTGCGGGAAGGGAAAGCCGATCTCATTGCCACCGCTCACCACAGAGAGGACAACGCCGAGACGGTGCTCTTTCGGCTCTGTCGGGGAAGCTCGCTTATGGGGCTTTGCGGCATTTCGGAGCGGCGCGGCTTCGTGCGCCCTCTCTTACACTGTTCGAGGCGGGAAATCGACGACTATATCTTGGCGGAGGGGATTTCCTATCGGGAGGATTCCACCAACGCCGATTCGGAATATACGAGAAATTTTTTGCGGAGGGAGATTTTTCCCCGTCTGGAAGAGCGGATTCCCGGGACGGCGGAAGCCATCGACCGCTTTTCTGTTGTCGCCGAGGAGGACGAACGCCTTTTGAAGGCGCTGTCCCTCCCGCTCGCCAAGGAAAACGCCGTGCTTCTCGACGAACGCTTCCCGCTCTTTTCCCGTGCGTGCCTGATTGTCCTCAAGGAATTGGGTGTGGAAGTCGATTATACGTTTACGCATTTGCGCGATCTGTACGATTTACAGAAAAAGGAGAACGGCAAGCGCATTTGTCTGCCCTTCGGCGTCACCGCTTATCGGGAGTACGACAGGATTTCCTTTCAAAAAGGGGAAAATTCGCCCGAGGAGATTCCCTTTGAGGAGGTGGAGCTTTGCCTCGTGGAAGATACGGCGCAAAAGGGCGTCTTTGACGGGGATCGAATTCCAAAGGGCGCCGTGCTTCGAACGCGGAGGAACGGGGATAGATTCCGCCCCTACGGCGGGAGAGAAAAGAGCCTCGGGGATTGGTTTACGGACAAAAAAATCCCCCTTCGGGAACGAGACGGGATTCTCCTCGTCGCCAAGGACAGCGAGGTGTTGATTGTCGTCGGGTATGAAATATCCGATCGGGTGAAGGTGACGGCAGAGACGAAACGGATTTGCCGAATCAAATACAGATGAGGTGTGACTATGCATCACGATTGCGAAAGAATTTTATTGACTCAGGAGCAGATTGAAAACAGAGTGCAGGAAATCGCCGATCGGCTCAACGCCGATTATGCGGGCAAGACGCCCCTTGTCGTCGGCATTTTAAAGGGGAGCATCGTCTTCTACGGCGATCTCATCCGCAAGCTGGACATTCCCGTCGAGCTCGATTTCATGGCGGTGTCTTCCTACGGCTCGGGCACCGTTTCGAGCGGCATGCTGAAGATGAAGAAGGATCTCGATCGGGACATCAAGGGAAGGGACGTCATCATCGTCGAGGACATCATCGACAGCGGCTATACCCTTGCGAAGCTCAAGAAGATTCTCTATGAGCGGCAGCCCGCCTCCGTCAAAATCGTGGTCTTGCTCGACAAATTCGAGCGGAGAGTGGTGGCGATCGAGCCGGACTACTCCTGTTTCGACATCGAGGACGAGTTCGTGATCGGCTACGGGCTCGACTATGACGAGAAATACAGAAACCTGCCCTACATCGGCATCCTCAAGCCCGAAGTTTACAGCAAATAAAAATACGCCTCGCGGGAAACCGCGAGGCGTAAAAATCTTCGGAAGAGAGGAAAGCGACTTATCGGGAAATACGCCTCGCGGAAAAACCGCGAGGCGTAAAAGGTTAGGAGGCGATTCGGATTTTGGGTGTTGGGAAATCCGAATTTGTGATCTGAGTCGGTTACACTCTGACAATACCCCCTTTTGCGCCGTTTGAAACGCAAATTTTATCATTTCACACAATTTTCACAAAAAGAGCGGCGGAAGGTTTTTTCGAGACGCGCATTGCAGGAGTAGAAAAAAGAGAAAAAGGGATTGACTTTTCCCCTTTTTTTTGTTATACTGAAAATAGTAGTAAAATACGATCGCTGGGGAGCGAGGGAAGTATCTTTTAGGGAAGGAGGCCGTAACCTCCTTTTTGTGGTTGCGGAAAAAAACAAGGAGGGAGTATGAAAGGAGACGCACTATGGGTTGTCATTCTCGAGGACAACCCCGAAGACTCGAATCGATTGGAGACCTTTCTCCATCGATTCACAACGGAGCACCAAAGAAAAATTGTGATTTCCGTCTTTCGGGACGGAATCGAACTGCTCGAGCATATGGACAGAGGCTTTGACGTTCTGTTCATGGACATCGAGCTGTTGCAGATGAACGGTATGAAGACTGCCCGAAAGCTTCGAAAATTAGACGCTTTGATCCCCATCATCTTCGTGACAAATCTGGCGCAGTACGCGATCAAGGGCTACGAGGTAGACGCTGTCGGCTTTATGGTAAAGCCGATCTCCTACTATCCCTTTGAACACAACATGCAAAAGGCGCTGAAATTATGCGAAAAGAACATGGGGGAGGAGGAGAATTGCGTCATTGACCTTGGCTTCAACAAATTCAAGAGAGTTCCGATCGACGAGATCGTCTACGTGATCAAGGACAAAAATTACATCGTCTACGTACTTTCGAGCGGAGAGGAAGTCAGAGAGCGCGGGACGATGAAGGACGTCGAGGAACGCTTTCAAAATACGACCGTCAAGAAGTGCGCAAGCGGCTGTCTGGTCAATTTGAAGTACGTCAAGAAAAAGGAAAAGAACGCCGTCTATCTGCCGGATACGGCGTTTACGATTACGCGCACTTGCAGGGATTCGTTTACGGAAGCGTTGATGGATTATATTCGAGGGGGAGGGGGACGATGATGGAATTTGCTCTGAAGATTGCCACAAAGATTGCATGGTTCGTCTTGCAGCTGTTTCTCTGCGAGATCGGCTTTCTCGTCGGTTTGCGCCGAAAAAAGAATTTTTTCTTGCGGGCGATCGGCTCTCTGATCCTGTTTCTCTCGCTGGTCGCCCTGACCGCCGTTGTGAGGGAAGTGATCCCCGGAAGAGAATTTTATCTGATTCGGCACGCAAAGGGAATCGTATTCTTTTTCTCCCTCGTTCTCTTTAACGCGATTGCCCTGACGGGGTGTTTCGAGGTGAATTTCAGGCAGGCGCTGTTTTGCGCCATCGGCGGCTATTCGGTCGAACACATCGCGAGCCGAGTTTCCTATCTTATTCAAATTTGCTTTTATTCGCAAAAGCCCGTGCCGCCCCTCGTCGAATATCTCTGTTTTTATATCGGCATCCCCGTTTTCTTTTCCCTCGTCAGTTATTTTTTCCTCATTCGAAGGAGTTTTGAAAAAAACAGAGCGTGCGATCAGGATTGGAAGGTCTTGTTGGTATCGTGCGCGAATCTTTTTATCTGCATCGTGATCAGTGCTTTCGAGCCCGATCCGATCGCGGAATCCATCGAGGCGGGAGCCGCGCTCTTCGGCAGTTACATCTGTACGATTATGGGGTGTCTGCTCTGCCTATGCTTGCAGGCGGGTGTCTTCCACGAGAGCAAGCTGGACGAAAAAAACCGCATTTTATCCGAAATGCTCGAATTTGAACGCAAACGGCAGACGATTTCCAAGGAAACCGTCGAGATGATCAATTTGAAGTGCCACGATCTGCGGCATCAGATTCGCCTTTTGGAAACGCAGACGCCCGAGCTTCGCTCCAAGTCCCTCGAAAAAATAACCGACGCCATCCACATTTACGACACCGTCGCCAAGACGGGGAACGATTCGGTCGATCTCGTCCTGATGGAGAAGAGCTTGCTCTGTGAAAAGAACAAGATCAACTTCACCTATATGGTGGACGGCGACAAATTCGGCTTCATGGCAGACGAGGATATTTACGTGATGCTCGGGAACATGTTCGACAATGCGATCGAATGCGTCGAAAAAGAGGAAAATACGGAAAAGAGGGTGATTACGCTCGTCGCGTGTGCCAAGGCGGATATGCTGTACGTGTGCATGGAAAACAATTGCCCCGTACCCGTTTCGTTTCAGGACGGCTTCCCCCAAACGTCCAAAAGCGACAAGATATTCCACGGATTCGGCGTTAGAAGCATCTCGCACATCGCGCAAAGCTACGGCGGGAACGCCCGCTTCTTTATGGAGGATGAAAAATTCGTCGTCGAAGTCCTCTTTCCAATCGAAAAAAAGAACAGTTAAACATCAAAAATTCTCTCGCAGGAGAGAATTTTTTTTGCGCAAAAAAGTAGAATTTCCCTAATTCCTTCAATTTTATCCCAAAGGCATTGCGCTTTTTTGATCTTGTTGTAAGATGATTGCGCAAGATCGTTGAGAATGCAAATTTGTTTTCCGTTTGCGGTTTCGTCGATGCGCTTCGCTCCCCCACATCTCTTAAAGAGAAAAGAAGATTTCGATGAAACCGCAATCTCCCGAAGGCAATTTGTTTTTCAAAATAAAACTATTTGGAGGAATTATGAAAGAGAAACAAGTCAAAAAAGTCGGAAAAAGCTTGCTTTGTACCGCTTTGAGCGTTGTTTCGCTCGCCGCGCTCGTCGCGACGGTGGCGGGTTGTGCAGAACCTGCGACTTTGGAAGAAGTGCAGCTCATGACGCCCGTCGAAAAGACGGAATACCTCGTCGGGGAATCGTTTGATCCGGCAGGTCTTTCGTTGGTTGGAGTGTACTCGGACGGAAGCAGAAAAATGATCACCGATTACACGTATGACAAGACTTCTCCCTTGACCAAGGAGGATACGCTCGTCAAGATCACCGTGGGAGAATACGTGTTTGAAACGGAGATTACCGTCGTTACGCCCGCCGAGAAGATTATCTTTCTCATGGCGAACGGCGTCGATACGCTGGAGTTTTACGGCGACGGACACATCGCAATCGTCGGCGGTGCAGGCGGCGGAAGCAACGAGCCGGACGAAACGTATTGGTCTTGGGACGGAAAGGAATTGGAGATCTGGCTGACCGAATGGACGGTTCCGAAAAAGGAGAAGGCAGATTATAAGACGAAGATGGATCTTAAATACGACGAAATGGGAAACCTCTCGTTCCAGTATTACGTAAGAGGTCAGTGGTGCATCAACTATGCGGCAACCAAAACGCTGCTGGATAGCGTGCTTACCCCCGACACGAGATACCCTGTCGAGGGATAAAGGAGGATCGGAATGAAAAAGAAGAACTTATACCGCGGGTTGACGAGCGTCACCGCAACGCTTGCCGCCATCGTTCTCGGCGCAAGCATTGCCGCGATCAGCAACGCGCCCGCCATCAACGTATACATGGGATTTGAGACGAGCAAGCTTGTCTTGCGGGACGATCTCACGGATACCAACGGAGACGGCGTCATCGACGAGAAGGACGTCGAATTAAATCAATACTTCAAGAGCAAATTTGCAGCCGACATCAACAACATCACGGACGCCGAAAAGGCAAAGAAAAACGAAGCGGTTGCGGCGTTCGTCGAAACAGAGGCGGAAGAGGGAGCCGTTCTCTTGACGAATCACAACAAGGCGCTGCCCCTTGCAAAGGGCATGAAGGTGTCCCTGTTCGGGCGAGCAACCGTCAACCCTTACACCAAGGCAAATTCGGGCGGCGGCAGCGGTGGAACGAAAGTCACCTATCTCGAGGCATTGCAGGATGCGTCCAAGGCGAACTTCAAGGTCAATCAGGCGCTCATCGACGCCTACAACGCCGATACTTCTCCCAAGAGAAGCGCGACGGCGCGTCTCATCGGCGAATCGCCTAAGTCCGTCTATACGGATGCGGTCAAGGCTTCCTTTGGGGAGTACTCCGACGCGGCAATCGTGCTTCTCGCGAGAGAAGGAGGCGAGAGCAACGACCTCTATACCAAAGACGTCGAAGGTATTTCCGAGCTTGCCCTTCATCAGGATGAGAAGGATATGCTCGAAATCGTTAGAGAGTACAAGGAAAACGGCACGTTCAAGAAGGTCATCGTCCTCATCAACAGCGGACACCCGATGGAGGTCAAGTGGCTGGATGAGTACAAGGTAGACGCCTGTATGGTTATCGGCGGCCCTGGCAACAGCACGGGCTTCAGGGGCGTATCCGACCTTTTGGTCGGCAATGCAAACCCTTCGGGCAGGCTCGTCGATACGTACGCTTCCAACTCCCTCTCTGCACCCGCTACGCAGAACTTCGGCGAATTTAAATACAAGAACTATCTTGACGTTTCTGCGGGATCGACGGATAACCCTACCGACTCGATCTATTACGTAGCACAGACCGAAGGCATTTACGTCGGATATAAGTATTATGAGACGAGATACGAGGACGGCATTCTCGGACAGGGCAACGCAAACGGAAACGCGGGCGTCTTTGATTCCAAGGGTGGCTGGAACTATGCGGAAGAGGTTTCCTATCCCTTCGGCTACGGCATTTCCTATACGACGTTTGCCCAAACGATGGATTCCGTCACGACGAATGACGACGGCACGATGACCGTCAAGGGAACGGTCAAGAACACGGGAGACGTCGCGGGCAAGTCCGTCGTCGAGCTCTATGCGCAGACCCCTTACGGCGACTACGAGAAAAAGAACAACGTGGAAAAATCCGCCGTTCAGCTCGTCGGATTCGCCAAGACGGATTCCATTGCACCCGGTCAGACGGTAAACTATGAAATCACGTTCGATACTTATTTCCTTGCCAGCTACGATTATACCAACGCGAAGACGTATATTCTGAGCGAAGGCGACTATTACCTTGCAGTCGGCGACAACGCGCACGACGCCCTCAACAACATCCTCGCGAAGAAGCAGAAGTCGGGCATGGTCGATCAGGACGGAAAAGCGCAGAGCGGCGATGCCGCAAAGACGTATACCTGGAAGCAAACAAAACTCGACGATCAGACCTTCCGCCGTTCAAAAACGGGACATGAAGTCACCAATCGGTTGGACGAAGCCGACCTGAACTTCTGGAAGGAGGGAAGCATTACCTATCTGACCAGAAAGGATTGGCAGGGTACGTTCCCCGTCAAGGCTACCGAGGTGACGGCTACCCCCGAGATGATCAAGAGGCTTTGCACGAACACCTACGAAAAACCTGCCGACGCGCCCTCCGCTTATGCGGTCGTAACGGACAAGAACAGCAACATCAAGCTCGCGGATATGTACGGCGTCGACTTTAACGAACCCCTTTGGACGACGTTCATTCAGCAGATGTCTTTGAAGGAGCTCATCGAAGTGACGATGGAGCACGGCGGTATCAAGAGCATGGAAAGCATCGCTTCACCCTCTACCAGCAACGGCGACGGCCCCGACGGCATCGCGGGCAACGCTTACGTCAACGAGAGCTTGGCGGCTGCTTCGTGGAGCAAGGAAATGCTCTCGATGCGTGGCTACTACATGGGAGAAGACGCGGTCATGGCGCATTCCGCACAGCAGGTATGGTGTCCCGGCGTGGATACGCACAGAACTCCCTTCGGCGGCAGAAACTTTGAGTATTATTCCGAAGATTCCATTCTCGCCTACGAACTGTCGGCGGCAACTTGTGCAGCCATGGAAGAAATGGGCGTTTCCGCAGGCCCGAAGCACTTCTTTGCAAACGATCAGGAAACCTGGAGAACGGGCGTCGCTACGTTCGCAAACGAACAGGAATTCCGCGAGATTCAGCTCAGAGCCTTCGAAGGCGCTTTCGTCAAGGGCGGATGTACGTCCGTCATGACGTGCTTCAACCGCATCGGGCCTACGTGGATCGGACATAGCTCCGCCATTCAGAACGACCTTCTCCGCGGAGAATGGGGCTTTGTCGGCATGATCATTACCGACGCCGCAGGTGCAAACTCTTACATGCACACGGTAGAGGCGATTATGAACGGAAACGATCTGTTCTGCTACATGACGGGCTCTGCAAAGGAGAACCGCATCAAGGAAGTCAACAAGCAAATCACTGCTACCGACGACGGCAATATTATTCTTGCCCTTCAGGAGATTGCTCATCGCGTCTACTACACCTATGCACATACCAACCTCATGAACGGTCTCTCCTCCGCTTACGACGTCGTGGCAGTGACGCCCGCATGGATTTATGTGGTTTACGCGATCAACGGCGTGCTTTGGCTGGGTACGGCTGCCCTTGCGGTGGTTGCCCTGCTGACGCCCGAAGATAAGAAAAAGGCATAAGGAGGACAAACAGAATGAAATGGTTTGAAAAAAGAGGAATCGGCTTCTATGCGGAATTTGTCTCCGCGGTCGCAGGCGTTCTGGCGCTTATCGTGTATCTCATCTATAACATTGCGATCAGCAAGGTCACAGCCGACGTCCTGATTGTGCTTCTCATCGGCATTGCGGCTTCCGCCGTAGCCCTTCTCTACAAAAAGAGAATCGGCTCGATCGCGACGGTCGTCTCCGTTTTGGGCTTCGCCCTGGCGTTCGGACTCTATCTCAACGACAGAATCATCATGTTCGAAGAGATGATCAACCACATCACGGGTATGACCGAGCGCAACAACATCCTCGCAGTCGTCATCGTGATCTTCGTGCTCTTGTTTGTGAGCATGGTCACGGGAATTGTCGCTTCCTTCAACGACAAAGAACTCGAAGGCTAACTCCCCTTAAAAAAGAAGCAGACCGATCGTTCGATCGGTCTGTTTCTTTGTAGAAAAGCCGCGCCTAAGGCGCGGCTTTATTGTGGCTTACTTATCGGTGAAGGTTGCGCTCTCCAACGTATAGACGAGCGAGCCGAGCCGATAGCTTAAGGGAACTTCCATGGAAAGGAGCACGTTGCGGTAGGTGTTTGCGCCCTCGACGCGATTCGCGTAGGTGAGTACCTGCGATGCGCCCGAAAATTCAGAATCGAGGGAAAGCCCGACCGTCGTGCAGGAGACCTTTTCGTGCTTCGTGCCGTTGAAGGTGAAGTCCGATTCCTGCGCGCTCACGGCGGAGAAGAGAACGGGCTCGACCTTGGCGGAATTGGCATTCAGACAGGACACGCGGAGGGATGAAGTGAAATTGATCGCCCTTCCGAGGAAGAGAAGCTCTTCGTTGTCAAAGAGGCGTGCGGGGAGCTTGACTTCCGTTTCCTCCGTTTTGCTCGTCGTCAAGTCCGTCTTTTTGACGGTTGCGACAGAGCCGTCCCGCGCATAGGAGACGCTCGTCTCATAGTCAAAGACGGTGCACATGTTTTCGGGAGAAGAAGGGGAAAGGGAGGAAGGAGAGGTGGAATGCACCTTCTTTTCCGAATAGACGGGGGCAAGCCCGCCCGGAATCGTCCTCAGATAGCAGACGGAATCGACGAAGTCCGTAAAGGGGACTTCCGTTCCGTTCATGGTGTATTTTCCCGAAATGTCAAGCCTGGAGGTCAGGCGGTAGACTTCCTCTTTTGCGCCGCTTCCGTCCTTCCACTCATAGAAGGTATTGATGAGGGAGACGGTGTAAGTCCCGATCTCGTAGGAAACGGCATAATGCTCGTTGCCCGCGCCCTCTTGATAGGAAACGGAATAGACGAGCTGTTCGCTCGTGCCGCTGATGGCGGTAGAAATGGAAGTGTCCCGATACCAATTTGCGGTGAGGGAGAGGGAAGGCGTTCCGCAACCGACGAGGGCGACGCCCGCAAGAGAGAGGGCGAGGGCGGAGAGAACGATTTTTTTCTTCATAAATTGCTCCAAGTAGCTTAGTCTAGAGCGTGTTCACGCAATCCGAAAGATGCGCGTTGAGCGTTTGTGTGAACACGTTTTCGTTCATTATACCATATTTTTTCGTGTTTGTAAAAATAAAAATCGAGCAAACGCAAAAATTTCATAAAAAAAGTCATGGACTTTACCCGCGGAAGGCGTTATAATGGAAGGGAAACCAAGAAGGAGAAATTATGCTTACTCTCGTCGTCACACCCGATCTCGAAAGCGCCCTGTCCCGTCTGGGAGACCTGATGGAAAAGGAGCAAAACACCGTCGTCTTTTGCGGCGACCGCTATACCCTGCTCGTGGAGGAGACCATCTGCAAGCGGCTCGGCGGAACGTTTTCCGCGACGGTACTCACCTTTGCGCGCTATTTAAAGACTTACGTCTCGGACAGAATGCTCTCCAAGCAGGGCTCCGTCATGACGGTGAGAAGGCTGCTCGCCGAATACAGGGGACAGCTCTCCTGTTTCCACGGCGCGCACACGGGCGATGCCGCGCTCGGCATTTACGACACCCTCATTCGCCTGTCCGCCTCCCGCATTACGCCTGCCATGCTGGGCGAAATCGACCTGAAAGACAACCCCGTCTTGCAGGGGAAAATTTCCGATCTCGCCTTCTTGCAGGAAAAGTACGAGGAGTTTCTCGCCGACAATCACTATATGGACGAGAGCAATTACTTCCGCCTTCTGCCCGACGTCATTCGTCGGGAAAAGAGCTTCGAGGGCAAGCACCTCGTCCTCTTCGGCTTCCCTTCCTTTGCCGCCCAGATGCGGGAGGGCATCGAAGCTTGCGTGGAGAGTGCGGGAAACGTCTCCGCGTTCTTCATCGGGGGGAAGGAGGCGATCTATCGCAACGAGGCGGAAGCGGACTTTTTCGACCTCGTCGGGGACAGAAAAGTGATCTCGCAACGCTTCTCCCTGCCTGTTTCGGAAGAAGTTTCCCACCTTCGGCGGGGGCTCTACAACCCCGAAATTTTCGGCGAGCCGCCCATGCGGACGAATTTGGTCTCCCTCTTCGAAGCGCAGGGCAAGCGCGAGGAAGTGGAGCGCGTCGCCGTGGAAATCGGAAAGCGGGTGCGGGAAGGCAAGCGCTATCGGGACGAGGTCGTGCTCGTGCCCGACCTTTCCGAGTACGCCCTCACCCTTCGACGGGTGTTTGACGAGTATGGCATTCCCTATTTTATCGACCTTAAAAAGAGCATGAAGGAGCACCCCTTGGGGCAGTTTCTCCTCTCTGCCTTGGAAATGGTTTCCGACGGACTCTCTCCCGAATCCGTGCAGAGCTTCGTCTCCAACGTGTACTTTGGGAGATCGGACAATTACAGAAATTATCTCTCGGAGTTCGCCGCCTTCCGCGGCGGCTGCAAGCGGGAAATCAAGGAGACGGAAGCCTATTCGAAGGGCGAGCTGTGCTTCTTCCGCGATCGGCTCCTTTCCTTTCTCCTTCCCGCACACGCCGAGGGACAGGAATACGTTCGGCTTCTTCGCAAGATGCTCAAAAACACGGAGCGCACGACGAACGATCTACTAGAGCTTTACGACGATCCCTACGATCGGGATTATCTGAAGCGAGGCGCGGAGAAGATCGAAAAGGTGCTGACCGAAGCGGAGGCGCTCACGAACGGCTATTTTATGGACGCCTCGGAGATGGCGACGGTGCTCGGCGACGGGCTCGCCGCTCTGGAAGTCTCCATGATCCCCTTAAAGGCGGACGCCGTCTTCGTGGGGGACTTTGCGGAGAGCAAATTTCTGCCCGTGCCCGATCTGTACGTCCTCGGCATGAGCGAAAAAGTGCCCAAGGTGACGGAGGACACCGCGCTTCTCGCGGACAAGGAGCTCGACCTTCTGGGCAAGGTGAAGCTGAACATCGAGCCGACTGTCGCCCAATCCAATCTGCGCGTTCGGGAGAGCGCGTCGCTCAATCTCTGTTCCTTTACGGAACGCCTTCTCTGCTTTGTGCCCGTCGGCGAAGGCGGGGGAAAGAGCGAAATGCTCTCGTATTTGTCCCATCTCTTTTCGCGGACGGGCGCGACGGGTCTCGAATCCGAACGCGCGGAGGCGTACGACTTGTCCCTTCTCTCCTACGCCGCCACGACGCGGGAGCTCGCCTTAAAGCAGCTTCTCCTCAAAAAGATCGAGACGGACGGGGGCATGCAGACGGAGGGCATGGGCGCGCTCTATCGCGCCCTTCAGAAAAAGGGAGAACAGGAGCGCACGGACGCCCTCTATCGGGGGATCGAGAAGAACCCCTACCTTTCGTGCGGGGAAAAGCTCTTCTTCGGACGGGAAGGGGGAACGATTTCCCCGACCCTATTGGAGACGTATTTTTCCTGCCCGTATCGGAACTTTCTAAGCCTCGGGCTCAAGCTCAAAGAGCCGAGAGAGGGGAGCATGGCGAACACGGACACGGGAAACTTCGTCCATGCGGTCATGGAAAAGCTGGCTGACGAAATGAAGGCGGGAAGAATTTCCTCTTATGAGACGTGCGATGTCCGCGTAAGGGCGCTCTCGCACGAGCTTCTGAGCTTGCCGCCTTACGTGTATACGCAGGACACCGCAGGGGGGAAGTACGCGATGGATGCCCTCGTGGAGGAGACGGTCAAGATCGGACGCGCCATGTACCGCACGATTGCGCAGTCCTCCTTCGAGGTGGTCGATTCCGAAAAAGTGATTACCTTCGGCGAAAAGACGAAGCTTTACGGCAAGGTGGACAGGGTAGACGAAAAGGACGGCTTCGTTCGCGTCGTCGATTACAAGACGGGGAGCGTGGACTCCTCGCCCGAGTCCTATTACGTGGGCAAGAAATTACAGCTTCAGCTGTATCTGTCCGCGGTGAGTGAGGGCAAGACGCCTGCGGGGGCGTTCTACTTTCCCGCAAGCTACGATTACACCAAGGAAGGGGGCAAGAACTTTGCAATGACGGGCTTTTTCAACGAGGCGGGGCTTCCCTTTGCGGATACGAGTGCGGAGGGCGGAAAGAGCGAGCTTTTCGACGTTCCCCTTTCCTCCCGTTCGGACAAGGTGATGACGAGTGGGCAATTTTCCGACTTCGTGGATTACGCCCTTCTCCTCGCCGAGCAAGGGGGAGAAGAGCTGAAAAAGGGCTTTATCGGGGCAAGCCCGCACGGAAATTGCCCTTCTTGGTGCAAGTACAAGGGGCTTTGCGGGAGTGAAGGCGATCGGGTGCGGAAGAAGGAAAAGATCACCTGCGCCGACATTGCGGAAATTGCGAGAAGAGAGAAGGAGGAAGAAAGATGAGCTATACGCCCGAACAGGAACAGGCGGTCAGGGCGAGGGGAAGGACGATTGTCTCCGCTTCGGCGGGGAGCGGCAAGACCTTCGTCATGATCGGCAAGCTCGTCTCTCTCATCCTGACGGAGGCGGAAATTACGGACATTCTCGCCGTTACGTTTACCGTCAAGGCGGCGACGCAGATGCGCGAAAAGCTCAAAAAGGCGCTTTTGGAGCGTCTGGCGGACAAATCGCTCCCGGAAGGAGAGCGACTATCCTTGGGGAGAAAGCTCTCCATGCTCCCGCAGGCGGACATCTCCACCATTCACTCCTTCTGCCTCAGGACGATCAAGCGCTATTTCTATCTGCTTGACCTTCCGTCCGACTTTACCGTGCTCGCAGACCCCGCAGAGGTCGCCGCCCTGCAAGGGAGGGCGATGGACAAGCTCTTCGAAGCGTGCTATGAAAGCGGAGACAGAGAATTTTCCCGCCTTCTTGCCGTCTATCGGAAAAAGCGGGGAGATACCTTTCTTCGGGAGACGATTTTGTCTTTTTACGAGAAGATCAGACCCATCGCGGGCTATCGGGAGCTTCTGTTTTCGCAGGGAAACCGCTTTGAGGAGATCAAAGAGCGCATCGCTTCGCTCTACCAGGAACGGCTCTGCCGCAGAGAGCGCATTTTGGAGGAGCTTAAAGGGCAGTGCCTCGATATGCCGACGGCGGAGGGGTACGCGGAAGCCCTCCTTTTGTGGATTCGCGCCGCGAAGGGGGATTACGAGACCCTTCGCGCCCAAACCGCCGAGCCCCTTCCCCGCAAGCCGAGAAAGACGAAAAAAATGAGCGAGGCGGAAGGGGAGCTCATCGACCGCATGGCAAAGGTCAGGGACGCCCTGTCCGCGCTCTCCAAAAAGACGGCGGAATTTGCGCCTACCGAAATCGAGCGAGTCCACTTCGAGCAAGCCGAGGACATCGCGCGCGCACTCGTTTCCTGTACCCTTCGCTTTGACGATCTGTACGCGGAGGAAAAGCGGAAGCGGGCAAGGCTCGACTACGGCGATCTCGAACACAACACCTTAAAGCTCCTTTCCATGGAAGGGGTGAGAAAGGAGCTGCAAGCGCGCTATCGCTACGTCTTCGTCGATGAATATCAGGACGTCAACCCCGTGCAGGAGGCGATTCTCTCCGCCGTCGAGTCTGATCAGGTCTTTCTCGTCGGGGACATGAAGCAGTCCATCTACGGCTTTCGCGGGGGGAAGTCCGTTTACTTCGCGCAAAAAATTCAGGAGTACGAAAAGGGGGACAACGCCCTCTATTTAAAGAGCAATTTCAGGAGCGCCCCCGCCATTCTCGACTTTGTCAACCGCGTCTTTTCCGTCTGCATGAAAAAGGAGACGGGCATCGACTACGCCGCAACCTCTCTCATGCAGGAGGGGGGAGGCTACGAAGGGGGAACGGGACGGGTTAAAATCCACATTCCCCTTGCGGACGAAGAGGAGACGACCATTCAGGCAAGAGGAGTCTATTCCGTCGAGCAAAATTATCGGCGCATGGAAAAGCAGCCCTCTCCCACCGCCAAGCTGTTGGAGCGCATCATCAAGGACGAGCTCGGCTCGAAGTTCTACGATCTCGACAGAAGGGCGTATCGCACGGCAAATTACGGAGACATCGCGATTTTTGTGCGCTCCAAAGGGGAAGAGCTCGCCGAGGCGGCGTACTATCTCTCCTCGCGGGGGATTCCCGTCGCCATTCCGGGGGAAGTCAATCTCTGCGCCTATACGGAAGTGGCGGGGCTCATCGATTGGCTCTCTTACCTTGACAACGCCGAACAGGACATCCCCCTCGCCTCCGCGCTCCTTTCGGCAAAGGGCGGCTTTTCGGAGGACGAGCTCGCCAAAATCCGTCTCCGCTTCCGCGAGCTTGCCTTCCGCGACGCCTGCAAAAAGTACGCGACGCTCAAGGGGGAGCTTGCCGAGCGGCTCAAGGCGTTTTTCGCCTATGCGGAAAAGCTCCGCGCCCTCTCACGGGTGATGAGCGCGGGGGAAGTGCTCTCCAAGCTGATTGCGGATTCCCGCCTCGAGACGGAGCTTCTCTCCTACCCCAACGGCAAGCAAAAGTGCAAGCGGGTGCAAAAGCTCGTGGACGAGGGGACGGGGACGATTCGCGAGTTCATGGCGGCGTTGAAGGCGAGCGGCAACAAAATTCCCTTCAGCGAAGCGCCGGGGGAAAACGCCGTGCAGATTCTCACGGTACACGCCTCCAAGGGGCTCGAATACCCTGTCGTCATTCTCCTCGACGTCGATAAAAAATTCCACAATCCCGACAACGACGAAGTGCTCTTCTTCGAGGGACTGCCCGCGCCCAAGTATTACGACGCGGAGCAGATGATCAAGGGCGAAACCCTCCTAAGAAGGCTCTGCAAGGAGACCCAGCGCGCCGAGACTGTCCGCGACGAGATGAATTTGTTCTACGTCGCTTTAACGCGGGCGAAGTTTTCCCTCCATCTCGTGCTGGAAAAGAAGGGGCATTTCGACGAGAGCATGGTCGCGGAAGCCTCTTCGTGGGCAGACTTTTTCGACCCCGACCGCTTCGAACCCGAGGAGAGAAGGGAGATCGCCCTTCCCTTTACGCCCGCGCAGGCGATTCTCGGCGGAGAGGAAGGGGACGAGCGTCCCATCTTAAAGGCGATGGACTTTTCCTATCCTTACCCGAAGGCGACGTCCCTTCCCGTCAAAACTTCCGCCTCCGCCATTTTAAATAAGGACGAGGAGTACTATATGACGCCCTCTGTCTTTGGCGAGAGCGACAGAGAAAAGGGCACGATTTACCATAAATTTTTGGAGCTTGTGGACTTTTCCAAGCCCGTCGAAAAGGAGTACGAGCGGCTGCAATCCGCCTTTTCCGAAGAGGAGTACGCGAGGTTGGAGCTTCCCAAGCTCAAGGGCATTTTGTCCATGCCCATCTTCTCCCGTCTGAAGGGCTGTACGCTCAAACGAGAGCAAAAGTTCCTGTGCTATCTTCCCTCCGAGGAAGGGGAACAGGTGCTCTATCAGGGAGCGATCGACCTTCTCGCCATCGGAAAGGAAATTCTCATCGTCGATTATAAGTTCACGGGGAAGGGGGATCGGGAAGTGCTTGCTCACTACACCCCGCAGCTCCTTCTCTACAAGGATGCGGTTGCCAAAATCCTGAACGTCCCGAAGGACAAAATCAAGGCGGTCATCGTCAATCTTCTCGCCGAGCGGGAACTGCCGATCATCGACGAAAAGTGACAGAATAAGCGATCTTTTTCCCCTCGACTTCCGTTATAATGGGAGTCGAGGTGATTTTATGCAACTGTTTTCTTTGATCCAATCGTGGCTTACGCAAGTGAAGGAATGGCAGCTTAGCGTGGCGTTCTGCGCGCTGCCCGTGCTCTGGTTTTTGGTGTGCTGTCCCTTAAAGAGCAAAACCGTCTTTTCCGTCTTTTCGGAGGTGTCCCTCTGCCTCTGCTTCGTCGTCTTTTCCGCTACATATTCGCTTCGGGACGGACTCTTGTTTTCGGTGCTGTATCTTGCCGAGGCGAGGCTCTTTTATAAGCTCATTCCGACCGAACAAAAAAAGGGGGATAAGGAGGACAAGCCCCCCAAAATCGTCTGCTATGAGCCGCAGATCGAGCCGCCGCGGGTGGAAATCGCGTCCCATTCCCTCGAAGAGACGAACTTGTGCCTCGATCACGCCTTCGAGGTCGCAAACAAATTAAAATCGTACGCCTTGGAGGGGAGCGATCGGCTGGAAATCGACAACGTAGAGCTCACCCTTCGGCTGTATCGGCAAAAGGGAATGCTGACCGATCGGGAAATGCGGTCGTTAAACGACTGCCTTGCCCTGCTTTTGAAGTATACGGCAAAGTACGATTGCGCCGTTTGATTGACTTTTGCCCGTTTTCGTGTTATACTCTTTGCAAAGGAGAACGATTATGGCAATTTCCCGCTGGGATATCATGCGTCTTTCCGAACAGTACGACGGCGAATTTAACTTCGCGGACTTTTCGGAGGAAGAATTAAAAGAGCTTCTGGAGCTCGAAGAGCCCTTGAGCAAGGAAGAGCTTCGCGAGCGCTACTTTGCCGAACACGACGACGTGAAGGACAGGACGCTCTCTCTTCACAGGTGGGCAGACTGATGAAGGCGATCGTATTCGACGTAGATCATACCCTCATCGATTTCGACGAGGACGAGAAGTCGGCGTTTTTCAAGACCTGCCGCTACTTCGGCATTTCACCCACGAAAGAGGACGTCCTCGCGTTTTGGGAACTTTCCTGCGAGAGTTGGACGAAGCACGAGCTTCATCTCGTGCACGAGGAGCGCATTCAGCGTGACTTTCACGCCATCTATGCGCAGCACGTTGCCTGGCTCTTTCAGGACTTTGCCAAGAGAATCCCCCTGCCCGAAGGTCGGGAGGAGGTCTTCACCCGCTTTATTTCGGGAGAAGGCAGACCCATCGAGGACAGCCTCTCCATCGTAAAGACGCTCTCAAAAAAGTACGACGTCTACATTGCCACAAACGGGCTTTCCGTCATTCAAAGGGGGAGAACGCGGGAGTATCTTCCCTATCTGAAAGCCATCTTCATCTCCGAGGAAGTCGGGGCAATCAAGCCCGATCGGCAGTTCTTTTGCAAGCTGCTCGATGAAATTCCCTATCCGCCCGAGGAAATTCTCATGGTGGGGGACTCCTACGAGTCGGACATGGCGGGCGCAAAGACGGTAGGTATCAGGACGTGCTACTTCAATCGCCGCGGCGAGGAGCACGCCGACGTCGATTATACCATTCATTCGTTAAAAGAATTATTCCGAATTTTATGATCGTTGCAAGAGAAGAAATCGACGAAACCCTCGTCAAAATCACCCTTTCGGACGGAGAGGGCGCGGAGTATCAAAAAATTGTCATTCGTCCCGTGCAGGGCAAGACCCTCTTTTATCAGGCGGAGGGGTATCGGAACAATCAGGTGTTTCATACCAATCTCTCCTTAGAGGAACTTTTCTGCTATTTAGAGGAGAAAGCAAAAAAATATCGTCAGATTCTCGTCACCAAGGCGGGAAAGACGATTTCCTATGCGAGGAACGCTTCCGGCTCGTACAGGCGGCGGGAGAGCGAGAACGATGTTTCGCCCTCGAAGAAGACGCACAACCGCGAAAAGAAATACCTGCTTCCCGAAGGGGAGAAAATCCCCGCGCTCGTCGATCTCGGCGTCTTTACAAAGGACTATCGGATCGTCAAGGCGAAGTACGACAAATTCAAGCAGATCAACCGTTTTGTCGAGCTCGTGGACGATGCCTTCCGCGATACGCAAAAGACTTCTCTCACCATTCTCGACTTCGGGTGCGGGAAGTCCTATCTCACCTTTATCCTCTATTATTACTTTACCGTAAAGAGGGGGATTGCCGTCAAGGTCATCGGCTACGACTTGAAAGCCGACGTCGTGAAGCACTGCAACGAGGTGGCAAAGCGCTACGGCTATCAGAATCTTCAATTTGTGGTCGCCGACGTGACCAAAGACGTCCTTTTCGACGAGCCGATCGACATGGTCGTCACCCTTCACGCCTGTGATACGGCGACGGACTACGCCTTCGCCTACGCCGTCCGCCACGGGGCAAAGGACATCTTCTCCGTGCCCTGCTGTCAGCACGAGGTCAATTTATCCATTCACGGCGGCGGGGAGCTCGACTCTCTCTTAAAGTACGGAATCGTCAAGGAGCGCGTCTGCGCTCTTCTGACGGACACCGTCTGTGCGCTGCTTTTAGAGGACGAGGGGTATGCGGTCGATCTCGTCGAGTTCGTGGACTTCGAGCATTCCCCCAAAAACGTCATGATCCGTGCGGGGCGCGGGAAAGTTCCCTCGACGCGAAATCGCAAAATCGTGGAAGAATTGATGAAAAAATGCGGATTCGAGCAGACCCTGTACCGACTCTTGACGGAATAAAACGAAAGACCGAAAAAACCCGGTCTTTTTTGATTTTAGAAGAATTTTCCTTGTGTCACACTTTTTCGTTGGAAAAAGTGTGATAGTTCTACAAAATTTCGTTGCAATTTTTGTAATTTCGTGGTATGCTATCCTTGTAAGACCAAGAAGGAGGTGTGCGTATGTACCGAATCGCGATGGAAAAGCTATTCCAATGGAAGCAAAGCAAACGCCGGAAACCTTTAATTATCGAAGGGGCTCGTCAGGTCGGCAAGACTTGGCTGATGAAAGAGTTCGGGAAACAAGCGTATGCGGATACGGTATACATCAATTTCGACGCCAATTCGAGAATGGCGGAATTGTTTGCGTCCGATCTGGATACCGATCGTTTGATCATGGGGCTTGAGCTGTACGTGGGGCGTAGGATTAATCCCGACGATACCCTATTGATTTTCGACGAGGTGCAAGAAGTTCCGAAGGCGCTAACATCTCTCAAATACTTCTATGAAAATGCACCCGAGTATCATATTGTCTGTGCAGGCTCTTTGCTCGGAATCGCTCTGCATCAAGGCACGTCTTTTCCTGTGGGAAAAGTGGATTTCTTGAAGCTTTATCCGCTCTCTTTCCGAGAGTTTTTGATGGCGACCGACAAGGCGCACTTTGCCGAGCTTCTCGATCGGCAGGATTTTCAGATGATTGCAAGTTTTAAGCAGACGTACATCGATGCCTTGAAACACTATTACTTTGTCGGCGGTATGCCCGAGGCGGTACAAAGCTTTGCGGAAAACAAGGATTTCAACGAAGTTCGCGAAATTCAAAAGAGAATTCTTTCTGCTTATGAGCAGGATTTCTCCAAACACGCACTCAATGAAATTGTTCCGAGAATCCGTATGCTTTGGAACAGCATTCCCTCTCAACTTGCCAAAGAAAACAAAAAATTCGTATACGGTCTTGTCCGTGAAGGCGCTCGTGCGAAGGAATACGAAACGGCAATTATGTGGCTCGGCGATTGTGGGCTCGTTCATAAAATCAGCCGTGTGAATGCGACGGGAGTCCCCTTGAAGGCATATGAGGACTTAAAGGCATTTAAGCTGTTTTTGGTAGACGTGGGGCTTCTCGGCTGCATGGCAGGGCTTCGACAACGCACGTTGCTGGAAGGAAACGATCTTTTTGTCGAATTTAAAGGGGCTCTTACCGAGCAGTACGTTTGTCAGCAATTAAAATCCATTGAGGATTTGGGCGTCTATTATTATACCAACGACAGAGGCTCTTGCGAGGTTGATTTTGTCGTCGATACGGGGGAGCAGATTATCCCGATCGAAGTGAAGGCAGAGGTCAATCTGAAAGCCAAGAGCTTAAAGACCTATTGGGAAAAGTTTTCTCCCGAAGTTTGCGTCCGTACCTCTATGACGGACTATAAAAAAGAAGAATGGCTCGTGAATCTCCCTCTCTATGGGATAGAACAGATCGCAAAGCTATAAAAACGTAAAAAAGGCCGAAATTTTCGACCTTATTTTGTACCGACATGAGAAAAATTTGCCTCAACAAATTTGGCACGATGTGACAAAAGCGTGCCGATTTGTAAGATAATATCGGATAGAAAGAGGTGAATTTATGAAACGGTTGTCGGAAGATTCAAAATGGGAGGCGTCGCAGTTCGCGGAACGGCTCGCTAAGCTGATGGCAGAGCGCAATCTCAGCGCTTCCGCGCTTGCAAGGACGATCGGCGTGGGTAGCTCGACGATTATGCGGTATCTTCGTTGTGTCTGTTTGCCTAAATATTCCATATTTATCCGTTTACTCGACTATTTTGGCTGTTCGGCGGATTTTATACTCGGATTTAAGGACGATTTCCCGAAAAGGGAAGGCGGTTAGATGCTGTGAGTGAGCTTGATTGCTCCGTCGATTTCCTCATCGGTCGCTCCGATTAAGGGCAATTCTGCTTTTTATTGAGAAGCTATTTTACAAAAATTTACAAAAATTGGAAAAGTGTATTTTTTCGCCATCAAAAATCATGGAAAAGTGTATTTTTTGAGGGCTGTTTTGGGCAAAAAAGGGAGAATCACGAAGGATTCTCCTTATTTTTATGCTGTAGAGAGCGGTTGATTTGTTCAGCCGAGACGGTGAAATCCTTTCTCGAACAGCCCGCTCTGCCGCCTCCCGCACAGGCACAGGCGCAGGCACACGCACAGGCGCAACCGCCCGTTCCTCCGCCGCCGTGGTTGACCACGGTAGGAGGGTCGAGCGGCTTTCCGTGCCGATCGACGCCGTGGCGTCCGAAATACCACCAAGGGGAGTAGAAGCTCCTGCCGTAGTATCCGCGGTGGGCGTAGTATCCTCCGCAACGGTTGCGCTCGGCGTACTTGAGAAGGACGACGATGAGAATGATCACGGCGACGAGACAGCAAATCACGATGATAATGGGAAGGGGATCTTCCGTGGAATCGGAATATTGCAGATCCATGTCCGCCTTGGGGAAATAGTTCGTGGGATAGGCGACGTCCACCTGAACTTGCTGGTTAAAAGACAGGGCGTATTCCCAGATACAATAACCGTTCTTGCGGTCTGTCGCATTCGTGTACTGTACGCCACTCTCCTTCCAGAGGACGCGAAGTGTTTTGACTTCGATCTCCTCGAACCAACCGGGGATGAAGCGGAACTCGATCTGATCGCGCTCCTTTTGATAGGTGAAAATGCGTTCCTGCGTGAACGAGAAGGAAAAGTCTACGACTTCGCCTGCCCGATATTCCCGAACGAAGAAAACTTCGACGAATGCGCCGCCGTCGGAGGAGTAGGAGAGCTCGGAGATACAATCGCTCTTGGAAGTGAGATTCTTCTGAAAGCGATTCGGCACGCCGATCCTGACCCACGTGAGCGGGCCTTCCGAAGTGGAGTCGAGGACTTTCCAGCGAATGTGGTAGTCCAGATCGAGGGTCGCGTCCTCGTTCGGCGAAACGGTGATTTCAAACAGCTCGATTTCATCGAGGGGTGCAAACGCCCGCGCCTCTGCGGGCGGGAAGAAGCAGGAAACGAAGAGAAGACAAGCGGACAAAAGTCCCAGAAGCCATTTTTTCATACGCCCTCCTTTAACAGACACACGTGTTGTTCCTTTGCCGAACGGGCGCGAATCTCCTTGCACCGTTTGCCCTTCCAGATTTTTTTCCAATCGTCCGTCAGCATCGAGCCGAGCGTCTCGCCGCCCAGCCAGGACTGACAGGGCAGGACGGAGCCGTTCGGGGAGATCGCCATATTCGACAGGCACGCGCCGCACGAGGGGACGACCATGTTCCAGCTTTTCAGCGTCTTTGCCGCAATCCAACCGGGAGACGTGAAGGAAAGCTCCATTTCATGGGCGATCGCGAATTCCCTCGCCCGTTCGAGGGCGGCAGTGATTTCCTTTCGGGTGAGCGCCGTTCCCTTCGAGGCTTCGCCCTTTGCGTTGCCCGAGGGAATGAGCCCCGACGAGGAGAGATAGGTGAGTCCCAGCGAATGGGCAAATTCGACCGTCTTTTCATAGTCCGCGTTGAGAGAGCAAAGGGGCGTGTTGATGCTGACGTCGAGCCCCGCCTCCAAGGCGTTTCGAATGCCCTGCACCGTCTCCTGAAAGTGCTCTCCGCCGACGAGGGCGTTGTGCACGCTTTCGTCGTGGGAATACAGGGTGACTTGTACGCTGTCGAGGCTCGCCTTTGCGAGGGCGGAACAGAGCTCCTTGGTGAGGAGAATGCCGTTCGTATTCAGACGGGTGACAAACCACTTCGCGTGCTCGACGAGCGCGACGAGGTCTTTTCTGAGGGTCGGCTCTCCGCCCGTGAAGGTGACGGCGGGAATACACGCCTTTCGGCACTTGTCGAGAATGGCAAACCACTGCTCGGTGGTCAGCTCCTCCTGCATGGCGAGCGGTTCGTTCGCGTAGCAGTGAAGGCAGCGCTGATTGCAGTGCCATTTCCCCTCCGATTGCAGGGAGGAGATCATCAGATCCATGCGGTGCGGCGCGGACATGTGGCGGGCGTATTCGGAGAGGGTCATGTAGCCGAGATCGGCTTTCGGCTCTTTTCCGACGGCGAGCGCGCGGAAGGTCGCGATCATATCGGACAAATCGCGCTTGAATTCCTCGTCCTTGACGCCCGGGAAGATCTCCTTCGCCCGTTCGATTGTAGCGGAGACGAGGGCATCGACGTCCTCGTCCCGCAGGATGCCGGGGCGAAGATTGAGCTCTGAGATGAATAGCTTTAAAAGGACAGCCCACGCGCTGGAAAGGGGCAGGACGGAGTAGCCGTTGATGATGACGACCCACGGCGTGCTCGGTTTTGGATTTTTCGGGGGAACGAGGTGAAGCCGACAGACGCCCGGCGCTTCGGGGTCGAGCGTGGTGTGTACGACTTCATCGCAGGTTTTTAAATAATCTTTGAGTTTCATGAGTTTCGACCGTAATTTCTTACCAAGAAGTTGTTTGGGAAACAGACGCGCGCAAGACAAGGAGTGCGCGGATTTGACGACGGGAGTTTACTAAGTCGTAAATGACCGAGGCAAAACGCAAGCACGACACAAGGGTAGCAGCAAACGCATCGGGTAAGCCTGAAACGTGTTTTTTTTGTCCTTTCCGTGCCGCCAACGCTTGATATACCACCCGTATATCCGCGCGTTGTCTACCCAAAAATCCCTAAAAAATACTTCGTTTCAGGTGCTTCGCAGTTTTTACGTGCATAAACGCCGTAAAACAAGGAAACCGAATGCAGCCGTATTCGCCATACGGCAAACGAGGTTGACACAGTATTACGGCTGTTTTCTGCCGTAAAAACCTTATCCGTTGCGTTTGCCGCTACCCTCTTGCGCGATGTATGTTTTTCAAACATTTCATAGAAAAACGCATCGAACATCGATGCGTTTAAAGGGATTACATGACGACGATGTCGTTTTGCTGGAACACCGAACGCATCTCTTCGGGGAAGTTCTGATCGGTGATGAGGACGTTGATGTCCTTGATGTGGGCGAAGGTATAGGGCATGACCTTTCCGATTTTGGAAGAGTCGAGCATCATATAGACCGCCTTTGCCTTGGCGCACACGAGCTTTAAAAGGTCTGCCTCGATCTGCGAGTTGCAGGAAAATCCGTTGACGGGCGTAAAGGCGGAAGCGGAGATGACGGCAAGCTCGAAGTTCATATCGTTGAAGTATTCCTTTGCCATCGGGGAAGCGGTGGAGAGGTTTTCCTTGATGAGCTGACCGCCGATGACGGTAATGCGCAAATTCTTTTTCTGCGCAAGCTCCATTGCAACGGCGACGCCGTTGGTAAAGATGGTGCAATTGAGATCGCCGATTTCCTTTGCAAGGTACATTGCGGTCGTTCCGCCGTCGATGAAGAGACTGATGCCATCGTCAATCAGTCCCGCCGCCTTTTGCGCGATGGTGATCTTTTCGTCGGTGTGAATGACCGTCTTCTTGGTGTACGGCTCTCCGGAAACCTTCTGAATTTCCTTGACGGACATGGCGCCGCCGCGGATACGGATAATTTTTCCGTCCTCTTCCAGCTGGAAAAGGTCGCGCCGTAACGTCATTTGAGAAACATTGGGGAAGTATTCTTCGAGCTGTTCGAGAGTCATTTTGCCGCGCTTGTCCAAAAGTTCTGCAAGTTCTTCGATTCTATCCCGTTTCATAAGTACTCCTTTTTGAGAAAAATTTTGATATCCGATACCATTATAACAGACAATTTGAAAAAGCGCAAGCATTTTGCAATATTGAAAAAGATTTTGTGAGTAATTGGCAAAAATTTTTGTGAAAAGAAAATTGCCTTGAAAAACGAAAAAAAGGAGAAAAATGGGGGATGGAAATTGTTGAGAATGGCGTTCCGATCCCCTTAAAAACTTGACAAACCGCCCTAAAAGGGGTAAAATGAGAAAAAAAGAAACCGAGCGGGTGAAGAGTACGTTTTGGCAGGAAACAGAGAGGAGAATTTAAGGCTGAAAGATTCTCTTTCCGAAAAGAACGGAAGGTGCGCTCCCGCGTTTGAGGTCGGGTTAATCCCCGCGGCGCCCCGTTACCGGCAAAAGAGGGAAGAAATTCTAAAGTAAAGTGGAACAGCGGTTCAGTGCGCCTTTATATACTGGTATAAAGGCGTGTTTTTTCAATTGAGGTGAACCCCGTGTTTTTCAAGCGTTTAAGAGCAGACATCAATGCCGCCAAGCGGAACGATCCCGCCGCGCGCAACAAATTCGAAATTTTTCTGACCTATTCGGGCGTGCATGCCCTTTCGGCGCATCGCGTCGCCGCATTCTTCCTTCGCATTCACTGCAAGCTCCTCGCAAGGATGATTTCGCAGTGGACGAAATTCTGTACAGGGATCGAGATTCACCCCGCCGCGAAGATCGCGCCCGGCGTGTTCATCGATCACGGCGCTGGCGTCGTCATCGGCGAGACGGCGGAAGTCGGGGAAGGCACCGTCATCTATCAGGCGGTGACGCTCGGCGGAACGGGCAAAGAGACGGGCAAGCGACATCCCACGGTGGGAAAAAACTGCACCATCTCCGCGGGCGCAAAGGTGCTCGGCAACATCACCCTGGGCGACGGCGTCAAAGTGGGAGCGGGTGCGGTCGTTTTAAAGGACGTCCCCGACTACGCCACGGTGGTGGGCATTCCCGCCAAGATCGTGCGGATCAACGGCGAAAAGACCCCCGATCTCATTCCCGAACAGGAAGACCCCACGGCAAAGGAAATCGCCGCACTGAAAGAGAGAATCGAAGGCTTAGAGGAGGCGCTCCGCTTCCTTACGGAGAAAGGACTATGAAAATTTACAATTCGCTGACGAGAAAAAAGGAAGAATTTATCCCCTTGGAAGAGGGAAAGGTCAAAATGTACGCCTGCGGCATCACGGTGTCGGGCGAGGCGCACATCGGGCACGGCTATCAGGCGCTCATCTACGATATCATGCGGAAGTTCCTCGAAAAGTGCGGCTATGACGTCACCTATGCGAGAAATTATACGGACGTGGACGACAAGATCATTGCCAAGTCCAAGGAGACGGGCATTCCCGCCGACAAGTACGCCGAGATGATGATCGAGAAGATCGACAAAGCGATGGCGGACATGAAGATCGACGAGCCGACCCTTTGGCTCAAGGCGACGGAAAACATCGATAACATCATCGATTTTACGAAGCAGCTCATCGAGAAGGGACACGCCTATGCGACGCCCTCGGGCGACGTCTATTTCGACGTGGATACCTATCCCGCTTACGGACACCTTTCCAACCGCACGCCCGAAGAGTCTTTAAACGGCGTTCGGGTGGACAACGACGAGCAGAAGAAAAATCCCTATGACTTTGCCCTCTGGAAGAGCGCAAAGGAGGGGGAAATCTGCTGGGATTCCCCTTGGGGCAAGGGGAGGCCGGGCTGGCACATCGAGTGCTCCG
>JAGATP010000053.1 GCA_017621155.1 Clostridia bacterium
ATCCCACCACCTACAAGGGCGAAAGCATGACTTGGATGATGGGAAGGTTGCTGAGCTCCTACGACCATTCCGGCGTGGTCATCGACTACTTCTATGCCGCAAACGGGGAAAGAAAGACAAAGTCGTATGGCACAAGCACCAGCGACTTCGAGCTGACGAACTATTATTACGAAGGCGGTCGTCTGCTGAGGGAAGAGCGAACTACGCAGGATGGCACGAAAAACATCTACTATCTGTATGATGAAACGGGCGTCATCGGGTTTCTCTACGACGGGTATCAGTACTACTATCGCAAGAACGCGCAGGGAGATATCCTAAGCGTCCATTGTGGAACGGACTTGCACGCGACGTACACCTATGACGCATGGGGAAACTGCACGATCAGCTTTGACGCGGCAGGAATCGGTGCGCTCAACCCCTTCCGTTACCGTGGCTACTACCTTGACCGCGAGACGGGGCTTTACTACCTGATGACCCGCTATTACGATCCCGAAATCGGAAGGTTCGTCAATGCGGATGACGTGAGCTACCTTGATCCCGAAACCCTCAACGGCTTAAATCTTTACGCTTATTGTCTCAATAATCCCGTAACGGGTTATGATCCCAAAGGGACTTGGAGTTGGGGGAAATTTTGGGATATCTTTACGATTGTGGTAGCGACTGTCGCCGGCATTGCCGTTGGAGTATCAACAGGTTTTTCCACAAAAAACGTTGCTTTAGGCATTGCCGCCGGAGTACAAACGTATGGAACAATTAATAATGCGGTGAACGCAATTTACTACGCTTCTTCTGCCGGAGAATCTACGTTAAATGGTTCAAGTTATAACGAAAGATACCTAACTCGGTGGGAAAGGCTTGATTATGCGAAACGGCAAACGAAAGACGAATCCTATTTTTTCAATGCGTGGAGATATTATAGCGAGTATTCGCTTCATATGTATGGCTGGTTTGTTTTGCAGGGTTTTTATGAAGAAGGAAACGATAAAGGGTTATCCGGAATAGCGTACAAATCCAAAAACGCAGAAGTATGGGAACACGAGTGGGATTCTCGTTGGTTTATAAACGTTGCTACTGTATTATTCGGTATATTGGGGTTATAAATTATGAAAAGGTCTAAAAATTTATCTCATCGTTCGGCAATCAGCATGACGCTCTGTATCATTTTTACAGCGGTTTTTATGCTTGGAGGATGCGATCGCGTGGAGCTTCGGGGGATTGAAAAATACAATCGAGCGATTAGCTCGCGAGGAATTTCTGAATTTTTAATTCCCATCATAGAAGAGGAAACTGAAGCGTCTGATTTTAGAACAGTTTATCCATACCTTGAAGGAGATTATTTTTACATCGATAAGGGTGTTTTTTCGAAGCATTATACAGAACATGAATTGATGTATTTGATTTACAGCCCTGAAGTGTATGAGAAGGCAAAAAGTTTTGCGTTAGACAGCTTCCCCCTTTCTTCCATTCATCGGTATCGTTACAATGGTTATGAATTTATCGAAAATCTATCGTATGCTCAAAAGGAATATGCGACCCTTACCAAATATAATCAAAAAGGATATGAATATTTCGTTGAAACGGGAGAAAATCTTTATTTTCCTGACCACTTTAACATGATAGCCTATCATGATGAAAAGAAGATTTTATTGTTTTTGGGATTTTTGTTCGGTGAGAACTCTATGAATGAAAAGGATAAGTTGGCATTAGACCCTTTTAACATCGAAGCGTTTTTAAAAGAATATTTCTATTTTTACGATTTTGATGAAGCATAAACCCTAAACCTGAAGTGGAACTGTTCGAAAGAGCAGTTCCATTTTCTTAAACGGTGTTTTAACGATTCATGGTAAAACCTTAAAAGCCTTTCCGCAGGGTTGAAATACACCCTGCGGATTTTCTCTATTGACAAATACCAAAAACTGTGTTAAAATGAGGTTAAGAGAGAAAAATGCTTGTAGGTTTCAAACATTGCTGTTTTTGCAATGTCAAAATCGTAATCCGATTTCGAGAAAGGGGGAATGTGTATGGCGGACTTAAAAATTTATTCCGATTGTATCGACGAAAAGGCGAAGGCGCAGGTCTATGATTTTGCGCGTCTTCCCGCATTTTTCGACGCGAAAATCCGCATTATGCCCGACTGCCATGCGGGAGTCGGGTGCGTGATCGGCTTCACTGCAACGATGACGGACAAGGTGATTCCCAACGTGATCGGCGTTGACATCGGGTGCGGCGTTCGGGTCGAGAAACTCAATATCAAGGATTGCGCTTTTGATGAGTTGGACGCGTTCATTCGTCGTACAATCCCTGCGGGCATGAGCGTCAATGCGTCCTGTTCGGAGATTGCAAAGGGCTACGTCGATCAATTGCTCTGTCGGAAATTCCTGAAAAATCGCGAGTGGCTCGAAGCTTCTCTCGGCACGCTTGGCGGGGGAAATCACTTCATCGAGTTGGATGCGTCCGAGAAAGACGGGTATCTCTATATAGTCGTTCACACGGGCTCGAGAAATCTCGGAAAACAAGTCGCGGAATACTATCAAAAGCTTGCGATCAAACGCCTGAAATCTGAATCGGAAGCCGAGGCAAACGAGAGAAAGGAAGTGGTCGAACGCCTGAAAAAAGAGGGAAGACAAGCGGAAATCGAAGGGTGTTTGAAGGAGATCAAGGAAAAGTATCGCAACCATCCTGCGATTCCCGATGAGCTTTGTTATCTAGAAGGAAAGGATTTAGATGATTATATGCACGATATGCGGATTTGTCAGGAGTTTGCCGTTCGGAATCGTCAGATGATCGTTCAACGGCTCATGCTCTTTTTTGAAGAACAATACGGGGCGGTTTCAACGGAATCCTTCGAGTCAGTTCACAACTATATCGATGAGAACAATATCGTTCGGAAAGGGGCGATTTCGGCACATCGGGGACAAAAGCTCATCATTCCGCTCAATATGCGCGACGGAGCAATTATCGGCAGGGGGAAGGGGAATCCCGATTGGAATGAGTCCGCTCCCCACGGCGCAGGAAGAATTCTTTCCCGTGCGCAGGCAAAACAACTTCTGACCGTCGAAGAATTTCAAAGAGAAATGGAAGGCATCTATACGACGACGGCAGATCGCTCCACCATCGACGAATCTCCCATGGCGTATAAACCCATTGACGAAATTTTAAAATACGTCGGAGACACCGTTGAAATCGAGGAAATTGTCAAGCCTGTCTATAATTTCAAGGCGGGGGAATAAATGTCTTTCGGGCAAAGAGGTCGTTCTAACCAATCCCTTCAAAGCGGGGGAACGATTTATTCTGTGCTATGGGTTTTCCGAGGCGGATTCTTTCTTGGGAAATCTGCTACACCCCATAGAAAAGCGCCATTCTTGTAGTTATAGCGCCTAAAAAAGACCGTAGGACATTTGAGTCCTGCGGTTTTTCTTGAAAACGTGTCGGAAGTATTATTTGCTTGTCTTGTTCAGTGCGGGATGCGTTCCTGTAATTTTTGCAGGAAGATCTGCGCGGCGGGTGAGAAGATCTGATATTTCTTCCAGACGATGTCGAGCGGGGATTCCGTGAGCGGCGAGAGGGGGCGGAAGGTAAACGGGCTGTCCGTTCCCGTATGGATCAGTTTGTCGAGTCCGATTGCATAGCCGATGCCCTCTTCCACCAAAAGGGAGGCGTTATAGATCAAATTATAGGTGGCGACGATGTTCAGCTTTTCGGGGTCTGTCTTCATCCAACGCGCAATGTTGCGAATGGCAATGGAGTGCTTGGAGCAGATAATCGGCTTGTCCGTTAAGTCCTGCGGCTCGATGACCTCTTTTCGGGCGAGCGGAGCGTCCTTTCGCATGAGCACGCCCCAGACGTCGCGAACGGGCAAGCGCAAACCGTCATATTCGTTCAAATTTGCCGCCTCGATTAAAATGCCGAAGTCGAGGAGTCCCTTTTCGAGCTTCTCCGAAACGTCGATGCTGTCGCCGCTGGAAAGATGAAAGGTGATGTTCGGGTATTCGCTTCGGATTTCCTTTGCGATCTTCGCAATGATCTTCACGGCGTAAGATTCGCTGCAACCGATGTACACTTCGCCCGATACCCTTTCGGAAGGGGAGGAGAGCGCCTTTTGCGTCTTTTCGTAAAGGGCGACGATCTCCTCCGCATGCTTTCTGAGCAAGCTTCCCGTTTCCGTCAGTGTCATTTTTCGGTTTTTGCGGCTAAAGAGAGGCTTGCCGATCTCCTTTTCAAGCGATTGCATTTGCCTTGTCAAGCTCGGCTGCGTGATGTAAAGATAATTAGCTGCCTTTGAGATGCTCTCCTCCCGCGCAACGGCGAGGAAGTATTTTAGTTCGCGAATGTCCATAAAAATCCCTCCTTGAAGAACAGCATAGCAGAAAAAAAGGAAAAAGTCAAGTATTCGTAAATTGCATAGTCATCTATGAAATATAGGTATTTGACATGAATTGTCTTGGGTGGTATAATCATGACATAGGGAAAAAAAGGGAAATCGCGCATGCGGAAGGCGCAGGCGTTCCCGCCCGAATAGCAAAGACATCGGAGGATGGATATGGAATACTACATTGCCAAGTTGAGCGAAACGGTGCAAAGGGAGCACGTTTTCTTTTTGAACCGTTTCGGCATTCAAATTGCCGCCGACCTTTATACCGCAAAGGATTTGAACAGAGAGGAGAAACACCCTGCCATCGTCGTCGGGCCTCCCTATGGCGGCGTCAAGGAGCAAGGCCCTTGCGTGTGGGCGGACGAACTTGCGCAGCGCGGATTCGTCGTGCTCGCATTTGACCAGCCGTTTATGGGCGAGAGCGGCGGCGAACCGAGGCGCGTCTCTTCTCCCGAACTGTTTACGGAAACCTTTTCCGCCTGTGTGGATTATTTGGGCTTACAGCCGTTCGTCGAT
>JAGATP010000007.1 GCA_017621155.1 Clostridia bacterium
CTATCCGATTCGCCTCGACACTTAGTTGGTTTGCAAATGGCGGCGGGGACTTCCCGCTCTCTGCCCTTAATAGGAACAAACAAAAAAGCAAAAATCGAGGCGAATCGGCTATCCGATTCGCCTCGACACTTAGTTGGTTTGCAAATGGCAGCGGGGCCTCCCCGCTCTCTGACCTTAAGCGGAACAAACAAAAGGGCAAAAATCGAGGCGAATCGGCTATCCGATTCGCCTCGACACTTAGTTGGTTTACAAATGGCAGCGGGGCCTCCCCGCTTTTCGGTTATGGACGAAGTCCCATGCCGCCTTCCAAAGTGACTGTTTCGCCCGACATGTACTTGAAATCGGGGGAAGCGAGCTGTACGCAGACCCGTCCGATTTCCTGTTCGGCGTCGCCGTAGTGACCCATCGGGGGCATCTTGACGTTTGCCTTGAAGGCGTCGGGATATGCCTTTTGGAACTGCTCGAGCTGTGCCGTCCAAGCGAGCGGGCAGACGACGTTGACGTTGATTCCGTCTCTTCCCCATTCGGTTGCCGCAACTCTCGAAAGTCCGCGGATTCCCTCTTTTGCCGCCGCATACGCGCACTGTCCGTAGTTGCCGAAGAGTCCCGCACCCGAAGCAAAGTTGATGACGGAGCCTTTGCTCTCTTTAAGGTAAGGATAGCAAGCCTTCATGTAGCAGAAGGTGGAGTACAGACCCGAATAGAGGGCAAGGTCAAACTGCTCGGTCGTGTGGTCTGCAAGCGTGACGCCGGAAGCGGAAGCCTGTGCGTTGTTGATGAGCACCTGAATGCCGCCGAATGCCTCGACTGCCTTTTTGACGACTTCCTCCGCGATGGCTACGTTATCCGCACCTGCGTGGATGTCAGCCGCAACCGTGAGCACTTTTACGCCGTAGAGACGTTCGAGCTCTTCCTTTGCGTCCTCGAGCTTCTTGACGTTGCGTCCCGTGATGACGAGGTTTGCACCCTCTTTGGCGTAAGCCGTTGCAATGCCGTAGCCGATGGAGCCGCAGCGTCCGTCAGAGAGGACGGCGCGCCCTGCGCCCGTGATGATGACCGTTTTTCCGGTGAAAAATCCCATAAGATTACCTCTTTTTTTCTTTTATTATAGCACGTTTTTTCGCGCATGTAAATTGTTGTTCTACTCTTTTTTTGAATTTTTTCTCCCTTCTTTTTCTCAAAATCGAAAGAGGCTCAAAGGGCTTCCCACGCCCTGACGCCCTTTGTGGAAAGGAGCTTGGTCAAGAGAAGGATACCCATAGCAAGGAGAAAGCACCAAAAGAGAAGAAAGGGCAATTCGCCGAGGAAAGAGGTAAAAAGAGAACTTGCCGCAAACAGGGCGACGGTGAGAAATCCGCAGAGCAGGGAAAGTAGGACGCCGACGCTCTGCTTTACGGGGACGGCTTCGTTCGTCCATACGAGGTTGGGTTTCAAAAGCCCGAACAGCAAGCTCGCTTCCGCAAAGAAAATCACAAAGAGCAGGCAAAAGAGAAGAATGGCCAGGCTTTCCCAAAGTTGAACTTTCGTTGCAATGCAGAGGGCAAGGCTGCAAAGCAGGGTCGGGGGCGCGCAGAGGAAGGTTTGCAGCCTTCGCTTCGCCCTCAAAATATCTTTTGACGTTACGGGCAGGGAGCGCAAAATCCAAAGGCGGTTTCCCTCCAAGGAGATAGAAGGGGCGCAAATGGCGTTCGTTGCGGCAATCATGCAGGGGATTGCGGAGGAGAGGACATAGGCGTAATCTGAAAGCGTCGGGACGGATTGGACGAGCGAATACACCCACCCTGCGCGAAGGAAGAGAAGTACGGAGAGAAGGAGCAGAATAAAAATGCCGAGCCCGCAGTTGAGAAGGTAAGTGGGGCTTGCGAAAAATCTTGTCAGCTCCCGTCTGAGAAGGGCAACGGGAACGCTTTGGGGGGGATGCGCATCGTTCGCGGGGCGCCTTTTTTTGTCGCCGCGCTTTTTCGTGACGAGGGAGAGAAAGGTGCGGGAAAGGAGAGTCCAGACGAGGAAGGAGAGCAAAGCCGCGCACGCGGAGAAACCGAGAAAAGCGAGAAGATCGCCCGAAGCTCCCCTTCCGAAGGCGTAGAGGGGGAAGAGGAAGCGTCGAAAAAAGGCTTCGACTTCGTCCGCATGAGAGGAGAGAAGGGAGAGGTATTCGTTGGCGCGAAAATACACAAGATAATAGAGCGCGAGAAAACCGAGGGTAAAGAGGACGGCAAAAAAGCTCTTGTGTCTGATTCGGTCGGCGACAAAAGCGACGAGATAGCCGAGCGCGCAGTTGATCGAGAGAATGACGAGCCCGAGGAAGGGAATGAGAAGCAGGGCAAAGAGGATGGAGAGAAGATCGGCTGATTGTACGGCAAAGACGAAAATTGCGGGCAGCAGAACGAGTGCGGCGGGCAGCAGCCCCGTCACATACACGCCGATCATGCGCACGAAGAGGATGAGCGAAGGGGGAACGGGCAGGGATAGGAGAAGTTCGTTGTCCTTTGCGCGGTACAGCCCCGCATACGTGGAGAACACGCCGAGAAACACGCCGAGCATGAGGGCGATGAGACTCATGATGGCAAAGTAGAGAGAAGGGTGATTGGGGAGCGCTTCGGCGAGAAAGAGGGAAAGCCCCACAAATAGAACGAGGTATACGGCAAAGAGCAGACAGAAAAGAAGGATCATTCCCGCTTTCCCCTTTTTCGAAAGGGAATAGAAGGCGGCAAGTTCCGAAAACTGTTTTTTGAGCAGGGCTTTGATCATACTTCACCCTCCGATTGCAGAAAGACCTCTTCCAAAGAGGAATTTCCCCTCACTTCGTCCGTCGTGCCCGACAGGACGAGCCTTCCGTCCTTGATGATGGCGATTTTGTCGCAGAGTTTTTCGGCGACTTCCAGCACGTGGGTGGAAAAGAAGATCGCCCCGCCTCGATCGCACAGTACGCGCATGCGTACCTTTAACAGATGCGCGGCTTTGGGGTCGAGCCCGACGAAGGGCTCGTCCATGATGAGGAGCTTCGGCTCGTGTAAGAGGGCGGAGATGATCGCAAGCTTTTGTTTCATGCCGTGGGAATAGGAAGAGATCTGCGCTCCGAGGTCTTGCGTAAGGGCAAATTCTTCCGCGAGCGAAGAAATTCTCTCCTTTCTGTCCTTCGAGGAGACCTCGAAGACGTCGGCGATAAACTGCAAAAAGCGCATTCCCGTCATGAAATCGTACAGATCGGGATTGTCGGGGAGATAGGCAATTTGCTTTTTGCACGCCAAAGGGGATTTGCGGACGGAGACGCCGTTTACAAAGATTTCGCCGCCGTCGAATTGCAAAATGCCCGCCGCGCTCTTGAGCGTCGTCGTCTTGCCCGCGCCGTTGTGTCCGATGAAGCCGTAAATTTCTCCCGGACGGACGTGCAGGGACAAGTCCTCTACCGCCTTCTTTTCGCCGTAGCGTTTGGTGAGATGTTCGATTTGAAGCATGAGAAAAAGCCTCCTTGTTGTCGTTCGAGAACAGGATACGCCCTTTTCGGCTTTTTTACCACCCACGAACCGTAGAGTTTGCCGCATTTTGTAAAAAAAGCCCCGGAAACGGGGCAAAAAGAGAAGTTTGAAAAACAACCATCGCGCACTCCTTGTCTTGCGTGCGTCTGTTTTTCAAACGGTTTTTTGATAGGGGCATGGTCATAAGAATGAAAAGAGGGAAGCTTTCTTCGCTTCAATGGACGATATTGGGATTTGCCGCATTGATTTTGGCGGGAGGGGTTCTTTTGGCGCTTCCCGTCTCGAACAGGGCGGGTCAAAGCACTCCCTTTTTCGACGCACTGTTCACCGCGACTTCTGCCGTGTGCGTGACGGGGCTCGTCGTCTACGATACGGCGGCGCATTGGTCGGCGTTCGGACAGGTCGTCCTTTTCCTTCTCATTCAGGTGGGCGGGCTTGGGGTCGTCACGGCGGCGGTGGCGATCGCCATGCTCGCGGGGCGAAAGATCGGGCTCAAACAAAGGAGCGCTATGCAGGAGAGCGTCTCCGCGCCCGAAGTGGGCGGAATCGTGCGGCTCACGGGCAGTATCGTAAAGGGGACGCTCCTTTTCGAGCTCGTCGGAGCAGCCGCTTTGTCTCCCGTGTTCTGCGCAAAATACGGCGCCGTCGGTCTTTGGATTTCCCTCTTTCATTCCGTCTCTTCCTTTTGCAATGCGGGATTCGATCTCATGGGAAGGGATGCGCCCTTTTCTTCCTTGACAGGCTACGCCGCACAGCCTCTGGTCAATCTCGTCACGATTGCCCTCATCGTCGGCGGAGGGCTCGGTTTTCTGACCTGGCAGGACGTGAAAGCGCATAAGTGGAGGATTCACCGTTATCGCATTCAGAGCAAGGTCATTCTCGCCGTCACGGGAGGGCTTCTTCTGTTTCCCTTTCTCTCCTTCTTTTTCTTTGAGTTTTCGGAATTCCCCCCGAAGGAAAGATTTTTTCTCTCCCTCTTTCAGTCGGCGACGACGAGAACGGCGGGGTTCAATTCGGTTGAGCTCACAAAGCTCAGCGAGGCGGGACAGCTCCTCATGATTTTTTTAATGCTCGTCGGTGGATCGCCCGGTTCGACGGCGGGAGGGATGAAAACGACGACGCTCGCGGTGTTGTTCTCCTCCGCGATTTCGGTCTTTCGCAGAAAGGAGAGCGTAGAGCTCATGGGAAGGCGATTGGAAAACGACGCCGTCAGGCAGGCGTCGGCGCTTCTGCTTCTTTATCTCTTTTTCGCGCTCGCGGGAGGGGGAATCATCGCCCGCGTCGAGAAGCTTTCCCTTTTGCCTTGTGTTTTCGAAGCGGCTTCGGCGATCGCGACGGTCGGACTCTCCCTCGGCATTACGCCTTCTCTTTCCCTCGTTTCCAAGGTAATTTTGATGATATTGATGTTTTTGGGAAGAATTGGCGGCTTGACGTTCGCCTATGCCGCCGTGAAGTCGGCGCAGAGGGACGGCGCTCTGTGTCCCGTCGGAAAAATTACGGTCGGATAGGCGGGCCGTTTTCAGCGATGAGGATTCGTCTAAGGAGGTACGATGAAAAAGAAATCTGTTTTGCTGATCGGACTCGGACGGTTCGGCAGGCACGTCGCGCTCAAGCTCAACGAGCTCGGACACGAAGTCATGGCGGTCGATCGGAACGAAGAGCGGGTCAACGACCTTTTGTTTGCCGTTACCGACGGAGTCATCGGGGACAGTACCGGCGAGGAATTTCTCCGTTCCCTCGACGTGGAGAATTATGACCTGTGCTTTGTGACCATCGGAAACGACTTCCAAAGCTCCCTTGAAACGACGTGCCTATTAAAAGAGCTCGGCGCAAAATTCGTCGTCTCCCGCGCAGAGCGGGACGGACAGGCAAAGCTTCTCTTGCGAAACGGCGCCGATAAAATCGTCTATCCCGAAAAGCAGATGGCGTATTGGACGGCAATGCGATACAGCGCCGAGCACATTCTCGATTACATCGAAGTGGACGGCTCGTTTGGAATCTTCGAAGTGCTCATTCCCGAAGATTGGCTCGGCAAGAGCATCGGGGAAATCGACATTCGAAAAAAGTATCACTTCAATCTTTTGGCGATCAGGAGGGAGGGAAAAATCGACGTCGCGATTTCCCCGGATACCGTTTTGCGGGCGGGGGAGACCATGCTCGTGCTCGGAGAATACGACCGCGTGCAAAAGTACTTTAAGCTTTAAGAACGAGAAAAAGACAGAAAAACTCTGTCTTTTTTTGATGTGTGGCGATTGAAAAAACGAAAGAAAATTCTGATAAAATCCATGAAAACGCTTGCTGTGGAGTTACTCCACAATGTATACTAGATATACTAAGAAACGGAGGTGCAGACATGACAATCAGACAAGTATGCGAACGGAGCGGACTTCCGAAGGAGACCATTCGATACTACGAGCGCGTCGGGCTGATTTCCGCAAAGAAAGGAAACTATTTCAAATCATACGATTGGGAAACGGTAGAAATGCTTATCGCGATTAAAAGATTGAGAATCGCGGGGCTTTCTATTTCGGAGATCAAAAAGCTCGTTTCGATGGAAATCGAATATAGGGAAATGAGTCGGGAACAACGTGACTTGGTAATCCGTATGATCGATAATGCGATGGAAAGAACGCAAAATCGTGCAAGCGAAATTGCCGAAGCCCAACGATTGCTTGAACGTATGCAAAGCAAATTAGAGCAGGTGCGTCATGAAAATTGTTAGTGTCGCTTTGTTACTCCTCTACAGTGCGCTGATGTTCCTAACGCTATTTGTGAAAGACGATAAAATGAGGAGAACAAAACCAATCGCGGCGGTTGGCATTGCTTTCGCCCTTGCGCATACCATTCTTTTTTTCTTTGCCGAAACGCACTTAGCTATTTTACTGTCAAGTTTGTTGTTGTTTATGGCATATGCAATCGCGAACGGAGTATTGACAAAAAAACCGCATATTCTTCATTGGATTGTGAGATTTCTTCTTTCTGTTGGTATCTTTGTATTGTTTGTAATTTGATTTTGGCATTTTGCGATCGGTGAATCGCGTCGCTAAGGTTGTCTAAAGGACAACCTTTTGAAAACGCGCCTTGCCTCCATTCAGGGCTCCCGAAAAAGTTTCGGAGAAAGTTTTTTGGGAAGAGGAGCCGCAGGCGTAAAAAATGAAAGGTTGTCTTTTCAGACAACCTTTTATAAAATGCGCCTTGCTGACATTCAGGGCTCCCAAAAAAGTTTCGGAGAAAGTTTTTTGGGAAGAGGAGCCGCAGGCGTAAAAAATGAAAGGTTGTCTTTTCAGACAACCTTTTATAAAATGCGCCTTGCAGACATTCAGGGCTCCCGAAAATGTTTTGCGAAGCAAAAGATTTTTGGGAAGAGGAGAAACCGACGTAAAAAGCAACAATCCGACAAAATTTTGTCGGATTGTGCAAAATGCGTCGCGTTTCGACGAGTGGTGCTGATAAAGAGACTTGAACTCTTACTTCTTGCGAAACAGGATTCTAAGTCCTGCGCGTCTGCCGATTCCGCCATATCAGCATGAAAAAGCCGAAGGCTCGGCTCTTTTTTTCGTCACGGTAAAGTATAACAATTCTTTCCCCCTTTGTCAACCGTCTTTTTGCAAAAATTTGTAGGATAAGGGTAGGATTATAACCGACGTAAAAATTCTTCTACGTTATCGTACTCGATTCCGTTCAGAGTGGTCGTTTCTCCGCGGTAGATCACGCAGCGGGTTACGATTTTGCCGAAGCGGAACTCCGTATCCCGACACTTCTTTTCGTCAACGAGACGTCTGTATTGATCCGGAGTACGCTCCTTGCTGTGCTTGATTTCATAGATTTTAGAGGTATTCGACGCCGGATCAACGACGACCATGTCGAACTCCCCGACGGCAAATTGCAGTTTAAAAACCTGCTTTTGCGGATTCGCCATCTTCGTCTCGAGCAGGACGATGTCTTTCATCATTCTGCCCTTGATTTCGTCTAATATGCGCTCGATGACAGCCGAGCGATCCACGGCAGACAGATTTTGGAACGTCGCATCGAGCAACAGGCTCTTGACAAGCTCTTCCGCCTGACAATAACGCATTCCCGGCTGAGAGAACAATGTACGCATTTTCTTTTGATTGCTTGCGGGGATGGACTGCACCTCGACGTCTACGGTCAGGTCGAGCAAATCGAGATACTCCTTGATTTCCCTTCTGTGAGCGTCGGTAATCGCAATGCGTTGTTCTTTTCGATTCTTGATTTCGAGCAGCTCTTTTAACCGCTCGGTGAATGTTTCCTTGTCGATACGATCCAAAATATCGTTCGGATGATTTCTGTCGCCTCGCAGATTTCTTGCGGAAAGTCGGAGATCGTTTGAAACGAAGTCCCGCGTCAAAACTTCCTGTGTAAAGCGGTGGTTGATATCCTCGATCACGCGATTGATTGCGCTCGTCAGTTCTCCAAACTCATACAGATCCTGTAAAGCGCGGAAATGCCCCTCGGATTGGTAACACTTCAAAGAGCGTTGGATGTTCCGTGCAATCGCGCTGTCCACATACGCGTCGGTGCTTTTCTTGTTTGCAAAGGTGGAAGGTTCGTTGTAATGGACTCCGCCGAGACTCATCGTGCCGCCGTAGCGGATATACTCGTCGATTCCCTTGATACCAAGAACGCTCTCAAATTCCCGATAAGGAATGAAGGTTGTGTGGAGCAAGATGCAACGATCGTAGAGCTGTTCATCCTCGGAAAAGAGGAAGCCGAGGGAATCTGTCCCCGAAAGGACGACCTTCATGCCGCAGGCGGCAAAGACGTCCGAGAACAACGCCGCACCCTCGATAAAGTCGTCCATAAGCGTAACTTCATCGAGAAACAGATATTGGAAACCGTTTTTTAAGAGAAGCTGTAAATCTGCGTTTACCTGGGCGAGCGTATTGCCCGTTCTGACTTGAATGAAAGCGCATTTGGCGAAATCTGCCCCATTCATATCTGCAATCGCTTGACGAATGAGCGTCGTCTTTCCCGTCCGACGTAAACCGTATAGAATCAAAACCTTGTCGCGGCTGTTTCCGTGCAAATACGACTGCAATGCCGCAAAGCAAGTTCTTTTCTTGTACCCCTCAACCGACTCGATGAGCGAGTGCAACTGCTCGCCCCTGATGACAGTGGTTTGGAACGACAGCCTTTTCGCTTGTTTTTTTTCTGCGGGTAACTGCGCTTTTATCTCTTTTGCCCTTGCTTGAAGGCGCTTTCTTTCCTCAATTTGAGGGCGCAGCTTCTCGGCAAGTGCGTCGTCAACGTACTTGCTTCGTTTTTTGCCGTTTTCCGTCCATTGCAGGTAGTATCTGATCTTGCCCGCGATCGTCTTTTTTGAGAGATACCCGATCGGCAATTCGGCGATTTTTGTTTGGATTTCGGCAAGTTCCTGCCGTAGGATTTTTTCGTCCATAACATCACCTCAAAAGGATAACCCCGTTATAACCCCTATTTTATAATTTGTCAAGGGGTTATTAGGGGTTATTTTGTCTATAGGGGAGAAATGGGAAAATTCGCAGGACGGAAGGCTGATTTTTCGTGCCTTTGCCAAAAAGGACAGCGGGCAACTTTTCTTGATTGTCAAAAAAATCCGCTTTCCAACCTTCGACGACTTGATCTTTTTCACTTTGTATGCTATAATAACCTTGAATCGAAAAAAGTTTGATGTGAGGTAATCGATTTATGGCTTATGAATATAAGTTTGACACGACCGTTCAGCTTTTGAAGTACAAGGTATTGAAGAGCCTCGTGAAAAAGCGCTACAACGGCGGCTTGGACGAAAGCATTTACGTCGAAATCCCCAAACAGATTTCCCCGGGGCCCAAGGCGTCCATGCGCTGTTGCGTCTACAAAGAGCGGGCGATTCTCCAGGAGCGCATTCAGGTTGCGCTCGGCGTTGGGGAGTATAAAGACAAGAAGAACGTATTGCAGGTCATCGATATCGCTTGCGACGAATGCCCTGCCGAGGGCGTACATATCACGGATTCCTGTCGCGGCTGTATTTCTCACAAATGCGTGGACGCTTGCCCCAAAAAGGCGCTCTCCATCGTGGGACACAGGAGCGTCGTCGATAAGTCCAAGTGCATCGAGTGCGGAAAATGCACGCAGGCTTGTCCCTATAACGCCATCGTCATCCGCCGCCGTCCCTGTCAGAGGGCTTGCAAGGTCGGTGCGATTTCCATGGACGAAAATTTCAAGGCGAAAATCGACGACGAAAAGTGCATTCAGTGCGGCGCCTGCCTTGCGCAGTGCCCGTTCGGCGCCATTCAGGATAAGAGCTACATCATGGACGCCGTCGATCTCCTCCTCGGCTCTTACAACAACTACAACTATAAGGTATACGCGATGCTCGCTCCCGCCATTGCAAGTCAGATCGACTATGCTTCGATGGGACAGATCGTCACCGCTCTCAAAATTCTCGGATTTTATTCGGTGACGGAAGCCGCCTTCGGTGCGGACATCTGCCTGCACAAAGAGGCGGAGGAGTGGAAGGAACAGGGCGTGATGACGACTTCCTGCTGTCCCGCCTTCGTCAAATTCATCGAAAAGAATTTCCCCACCCTCACGAAATACATCAGCTCTTCCTTCTCCCCGATGGTCGAAGCCGCGAAGGTCATCAAGCGGAACGATCCGAACGCAAAGGTCATCTTTATCGGCCCTTGCTCCGCGAAGAAGATGGAATTTAAGCTCGAAAAGACGGGTGGAGCGATTGACTGCGTTTTGAGCTTCGAGGAGATGCTCGCCTACATCGACGCGCTCGAAATCGACATGGCGCAGCTCGAGGAGAGCCCCTTGGACGAAGCTTCGTATTACGGCAGAATTTTTGCGAAGTCGGGCGGAATCAAAGAGGGCGTCGTCGCCGTCGCCAAGGAACAGGGAATCGAGGGCATCAAACCCGTTTCCATGAACGGGCTCGACGAATGCAAGAAAGAGCTCACTATGTTAAAGCTCAATCGCTCGCTGTATAACTTCTTCGAGGGCATGGCTTGCGACGGAGGTTGCGTCGGCGGTGCGCTGAATTTGCACAGAGATCCCAAGGGCATCAAGCTGTTGGATGCGTTCAACCGTTCGGCGAGCAAAAAGGATATTTCCGAATCCGTGAAGCAATATCAGGAAAGTCTGGCGCGGGAAGAGGTCGCTTCTTCCGACGCCAAAGAATAAATGGAGGTGAATTTATGGCAAAATATGTTTGTGAAGTGTGCGGCTACGAGTACGACGAGGAAGTTGAGGGCGTTCCCTTCGATGAACTTCCCGACGACTACGCTTGCCCTCTTTGCGGCGTAGGCAAGGACGAATTCAAAAAAGAAGACTGAGTTTTCAATTCCGACACAAAGAGAACGGCCCCGGGCTTTCAACGGGGCTGTTTTTGTAAAACGCGATCGGACAGGTTCTCCCTTTGCACTTTTTTCGGCAAAGCCGCTTATTGTAATAGAGAACAGAGCGCTTCGCTTTCGGCAGAACGGCGCGCTCGCCTTACGATTTCGTGATAGACTAACCGAAAGCGGCGCAAAAAACGCAGCTTGTCTCGCAAAGGAAGGAGCAACCATGAAACAGAAACAGCTTTCTAAGCAAACGGGAAAATCCGAGCCGAAGCGCTTGACGCTCCTCGGCGTGGAATTCGTCTATTTGTATCTCCTCGGCATCGTGCTTGCCTTTTTGGGCTGGGTCGTGGAGAACACCGCAAAAGCCGTCACGCAGGGCGTCATCGACGCGCGCTTTCACGTCCTTCCCTTTATTTTTTCGTATTCGCTGATCGTCTTTGCCTTTCATCTTCTCCTCGGCAGTCCGGACAGCGTCGCGTTCTTCGGCAAGAAGCTCTTTCCAAAGGAGAGCAAAAAGACCAAAATTGCGTCCAATCTCATCGTACTTGTCATCATCTTTGCGACGGTGTTTTTGAGCGAGCTTCTCATCGGCAACCTTTGGGATCTTTGCTTCGGCGTCAAGCTTTGGAACTATTCCGATATGCCTTTTCATGTCACGCAGTATGCGGGGCTCATTCCGACCGTCGGTTACGGCACGGGAGCGTACCTTCTCTTTCGCTTCGTCTATGCGCCTGCTCTGCGTTTCGTCCGAAAAAAGGTCGGCTACAAAGTAGCAAAGTGGATCGTCTGTACCCTCGGCGTCCTCATCTTCCTCGACGAGCTTGCGCTCATCGTTCAGATCGTCTTTTTCCATCAGGCGCATATGCTCTGGCGGATTACCTTTTAAATAAAGAAAAGGGCGGCTGCCTGCAAATAATGCAGGCAGCCGCCCTTTTTCTTACAGCAATACGGAAAGTCCCTTTTTTCGCATGCGCTTGACGGCAAGGTAAAAGGGAGTGCCAAGCACGTAAAACCACACGCTTTCGGTGATCAGCATGGAAAAGAATTGTTCCCAATAGACGACGGGCGCGCCTCCCAGAACCATCACCCACGGGATGAGGACGGCGTTGAAGAGGACGACGGGAATCCCGCCGAGCACCAGCTTCCAAACGTCGGGAAGGGAAGTTCTTCCTACGAGATGGGTGACGAGGGAGGCAAACAGCGTGGCGAGCGCCCCGACGCCCATATCCAGAGGCCCGTATCCCGAAAAGAGGTTCGCGAGCACGCAGCCGATCCAAAGCCCCGGGACTGCCTCTATGTAGAAGAGGGGGAGAATGCACAGGGCTTCTGCGGGACGGATTTGCAGGGGGCCCCAGGACAGTTCTCCGAGCAGCCAGCAGACGACGGAGTAGAGTGCGGCGATGACCGCGGCGCGGCAGAGTTTCTTGGTGGGGAATCTTTGCATGACAGTTGTTTCGGGCGCACGTCACTTTTGTTCGACATAAAAATCCGAGGCGGCAATCACCACCTCGGAGAAAAGTTCACAATGCGCTCTTAATTCCTTCGGTTTTTTTACGGAAGTGTTGGCCGAAAACCTTCCAAGCGGTATGATACCACAGTTGAAAGCAAAAATCAACTGTTTTTCGGGTATTCTTCTTCGAATTTTTCGTAGAGCTCCCCGTTGATTTCCTGCAAAAACGCCTCGTCGAATTTGAGCATTCTGTCGTAAGTGAAAAGTCCGTTGACCTCTTCTTCGACGTCGGTGAGCTGTGTATAGACGGTGGCGCAGAGCCCTTTCTTTAAAAAGGGAAAGACCTGATTCGTCAGAAGGGTGCGGTACGCTCTTTGCAAGTCCTCTTTGGAGGAATGACCCTTGTAGCCGAATTTCTTTTCCGCAAAGGTGTGTCCCTCTACGGCGTAGGAATAGCCCCCGTATTCGGTGAGGGCGAGCGCCCGCTTGTTGTCTCCTTTCAGCGGACGGACGCGGAAGTAGACGTGCCTGCTGTTGAGATCTCCCTTTCCCTTGTCCTGCCAGCCGCTCGCGTGATCGATCAGGCGGGTCGGGTCGAGCGACCTCACCTTTTTCGCGATGAGCGCGGCGTCGAATTGTCCCCAACCCTCGTTGAAGGGCGTCCAAAGGCAGATGCAGGGGACGTTGTAGAGGTGGGAGATCGTCTCTTCCAGCTCCCGCATATACTGTTTGCGGGAAGCTTCGCTCCGTCGCATGGAGCGGTAGTTCCGATCGTTCAAATGCAGATTGACGAAGGGCCCCAAATAAATTCGCCTGAGGGGATAGGCGCCGCCGCCGTTTACCATATCCTGCCAGACGAGGATGCCCAGACAGTCGCAATAGTGGTAGTAGAGCATGGGCTCGATTTTGGCGTGCTTGCGGAGCATGTTGAAGCCGAGCTTTTTCACGGCGGCGAGCTCGTCAAGAAGCGCCTTTGCCGAGGGCGGGGTATAAATGCCCTCCTTCCAATATCCCTGATCGAGAAGTCCGTTCTGAAAAATAGGGACGCCGTTTAAGGCGAGCAGTTTCTTTCCCTTTTTCTCCACGAGAGAATAGGAGCGCATCGCCGCGTAGCTTTCGATTTCGTCCTTCCCGCAGGAGAGGACGAGGCGATAGAGTTCGGGCTCGTCGGGAGACCACGGCTTGCAGGCGGAGGCGTCCAAAAGAACGGTATCCCCCTCTCCTTCGGAAAGAAGAAGTTCGCCATCGTACAGCTTTGCCGTCAGGGGAAGGGGAGAAGTGCGCTCCGCTTCGACGAGAAAGGTCTTTTTTGCAAAGTCGGGCGTAATCCGAAAGGATTGAATATAGTCCTTCGGCACGCCCTCGAGCCAGACCGATTGCCAGATTCCGCTGATCGCGGTGTACCAGATCCCGCCTCGCTCGTACTTCTGTTTGCCCCTTGCGTAGACGTCCGACGAAGCGTTGTCCGTCACGAGCAGGGTAATTTCGTTTTCCCCTTCGAGCGGGGTAATTTCCGCGACAAAGGGGAGATACCCTCCCTCGTGCCGCATAACTTCCACCCCGTTGAAAAAGACGGTGCAAATCTGATCGCAGGCGTCAATGTGCAGGAGAAGCCGCTCGTAGGAAAAGTGGGAGGGGAGAGAAAAACGCAGCCGATAATGGAAATATTCGTCCGCCTTTAATTGGCGTTTGACCCCCGACGCCTCGCTTTCGGGAGAGTAGGGGACGAGAATGCGCCCGTCATATACTTCAGGCGGGGAGGGTTGCTTCGTAATGGCGTAATCCCAAAGCCCGTTGAGGGACAAAACGCTCTCCCGCCTTGCTTGCGGGCGGGGATGGGGGTGGGAAGGATTCGGCCGGACGATCATAACGAAGCTTCTTCAAGCAGATGATGCGCGAGGTGAACGCCCATGACGGACGCCATCATGAGCCCTCTCGTCCATCCGCTGGAGTCTCCGAGACAGTAGAGGTGCTTCACGTTCGTCTCGAGCTTTTCGTTCATCTTGATCTTATTCGAATAGAATTTGAGCTCGGGAGAATAGAGCAGCGTTTCGTTGCTCGCAAAGCCGGGCACGACGCAATCGACCGCCTGAATGAAGTTGATGATGTTGGTCATGGCGCGATAGGGCATGGCGGAAGTGATGTCTCCCGCGACGGCGTCCTTGAGCGTGGGTTTCACGTTGGACTGCGAAAGCTCCTTTTCCCAAGTGCGCTTGCCGTCCAGAATGTCCCCGTAGCGCTGCACCATGATTTTGCCCGCGCCGAGCATGTTGGTCAGCTCGCCCACCTTTTGCGCGTAGGCGATGGGCTGATTAAAGGGCTCGGTGAAGTTGTGCGAGCAGAGAATGGCGAGGTTGGTGTTCGCGGACTTCAGATTTTTATAGGAATGCCCGTTGACGACGGCAAGGTCGTTGTCGTAATTTTCCTGCGCGACGAAGCCGCCGGGGTTCTGACAGAAGGTGCGCACCTTATTTTTGAACGGGCGGGGATAGCCGATGAGCTTGGACTCGTAGAGGACTTCGTTGACCTCTTCCATGACCTCGTTCCGAACCTCGACCCGCACGCCGATGTCGACGGTGCCGGGCTTGTGGGCGATGTCGTACTTTGCGCAGATCTTTTCCAGCCAATCCGCACCCCTTCTTCCCGTCGCGATGACGATGTCCTTGCCGAAGAACTCCTTGTCCCCGACGACGACGCCCTTGCACACGTCTCCTTCCAGGATGATGTCGTTGCATTCGGAGGAATAGAGAATTTCGACGCCGTGCGAGAGGAGAAATTGTTCGATGTCGTAATACAGCTTTTGCGCCTTCTCCGTTCCGAGGTGGCGAATGGGACAATCGACGAGCTTTAAGTTTGCCTTGATGGCTCTCTTTCGGATTTCCTTGACGCGCTCGGTCTGTCCGATGCCCTCTACCTTGGTTTCTGCCCCGAATTCGAGGTAGATCTTGTCTGTGTAGTCGATGAGCGATTGCGCCTTGTCCGCACCGATGAGGTCGGGGAGCTCTCCGCCCACTTCATAGGAGAGGGAAAGCTTTCCGTCCGAGAAAGCGCCCGCGCCGGAAAAGCCCGTGGTGATATTGCAGGGCTTGCAGTTCATGCACTTTCCCGTTTTCGCCTTGGGGCATTTGCGCTGTTCGACGCTCTTTCCCTTTTCGACGATGAGTATTTTTTTGTCCGAGCCCTTGCGGATGAGCTCAAGCGCGGTAAAAATGCCCGAAGGCCCTGCGCCGACGATGATTAAATCATACATAAGAAGTCTCTCCTTAAACGATAATGCGCTCCAAAAACAGCGCGTCGAAGTCTACCGACTCGACGAAGTCCTTGGGCGTGAATTTGACGTGGTTGAATTTGGCAAAATTGACGATGTGCGTCTTGAGAATGACGGGAGTGGGAACGTCGAGCGCATAGCAGATTTCGCTGAGATAATCGAAAAATTCGTGATGAACGTACCTTCCCTCGTTTTCGTAGACGAATTGACGCGTTATTTTGCCGTCGATGAGTATTTTAGACCAAATACGAAACATAGTACCCTTATTATACCAAAAGATTGGCTTTTTTTCAAGAAAAAGAGTTGAATTTTTTCACCGATTGCGCTATAATTTAAAGAAAAGGAGGCGATATTCATGGAAAAATTAGAAAAAGCCGTGGCGAATTTGTTGGCGGAGGACGCCCGCTTTACGGCGGAGAAGATTGCCATGATCCTTGGCGAAGAGGAAAGCACGATTCGCGCGCTCATTGCACGGATGGAAGAGGAGGGCAAAATCGTCAAGTATACCGCCATCTTAAACAGCGAAGACGAGGATCTCGTCGAGGCGTTCATCGAGGTCAAGGTGACGCCCAAAAAGGGCACGGGGTTTGACACCGTTGCCGAGGAGATCTCCGCTTGCAGCGAGGTGAAGAGCCTGTATCTCATGAGCGGCGCATACGATTTTGCCGTCATTGTGGAGGGCAAATCCCTTCGCAGCATTTCCCGCTTCGTTTCCGAGCGCATTTCCACGTATGACTGCGTCCTTTCCACCGCAACCCATTTTATCCTGAAAAAATACAAAATCGAGGGCGTCGTCACCCACAAGAAGGCGGAAGAAAGGCGTCTTTCCGTACAGCCGTAAGTTATGAGAAATTTTTTAAACGCGCGCGCCGCTTCTTTGCAGCCGAGCGGCATTCGTAAGTTTTTTGACATCGTTTCCGAGATGAAGGACGCCATCTCCCTTGGCGTGGGCGAGCCCGATTTCGTCACGCCCTGGGGCATTCGGGACGCTGCCGTCCGCTCCATTCAAAAGGGTTATACGCAATATACGGGCAACCGCGGACTCCCCGAGCTTCGCGAGGAGATTGCCTATTACCTCAAAAACCGCTTTTTTGTCGACGCCGAAGCCGAGCATACCATCGTCACGGTGGGCGCTTCCGAGGCGATCGACCTCGTCATTCGCGCGATTTGCGAATTCGGCGACGAGATCCTCGTTCCCGACCCGAGCTACGTCTCCTATGCGCCCTGCGTTTCCCTTGCGGGGGGCAAAGCAATTCCCGTCCGCTGCGTGGCGGACAACGGATTTATTCTCACTCCCGAATCGTTGGAGCGAGCCATTACCGAGAAGACAAAGGCGCTCATCCTCGCTTATCCCAACAACCCCACGGGCGGGATTATGACGAAAGAGCAGCTGGAGGCAATCGTCCCCGTCATCGAAAAGCACGACCTTCTCGTCATCGACGATGAGATTTACGCGGAGCTCACCTATGGCGGGCGGCACTGTTCCATCGCGTCGCTCCCCGGCATGCAGTCGAGAACGGTGCTCATCTCGGGCTTTTCCAAGGCGTTCGCCATGACGGGTTGGCGGGTCGGCTTCGTCTGTGCGCCTCCCGAAATTGACGACGCCATTTTCAAGATTCATCAGTACACGATTATGTGTGCGCCGAGAATGAGTCAGGCGGCGGCGATCTACGCCTTAAAAGAGGGCAGAGAGGACAATTATGCTGTCGTTGAGGAGATGACGGAGGAATACAACCGCAGGAGAAGATTTCTGGTCGCCTCCTTCCATAAAATGGGGCTTTCCTGCTTCGAACCTAAGGGTGCGTTTTACGTTTTCCCCTCCGTGGAGAGCACGGGACTGACGGGCGAGGCGTTCGCCAACGGGCTCTTGCAGGAGAAAAAGGTTGCAGTCGTCCCCGGTTCGGCGTTCGGGGCGTGCGGCGTCTACCACGTCCGCTGTTCGTATGCGACGGGCATGGCGCAGCTTTCGGAGGCGGTGGACAGAATTTCCGATTTCGTATATCATTGCAAGGGATAACATTTTGAAACCATTTGAAAAACAGAAAGCCGCGCGCTCCGTTCGGAGCGCGCGGTTGTTTTTTGAAAAAATGGGATGTCAGGTCGGCTGTTTTTTGAAAAAGATTCGGATTCCGATGAAAATAATCGGAACGAGGCAGAGGAATGCCGCCGCATAGAAAGCGCCGCTTCCGAGGGTGAGAACTTCCGTCCTCTGGAATTGAAAGGTCAAAACGGCAAGGTAGGTATTCAAACCGCCGACGACGAATAAAATCCGCTCGCTCGTCTTTCGCACTTCCGCCGAGCGGGAGAATAGAAGAACGATTCCGCCCAACAGGCAGAACAGCCCGTAGTTGGCGACCGTTCGAAACAGAATGCCGTAGCTATGTTTGGGCTCAGTCTCGAAGAGATTGGCGTCCACCCACGCCCCCCAAATCAGCAAGACGAGGGAGAGCACCGCCGGAAGCAGGGAGAGGAAGGCTTTTCCGTCGATCTTGGTGCGGGGCTCGCGCAGCGTATGGACGAGAAAAAGAGTTAAAAGGACGAGGAAGGGAAGGACAAAGCAAATTCCGAAATAGGGCAGAATCTGCTCGATTTTATTAGGAAGCCAACCTTCCATTATAAGGAAATAGAGATTATCGGTCGCATTTATGACTGCTCCTCTTAGCGCAATATAGCTTGCCATGACCCATCCGAACAGGAGAAGAGAAACGCTCTTTGCGCGAATGGCAAGCAGCGCACCCAAGAGGCATACGGAAAATACGCCGATATAATAGATGAAGCCCAGCCAGTTGCCAAAATCAACCTGATAGGAAAAGAGAATGGGAAACAGAATGACGGACACCAGATAGAAAAACGGTAGCGTAAGAGAAAAATATTTGACGGGAATTTTTTTCATAAATGACCTCCTTGTCGCTTATACCGAAATTCGAAGAATGTGTGAAAATGACAGAGGATTTTGGTAGTCTGCATCGATTTCACTTGAATTATATCATTCAAACACTGATTTGTCAATAAAAAAATACGAAATGAAATAAAGTTTTTTGGAAATATTCTCAAAAAGAGATTAATTTGATCGTAAAAAGTGGATAAATTGAAAAAGAATACCGCCGCAAACTTTTTTGCTGTTTGCGGCGGCGTAAGAGAATATGTTTTTTTCAGTGAAAGGGCGGCGTTTGCCTTGCGGCATTTTTAAGTCTCTCGTCCGAGAATAAAGTCAACCGAGCAATCGAAGTAGTTTGCGAGCCGGATCAAGTTTTCGACGGTCGGCTCGTATCGCCCTTTGTGCCAACGGTTGACCGTTTCCTCAGTCAACTTTGTTTCTTTTTCGAGGCGGTATTTTGTAACGTGGAAATAGGAGAGGAGGAAAGAGAGTTGCTTTGAAAAGGGCGGACGCTGTTTGAAAGAAGTTTCCTTCAGATTGTCGGTAAGACCGAGAAGGTAGTCCGTCGAACAGTGAAAAAAGTCGGCAAGCGAAACCAAAGTCTTTGCAGAAGGCAGGCGTTCCGCCCGCAAAAACTTGGAAATGACCGACTGATCGATTTTCGTCCGCTCGGCAAGCGCGGGCGTTTTGACGTCCGCTTCCGTCATCAAATCCTTGAGCCTTTCGGAAAGTTGTTCTAAAATATTCATTTTTTAAGATTCCCGTCCGAGAATAAAGTCAACCCTGCGACCAAAGTAATCGGCAAGCCGAATGACGTTTTCAACGGTCGGTTGACGCTTTCCGCTCTTCCAATCGTAATAAGAACTCTTGGAAATTTCCGCTTTCGTGTAGATTTCGTAAGACGAGCAGGCAAAATAGGCTTTGAGAAATGCAAGTCGTTCCGAAAAGGGAGGGGCTGGCTGAAAGGTAAGCGAAAGGTTCTCCTCTTCGCGCCCTAACAGGAAATCGGTGGAACGCCGAAAGAAATCTGCAATTTTAATGAGATGTTCGGTGGCTGGTGTGTGCCTGTCCTGCAAATAGTGCGTAAGACAAGCGGCGCTGATGTTTAATTTTTGCGCGAGCGTTTTTCGGTTGAGATTGCCTTCGAGCATAAGCCCGCCAAGCCGTTCGACAAATTCTGACATGATTTCCTCAAGCGGTAAGTGTTTTTGTGATTCATTTCTCCCGTCCGAGGATAAGGTCAACGGAACAGTCGAAAAATTCAGCCATCTTCACGACGTTGTCGAGGGAAGGAAGCCGCTTTCCGCTTTTCCATGCGTAAACTATGCTTTGATGAACGTTCGCTTCCAAGGAAAAGCGATAGCTCGAATAACCGAAGCGATTCAATACCTTGCAGAGTTGCTCTGAAAACGGGGGAGAGGGCGTAAAGGTGCGCACGGAGTTGTTACTTTCCCGCCCCAACAGAAAATCCGTCGAGCATTGAAAGTAATCGGCAAGCAAAACCAGGTTTTTCACGGTCGGCTCTCGCTCTGCCCGCAAATAGCGGGTGATGGTAGACCCCTGCAAGCCGAGCCGTCCCGCCAAGGTCTTTGCATCCGTTTTCTGTTGAAGGGACTGCTCAAAAATGAGCTCGTCCAGCCGTTCGGCAAATTTCGACAAATTAACCATAAAAAAGTCCTTTTTCTACAAATATTATCACGCACTTTGGCATTTAAAAGCTTGTAGAATGCCAACGTGCGTGAGTATAATATAGCTACACCGAAGGCATGCAAAGGTGAATCTTATTTTTGAGGTACTTTTATGGAAAAACAAATGCAAGCGCTGATGGGAGAAGCGGCAAGAAACGAGGGAAAAATCGAGGGGAAGGATTTCCTTGCGGAAATCAAGGTGCTGCTCGACGATTATTTTGAGGGGGAATTTACCTGCGGCGAGGGGAACATTTGTTGCCGACTTTTCAACGGGCAGACCATTCGCCTTGTCGCGGAGGAAGAATAGAAAAGCGTCCCTTTGTAGTTTAACAAAAAATGAGAAAGCCGACAGGATGCGTTCTGTCGGCTGTTGTCTTGTTCTGTCAAGAAATTCCTTTGATCGGGATATGGCGTGGATGGAAAAACTTTCGCCTATTCTTCACAGCGCAACCCATTGACAAATTGCGGAAAATAGCGTATAATGAAGAAAAGCGAAAGAAAAGAGAGGGAGTATCCCGAAAAAAACAAAAACGGAGGTCAATCATGAAAAAGTCTTTTGCAGTATTCGCCCTTTTGGGTGCTTTGTCCCTGACCGTTCTTGCGGGTTGCGGGCCGGAAAAGCCGACCGAACCTCCCAAGACCACGGCGACGACGACCGCACCCTCTACAACTGTACCCGTAACGCCTGAGCCGACGACTCCTCCGCTCACCAAGCAGGACTACATAGACGATCTTAAAAAGACGATGGAAACCTCTTTGAATCAGAGCGATATTTTCCTCGAGCTGAGAGTCAAAACGAAAGGTTTTAATTTCCCCATCGCCATCGTCAGAAGCGGCGGGGGAACGGAAAGCGAAATTTACGGCGTCAGCCTCTTTAATTACGACGGAAGGGAAATTTATTACACGAACGGCTATCAGTTCACTTACGTCGACGAGGTATTGGAATCCAAAGAACCCGTGGAGGAAAACGAGGACTTCTTCGAGCAGCTCAAGACGCAGTTCGACGAGCAGTACGACGAGGAGAAGATCGAGATTTCCCGTACGGAAGAAGAGGATAATTACGTCTACACTATCACCTTGAGCGGGCTTGACAAGGTGGATTTTCCGACCCTTCCCGAATTCGGAGGAGGAGATGCGGAGGAATTCGAGGGGATTTTCGGCCCGATCGAAGAGATGAAGCTCCCCGAAACGCTGACGCTTACTTTGACGACGGATAAGGAAAAGGTTCTTTCCCTTTCTTTTCAGGCGGCTTTTGAAACGGAGGACGGGGCGATTTCTCTGACCGTTACGGCGACCTTCCTTTACGGAGAGGAAGCGGAGTATCCCTTCTATGCCGAAGTCAAGGAACAGGCTGCCGCGGGCAAAGTCTGACCGTTTTTGACGAAAACGGCGCAAAACCTTCAGAACGAGTGAAAACCCGTTGACAAACGGCGCAAAAAGCATTATAATAGCAAAAAGAATCGGATACCATGCCTTTGCGCATGGTTTCATGCCTTTACGCATGGTTTTATCCGTATTGTGATTTTGATTGAGGTGAATTATGGCAGATCAACAATTTTTCATGTCGCAGAAGGGCTATGAAGAGGCGGTAGAGAGACTCAAGTACCTTTCCACGACCAAGCGTGACGAAATCGTCGCCCGCATTTCCGAGGCGAGATCGCACGGAGACCTCTCCGAGAACGCCGAATACGACGCCGCCAGAAACGAACAGGCGGCAAACGAGGGTGAAATCGTCGAACTCGAATATAAAGTAAAGCACGCCGTGATCGTCGAGGAATCGAGCGATACCTCTTCCGTTCACTTCGGCTCGAAGGTGACTGTCCTCGATCCCGACTTCGGCGAAGAGGAGACCTATGAGATTACGGGCGCAACCGAAGCCGATCCCTTTGCGGGAAAAATCGCCGACGATTCTCCCGTGGCAATGGCGCTCCTTCGCCACAAGAAGGGAGACGTCGTCACCGTCGTCTGCCCCGAGGGTCAGTATTCCCTGAAAATCGTCAACATTCAGTAAATTTCGGGAAGGCGTTTTTTACGGACTTCGAATTTTGCACGGCATTTTCGCTCTCCTTCAAGTGCGCCCCTTTCCCAAACCACGAATCATAGGACTCTATCCATGGAACAAATCATCAACGAACAGGAAAAGCTCGCCGAGCAGGCGCTCATTCGCCGTCAGAAGCTCGCAAAATTGCAGGAAGAGGGCAACAACCCCTACGAAAAGGTAAAGTACGAGATCACGCACCATTCGAAGTCCGTCAAGGAAAACTTCGAAGCACTCGAGGGAAAGGAAGTCTCCCTTGCGGGAAGATTGATGTCCCGCCGCATCATGGGCAAGGCGTCCTTTTCCCACATCTCGGACAGAGAGGGCAAAATTCAGCTCTATCTTTCCCGCGACGATCTGGGCGAAACCGTCTACACCGCCTACAAAAAGGACTTCGACATCGGCGATATTGTCGGCGTCAGGGGATTCGTCTTTAGGACCAAGACGGGAGAAATTTCCGTTCACGCGACGCACTTCGAAATGCTCGCAAAGTCCCTTTTGCCCCTTCCCGAAAAGTTCAACGGACTGCAAAATCCCGACCTGAAATACCGTCAAAGATACGTCGATCTCATCGTCAACGACGAGGTGAAGAACACCTTTATCGCACGGAGCAAAATCATCAAGGCGATCCGCGCCTATCTCGACGGACAGGGTTATCTCGAAGTGGATACCCCCGTTTTGCACACCCTTGAAATCGGTGCGGCTGCCCGTCCCTTCAAGACCCATCACAACGCCCTCGACATCGATATGTTCCTCCGCATCGAGACGGAGCTCTACTTAAAGCGGCTCATTGTCGGCGGCTTGGAAAAGGTGTACGAGGTCGGCAGAATTTTCCGCAACGAGGGCATGGACGCCTATCATAACCCCGAATTCACCTCCATCGAGATGTATCAGGCGTATTCCGATTACAAGGACATGATGGATCTCATCGAAAATATGTACCGTACCGTCACGCAGGAAGTCTGCGGCACCACTCTCATCTCTTATCAGGGAACGGAAATCGACATGGGCAAGCCTTGGGAACGGCTTACTATGGTCGAGGCGGTCAAAAAATACGCGGGCGTGGACTATAACGAATGGGAAAGCGACGAGGCGGCAAGGCAAATTGCCAAGGAAAAACACGTCGCAATCGAGGAAGGGGACAAGGCGAACAAGCGCCACGTTCTCCTCGCATTCTTTGATGCGTTCGTTGAGGAACAGCTCGTTCAGCCAACCATCATTTACGACTATCCCGTTGAAAATTCTCCCCTCGCCAAGAGAAAACCCTCCGAGCCCGATTTCACCGAGCGGTTTGAATATTTCATCTGCGGACACGAATACGGCAACGCCTTTTCCGAGCTCAACGACCCCATCGATCAGAAGGCGCGCTTCGTCCGTCAGGTCGAAGAGAGAAAGGCGCAGGGCATCAAGGCGGAGGTTGACGAGGACTTCGTCACCGCGCTCGAATACGGACTGCCTCCCACGGGCGGGCTTGGGCTCGGACTCGACCGTCTCGTCATGCTTCTGACGGACAGCGCAACCATTCGGGACGTCATTCTCTTCCCCACCATGAAACCCAAAAAATAAGTTTTGATCGGCACGGAGAGAGGTTTTCCGTGCCGTTTTTTCCCGCAAACGGAGCGCTCTTTGGGCGGTTTTTTCCATGAATCACATCCTTTTCATGCTCAAAAAGAGGAGAAAGCACCTCTCCTTTCATACGCCGGGGCACAAAGTCGGCAAGTGGGACATCACCGAGCTGTCCTTTTCGGACAACCTTGCAAATCCCACGGGCGTCTTGAAGCGTGCGGAGGACGACATTACAAAATGTCTCAAGAGTCGGCGCAGCTTCCTTCTGACGGACGGAAGCACCTCGGGCGTTTTATCCATGCTCTACGCTTCCAAGGCAAAGCGGATGTTTTTGCCGAGAGAATCGCACAAGAGCGCGTACAACGGCTGTAAGCTTTTCGGAATTACCCCCGTTCTTTGGGAAGGGGAATGGAAGGCGGGCCTTCCCCCCCTTGCAAAGCGGGAGGACGTCGAAAAGGTGATCGACCAAATCGACGCCGTGTTTCTCACCTCCCCCGACTATTACGGCAGGGTTCCCGATCTCAAGGGAATTTCTTCCCTCTGCAAGGAGCATGGCTTGCCCCTTCTCATCGACGGTGCGCACGGAAGTCACTTGCGCGGTACTTCCCTCTATGCGGGGGAATACGCCGACTATTGGGTGGACGGGGTGCACAAATCCCTCCCCGCCTTGACGCAAGGGGCGGTCGTCTCCACGAATGTGGACGAAGGGGCGCTCAAAGAGGCGGTCGGCATCTTCCGCACGACCTCTCCGAGCTATCCGATCATGGCTTCTGTGGAGTACGCAGTTAAGGCAAAGCCAAACGAGAAGGTGCGCCTGTACGCAAAGAAGCTCGCAAAGGCGTACGGCATTGCAAACGACGATTGGACAAAGCTGGTCGTCCCCTTCGGCAGAGCCGCCGAAGCGGCGGAAAGCTGGCTCGAAGCACATAACATTTATCCCGAATTTTGCGACGGGAATTACATTGCATTTTATCTTTCCGATTGCAACAAGCTAAGAGAGCTGAAACGACTGGAGAAGGCGCTCAAAACGCTCGGCGTCGGAAGAGCGACAGAGGATTCCCCTCACGAAAGGGGGGAAAGGGGAGAGAAAACCGAGCTCGTTTCCTATCGGGAGGCAATCGGCAGAACGGTTGCGGGCGAGGTAGGGCTCTTCCCGCCCTGCATTCCCCTCGTCTCGGACGGGGAAATTCTCAAAAAAGAGGATGCCGAACGGCTCGAACGAGCCAAGAATACCTTTGGAACGGAGGATGGAAAGGTCTATGTCTACAAGAGGTAAATTTATCACGCTGGAAGGCTGCGACGGGTGCGGAAAATCCACTCAGCTCGCCCTTTTGTCCGCCTATCTTAAGAAGCGGGGGATTGCCCATCTCTTCACGAGAGAGCCGGGCGGCAGCAAAATTGCGGAAGAGATCCGCGCCATGATTTTAAACAAAGACAACAAGGAGATGACGGATTCCTGCGAGGCGCTCTTGTACGCCGCCGCACGGGTGCAGCACCTCGAAGAGAAGGTGCTTCCCGCATTGAACGCAGGAACGCTCGTCATCTGCGACCGATACATCGACAGCTCTTACGCCTATCAGGGAGAGGCGCGGGGGCTTGGCTACGAAGCGGTGAAGGAAATCAACCGCTATGCGATTTCCCCCGATTTGACGATCTTCCTCGACATTGCGCCCGAAGACGCCTTTGCCCGCAAGCGGGGGATCGATGAAAACGACAGAATGGAGCTACAGGGGCTCGCCTTTCACCGCAAGGTGTACGAGGGCTATCGGCACATCGCCGAGCGAGAGCCCGAACGCTTCGTCCCCGTCGATTCCTACTGCTCCGCAGAGGAAGTGCATAAAACTATCGTCTCCCTTCTGCAACAGAGGGGAATCGTATGAGAGAGCTGCTGCAAAAGACGCTCGCCTATCGCATGATCGAGGGAAAGGTCGAAAGCGGAAGAAGGGGTCACGCCTATCTCCTCTTATCCGAGGACGAGGGGACGCTGAGAAAAACCCTTCGCATCTTCGCCTCCGCCCTCTACTGCGGGGACAAGCGAAAGAGCGCGCTCATCGAGCGGGAGTGCTTTTCGGACTGTCTGTTCTTTCCCGAAGAGGGGAAAAAGCCCTCCGTCGAGGACGCGGGACGCATTTTGGACGAGAGCATCGTCCGACCCATCGAGGGGGACGTCAAGCTCTTCGTCTTCGACAAATTTCACCTCGCCAACGCGCCCACGCAGAACAAGCTGTTAAAGGTGCTGGAAGAGCCGCCCGAAGGCGTCTGCTTTCTCTTGGGGGCGACGAGCGCCTATCCCGTTCTTCCCACCATTCTCTCCCGCGTGGAAAAGCTCGAAATTCCCCTGTTTTCGGAGTCGGAAATCGAGGCGTATCTTACTCGAGATTATCCGCAGACAGAGAAGGAAAAGCGACATGCCGCGGCGGCAGCCGCAGGGGGACTTCCCTCCCGCGCAGAGGAATTTCTGACGGGGGGAGACTTCGAAACCCTGCTTTCCCTCGCCTTCCGTGCGCTGAACGCAGAGCCTGCCGAGCTCCCCGCGCTCTCCGCCGAAATCGAGCAGTTCGGCAAAAAAGAGGATTTTTTGTCCGTCTTCAAGCTCGTGTGCAGGGACGCTCTGATGCGGACGCTCGGAAAGCCCCCGCTCTTGGAACGGTCGGCAAAGACCGCTCACACCAAGGAAAGCCTCGTTGCTGCCATCGACCTCCTTTCGGACACGGAAGGAAAGGTCAAATTCAACGCAAACTATCGTCAGGCGGTGGAAATCCTCCTTGCCGCCATCTATAAGGAGAAGAAAAAATGGTTAAAGTAGTCGCCACGAAATTCCGCACGGGCTGCAAGCTCTATTACTTTGCGCCCAATCCCGGAGAAACTTATGCGCGCAATATGGGCGTCATCGTCGAGACCGCAAAAGGGCCTGAATACGCCATTGTGGTCTATCCCGAAAAAGAGGTGGAGGAGAGTGAAATCGTCTCCCCCTTAAAGCCCGTTTTGCGCATCGCCACCAAGAAAGACCTTGAAAACATCGCGCGGGGAGAGGCTCGCCGCCCCGAAGCCGTCCGCATCTGCAAGGAAAAGGTGCTTGCTCGTAACCTTCCCATGAAGATTTTAGACTGCGAGTTCGCCTTTGACAACAGCAAGGTCATCTTCTACTTCACGGCGGAGGGAAGGGTGGACTTTCGGGAGCTCGTTAGAGACCTCGCTTCCGTCTTCCACATCCGCATTGAATTAAGACAGGTCGGCATTCGGGACGAGACGAAAATCCTCGGTGGCATCGCCCCCTGCGGAAGGGAATGCTGCTGCGCGGGTTGTATGCCCGAATTTAAAAAGGTGTCCATCAAGATGGCGAAAAATCAGGGACTTTCCTTAAATCCCGGCAAGATCTCCGGGCTTTGCGGAAGGCTCATGTGCTGTCTCGGCTATGAGAATTACTACTACGCCGACGCTTTCAAAAAGATGCCCAAGGTCGGCAGCGAAGTGGATACTCCCGACGGAAAGGGCACGGTCGTCACGACGAACATGCTGAAAATGGAAGTTCGGGTCAAGATCGAACTAAAGGACGGGCTTACTTACAAGGATTTCCCCTTGGAGAAGATTCGCTTCAAAAAGGGAAAACAGGACAAAGAGGAGAAGGAAACCCTCGATCCTTCCGTCAAGCAATTGCTCGACGAATGATTTTTTCCAAAAAAAAGCACAAAAATTTGAGGAAAAAGTATAGACAACCAAATGAAGTTGTGTTATAATAGTATCACAACAAATAAAAAACGGAGGAAACAATTATGGCACATAAAGTGACGGATGAGTGCGTAGGATGCGGCGCTTGCGTCGATACTTGCCCTGTCGGAGCAATCACCTTGGACGGAACCGCAAAGGTGGATCCCGATGCTTGCGTTGATTGCGGAGCTTGTGAGGGTGTTTGCCCTACCGGCGCAATCCAGGCTGAGTAATCATGGAACAGAAGGGCACGGAGCAATCCGTGCTTTTTCTTTTATGGAGAAAATGGCATGCAGACGACAATCGATCTCCTTCCCGGAGGACTGAAAATCGTACAAAATCCCGATCTTTACCGCTTTACGTCCGATTCCGTCTTGCTCTCCAAGTTCGCAAGGGCGAAAGCGCACGACGAAATCGCCGACTTTTGCGCGGGGAGCGGCATTGTGGGACTGCACTTTTACGCCCTGCACGGCGGGGATTCGCTCACCTTCGTCGAATTACAGGAGGAGCTTGCCCGCCTCTGCGAGGAGAGCGTCGCCTTGAGCGGTCTGGAACACATTTCCACCGTCCTCAACCAATCGGTGCAGAGCTTGGATTCCTCCTATGCGGGGAAGTTTTCCCTCGTCTTGTGCAATCCTCCGTACGAGCGTGCAGGGTTTGAAAACAAGGACGAAAAGAAGGCGATTTGCCGAAAGGAGCTGACGCTCACCTTTTCGGAGCTTGCCAAGGCGGCTTCCCGCGCGCTCAAATACGGCGGGCGGTTTGCCTTTTGCCACAGGGCGGATCGGCTTGCCGAGCTGATCTGTACCCTCAAGGGAGAAAATTTAGAGCCGAAGCGCCTTGCCTTCGTGGCGGGGCGGGAGGGGGACAAGCCGTACCTTCTCCTCATGGAGGCGGTCAAGGGCGGCAAAGAGGGAATGGAAATTTTACCCACCCTCGTCAATAAGGAGAACTGATATGCGCTTTCAAGCGGGAGACATCGTAAAACATTTCAAGCGAGAGCTGATACAAGGGGAAAAGGGAACGAAGTACCTCTACGAGATCGTGGGCGTCGCTCACCATTCGGAGACGGGAGAGCTTTTCATGATCTACAAAGCCCTTTACGGAGAGGGCGGCATGTGCGCCAGACCTCTTGCCATGTTCGAGTCCGAGGTCGATCGGGAAAAGTACCCCGACGTCAGGCAGAAGTACCGTTTCGAGCGGTACGAGGGGGAAGCATGATCACCTTCGTTGCGACCCCGATCGGGAATTTAAAGGACATCACCCTCCGCGCGCTCGAAGTCCTCAAGGGGGCGGACGTCATTTACTGCGAGGATACGAGGCACACCCTTCGCCTTCTCAACGCCTTCGAGATCAAAAAGCCCCTCGTCGCCTGCCATAAATTCAACGAAAAGGAGGCGGCGCTCCGCATCGTCTCCGATTATGCAGAGGGCAAGGAAATCGCCATCGTCTCGGACGCGGGAATGCCCGTCATTTCCGACCCCGGCAATGCCGTCTGCCAAATTTTAAAGGAGAAGGGGATTCCCTACACGATTGCCCCCGGAGCGAATGCGGCGCTCTCCGCCCTCATTTTGTCGGGGCTTCCCGCCGATCGGTTTACCTTCGTCGGCTTTCTTCCCGACAAGGCGGGGGAAAAGCGGAAGCTTCTCGAAGGGTACGCTTCGGTCAAAACCACCCTCCTGTTCCACAGCGCGCCGCAGGACGTCGACAAAGACATTGCGGCGATGGCGGAAACGCTCGGAAACAGGCGGGCGTGCGCCGTGCGGGAGATCACCAAAATTCACGAAGAGAGCGTCTCCTTTTCTCTTGAAGAGGGACTTCCCGGCGAAAAGCGGGGAGAATACGTCCTCGTCGTAGAGGGGGCTTCGGAGGGGAAAAACGAGCTTTGTTCCCTCTCGGAGACAGAACACATCCGCCACTATATGAGCCTCGGCTATGAGAAAAAAGAGGCGTTGAAACTTGCGGCAAAGGATCGGGGCGTCTCCAAATCCACCCTCTATCCCTTTGCATTGGAGCTATGATGAAGCGTTATTATTTTGACCATGCCGCCACGACTCCCCTCGATCGAAGGGTGTTGGAGGCGATGATGCCCTATCTGACGGAGTGCTATGCCAATCCCTCCTCTTCTCACGCCATGGGAAGGGAAGCCTGCCGCGCCGTCGACGAGGCGCGCGACGGGATCGCCCGCCTCTTGGGACGAAAGCCCAAAGAGGTCTACTTCACTTCCGGCGGGACGGAAGCGGACAATTGGGCGTTGAAGGGTGCTGCGCTCGCCAACCGCGAGCGGGGAAGGCATATTCTCATTTCGGCGTTCGAACATCCCGCCGTGTTCGAAAGCGCTTCCTTTTTGCAAAAACAGGGCTACGAGGTGGAGCTCATTCCCGTCCGCGCGGATGGAATCGTCGATCTTACCGCCCTTTCCTCCCTCTTAAGAGAGGATACTTGCCTCGTGGCAGTCATGTCTGCCAACAACGAGGTGGGGACGATTCAGCCCCTTGCGGAAATCGCAACCCTCGTCCATGAGAAGGGCGCGCTCTTCTTTACGGACGCCGTGCAGGCGATGGGGGAGCTTCCCGCCTTCGACGGGGCGGATTTACTGTCCTTCTCCTCGCACAAGCTGTACGGCCCGAAAGGGGTGGGGGCGCTCGTCGTGGGAGGGGGCGTCAAGCTCGAACGGCTTCACCACGGCGGAATGCAGGAGCGCTCTTTGCGCGGGGGGACGACCCCGACCGCACAGATCGTTGGCTTTTCCAAGGCGTTTTCCCTTGCCTGCGCCGAGCGGGAAGATCGGACAAAGCGGGTGCGCTCTCTGCGGGATCGTTTTTTGAAGGGAATTTTGTCCCTTCCGGGGACGGCGCTCAACGGAGATGGGGAGAAGCGGCTCGCCTCGAACGCGAATATCTTCTTTGAAGGAAGGAACGGACAGGCGCTTTTGAACAAGTTCGACCTTGCGGGCATCTGCGCCTCTGCGGGTTCTGCCTGCACTTCGGGCGCCGTTCATCCCAGCCATACCCTCCTCGCCATGGGAAAGGAGAAGGAGGCTTCCTCCTCGATTCGCTTCTCCTTCGGCAAGGACAACACGGAGACGGAAATCGACGAAGTGCTCTCCATCATCGAAACGCTGCTTTCTCCCGTTCGGACAAAGAACATTTCTTCCTGAAAAAGGACAAAAAAAGCAGAAAGGTCTTGAAAAAGGGAAAAAGGTGTGATAAAATAGCAATTGAGAACAAGGAAGGGGCAATCAGATGAGAATAGCAGTTGTGGAAAACGAGGAGAAGCAGGCAAAGTCGTTGAAAAAGCTCATCGAGACCGTTGCACTCCGCAAAGAGTGGGAGTGTCGGGTCGATTTGTTTTTCAACGGCGTCGATTTTTTGACCGATTACACCGAGGAGTACGATGCGGTATTTCTCGATATCGAAATGCCGCTGATGGATGGCATGGAGACGGCAGAACGCCTCCGCAAAAAGGATGAAAACGTCGCCATCGTCTTTGTCACCAATATGGCGCAGTATGCCATCAAAGGCTATCGGGTCGGCGCGCTCGATTTTTTGGTCAAGCCGGTGGACGAATTTGACGTGACTTTGGAAATGGAAAAGATCTTCCGCATTTCCGCTCGTCTTGCCACAAATTCCGTTTGGGTCAATGCGGCGGGCGCGCTTCGAAAGGTCGTCGTAAATGAAATTCGCTACGTAGAGACAATCAACCACAACGTCATCTTGCATCTGAAAAACGAGGAGATTTCCTATCGGGGAACGCTGAAAGACATCGAATCCAAGCTGGACGAAGGGCTGTTCGCCCGTCCCGATAACTGCTATCTCGTCAACATGTATTACATACGTTGCGTCGAGGGGAACGACGTTCGCTTGACTTCCGGGGAAATTCTGCACATATCGAGGCCTCGCAAAAAGGCTTTCTTGGAGAAGCTGAATGAGTACATCAACAGAGGATAAGTTATGATCAACATTTACAGAGATATCATCATATTCGGCTTTTTCAATTTCTTTTTGGAGCTTTTTTCGGGAGCGATTCTCTTTGCCCGCTACGAGGAAAAGAGAAAATTGTTCTTTGTACGGCTTGCCGCTTGTTTTGTCGTCGGCATAGGACTCGCCTTTTTGCCCGATCTTTCCTTCCAAGCCTTCAATGCCGATTACCTCATCGTGACGGCAATCGTCACGGCGGAGCTGCTCGTTTTGTACCGATTGTCCTTTTTGAACGCCCTTTTTTATGCCGTCGCGGCATTTGCTCTGCAACATATGAGCTGGACGATTCTGCTCGCCCTCTTCGAAGGGATCGGACTCGAACGCTTTACGCAGGCAACGGGGATTTTGCTCTATTTGTCCGTCTATCTGGTCTGTTATTTCCTCGCGGGGTATTTGCTTCCTGCAAGGAAGAAGAGCAAACAATTCGGAAGGCACAGCGTTTTCGTCCTCGCCTCTTCCTGTCTCATCGTCCTTATCGTTTACGCCGTGAGCGCCGTTTTGAGCTATGAAAACCTCTGGAACATCTATTGCCGTATTTATGCGGTCGTCGCCTGTATTTTTGCCCTTTGTATGCAGTTCGGCATCATTCGCACCGCTTCCCTCGAGAGCGAAAAGAAAGATCTGGAGCGCGACAAGGCGGTGCTTGAAGAGCTTTTGTATCAGGGGAAAAAGCAGCAGGATCTTTCCCGCGATACCGTGGAGATTATTGAGCGCAAGTGTCACGACTTAAAGCATCAGATTTCCGCTCTTCGTACTATGAATGAGACCGATCGGGAAAAGAGCATCGGGGAAATCGAAAAGGCGGTCATGATTTACGGGGACATCGCCAAGACCTCCAACGAGGTGTTGAACGTCGTCCTCACTGAAAAGGGACTTCTCTGCGAGAAATATAAGATCAAGTTTACCTATATCGTGGACGGCGATCTGCTCTCCTTTCTAAATCCCGTCGATCTTTCCACCCTTTTTGGAAACGCCATCGACAACGCCATCGAATGCGTCGTCAAAGAGACAGACGAAACGAGGCGCGTCATCAAGCTCAACGTCTCGCAAAAGAGGGACATGATCGGCATCCGCGTCGAAAACTATTGCTCTGTGCCCGTCGACTTCAAAGACGGCTTGCCCGTTACCAGCAAGGAGAACAAGGAGAGTCACGGCTTCGGCGTCAAGAGCATTCGCTACGTCGCCGAAAAGTACGGCGGGACGGTGGGGCTTGCCTACGTCGATCGGCTCTTTGTACTCAACATTCTCTTCCAAACCAAAACGGCTGCTTAAAATTCAGCTTAAAACGGAGATCGCAGAAACCAATCTGCGGTCTTTTTTTGTGCGCTTCGCAAAAAAAGTCAAATTTTCAACAACGTAAGGCAGAAATGAATCGGAAAAACAAAAGTTGTGTTATACTCTCGCCGTGAATGGGGGAACCCCACTCAAAAGAATGTAAGGAGGTAAAATATGAAAAAGGCAATCAAAGTATTGCGCGGTCTGAGTATGATTTCCGCTCTCGCGCTTGCCGGTTCGATTACCGCAGGCGTCATCATGGAGCAGTATCCTACTTCGTTGGATCAGGTGTTCGGTACGCTGAGCTCGCAGGTCGTTTCCGAAGAAACGAGCGAAGCGGATTGGATGTATCAGTCTAAGTTCAAGACCATTCAGGAGGCGGTGGAGGGCTATAAGGAATTTGCGATCAGAGAATCGCAGGAGACTTATGCGCTTCTGAAAAATCAGGGCAACGCGCTTCCTCTTTCGAAGACGGCGAAAATCACGCTGATGGGACTTAGGAGCTACACGCCCGTTTACGGCAACAGTGCAGGCTCTATGCCCGACAAGGCAACCCTCGAGCAGGGACAAAACGAAATTTTCAGGGCGTTTGAGGCGAGGGGATTCCAGCTCAATCCCTCGATGCTTGCGGCGTATGAGAGCTATTGCTCCACGCTCACGAGGCAATCGGGCGGCTTCGGCGCACCTGCTCCCGAGTACAAGGAAATCAGCGTCACAGACGATATCCCCGAGCTTTCTCTCTCCGAGCTTCGTTCGTTTAAGTCCGATTTCAATAAGGACTATGCGGCGTATTCGGACGCGGCGATCGTCGTGGTCGGACGTCCCGGCGGCGAGTCGAAGAACTACTATCCCGAGACGATGAACAAGGACGACAAGGCGGAGAACGATACCGTCAGCGGAAACGTCCTCGGACTTTCCGTTGAGGAAAGGGAGATCATCGAGGAAGCGAAAAAGAACTTTGACAAAGTCATCGTTCTCGTTAACTCCACCAATCCCATGGAACTCGGAGAACTCGAAAACGATAAGGACATCGATGCCGTCATGTGGATCGGCTATCCCGGTGTTTACGGCTTCTACGGCGTGGCGGACGTTCTAAACGGCACCGTTTCCCCTTCGGCGCACCTTGGCGATACGTTTGCGAGAAACACCGCAGTCAACCCTTCTATGGTCAACTTCGGCGACAGCACGACGTGGACAAACGCTGCGGATTATAAAAACGGCAACGTCAATACTTATCTGATTCAATCGGAAGGCATTTATTCCGGCTATCATTATTACGAGACGAGATACATGGACGTCGTCAATGGCGTTTCGGGTGCGGCGACCGCTGCTGCCGGCACTTACACCAACGCGGACGGCACGCGGTCGACCAAGGACGGTACCTGGAACTATGCAGACGAAGTGGTCTATCCCTTCGGCTACGGACTTTCCTATACCACCTTCAGCCAGAGCCTCGATTCCGTGAAAATCATGGGCGATAAGAAGACAGCCGAAGTGACCGTCACGGTCAAGAATACGGGCGATACCTATTCCGGAAAGTCCGTCATTCAGCTGTATGCGCAGTCTCCCTACACCGATTACGACAAACAGAACAACGTTGAAAAATCCGCCGTGCAGCTCATGGACTATGAAAAGACCAAGACGCTTGCGCCCGGCGACAGTCAGACGATCACCATGCAGGTCGATCTTTCCAACCTCGCAAGCTACGACTACACCAAGGCGAAGACGTATATCCTCGACGCGGGCGATTACTTCTTTGCGATCGGCGAAAACTCTCACGACGCACTCAATAATATCCTCGCCGCGCAGGGCAAGACCACTTCAAACGGCATGACGGACAACGGCGACGCGGCGAAAACGTACAAGTGGACTTGGGCGGACTTCGACGACAGAACCTTCTCCACGAGCGCCAATGGAACGGCGATCACCAATCACCTCACAGAAGGGGATTACGCGATGGACTACAACGCGTTCCAGCCCGGAGCGATCACCTATCTGACGCGCAGTAATTGGAACGGAACGTATCCCAAGGCTTGGGGCGGATTCACGATTTCGGGAAGGCTCGGCGAGCTTTTGGACTGCGACTTCATCGACATCAAGACGAACGACGACGTTTCCGCATTCAAATGGGGAACAAATTCGGGCATGAAGCTCTACGAGATGAAGGGAGCGGATTGGAAGGACGATAGATGGGCGACCATCGTCGATCAAGTGACCATCGCGGAGTTCTTGAACTTTGCGCAAAAGGCGTTCCACAATATCGCGCCCATCGAGTCCGTCGGCTATACCGGCAACAATGCAGACGACGGCCCCGGCGGATCGGATACCCACTACTTCAAAGAGGGGACGTATCAGGGCAAGGCGTATTCCGAGATGAGCGGCTATGACGAGTCCCTCGGCGACTACGGCACGAGAGTCGCGCCTTCTCCCACCAACCTCGCCTATGCCTGGAACAAAGAGCTTGCCTTTGAAAACGGCGAGATCATTCTCGGCGAAACCTCTTTGATTTTGGTGCTTCCCATCATCATCGGCCCGGGCGCAAACCTGCACCGTCACGCTTATAACGGCAGAGGCGGCGAATATTACAGCGAAGATCCCATCCTTTCCGGCTATACTTGCAGCGCGGTTGTACAGGGCGCGCAGAGCAAGGGCTGCCTCGTCAACATCAAGCACGCGGCGTTCAACGATCAGGAAATCAACCGTTCGGGCGTTGCCGTCTTCCAGAACGAGCAGCAGGCGAGAGAGATGGAGCTCAAAAACCTCCGTCAGGCAATCGAAGGCAACGGCAAACCCGCTTCCTTCGTCGGTGATGGAAGCAAAGACAACACCTACACTTCGGGTGCGCTCGGCATCATGTCCTCTTACAACAGAATCGGCGCCGTTCCGCCCAGCGCGAACAAGGGCGTCATGGTGGACATCATCCGAAATGAATGGGGCTTTAAGGGCTATAACGTAACCGACTTCACGGGCGTATCCTTAAAGGCGTCGCCGAAGGAGTCCATCCTCTACGGAACGACCGCATTCTGCGGATTCGGCGTCTCCGTCGATTATTGGAACGAAGAGAGCTTTGCTAAGGATGCAGATTTCTGCGCTGCCATCAAGACGGATATCAAGTATATCCTCTATGCGCTTGCAAATTCCAACGCCATGAACGGCGTCAACTCCACGACCCGTACCGTACAGCTGATGTCCACTTGGAGAAAGCTCTACACCGGTCTTGAAATCGGCTTCGGCATCACCACAGGCATTCTCGTGGTCGGATATCTCGCCCTCGAAGTGCTGACGCTAGTCCGCAAACAAAAGGAGGGAAAGTGATATGAAACTCAAACAGAATTTATTCGGCTATCTCGCACTCGGCTCTGCCGTATGTGCCCTTGTCGGACTGATTATCTACATCGTATCCAGCACCACAGGATATATGGAGGGCAGAGAGATGGATGCGCTTCCCGTCCTTCTCACGATTGTGGCAATCGTATGCCTCGTTGCAGCCCCTCTCCTTGCGGAAAAGCTCGGAAGGAGCCTTGCCGGCGCACTCCTCTTTGTGGGCGAAGTGCTGTTGGCGGTCAGCCTCTGTATGTTCATCAATGCAAGAGTCGATCACTTTGCGGATATTGTCTTTATTCCCGTCAACTATCCGCTCGGTGAAAAGACGACCCTCATCGTCTCCATCGTCGGATTCGTCTTCTATATTCTTGCCATCTTGGCGAGCATCGTTGCTGCTTTCGGCGAAAAATTGATCAAAGACTGATTCCCCAGGGGAATTTAGGGTCGGCTTCGGACACTAGAATGAGGGCGCGGCAGAATGCCGCGCCCTCTCTCTTGCCGTTTTCGTCGGATTGGAGGAATCTACCGAGAACTTTCTTACAGCGATTCCGCAAGGGCGGCTGCCTTTTGCAGACCGTCCGTCTTTTGAATATCGCCTACCTTGAGAACACCGGGAACGAGCACTTCTCCCGCCATTTTCCACTGAAGCAGAGCGGCGGAACGCTCGATGGGAATGCGCACGCCGTCTAAAACGGTCATATCGTCCTCTTCGCAGCAGGCAATCAAAGCACATTCCTTGTGCGCAATGTCCTTGCCGCCCACCACGAGGGAGTAAATGCGGTCGATAACGGCTTTGATCTGCGCGGGAATGGAATACCAATAAACGGGCATGGTAAATACGATGACGTCCGCCTCTTCGATGGCAGGGGCAATCAAATTGAAATCGTCGTCGAAAGAACATGCTTTCCCCGTCTTGAAACAGGTTTCGCAGGCGTGGCAGCCGCCGAGTTTATGGAATGCGGCGTCAAACCTCGTGATGGAATGCCCTTTGGCTTCCGCAGCCTTGATAAACGCCTCCGTCATGGCAAAGCTGTTTCCGTTTTTTCTCGGACTTCCCGTCAGAACTACAATTTTTTTACTCATATTTTTTTCTCCTTTTGCGATGGGCGGTTTTCCCGCACGCGTCGCTTTTTTCTTGACAGAAGTATTATATTCGGATATAATACATTTGTCAAGTACGCACATTTTTGTAGGATACTTACACAAAGGAGAGTGTAAAAATATGGAAATAAAAAGTACGAGGTGCATTGCTTCCGAACGACTATGCGATACGGGGTTCAGTTATACGCTGTCGCTGATCAGCGGAAAGTACAAGATGACGATACTCTATACGTTAACGGAATTCGGCGTCGTCCGCTATAACGAGCTGCAACGGTACATCAAGGGGATTTCCTATAAGACGTTGAGCCTCTCGCTAAAAGAGTTGGAGCGCGACGGACTTATCGTTCGCAAGGAATACCCGCAAATTCCGCCGAAGGTAGAGTACAGCCTGTCCGAGCGGGGAAAATCCCTCATGCCCATTTTAGACGGAATGTGCGAATGGGGCGCGAAGAACAGACTGTAACATAGGCGGAATCCCGCTTTTTCGCTCGGAAGCACGGCGCGTTCGGCGGGGGCTTCCCCGCTTGACAGAAAGTGGAGGGATGTGCTACAATAAAAAAAGGAGGCGAATATGGAACGCAAAGAGACGGTACTGCTCGTTCACAACTATTATAAAATTTCGGGCGGAGAAGACACCGTCGTCGAAAACGAAAAGAAGCTCCTCGAAGCGCACGGGCACAAAGTCGTTCTGTATACAAGGAGAAATGCGGAAATCGACAGTTTTTCCCCCTTGCAAAAGCTCCTGTTTCCCTTTCGCGCGATCTATTCCTTCCGCACGGCGCGGGAAATTAAAAAAATCATCGAGAAAGAGGGGATCGACGTGGTGCACGTCCACAATACGCTGAGTCTCATCAGCCCCTCGGTCTACCGCGCGGCGAAAAAGAAGAAGATTCCCGTCTTTCAGACGGTGCACAATTTCCGCCTTCTGTGTCCTGCGGCGACCTTCTATCGGGACGGAAGCATCTGCGAGGACTGTCTAAAGGGCGGGCTTGGCTGTGCGGTCAAGCACAAGTGCTACCGCTCTTCCTTTGCAAGCACCCTCGTTTCCGCCATCACCTTAAAATTCAACCGCATGATCGGCTCTTACAAGATCGACTATATCTGCCTGACCGAGTTTACGAGGAAAAAACTTGCTTCCCTCGTCGAGGAATCTCACCTCTTCGTCAAACCCAATTTTACCTACGACAGGGGAAAGAAGGAGGGGAAGGGGAGTTATTATCTCTTTGTGGGCAGGCTCGAAGAGATCAAGGGCGTCCGCCTTTTGATCGAAGCGTTTTCCTCCCTCTCTCTGCCTTTGAAGATTGCGGGCACGGGCGCGCTCGAAGGAGAGATTTCGGAACAGATTACGGGAAAAGACAACATCGAACTGTTAGGCTACCAGGACAAAGAACAGGTAACTGCCCTCATGAAGGGGGCGAAAGCCCTTATCATGTGCTCGCAGTGGTACGAGACCTTCGGCATGGTCATCATCGAAGCGTTTTCGGCGGGACTTCCCGTCATCGTGGGGGACATCGGAAACATCTCTTCCCTCGTCGAGGAGGGAGTCAACGGCACGAAGTTCGTCTACAACGACGCGCAGTCCTTGAGGGAAGCGGTTTTGCGCATGGAGAACGCCTCCATGGAAGAAGGGGCGTATCAGACATATTTAAAGCGTTATACGCCCGAAGAAAACTATCAAAGGCTCTTGGAAATTTATCGGCATCAGGCTTAACATGGAAGGAGAGAAGAGAACAAGGGAATACGGAATCGACGTGGCGAGGGGAATTGCGATCTTTCTCGTCGTCATCGGTCACACTTCGGCGCCCCTCTCTCTTCCCAACAACTTTGCTTTTTCGGTGCATCTGACCCTCTTTTTTGTGCTTTCGGGCTATTTGATGAGGCCCGAGCGGTATGCCTTTTGGGAATACGTCAAGAAGAGAGCGTTCCGCCTGCTCCTTCCCTATTTTCTCTTTGCCCTGACTTCGGCAATCAAAAATATTCAGAACTTTCCCCTGCAATTGGCAAGTGCGCTCTTTTGCAGCGGAAAGATCAACTCCGTCTTGCCCCTGCTTCCTGATCAGCCTTGGTTTTTGCCCTGCCTCTTTTTGAGCGAGCTCGTCTTTTTCGGGGTGCGAAAGCTCGAACGCTTTTCCTTCGGGAAGTGGGTGGAAGTTCCGCTCTGCTTGCTTCTCTCCGCGTGCGGATTTTTACTGACGCGCATTCACTATCTTCCCTGGAGCATCGACATTGCCCTGTTCGTTCAGATTTTTCTCTGTGCGGGCATGCTGCTCAAGCGGAGCGGTCTTTTGCAGACGGCGGTCTTTTTGAGAGGGGCGCTCTGCGCCCTCTTTGCCGCGCTTTGGATTTTTGCCGTCGTCTACGCGACGCAGACGGGACAGGCGATTTCGTACGTTCTCTCCCTCAACGAGCGGAACATCGCCCTTCCGTCGCTCGTTCTCTCCTGTTTCGGGTCGTTTTCCGTTCTCCTTTTCTCTTCCCTTTTGGGACAAGTGGGATACTTGCGCGCACCCTTTGCCTATCTCGGCAAAATCTCCATTGTCGTCTATCTCTTTCACCTGTCAGGCTTCGATTTCTCCCTTCTCGTCCAAGGTTGGGTCTGGAATGCCCTCCTTCGCATTGCCTATTGCTGTTTGCTCGCGGAGTTCTTCCGCTTACTCCCATTCGTTCGGGATATTTACGGACTGCCCCCTCGGTTTTCCTGGCGGGAACTTTGGGCGCGGTTGCAAGCATAAAGAAGAGCCGAAAGGCTCTTTTTTTCGTGCCGTATGAGAACGCATTTCGGAAGCATACTGACAAAAAAGGGAGGACGTATGAAGGAAACATCGGTCTGGCAGGGGGAGAGAAGAGAATATCCCGTGCTGAAGGAGAACATCGAGCGGGAGATCGCCGTCATCGGCGGGGGAATTGCGGGATTTTTGACGGCGTTTTGCTTGGCGGAAGAGGGCAGGCAGGTCGTCCTGATCGAGGCGGACAGGCTGTTTTCGGGAACGACGGGAAAGACCACGGCGAAAGTCACCTGCAATCAGGGGAACGTCTATGCCGACCTTTCCCGCCGTTACGGGAAGGACGTGGCTGCGCTTTACTACCGTTCTCAAAGGGACGGAATGCAAAAAATCGCCGCCTTGGCAGAGAAGTACAAAATCGAGTGCGATTGGACGGAGACGGACAGCTACATCTTTTCGTCGGAAGCGTTTGAACAGCTGAAGGAGTCCTTTTCCGTCCTGCGCGAAGCGGGCGCGGACTGCGAATGGGTCGGCAAGGTCAAAGAGGTGCGGGCAAAGTGCGCCCTGAAGATGGGGAAACAATTCCTCTTCGACCCGCTGAAATTTTTGACTTCGCTTCCCGTCCACTTCGAAATCTACGAGCATACGCGTGCGGTGAAAATCGACGCCGCAGCCAAACGGATTATGACCGATCGGGCTTGCATTTCCGCCAAGACTATCGTCGTCGCCACGCATTATCCCATCGTCAATTCGCACGGGTGGTATTTCATGAAATTAAGGCAGTCCACGTCGTATACGCTGGCGGTGAAGGAGCGGCTCGTCGATGCGATGTATCTGGACGAGAAAGAGGACGGGCTGTCCCTGCGCCCGTATGCGGGCGGCACGCTGATCGGCGGAGAAGATCACCGCACGGGCAGGGTCGGCGATGGCGGGCACTTTCAGCGCCTCGAAGAGAGCGCAAAAAGGCTGTTCGGCGAAGTGACGGTCACGCACCGCTGGTGCGCGGAGGACGTTATGACCTTCGACGGGCTTCCCATGGCGGGGAAGTATGCGCACGGGCTGGACGGCGTGTACGTGGTGACGGGCTTTCAAAAGTGGGGCATGGCAAATTCCGCGGTGTGCGCCGATCTTTTGACCGACCTTGTCGCGGGCAGAAAGAACGACTATGCGGCGCTCTTTTCCCCGCAGCGAAAAATTTACGATTCGTTCGGGGACTTTTGCTCGAACGCGCTCGTCAACGTCGCGGGACTCTTCGCGGGGTATCTCGGCATTCCGCTGAAAACCTCGGCGGACGTCCCTTTGGACGAGGGCATGGTGGTCTGGCACGAGGGAAAGAGGCGGGCGGTCTATCGCGATAGGGACGGCAAGCTGTACGTCATCGGGAGCAGGTGCGCGCACATGGGCTGCGAGCTTCAATGGAATGCAGATACCCATACCTGGGATTGCCCTTGCCACGGCTCGCGCTACGATGTTTACGGAAATATCCTCGCCGAACCGACGACAAAGCGAGATCAATGATTAGAGCGTGTTCACACGAACGCTCAACGCACATCTTTTGGCATATTTTCCGCATGACTTCGTTACTCGTCGGTTAAATACGTCTAGTATTCTCCCTCCTCGCGCCTTGTCCTGCAAAAAATCTGCTCAAAATCTGCGCATTTCGGATCGTGAGAACGCGCTCAAAAGAGAGCGGCTCCGCAAAAAGCAGAGCCGCTTCGCTATTCTTGTTTTAACATGCGATACCCCACGCCGACGTGCGTCTGAATGTATTGGGGAGAGTTGGGGTCGGATTCGATCTTCTTTCGCAAGGTCGCCATAAAGACGCGGAGGGAAGCCACGTTGTTCTCCCACGCCGCGCCCCATATTTTTTGGGTGAGATAGGTGTGCGTCAATACCTTGCCCACGTTTTGAGATAATAGGCACAGGAGCTTGTATTCGATGGGGGTTAAGTGCAATTCCTTTTCTCCGAGGAAGGCGCAGCCTGCGGAAAAGTCGATTTTGAGCTTCCCGTTCACGAAGATAGACTCTCCCTTTTCCGTGCCGTGCGCGCTCAACCGCCGCCCCGTGGCGCGCAGCCTTGCGAGCAGCTCTTCGACCGAAAAGGGTTTTGTCAGGTAGTCGTCCGCCCCTGAATCCAACGCCTCGATTTTGTCCCGATCTTCGCTCCTCGCGCTGATGACGATAATCGGCAGATCCGACCAGGCGCGGATGCTTTTGATGACGTCGATGCCGTCCATGTCTGGAAGCCCCAGATCGAGAAACACGATGTCGGGATTGTGGGAAGAAGCCAGCATAATCGCCTCTTCGCCGTTTGTCGCCGTCAGAAATTTGTAACCTCGGACTTTCAGCGTCGTCGTGATGAGGTTGCGGACGGCTGCGTCGTCTTCGACGACCAATAGGAAGATATTATTCATGAATTGTCACCTCGCTGATGGGCAGAGTAAACGTAAAGACCGCGCCCTTGGGAGAATTGTCCGAAAGCGCAATCGTCCCGCCGTGTACGTGGAGAATGGATTTGCAGAGCGCAAGCCCCAAGCCAAGACTTCTTCGGCTGTCGGCGACCGCGTTGGCGCCCGTATAAAAGAGATCGAACACGTGCGGCTTCGCCTCGTCGGGAATGCCGTTTCCGTTGTCGGCAATGCGAATGACCGCCTTGTCCCCTTGGCGTTTTGTCTCGATTGTAATCTCAGAGCCGGGCGGCGTGTATTTGATGGCGTTGTCCACGAGATTGACGATGACCTGCACGATCAGCCGCGCGTCCATTTTGGCGAGCAGCCATTCGTCCTCGTGACAAACGGTGATGGTGTGCTCGTCCTTTTTTCCGTGAACGTGCTTTAAGGCTTCGGCGACGACTTCGTCGACGAGCTCGGCGGTAGGGTTTAAATTCATCTTTCCCTCTTCCAGACGGGTGACGGACAAAAGGTTTTCCACAAGGTCGATCAGCCATAGGGAATCGTCGTAAATGTCCGCGTACATCTGCCGCTTGGTCTCCTCGTCGAGGGTTTCCCCGCTCGCCATCAAATTGTTTGCATTGCCGGAGATGGCAGTCAAGGGGGTGCGCAGATCGTGGGAAATGGCGCGCAGGAGATTGGCGCGGAGCTGTTCGTTCTCCGCGAGGATTGCCGCCGATTCCTTTTCCTTTGCGTTGTAATTGCTCTCGAGGGCGAGGGTGCACTCTCCGACGATGGAAAGGAGCAGGCTGTTTTCAAAGGAATCGATGGAGCGCTCGTCCACGCGGACGCCGATCGTGCCGTAAACCTTTTCTCCCGTGCCGATGGGAAAAAAGGCGCACCGCGAAAGGGGTGCAAGGGAGGAAAGGTCGGAGGGCTTGTTGGCTTGAAAGACCCATAGGGCAAGCTCGCGCTCCCGTTCGGAGAGGGCAAAGCCTTCGTCGGGGGAAAGGCAATCGGGGCGCATTGTCGTGAGCTTGTCCCCCTCTGCCGCGCAAATGACGATGTCCCGCTGCAAGAGCTTTTTGAGCTGCTTTGCCGTCACGTCCAGAATTTCGGACTGCGTCTTTGCTCCTTGCAAAAGGCGGTTGGAATCGAGCAAAATCTTCGTCCGATAGGCTGCCTTGGAGGCTTGCTTTGCCTGATCTTTCATCTTTGCCGCAAGGCTGCCCGCAATCAGCGAGGCGATGAGCATGACGAGAAAGGTTACGGGGTATCCCTTGTCGTAGGCGAGCAGGGTAAACTTCGGCGTGGTGAATAAAAAGTTGAAGACAAGGACGCTCGCCACCGAAGAAAATCCCCAGCATAGTTTGCTGTTCGTCGCGACGGAGGTGACGAGGACGCCGAGAATGTACACGGTGATGATGTTTGCTTCGGTAAAGCCGAGCCGGGAAAACAAAAATCCGATGACGGAAGTCAGGGCGAGAATGGCGATGCTGACGGCAAGGTCTTTGAGGGTGGAGAGAGCGGGCTTCCTTTCAAAGAGCCTTTTCCTTTGCTCGTTGAGATCTGCCGCGCCGTCGGGAATGATGTAAATGTCGATGTCGGGCGCAAGCGCGATCAGTCTGTCGGTGAGCGTCGGCGTCCCGAAAAATTTTTTGTGCTTTGCGGCAGTCCTTCCCAGCACGATTTTCGTCACCCCCGACAGCCTCGCGTATTCCGCAAGCTGAAAGGGAACGTCGTCCCCGCAGACGGTGGCGACGGCTGCACCCGATGCCTCCGCGAGGCGGACGTTGCTTTGCAGGCGCTTTTTGTCCTGTTCGCTCATCCCCTCGGAAGAAGGGGTCTGAATGTACAGAGCCGTAAAGGAAGCGTGGAAGGCTCGCGCCATTTTCGCGGCGGTCTGCACGATTTTTGCATTGGAGGGCGCGGAAGATAAGCCGACCAGAATATGTTCCGGTCTTTCGCTTGGATCGGCGGTTGCTTCATTTCGTATGGTCATGATTTCCTTTCTCCTATTCCGATTATACCATAGTTTGCAAAAGGATACCACCGATTTTTGCCTGATTATTTGTTTTTGGGTTCGGCATTTTTTTCCGTTTCCCTTTCGGAAGCCTTTTTTTCCTTCGATTGTTTGTCCTTGAGGCGCGCGTGCCGACGCTTTCGAGCGGATTTTTTGTTGTCTTCCAAAAAGCCGCCGAGACGCAATGTGGCGAAAAAGCCGAAGATCATGACGCTGAAAAACAAAACGATCAGGATAATGTTTTCCTCCATGATACAGCCTCCTTTGGCAACGCGGCGCTTATAGGTCAAAGCATTTTTGCAGGGTTTTGTATTCTCCCAGCACGAGCAGCGTTTTTTCCTCGGTCAAGACCATGTCGGGCGTGACCGAAACGTCGATTTTTCCGCCCTTCTTGATTGCCAGGATATTGATTTCGTACTTTTTTCGGATGTCGATCTGCCCGATGCTCTTTCCGAGCCACCCTTTGGGAACGGAGACTTCGAAGATGGCGTGCGCGTCGTCCAGCTCGATGTAATCGAGGATGTGGTCTGCGCTGTAGCGAATCGCCGTCCAATACGCCAATTGCTTTTCGGGGTAGACGATTTCATCCGCGCCGTTGCGGAGCAAAAATTTCGCCTGTCCGTCCCGCTCTGCGCGGGAGACTACCTTTTTCGCGCCGAGTTCCTTCAAAAGGCTCGTCGTCTCGAGGGAGCTTTGAAAGTTTCCCCCGATGGCGACGATGCAGACGTCGTAATGATCGACGCCGAGGGTCGTCAAAAAGGCTTCGTTCGTGCTGTCTCCGATCTGTCCGTTCGTGACGATGGGCATCACGTCGTTGACCCGCTCCTCGTTTTGGTCGATTGCCATAACTTCGTGTCCGAGCTCGTTGAGCTTGATGGCGATGTGTCTGCCGAATCTTCCGATCCCTATGAGTAGTATGCTTTTCTTTTTCATGATTATCTCCTTAAGCGAGCGGTTATCAGTTAGAACCGTTCGCCTATCCGACCGTAATTTTATCGAGCGGAAGCTTGGACGTCGGCTTTTTCGCATTGCCGAGCGTCGCATAGATGAGGGTAAGTCCGCCGACCCTTCCGAAGAACATCAAAATCATCAGAATGATTTTGGACGAAAGGTGCAGCGTCGGCGTAATGCCGAGGGACAGCCCGACCGTGCCGATTGCCGAAGCCGTTTCGTAAAGGCAGGTCGGAAGGGGAAGTCCTTCGATCGCGGCGATGAGTGCCCCGCCCGCAAGAAAGAGGGTCAGATAGAGCAGAAAGATGGTTGCCGCGTGTTTGACCGTGTTATCGTCGATGCGCCGCTTTATGAGCTCGGCGTTTTCCTTTTTGCGGAATACGGACAGGGCGCAGGCGAAGAGCACCGCAATCGTAGTCGTCTTCATGCCGCCCGCGGTAGAGCCGGGCGCGCCGCCGACGAGCATGAGCGCGATGAGAAGGAGAGAGCCGCCTTCGCTGATCTGTGTTAAGTCCACCGTGTTAAAGCCCGCCGTTCTCGGTGTAATCGATTGAAAGAGGGAGGCGGCGATTCTCTCGCCCAAGGGCATTCCCGTAAATTCGAAGAAAAAGAAATACAGCGCGGGGAGGAGAATGAGAATCCCCGTCATGCTTAAAATGACCTTGCTCTGCATCCGATATTTGCCGATGCGCCATTTTTGGGTGTAAACGTCCTCCCAGGTCACAAAGCCGATGCCGCCGATGACGATCAAGAGCAGAATGGTGAGATTGATGAGCGGGTGGGATACGTAGCTCGTCAGAGACGAAAATTCGCCGACGCTGCCCATCAGGTCGAAGCCCGCGTTGCAGAAGGCGGAGACGGAATGAAAGATCGCCATCCAAATCCCCCGGACGCCGAAATCCATGCAAAAGACGGGCAGCATGACGAGCGCGCCAAGTAGCTCGATCAGGAGAAATCGCTTGACGAGAAAGCGGGTCAGCTTCGTCACGCCGCCGATGTCCGGCGCGGAAATGGCTTCCTTGATCGTGTCGCGTCCAGACAGTCCGATTTTTCTCCCCGATGCGAGGGCGAACAGAGTCGCCACCGTCACGATTCCCATGCCCCCCGTTTGAATGAGGAGCAGAATGACGATTTGTCCGAAGAGCGACCAATGCGTCGCGGTGTCAAAGACGACCAGCCCCGTCACGCATACGGCGGAGGTCGCGGTGAACAGAGCGTCCGAAAAGCGCGTGACTTCTCTCGAACTTGAGGAGAGGGGAAGGATGAGCAGAACAGTTCCGATGAAAATGACCGCAGCAAAGCCCAATAGGATAATCTGAAAGGGCGATAGCTTGAATTTTGGTTTTAAGCCCATGAGAAGACCTCTTAATATTCTGATTGTATTTTATCATAGTTCCTGCAAAGAGCGCGTTAGCGTTTCCTTCTTTTCCATTAAGATTGTATAAAGAGCATGAAAAAAACCCGCTCGAAAATTCGAGCGGGCGTAGAATGAGAAAATCAGAAGTCGATTTTTTCCTGAATATAAGCTGCGACTTCGGAAATGGGCAGGCGTACCTGCTGCATGGAATCGCGTTCGCGGATGGTGACGGTGTTGTCTTCCAAGGTGTCGAAATCGACGGTCAGGCAGAAGGGCGTACCGATTTCATCCTGCCGACGATAGCGCTTGCCGATGGAGCCCGTCACGTCGTAAGTGCAGGGGAAGCACTTCGAAAGGGAGGCGAAGATTTCGTCCGCTTTGTCGGAGAGCTTCTTTTGCAGGGGAAGCACCGCGCACTTGTAGGGCGCAAGGGCGGGGGAGAGGCGGAGCACCGTTCTTACGTCGTTCTTTTCGGCGTCGAGCACTTCCTCGTCGTAAGCGTCCGTCAAAAAGGCGAGCAGGCACCGTTCCACGCCGAGGGACGGCTCGATGACGTAGGGCACGTACTTTGCGTTGGTGACGGGGTCGGTGTATTCCATGCTTTCTCCGCTCTCTTTCTGGTGCTGGGTCAAATCGTAATCCGTTCTATCGGCAACGCCCCAAAGCTCGCCCCAACCGAAGGCGAAGTTATACTCAAAGTCCGTCGTTGCCTTTGAATAGAAACAAAGATCTTCGGGCGAGTGGTCGCGGAGTTTCAGATTTTCCTCCTTCATGCCGAGGGAAAGAAGCCACTCTTTGCAGAAGTTCTTCCAATAATTGAACCATTCAAGGTCGGTCCCCGGTTCGCAGAAAAACTCCATCTCCATCTGCTCGAATTCACGCACGCGGAAGATGAAGTTTCCCGGCGTGATTTCGTTTCGGAAGGATTTTCCGATTTGTCCGATGCCGAAGGGAACTTTCATTCTCGTCGAGCGCTGAACGTTTTTGAAATTGACGAAAATGCCCTGCGCCGTTTCGGGACGGAGATAAACGGTATTGGTCGTATCCTCCGTCACGCCCTGAAAGGTCTTGAACATCAGGTTGAATTTACGAATGGGGGTAAAGTCGTGCTTTCCGCAGTTGGGGCAGTTGATCTGCTTTTCTTCGATGAACGCTTCGAACTTGTCGTTGTCCCAGCCCGCAATGTCGATGTCGAGCTTGTGCGATTTGATATAATCCTCGATGAGGTTGTCCGCTCTGTGGCGGGTCTTGCAGCTTCTGCAATCCATGAGGGGATCGGAAAAGCCGCCGAGGTGTCCCGAAGCCTTCCAGGTGCGGGGATTCATCAAAATGGCGCAGTCAACGCCGGTGGTAAGGGGATTTTCCTGCACGAATTTTTTCCACCATGCCTTTTTGATGTTGTTTTTGAGTTCCACGCCGAGAGGGCCGTAGTCCCACGTATTGGCAAGTCCGCCGTAAATTTCACTGCCGGGGAAGATGAATCCGCGATTCTTGCAGAGCGCAACGAGCTTTTCCATCGTCACGGCTCTCTTTTGAGTTTCTGCCATATGCGCACCGTTCCTTAACTGTTTTTTTGATCTATTATAAGAAATTCACAAAAAATAGTCAAGCAATTCTTTTGCGGCTTTTGGGTAGTTTTGCGCTTTTTTTTAAAATCCGTTCCGCTGTCCGAACGGAATTTCTTGAAACCATTGACAAAATTCGGAAATTACATTATAATGAAGAAGAGAATAAAGAAAGGAGGTTGATCCATGATCCTTCAAATTGTTTCCTGGGCGATTGTTCTCGTTCCGACCCTTGCCATACTGGCCACGATGCTCGTCCGCTCGTTCAAAAGCGGAATTGCCGTACAGGGGCTCCGTACGCTGTTTCATCTGATTGCCGTCGCGGCGTCCTTTTTCATCGCCCGCGCGCTTGCACCCGTCGTCTCCAAAGCCCTGATCGGCAGCGATTTTATCCTATCGGTTTTACATAATGCAGTCGAAAGTTTCGTCCCCGAGAGCATGGTGACGTCCTTTGTCGAGCAGCTTGCCGTGGGCATCGCCGCGCCCGTTCTCTATCTCGGCGCGCTGATCGTGCTTGAAATCGCTTTCGTGTTTCTTTCCGCGCTGATCGCCCGACCCGTCAAAAAGGCGGTTTCCGCCCGCAGTTGGAGCGCTCCGCTCAAACTTTTGAGCAGAATTTCCGCCATCTCCCTCGCCGTCGTCACTGCTTTTGCGGTTTCCGCCCTCGCGATTATGCCCGTGACGGGGCTCATCGGAACGATCTCTTCCGTTTCGAAGAGCCTTGACGAAGCCGAAATGACCGAAAAAGGGGCGCTCGCCTTTGCCGAAGAGCTGAACGCCTGCCCCGTGGTGGAAATCGTCAACACGGCGACGGGCTTTGTCTACGATCCGTTGACGGAATGCACCATCGACGGCATGACCGTTTCCGTTTCGAGGGACGTTCCCCCTTCCATTCCCGTGCTGGCAAGCTGCGTCAAGCAAATGCAGGGCATGGTCAATGAAATGTTCTCGGGCGATTTTAAAGACGCCGATCTTTCCGTCATTTCGAAGGTCGGAAAGGAAATCGAAAGCTCCGATGTGGCAAAAATCGTCTTTTCCACCGTCATGAAGGGGTTTGCCGAAGCCGCCGAAGCGGGGGATGTCTTCCTCGGCATCGATTTTTCCGAAACGGAAGACGATTCCACGTTGAATACCTTAAAGGTTGCCTTGACCGCCGCCTTCGGAGATACCACTCCCTTTACGGTTTCCGAGGATATGCAGATCTTCGAATCTGCCGCTTCCAGCTTGCAAAACACCCTCAAAGCGTTTGACGCCGTGAATGCGGACGACAAAGAATCGTCTTTGCAGTTCTTCCATAAGACCTTTGAAAACATGACGCCCGAGTCCGCCGCGCTTGCGGGCGAAATCGTCTCCGGCTCTCTCGAAATCGTAGCCGATCATCTCGGCGAGCAGATGTCGGGGGTCACACAGCTCATTCAGGACGTTTACACCGTCATGGGCGACGTCAAGGCAGACGACGCGGTGAGCGAGGAAAAGTTCAACCAAGAGGTTGTCATTCTCAACAATCTGTTCTCCGCCGCCGTTGCGCCCAGCATTGAAAACATTGAAGACATGGTTCAAAGCTATTCCTATTCGGACGCCATCTCGTCCGTGATCATGGAGACGGTAAAGGCGGGCAGCGATCCGCTCGGTATCGCTTCTTCCCTCAACGATGAGGCAAAGTCCACTCTCGTAAACGCCGTCAACGACTGCAAGGAAAACGGCGCAGACGTGGCAAAGCTCGACGCGCTCTTGGTATTCTTCGGAATGGGAGCATAACCGAATGAAAAAAGAGGAAAGGGCGATCCGTTGGGGTCGCCCTTTTTGTACATCCTCCTCGTTTTTACCGAATATTTTGCAAAAAAACGCGACATTTTAAAAAAAAGATGGTATAATAGGCACTATGAAAATCATAGACGTCATCAAATCAGAAAAACCGACCTTATCCTTCGAGGTATTCCCTCCCAAGACGGAAAGCGCCGTTTCCTCCGTGGAGGATGCGGTGTTTGAAATCGCCAAGCTCAATCCTTCCTACATGAGCGTGACGTACGGCGCGGGGGGCGGAACTTCCGCTTACACCGTCTCCATCGCAAGAGAGCTAAAAGAGCGGGGGATCACGCCGCTCGCCCATCTTTCGTGCGTTTCTTCCACCAAACAGCGGGTGAGAGAGGAACTGAAAGCCATCAAAGAGGCGGGCGTTGAAAACATCCTCGCCCTGCGCGGCGACATTCCCGCAGGAGCGGAACATTCTCTGCGCGACTATCACTATGCGACCGAGCTCATCGAGGACATCAAAACGTACGGGGACTTTTGCATCGGCGGGGCTTGCTATCCCGAGGGACACCCCGATTCCGCGACCTGGATGGACGATTTGAACTATTTAAAGGCGAAGGTGGACGCCGGATGCGACTATCTGACCACGCAAATGTTCTTCGACAACGAAATTTTCTATAATTTCATGTACCGCGCCCGTCAAAAGGGAATTTTCGTCCCCGTCGTTCCCGGAATCATGCCCGTCACGAACGCGAAGAGCCTCAAACGTACGGTCGCGCTTTCGGGAAATTCCCTGCCCCAGCGCTTTTATCGGATCATGGATCGCTTTTGCGATAAGCCCGAAGCGTTGAAACAGGCGGGCATCGCCTATGCGACGGAGCAGATCATCGATCTGTTCGCAAACGGCGTGCAGGCGGTTCACGTCTATTCCATGAACAAGCCCGAGGTAGCCAAAAAGATCAAGGAAAATCTCTCGGAGATTTTATGCTAGCGCGCTCCCTCAAAACGCCTGAAATCCCCCTCGATACGGTGCTTTATTATATGCGGGCGGGGCAGGATAAGAGCGCGGCGCACGTCGCAAAGGAGGGAATCCGCCTCGTGAGAGAGGCGGCGGACTGCAAGTTTGTCTGCCGTTCCATGCCCCTCGCCCTGGGCGAATGCGTCAAAATCGGCGATTGGGAAATCAAAAGCGAATCCCTGAAAAAGCACCTTGCGGGGTGCAAAGAGGTCGTTCTTCTCGGCGCGAGCGCAGGGCTCGGCGTCGATCGTGTCATCACCGCTTGCGGCAAAAAGTCGGGCGCGCTCTCTCTTGCCGCCGACAGCGCGGGCGGCGTCCTCGTCGAAGCGGTTTGCGACGAAGCGGAGCAATTCATCGGAAAGGCGCATCCTTTCCGCTATTCGCCGGGATACGGGGATTTTTCCATAGAAGAACAGAGAAAGCTGTGCGAGCTTCTTCAATTACAAAAAACCATCGGGGTCACGCTGACGGACGGGCTGATGCTCCGTCCGACCAAGAGCGTGACCGCCATCATAGGTATTTTATGACAGTCATTGAAACACTCAAAGCGGGCAGACTTGTCCTGGACGGCGGCTTCGGTACGTATTTGCGGGAACAGGGCTACGAGGGCGCTTCGGAAGAGGCGAATCTCGATTGTCCCGACCTCGTTGCAAGCATTCACGCCGCCTATTTCCGGGCGGGAAGCGACGCGGTTTCGGCAAACACCTTCGGCATCAATCCTCTCCGTCACGACAAAGAAACATGCAAAAAAATGCTCAAAAGCGCGTTCGGTTGCGCAAAACGGGTGCGTCCCGAGGGGAAATTCGTCTTTCTCGACTTGGGGCCGACGGGAAAGCTCCTAGAGCCTTACGGCGATTTGACCTTCGAAGAGGCGTACGAAAGCTTCCTCTTTGTCGTAAACGAGAGTTTGCCCTATGCGCCCGACGCGGTTTTTATCGAGACGATGAACGACTCCTACGAGACGAAGGCGGCGGTGCTTGCGGCAAAAACGGCGGGCTTGCCCGTCCTTGTGGGCAACGTTTACGACGCCTCGGCAAAGCTCATGACGGGTGCGGATATTCCTGCCATGGTCGCCCTTCTCGAAGGGCTCAGGGTGGACGCCTTCGGGTTGAACTGTTCGCTCGGCCCCGAGCAGATGTTGGACCTTGTCTCTGCGTTTTCGGAGTATTCCTCTACGCCCATCATCGTCAAGCCCAACGCGGGACTCCCGCGCGAGGAAGGGGGCAGGGCGGTTTACGACGTGGGGGCAAAGGAGTTTGCCTCCCTCATGGCGGAAGCCGTCAAAAGGGGAGCGACCGTCATCGGCGGCTGTTGCGGCACGACGCCGGAATTTATCCGCGCCATGGCGGAACAGACGGCGGATCTTCCCTTTGCACTCCCGAAAAAGAAGGACAAAACCCTCGTTTCCTCCTATACGCACGCCCTTGAAATCGGAAAAAACCCTCTCCTTGTCGGAGAGCGCATTAACCCCACGGGCAAAAAGCGCTTCAAGCAAGCGCTGCGGGAAAAGGATCTTGCCTATTTGCTCAACGAGGGCACCGATCAACAGGACAAAGGCGCGCACATTCTCGACGTCAACGTCGGACTTCCCGAAATCGACGAGGCAGCCATGATGGAGCGGGTCGTCAAGGAGCTGCAGGCAGTTTCCGACCTTCCCCTGCAAATCGACACGGTGCATCCCGTCGCAATGGAAAAGGGACTTCGCTATTACAACGGCAAGCCCCTCGTCAATTCGGTGGACGGAAAGCAGGAGAGCATGGATCGGGTATTCCCCCTCGTACAAAAGTACGGGGGAACGGTCATCTGTCTTACCATGGACGAAGCGGGCATACCCGCGACGGCAGAGGGCAGGGTGGAAGTCGCAAAGAGGATCGTAAACGAGGCGGCAAAGTACGGCATCGAACCCAAAGATCTCGTGTTCGATCCGTTGACGCTGACCGTCTCCTCCGACCCGAATGCGGGCAGGGTCACCCTCGAAGCCCTGACGAAAATCAAACGGGAGCTGAACGGAAAGACGAGCCTCGGCGTGTCCAACATTTCCTTCGGACTTCCGCAGAGAGAGCTGTTGAACGGGGCGTTCTTTCTCCTTGCCCTCGAGCACGGGCTTGACCTTGCGATCGTCAATCCCTTTTCGGACGAAATGCACAAGGCGTATCGGACGTATCTCGCGCTCACGGGGAAAGACAATCGCTTCGAAGAGTATCTGTCCTACGTCGAACGGCGCACGCCCGACGTACCGCAGACGAGTGTTCCTTCCCCTTCCTCTCCTCTCTCCGAAGCGGGGAGCCCGTTGGAAAGAGCGATCGTCAGGGGCTTGAGGGAACAGGCAAGGGAAGAGGCAAAGGAGCTTTTAAAGGCGGAACAGCCCCTTCGGATCATCGACGCCTACGTCATTCCCGCACTCAACCGCGTGGGCAAGGGCTTTGAGGAAAAAAAAGTGTACCTTCCCCAGCTTCTGATGAGCGCGGACGCGGCAAAAGAGGCCTTTGCGGTCATCAAAGAGGCGATTCCCCCCTCCGAGGGGACGGATAAAATCGTGCTTGCAACCGTTAAGGGTGACATTCACGACATCGGCAAGAACATCGTGCGCGTTCTTCTCGAAAATTTCGGCTTTACCGTCATCGATCTCGGCAAGGACGTTTCGCCCGAGCGGGTGGCTGAGGAGACGGTCAGACACAACTGCAGGCTCGTGGGGCTTTCCGCCCTCATGACGACTACCGTTCCTGCCATGGCGGAAACCATAGCCCTTCTGAGACAGAAGGCGCCGTTTGCCAAAGTCGTGGTGGGAGGAGCGGTTCTCACGCAGGAGTATGCGGACATGATCGGCGCGGACAAATATGCCGCCGACGCCATGGAAACGGTGCGCTATGCGCAGGAGGTATTCGGATGAAGGTTTTGCTGTTAAACGGCAGTCCCCGCGAACGGGGCTGTACTCATACTGCCCTTTGCGAGGCGGAGAGGGCGTTTTCCGCGCTCGGCGTGCAGACGGAGATTTTCTGGGTCGGAAAGCAGGTGACGGGCTGTATGGCTTGCGGCGCTTGCAAAAAGCTCGGGAAATGCGTTCTCTCCGATCGGGTGAACGAGCTGTCTGCCCGCCTTTCAGAGTTTGACGGAATCATCGTCGGTTCTCCCGTCTACTATGCAAGTCCCTCTGGTCAGATCGTGTCCTTTCTCGACAGGCTGTTTTATTCTGCGGGAAAGAAGCTGGCGGGCAAACCCGGCGCATGCGTGGTGTCCTGCCGCAGAGGCGGGGCAAGCGCTTCCTTCGACGCGCTCAATAAGTACTTTTCCATCAACAATATGCCCATCGTCACCTCGCAGTATTGGAATCAGGTACACGGCAACACGCCCGAAGAGGTCAGAAAGGACGAAGAGGGTATGCAGACGGTCAGAACGCTCGCAAAAAACATGACCTATCTTCTCTCCTGCATCGAGGCGGGGAAGCGCGCGGGGATTTTGCCGCCCGTCTACGAAGAGAAAATCGCAACGAATTTCATTCGCTGAAAATGAGAGGAAAAAAACCATTTCTTTCCGCCCTGCGAGCAACAGAAATTGACGGGAAACAGTTGACAAATGCAGAAAATGTGTTATAATTTCGGTATGAAATCTCATTAAGGAAACCGAAAGATGCTCAGGAGAAATACCAAACAAAAGCAGATTGTCTTTGAAACGGCGCTTCGGCTCGATCATCCCACGGCGACGGAGGTCTATGAAGAGGTTCATAAGGACCATCCAACCCTTGGCAGAGCCACCGTGTTCCGCGTTTTAAAGTCGTTTGCCGCCGAAGGGAAGCTCCGAAAGGTCATTTTGTTCGATTCCGGAGAAATTTACGACAAAACGCTCGACGGTCACTGTCATTTCCGCTGTACGAAATGCGGAAAAATCGTGGACGTGAAGGTCTCCATGGCGGAGGCGGAGCGCAAGGTGATGGAAGAAACGGGGTCAGCCGTCGTTTCCTCCGCGGTGGAATTTTTCGGAGTATGCAGAGAATGCAAGGGCAAAGAAATTTCCTGAAGAGACAAACAAAAAAGGAGTATATCAGTTATGAAAAAATGGAAATGTTTGATTTGCGGTGAAATCGTCGAGAGCGAGACCTGCCCCGAAAAGTGCCCCCTTTGCGGCGCACCCGCAGAGAAATTCGTCGAGCTCAAAGAGGAGAATATGACCTGGGCTTGCGAGCATGAAGTCGGCATCATCGACGGCGTTCCTCAGGAGATCGTCGACGGACTCCGCGCAAACTTCAACGGCGAGTGCAGCGAAGTCGGTATGTACCTTGCGATGAGCAGAGTTGCCTTCCGCGAGGGCTATCCCGAAATCGGACTTTACTGGGAAAAGGCGGCTTACGAAGAGGCAGAGCATGCGGCAAAATTCGCAGAGATGCTCGGCGAAGTCGTCACCCCTTCCACGAAGAAGAACCTCGAAATGAGAGTTGCCGCAGAGAACGGCGCGACCGCAGGCAAATTCGAGCTTGCGAAGCTCGCGAAGCAGAACAACCTCGACGCCATTCACGACACCGTACACGAGATGGCAAAGGACGAGGCAAGACACGGCAGAGCGTTCCAGGGTCTTCTCGACAGATATTTCAAAGACTAAATCGTGTAAACGCACTCTAAGATTTTTCGTCGCGGAAATCCGCGGCGATTTTTTTGCGTTTGTCGAAAAAAATAGTTCAAAATCCTATACAAAATGAGGAAAATTTGCTATAATCTAAGGGAATCAAAGCAAAGGGGTTTTAACATGTTATCCGATATTGAAATTGCAGAAAGCGTTCCCATGCAGGACATCCGCAAGGTTGCGGAAAGCCTCGGACTGACGGAAGACGAATTGGAGCTCTACGGCAAGTACAAGGCGAAGATCAACGCGCCTTGCAGCGAAAGAAAGGCAAAGCTCATTCTCGTCACCGCCATCAATCCTACTTCTTCGGGAGAGGGAAAGACCACCGTTTCCATCGGACTTGCGGACGGCATGAGAAAGATCGGCAAAAAGGTCTGTCTCGCCCTCAGAGAGCCTTCTTTAGGGCCGGTGTTCGGCATCAAGGGCGGAGCTGCAGGCGGCGGCTACGCGCAGGTCGTTCCCATGGCGGACATCAATTTGCACTTTACGGGGGATCTGCACGCCATTACGGCGGCGAATAACCTCCTCTGCGCCATGATCGACAACCACATCTTCCGCGGAAACGAGCTTAAAATCGATCCCGAAAAGGTATCCTTCCGCAGATGTATGGATATGAACGACCGCTCCCTCATCAACATCACCGTCGGCAGAGGCGGCAGAGGGGTGGAGAGAGAAGAGCATTTCGAAATTACGGCGGCGAGCGAAATCATGGCGATTTTGTGCCTTGCAACTTCCCTTGCCGATCTCAAGCGTCGGCTCGGCAACATCATCGTCGGACTGAACACGGACGGCGAATACGTTTACGCGCGCGATCTGAACGCCGTCGGCGCGATGGCGACCCTTTTGAAAGACGCCTTAAAGCCCAATCTCGTTCAGACTCTCGAAGGCACGCCTGCCATTGTGCACGGCGGCCCGTTTGCCAACATCGCGCACGGCTGCAACTCCATTCAGGCGACCTACACGGCGATGAGCTATGCCGATTACGTCGTCACCGAGGCGGGCTTCGGCGCAGACCTCGGCGCGGAGAAATTCCTCGACACCAAGTGCCGCATCGCGGGCATCGAGCCCTCCGCCATCGTTATCGTCGCCACCGTCAAGGCGCTCAAACTGCACGGCGGCGCGGCGAAAGAGACCATCTCCGAGGAAAATGTGGAAGCATTAAAGAATGGGCTTCCCAACCTCTTAAAGCACATCGAAAACGTCAAGAACGTCTATCAGAAGCCCGTCGTCGTGGCGATGAACCACTTCTTCACGGACACCGAGGCGGAGATTGCCGCCGTCATGGACGCGGTGCAGGAAGCGGGCGCAAAGGTCGTCTTTACGGACGTATTCTTAAAGGGCGGCGAGGGCGGCAAAGAGCTTGCCAAAGCCGTGGTAGAGGCTTGCGACATTCCTTCCAAGCTCCATTATTCCTACGATCTGAACGATTCGGTGGTGCAGAAGATAATTGACGTCGCCACCAAGATCTACGGCGCGGACGGCGTGAAGTTTACGGACGAAGCGCTCGAAAAGATCGGCGTCATCGAGCGGAGCGGATATGGAAACCTTCCCGTCATCATCGCAAAGACGCAGTATTCTCTTTCGGACAACAAAGACCTTGTGGGGAGACCGACGCACTTTACCATTACCGTGCGCGACGTCATTTTAAAGGGCGGTGCGGGATTCATCGTCGCCGTGACGGGTACCCTGATGCTCATGCCGGGACTTTCCAAGCACCCCGCGGCGGAGCGCATCGACATCGACGACAACGGCGTCATCTCCGGTCTTTCTTAATTTTTACTTCGAGGTAAACCATGGCAGAATCCATCAATTTTATCGAACAGATCATCAATGAAGAGCTGGAAGCGGGCAAGTTCGAGGAGCGCGGCAACAAAATCGTCACTCGCTTTCCTCCCGAGCCCAACGGCTATCTGCACATCGGACACTGCAAGTCCCTCTGCATCAACTTCGGGGTCAAGGAAAAATACGGGGGCGAGTGCAACCTTCGCTTCGACGACACCAACCCCGCCAAGGAGACGGAGGAGTTCGCGCAGTCCATCATCGACTCTTTGGATTGGCTCGGCTTTTCGTACGATCGCATTCTCTACGCCTCCGACTATTACGATCGGATGTATGAGATCGCGGAGAAGATGATTTCAGACGGCAACGCCTACGTCTGCGATCTGTCCGCCGAGGAAATTACAGAGACGCGCGGAACGCTCACCGAACCCGGCAAGGAGAGCCCTTATCGAAACAGAACGGTTGAAGAAAACTTAAAGCTCTTCCGCGAGATGAAGGCGGGGAAATACGCCGACGGAGAAAAGGTACTCCGCGCAAAAATCGATATGGCGTCCCCCAACATCAACATGCGCGACCCCATTTTGTATCGCGTTGCCCACGTTTCCCACTATCGCACGGGGGACAAGTGGTGCATTTATCCCATGTACGACTTCGCGCACCCCATCGAGGACGCCATCGAGGGGATCACGCACTCCATCTGCACCCTCGAATTTGAGGATCACCGCCCCCTCTACAATTGGGTGGTCGAGCATTCGGGCTTTGCCGCTCCTCTGCCCCGGCAGATCGAGTTTGCCCGCCTCAACCTCACCAACACCGTCATGTCCAAGCGGTATCTCAAAAAGCTCGTCGAAGAGGGCAAGGTGCACGGCTGGGACGATCCCAGAATGCCCACCCTTGCGGGACTCAAAAACAGAGGCGTTCCGCCCACGGCGCTCAAGAACTTCTGCAACCTCATCGGCGTGTCCAAGGCAAATTCGGAATGTCAGTATTCCTATCTCGAAGCCTGCATCCGCGAATACCTCAACGAAAACGCCGAGCGCGCGATGGCGGTGATCGATCCGTTGAAGCTGACCATCACCAACTACGAGGGCGAAGAGGAGCTTGAGTTTGACGTCAATCAGTTCAAACCCGAGCTCGGCAAGCGCAAAGTCACGTTCGGAAAGACCCTGTATATCGAACGGAGCGACTTTTCCCTCAACCCTCCGCCCAAGTATTTCCGCTTGAAGGTGGGCGGCGTCGTTCGCCTCAAGAGCGCTTACATCGTGCGCTGCGACGGCTATCGTACCGACGAAGAGGGGAACGTGACGGAGGTGCTCTGTACCTATCTTCCCGATTCGAGGAGCGGAAGCGACGTGTCCGGCGTCAAGGCGAAGGGCGTCATTCATTGGGTGAATGCGGAAAGGGCGGTCGACGCGGTGATCAAGCAGTACGAGCCCCTTTTAAAGGACGCGGCATATCCCGGTCAGGACTTTTCCGAGCGCATGAACGAGGACAGCGAGCACATCTTCTACGGCAAGGCAGAGCCTTACCTTGCGGAAAAAGAGGAGCAGTCCTTCCAGCTCATGCGGACGGGCTACTACAAGACGTGTCGGGAGGAGGGCAAGCTCTGCCTTTCCGAAATCGTCTCCTTGAAGGACAACTTCAACAAATAAAACGGAGAAAATTATGTTAGAGTTATTCTCGACCAATCATTTCATCTGGCTGGGCGCGACGGCGGTGCTCGTTGCCGCTCTCTTTGCCCTTTCTCTCCTCTTTCGCAAGCGGATGAACGCCCTTTTGACGGTGGGCTTTGTGATTTTGCTTGCGCTCGAGCTCGTCAAAATGTCGTATAACGCCTTTTATTCGGACGAGCCCTCCGCTCCGTGGCAAAAGGGCTTTTACGTGCAGCAGTACATTTTACCCTTCCACCTTTGCACCATTCAGACGATTTTGCTCCTGATAGCAAGATGTTCGAAGCCCGAATCGAGTGCGCGCAAGCTCCTTCTTCCCGTCATTTCCGTCTGTTCGGTGCTGGGTGGAATCATGGCTGTCGTCATTCCCGTCGAAGGGGTGGCGTTTACGGCGGATACGGTTTTGAAGACAATTATGCCGTATCGCTATTTTACAACCCACGCCGTCCTCATCGCCTTGGGACTTGCCATTGCCTTTCATCCCGAAACGGGTTGGACGGGAAAATCCTATTTCAAGACGATCGGCTGTCTGTTCCTCCTCTTCGTGGCGTCGCTCTATCTCAACAGCATGTTCCACACCAATTTCATGTACACCGCGTACCCTCCCGCAGAGAACCTTCCCTTCTTAGAAGTGACGGAAGGGGATCTTATGAGCTGGCTTTTGTACCTCGTAAAGCTCGTGCTCTGCACGCTGCTTCTCGTCACCCTGTTCTACGTGCCCATCTGGATTACCTTGGGCGTTCAAAAGGGCAAGAAAGCGAGGGAGACGAATGCTTTCAAGACTGTTCCCGTTTTGCAAGAAGAGACTCCCGTTGAGGCAGAACCCGTTCTTCCCGAAGAAAAGGAAGAGGCGGAAGAAGAGTACGACGAGGAATACGACGAAGCTCCCATCACGATTGCCTCCATTCTCGAAGGGGAGTACACCGAGGAAGAAAAGCAGTTTATCGAGAGCGGCGTGCTTCCCGAGAGCAATTCCCTCTGCCCCGTCGAGGAACTTTCCGAAGAGGAACCCGTCGAGGCAGGAGAGCCCGAATTCGAAATGCCCGAAACGGAAGAAGTTCCGACGGAAGCTGTGCCTGTCGAATCGGAAGAAGAGGAAATCCAACAAGACGTTTCCAAGCAGGATCAGGAAGAATAAATCGGCGCATTGCGCCGCAAAAAAGGGGAAAACGTATGAAATTGTATGCAATCGTCTGTGCAATCGCTGTCGTCATAATGACGGCGCTCGGCTGTTTTGCCTTTGCGCCCTATTACGGTGCGCCCGTTTGGTCTGCGCTCCTTTACGAGGCGGGGGCGATTTCCTCCGTTCTCCTCATCGATCTGGTCGTGCTTCAGATCGTCCGACTTCTTCCGGGCAAGTGGTTTTTGCCCAATCGGAAGCTGTTTAAGACGGAAGCTCCCTATTCCTTCCTGAAGATCGAAAAATGGCAGGCGGCCATTCCCTTTACCGATTCCTTTAAAAAATGCTTGCAGGAGAATCGCGCTTCTGCCGTTTTGGAGGGCATCATCGAGACGGCGCGCGTCGAGTCGGCGCATTGGATTTTCTGTTTGCTCGGCTTTTTGACCCTTCTCTTCTTCCCCGCCAACACCCGTTTGTGGTTTTCCCTGCCCGCTTCCCTTCTTAACCTCGTTCTCGGGATTCTTCCCGCCCTCGTCGCGCGGTATCATCGTCCCCTTCTTGAAAAGAGATACAGGAATCTCATTCAGGGGGAGCGCAAAAAGGGAGAAAATACCTGATTTCGCTTTCAGCCGCGTTGACCGTTCAGCGCGGTTTTTTTGTGGAAAGACGACCGAATTGAAATCATTCATAATTCGAAGGAACAGGCGATTGACTTTCTTTCGGCGTTTATGATACAATGAAAAAAACTACTTGAGGAGAATGCACATGATCGACTTTTCCACCATTCGCAATACCGATCCCGAGCTTTGCGCGGCGCTCGAAGAAGAGCTTGCCCGTCAGCAGGGAAACATCGAGCTCATCGCCAGCGAAAACTTCGTTTCTCCCGCAGTGCTTGCCGCCGCGGGCAGCCACCTCACCAACAAATATGCAGAGGGGTATCCCTCTCACCGCTATTACGGCGGGTGTCAATACGTCGATAAGGCGGAGGAGCTCGCGAGAAATCGCCTCAAGGAGATTTTCGGCTGCGAGCACGCCAACGTTCAGCCCCACAGTGGCGCAAGCGCCAACCTCGCGGCATTCTTTGCGCTGTTGCAGCCCGGCGATACCGTGATGGGCATGAATCTCGCGCACGGCGGACACCTTTCGCACGGCTCTCCCGTCAACATTTCGGGAAAGTACTTTCACATCGTGCCTTACGGCGTCGATCCCGTCACCGAGCGCATCGATTACGACGAGATGGAAAAGATTGCCCTTGCTTGTCACCCTAAACTCATCGTCGCGGGCGCATCTGCCTATGCGCGGATCATCGACTTCAAGCGAATCCGCGAAATCTGCGACAAAGTCGGCGCGTACATGATGGTGGACATCGCGCACATCGCGGGACTCGTCGCCGCGGGCGAGCATCCTTCTCCCGTTCCCTATGCCGACGTCGTGACGACGACCACCCACAAGACCCTGCGCGGGCCGAGAGGGGGCGTCATTATGTGCAAGGAGTCCCTCGCCAAGGCGATCGACAAGGCGATTTTCCCCGGCGTTCAGGGAGGCCCTCTGATGCACATCGTCGCGGCAAAGGCGGTCGCCTTCAAGGAAGCGCTCACCCCCGAGTTTAAGGAGTATCAGCATCAGATCGTGTTAAACGCAAGGGCGATGGCGGAGGAATTTACAAAGCTCGGCATTCGCATGGTTTCGGGAGGCACGGACAATCACCTCATTCTTCTCAATCTGGCGGATACGGGCGTTACGGGCAAGGAGCTCGAAACCATGCTTGACGAAGTGCACATCACCGTCAATAAAAACGCCATTCCCGGCGATCCGCAGAAGCCCTCGATTACCAGCGGCATTCGCGTCGGCACGCCTGCCATGACCACCCGCGGCATGAAGGAAGAGGAGGCGAGAATCGTCGCAAGGCTGATCACGCGGGTCATTCGCGAGAAAGAGGCTTGCTTTGAGGAAGTCAAGGCAGAGGTCGCGCGCCTTTGCGCCGCATATCCTCTGTACGAAGGCTGTATTATTTAAAAGAGAAAAGCAAACGGGCGCCCCGAAGCCATCGGCTTCGGGGCGCCCTTCTTTTGTGATAGAACTTAAGGCAAACGGACGGTAAAGGTCGAACCCTTGTTCGGCGCGCTCGAAACTTCGATCGTCCCGCCCGAAAGGGAGATAATTTTCTTCACGATGGCAAGACCCAGCCCGTTTCCCGCCTGAGAATGCGCCTTGTCTCCCTGATAAAATTTCTCGAAGATGCGCTTTTGCGTCTCTTCGTCCATGCCGATGCCCTCGTCGGAGACGGTGACCTGCAGGGTATCCTTTTCTTCGAGGGTAACGCCGATCGTGCCGTTCGGCCCCGAAAACTTGATCGCGTTGGAAAGCAAATTGTACCAGACTTCGAAGAGCAGTTCTTTGTCGCCCGTATAGGAGACGGACGGAAGGTCGAGGCGAAATTCGATTTCCTTTTTCTCCCATTCCGTTTCGAGGCAGACGATGACTTCGCGAATCTGCTCGTCGAGGGAGAAGGTCGTCTTTTTGAGAATGGCTTTTTGCTCTAACTTGGAAAGGCGCAAAATGCTTCCCGTAAGAACGGAGAGATTTTTTGCGTTGTCGATGATCTTTTTGAGGTATTCCTCCTGCTTTTCTTTTGGAATATTTTCCCTCTGCAGGAGCATGGCGTATCCCTCGATGGCGGTGAGCGGCGTCTTGAACTCATGGGACACGTTTGCCACGAAGTCCGAGCGGAGAATTTCGGTGTTTTGCAGTTCTTCCGCCATGCGGTTGAAGTTTTCGTACATCTCGTCGATGGGCGGAATTTTCGTCTTCGCCTCGATTTTTGTGGAAAAGCTTCCCGAAGAGACGGATTGCAGGGATTGGTTCAAAACGTCGAAGGGGGCGAGCAGCTTTTTGCCGATCAGATAAGCGCACAGAGCGTCGAGCGCGAGCTTTCCCAAGGTGAAAAACGCGAGGGAAAGGGGAGAAAAGAGGGTTTCGACGTCGATGAAGCCGCCTTGATGAAGAAGAACGACTGCGACGCCGATGCCCGAAGAGATGGAGTTGAAGAGGACGAGAATGGGAATGACGACGCGAAACCACAGCGCCGTGATGCCGATAAATTCTTTTTTCATTTTTTGACCGCCTTGTAGCCGAGTCCCCGAATGGTAACAATCTCGAAATCGGGGCAGTCTGAAAATCGCTCTCTGAGTCGGTTGATGTGCGTGTTGATCGTCTTTTCGTCGCTCTCGGAGTCCATGCCCCAGATTTCGTCCATCAGGCGTTGCCTCGTGAAAATTTTATTCGGATAGGAGAGAAATCGAAAGAGAAGCTGAAATTCCTTTAAGGGGAGAATGATTTCCTTCCCCTCGGAAAAGACGGTCATCGATTCGGAGTCGAGAATGGTCGAGCCGACCTGGACTTTTTGTTCGGCGTTGATCTTTGCGCGGCGGAGGAGAGCTTTGACGCGGAGAAGGAGCTCCTTCGTATTGACGGGCTTGATCATGTAGTCGTCCGCGCCCGTCGAAAACACCGTCTGCATGGATTCGTAATCGTCCCGCGCCGTGACGATGAGAATGGGCAGAGTTTTATCCGTCTTTCTCACGATTTTGACCAATTCCTGCCCGCTTAAGTTCGGCATCATGAGATCGGCAATCAAAAGATCGATTTTTTGCTGTTCCATCTTTTCGAGCGCTTTCAGCCCGTCCGACGCGCCGAAGACGTTGTATCCGCTTTCGGACAGCACCTCGTAAAAAAGCTCTAAAAGATCGGGATTGTCCTCGACAATGAGAAGATTCGACATGGCTTTTGTTCTCCTTTTCTTCATTATACCACATCGAGATAAACGGAGGGTAAATTTTCGCAAAAAAATAAAACTTTTTTTGCGGTTTACTTCCCGTTTATCTTCCGTTTATCTTTTTATGGTATGCTTTGGGAAAGTCAAACGAGGAGGATTTCGTATGCTACAGTTAAACGAGATCAAAAAGACATACGGCGAGAAGGAAGCGGCTGTCGAAGCGCTTAAAGGGGTTTCTCTTTCCTTTCGACGTGCGGAGTTCGTGTCCGTTTTAGGGCCTTCGGGTTGCGGAAAGACGACCCTTTTGAATATCATCGGAGGGCTTGATCGGTACACGTCGGGGGATCTTTCTATCAACGGCGTTTCGACGAAGGACTATCGGGACAGGGATTGGGACACCTACCGCAACCATACGGTCGGATTCGTCTTTCAAAGCTACAATTTAATTCCCCACCAGACCGTTCTCGAAAACGTCGAGCTGACATTGACCCTCTGCGGCATCACCGCTGCCGAGCGCAAGAGAAGGGCAAAAGAAGCGCTCAAGGCGGTCGGGCTTGAGGAGAAAATCAATAAAAAGCCGAGCGAGCTGTCCGGCGGACAGATGCAGCGGGTTTCCATCGCCCGCGCCCTCGTGGGAAATCCCGAAATCGTCCTCGCCGACGAGCCGACGGGCGCGCTCGACAGCGAAACGAGCGAGACGGTCATGCAGATTTTAAAGGAAATCTCCAAGACCAAGCTCGTCATCATGGTCACGCACAATCCCGACCTTGCCGAGCGCTATTCCGACCGCATCGTAAAGATGTTGGATGGAAGGGTGGTGGAGGACACGAATCCCTACGAGGGAGAGAGCTCCTTTTCGCAGGAGAAAAAGGGAAAGAACTCCGCGATGTCCTTCTTGACGGCGCTCTACCTTTCGGGAAAGAATCTCCTTTCCAAAAAGAGAAGAACGACCGTCACGAGCTTTGCCGCCTCCATCGGGCTCATCGGCATTGCCGTGATCCTCTCCATCAGCAACGGCATGAGCGCTTACATCGAGAGCAGTATGCTCGACAACGCTTCCCTTCAGCAGGTCATTCTTCGCTCGACGACAACCGTCTACGAGCAGGGCGAGGAAACGCCTGCCGTCAAGTTCCCCGAAGGGACGACGGGGGTAACACCCTACGAGGCGCAGACGGTGAAGAACAAGAGGCAGGATCTCAGCGCGATCTCGGAGTATCTCAAAGAGGAGGCAGAGGAGCTGACCCTCGACATCGCCCTCTCTTACGGAATGCAGATGCCCATTCTCTATCGGGACGGGGAAACCTATTTGCCCATTCCGAGCGATAGCTGGAGTGAATGCTTGGGGAACGCCGCCTACCTTGCGGAAAAGTATACCGTGCTCGCAGGCGAAGGATTCCCTCAAGAGAAGGGAGAAATCTCCCTCGTTGTCGACGAATACAATCGCCTTCCCGCCGCGACGCTGACTTCCCTCGGCTTTTTTGCCGAAAACGGTGAAATCGCCTATTCCGAAATCGTCGGCAGGGAATATCGCGTGATCGCCAACGACGATTGGTACGTCGAGGAAAACGGAATCTTCCGAACGAAGGGGACGACCGAGTCCCAAAGCGCCTATGAAAGGGGAATTTCCGTCAAAATCAAGAGCGTGCTCCGCGCTACCAGCGAGGATATTTCCTACCTCTCGGAGGGAATCGTCTATTCCAAACAGCTGACCGAGTTTTTGTTGGAGCAAAACGGGGCGTCCAAAGTCTACCTTGCACAGCTCGAAAATAAGGAGACGGACGTGACGACTGGCATGCCCTTCGGAAACGGCAGCATGGACGTCGGCACGGATTACGGCGGTGGAATGCCCTCTTTCTCGACGACCCACGAGGATAAGCTCGCATCGCTCGGCGCGCCTTCTCCTTCTTGTATCGTCCTCTATCCCTTGGACGTCAACGCCAAGGAGGAAATCGTCGGGCTCATCGATCGCTGGAACGAAACGCACGAGCCGATCGGCTATCTCGATCTTTCTAATGCGGTTTCCGCCGCGCTCGGCTCTTTGGTCAACATCGTCACCTACGTTCTCGTCGCCTTTTCCGTCCTTTCCCTCGTGATCTCCTCCATCATGATCGCCATCATTATCTACGCTTCCGTCATCGAACGGACGAAGGAGATCGGCGTGCTTCGCTCCGTCGGCGCGAGGAAAAAGGACATCAGCAGGGTGTTCCGGGCAGAGGCTGTCATTTTAGGCGGACTTTCGGGCGGCGTTGCCGTTCTCGTTTCCTGCCTTTTGAACGGGACAATCAACCTGTTGATCGGGAAAATGGTCGGAGTTTCCTCGATTGCGACGCTCTCTCCGCTCACTGCACTCTTTCTCGTCGCTCTGAGCATCGTTCTTCTCCTCATCGCGAGCCTGATTCCCGCAAAAATCGCCTCGAAAAAGCAACCCGCGATCGCCCTTCGCACGGAGTAAGCCTTTTTGCGGCGATCCGCAAAAGCCCTCGATCATCATTTGAAACTCGGGCGGAGCAAGAAAAAATCTTGCTCTGCCCTTTTTGTTTGCTTTTATTCAAAGGAACTTGATAAAAACTTTTTTGATTGTATTCAAAAATATTTGACAAGAAAAGGAAATTCTGATACAATATGAAATAATAAATGATTATGTAGGTAATAAAACGAAACAAAGCAATATCAGTAGTGGGATTGCTTTCGATTGATGAAAAAATGAGTCGATAAAAAAGGATACAACATGATCTGTTTGAACTCGGTTTCGAAAGAATACGGGACAAAGCGAAAGAAGGTTTTGGCATTGGATGACGTCAATCTTGTTCTTCCCGAAAGGGGAATGGTTTTTCTTTTGGGGAAGAGCGGGAGCGGCAAGACGACGCTGTTGAATCTGATCGGCGGATTGGATACGCCGACAAAAGGCGAAATCGTGGTTGGAGACAGATCTCTTTCGGCGTTTTCACAGGATGAGTTGGACGACTACCGAAACGTCTATGCGGGATTTGTTTTTCAGGAATACAATCTGATCGAAGGAGAAAACGTCGCGTCGAATGTCGGACTGGCGCTTTCGCTGCAAGGAAGGTCTTTTGACCTTCCTTTGATCGATTCCGTGCTCCGAAAGGTCGATCTGATCGGATCGGACGGAAATACCCTTCGGGACAAGCGGATCGGCGAGCTTTCGGGCGGACAAAAGCAGAGGGTTGCCATTGCGCGCGCTCTCGTAAAAGATCCGAAAATGATTTTAGCAGACGAGCCGACGGGTGCGCTCGATTCCAAGACGGGGGATATGTTATTCTCGCTGCTCAAAGAATTGTCAAAAGATCGACTGATCGTCGTCGTCACGCATGATCGGGACAATGCCGAAAAATATGCGGATCGGATTATCAAGCTGGCGGATGGAAAAATCGCCTCCGACAGTTGTCCTGCGACAGAAGAAAAGAAGCCCTTTTCCGAAATAAAAGGGGGGCGCTTTCCGTTTCGCCGCGCATTTAAAATGGGGCTTCGGGGGCTGGGGTGCCGTCCGTTCCGATTGATCAGTTCTTTGATTCTTTCCTTGATTTGTTTTGTCGTGTCCGCACTTATGGTTAGCTTTGCCTCTGTCAATCAGGCAGGCGTAGCGATTGCATCTGCCTATGAACAGGGATTTCAGATCGCAAAGATCGGATATGGGGGATCGGGTAGCTATCGCGCATGGTTTTCGGAAGAACAGCTTGCATTGATTCGTTCGTATACCGGAAAGGAAGAGATTGCAGAGGCGTCCGGGTATTTGCCCGAAGCTACAACGAGCTTAATTTTTCGCGAGCTTCCTCATTTTGAAGGGGATATTTATAAAAACAAAACGAACCCGTATTTCGACGCTTTAAATGGTTATTCGGTCATGGAGATTGATTGGAAAACAGGGGAGGAGGATTGGGACTTGACGCCTGATCCCCGCGTCCGAAACGGCGTTTGTCGGCTGCCTAAGGAAAAAGATGAGATTGCAATCACGGACTTTTTGGCAAACGCGATGTTAAGATTCGGAATTTGGGGCTATCCGCAAAACCCTGAAAGCATAGACGATATCATCGGAAAGCAATTATACGGCTATACGATTGTCGGGGTTTATCGGACGGAAATCCCCGCTTCTTTGATTGAACAGTATGATCGCGACTTTGGCACGAATTGGAGGACGGACGAGCCAATGCTGAAATATTTGGCAAATGGGGTAAAGGATACCATATTATCCGCAATCTTCGTGTGTCGGGATCTCTTTGAAGGGGAGAGGGGGTCCGCATTCATCAAATTGAGCGGAAATATCGATCGGGATCTTGATTTTCTCAAACGCTTTCAGCTCCTTGACGTCGAGATGGATTTGGATTATTATCTTGATGAGAATACTCCGGGTCATTTTGAAACGGAAGAAGAGGTGCGCCTTTTTATCGGAAAACCGAGTATTCTGACGCTATACAGCGATCAAGTGTCCGCTTCGATTTCCATGCAGCTCTATCGTACGTTGACCAGAACAATTTTCGCTCCGTATTTTAAGTGCGCGCTCGGGGTTAGTTTTGTTTTCTCCGTTCTTCTGACCATGAATTTTCTGAGTGCAAGCCTCGATAGCAGGAGGAAAGAGTTGGGGATTCTACGCGCGATCGGAGCAAAAAGGAGAGACCTTGTAAAAATATGCCTGTCGGAAAGTCTTTCTCTCGCCGTAATTGAATGTGTCCTTTCCGTGATTCTATGCATCGTCGCCTGTTCTACAATTAACAAAGTGCAACAGCTTTCGATTTTGTCCGCTTTTTGGTATCCCGTTCTGACGATTTTTGTGCTCTCTATTTTTGTCACGTTGGTCGCAACGGTGATCCCCGTATTGCGTTTGACGAGCAAAAAACCCGCGGAAATCCTGAAAAACGCTTGACAGAATGCAGCGTTTTCTCTATAATAAAATCACAATATTCTTTGGGGCGGGGTGAAATTCCCCACCGGCAGTAAAGTCTGCGAAGCTTTTTCGAAAGCCCGATCGGGTGCAATTCCCGAACCGACGGTAAAGTCCGGATGAGAAAAGAAGGATGGGCAAGGTTTGCATTGTTCCGCCGCTCCGTTTTTTCGGAGCGGTTTTTTCGTTCAAAGAATACTGAATATTTTTTTCGGAGGTTCTTTTTATGAAAGAACAAAGTGCAAAAAAAGAGTGGTTTTCCGCCAAGCGGATCGCCAAGATCGCCGTCTTTGCGGCGCTCGCCTACGCCATCAGCTGGCTCGAATTTCCCATCGTCCCCGCCGTTCCCTTTTTAAAGCTGGATTTTGGCAACGTGTTTATCCTCCTCTCCTCCTTCCTCTTCGGGCCGATCGAGGGAATCGTCGTGTGTTTTATCAAGGAGGCGCTCCGCGCCCTCACTTCGTCCACGGGCGGCGTGGGCGAAATCGCGAACTTCGGAGTGACGACGGCGTTTCTCCTCATTCCTTCTGTCGTCTATCGCTTCAAAAAGGGAATCCTCGTCGTCCTCTTTACCATGGCAATCGCCTGCTGCGTGCAGATCGGGGCGTCCCTCCTCATGAATCGCTACGTCAACTTCCCGCTGTTCGGCTCGCTCTCGAATTTCGACGGCGTTGCGCTCTTTTATGAAGTGTGGGGGGCGATCGTCCTCTTCAATGCGATCAAGGGGATTTCGGTGTGCGCGCTCACCTTCTTGCTCTACAAAAGGCTCGAAAAGCTCCTTGCGCGCTTTTAAAGGAGCGCTTTAAAAGGCTTTTCCCAAAGCCGATCAATTTTCTTTGAAAAAACCATTGCAAAAAATTGCCATTCGTATTATAATAAATGCGTATGGCAATTTTGATTTCGCACAGCGCGGAAGAGACCTTTCGCATCGCAGAAGAATATGCAAAGACCTTGAAGGCAGGGGACGTCGTGCGCTTAGATGGCGAGATGGGCGCGGGCAAGACAGTGTTTGCAAAGGGAGTCGCCAAGGGCTTGGGCATCCGAGAGGAAGTGACCTCTCCCACCTACGCCTATATGAACGACTACGGCGGCGTCCTTTATCACTACGATTGCTATCGCATTGACGCCGAAAAGGCGGAGGCGCTCGGACTTTCCGATTATTTCTACGCCAAAGGGGTTTGCCTCGTCGAATGGGCTGAGAACATCGAGGAACTTTTGCCTCTTGAGACGAAGCGCGTTTTCATTCGCAAGCTGAGCGAAACGCAAAGGGAGATTACACTTTGAATTATCTGGCTTTTGACACCTCTTCGGGGGCGCTCACCGTCCTTGCCAAAAAGGGGGAATGCCTTACCGTCGAGCATCTGGACGATTGCGCGCTTCAACATTCCGTTCTCTTGATGGATGAAATCGATAAGACCCTCAAACGGGCGGAAATGACGCTGGAGGACACCGAGGTGATCGCCTGCGTGGTGGGCCCCGGCTCCTTTACGGGCATTCGCATCGGCATTGCCACCGCCAAGGGCTTTTGCCTTGCGGCGGGGAAACCATCTGTCCCTGTCACCGCTTTTGAAATCATTGCATATACTTTGAATGACGACTTCGTTCTGGCAGTCGTCGATGCGGGACGAGGGTATTACTACGCCTGCGGCTTTGACAAAGACAAAAACATTTCCTTCGAACCCGCTTATCTTCCGCAGGGTCAGATCGAAAAACTCAGAGAACAGTACGAAGTGGCTTCCTTGGAGAAGCTCCCCCTCGCGACCAAGGTCGTAAGGGCAGAGGTCGGGTTTCCGCTCGCCGTGGAACGGGCGATCGAGAAGGGGCGGTTTGCTCCCCTCGACGCGCTGTATCTGAGAAAGAGTCAGGCGGAAGAACAGAGAAAGGGGTAAATTATGTTCAGACCTTGGGAATTTAAAGACCTGATGGGAATTTCTCTCCTCGAAAAAGACTTGTTCCCCGGCACGGCGTGGACGTTTCAGATGCTCGCCGATTCCTTTCACTCGGGCAAATTTTACGGCGTCGTGTGCGAGGAAGACGGGTTGATCGTCGGCTACGGAGGGGTGACGTTCGGCGTGGAGGATGCGGAAATCGACAACATCGGCGTGCGGGAGGTCTATCGGGGCGAAGGCATCGGCAAGACCATTTTGGGTCAGCTCGTCAAAAAGGCAAAAGAGAAAAAGATGAACCGCATTTTCCTCGAAGTCAGAGTTTCCAATACGCCCGCTATGCTTTTGTATCTGCACCACGGATTTCACGGGCTGTATACCCGTCCCCGCTATTATCCCGACGGCGAAGACGCCGTGGTGATGGTGCGGGAATTTCTGTGAGCCTTTCTCTGATACAAAAGGGAAAGGGGGAAGATCTCATGCTCTTGCACGGTTATCTTGCGAGCAAGGAGTGCTTTTCCTCCGAAATCGAATATTTTTCCAAAAAATACAGGGTGACTGCGCTCGATTTTCCGGGCTTTGGGAATGCAGAGCCCCTCTCCTCTCCTTGGGGCGTGGGGGAATATGCCGATTGGCTGAAGGGGGCGATGGAAACGCTTTCCATTTCCTCGCCTTTCGTCATTGCCCACTCGTTCGGGGGCAGAGTCGCCATCAAGGCGAATTGCTTTGAAAAAATGCTCTTGACGGGGTGTGCGGGCGTCGTCTCGCACGGGCTTCTTTATCACGTGAAAGTCAAGACGTACCGCATTGTCAGAAGGTTTTCGCCAAAGCTTGCGTCCTCCTTCGGCAGTGCGGAATATAGGACGCTTTCGCCGCTCATGCGGGAAAGCTATAAAAAAATTGTCAACGAAGATCTGAGAAAGGACGCGAAAAAGATTGGTTCGCCCGTCCTGTACGTGTACGGCAGGAAGGATCGGACGACTCCGCCGTCCTTGGGCAAAAAGCTCGCCCGCGCGACGCGGGGAAGCCGGTTTGCCCTCATCGAAGGCGGACATTTCGCCTATCTCGACGATCCGCTTTCGTTTCGGCTGTTGGCGGAGGAATTTTTTTACGAATAGGAGTTAGCTATGGAACTTTTTACGGCGGCGCACGCGTTTGAATGGATTGGGGTGACGATTCTCTTTACCACCCTCTTTTTCCTCTGTTCCTTCAAGTTGCTCGGCGGGTTACAGCAGGCGGGTTACAGCACGAGGAAGCTCTTTGCGTGGCTCAAGCGCAAGGATAACCTCGTCTTTACCACCCTTTCTCTTTTGAGCTTCATTCTCGTCCTCTCTTCTGCCGTGCTTGCCCTGTGCTTCTCCTTCGTCAAGGATTCGGGGTTTATTTCTCTTTGTGCGTTTCTCTTCTTCTGCATCGCCTACTTCCTTGCGGACAGAAAGTACGCGCTGAAGGTGAAAATCGTCAAGACGGCGCGCTTTCTCCGCCTCACCGCTCTCTATCTTATTTTTCTTTTCCTCTTTGTGGGGGCGTTTACCGTCGGATTTACCTGCGCCTTTTGGAGCATTCCGCATCCGCTTGCGGCGATCTGCCGCTATATCCCTATGGGACTTTTCATCTTCGCCCTGCCCGTCGTCCTCGCCGTGGCGAATTTCTTCGACAAGCTCTTTGAAGTTCCCCACAATGCGCGCTATCTGCGCCGCGCCGAAAAGACGATGGCGTCCTGTCCGAACGTCATCAAAATCGGCATTACGGGGAGCTACGGCAAGACGAGTGTCAAGCACATTCTCTCTTGCGTGCTCGGCGAACGCTATCGCGTGCTCATGACGCCCGCTTCCTACAACACCCCGATGGGGATTGCGCGCTGCGTCAACGGCGTCGATTTCTCCTCTTACGATCTCTTCCTCGCCGAGATGGGCGCACGGAATAAGGGGGACATCGAGGAGCTGTGCGATCTCGTCATGCCCGACTATTCGGTCATTACGGGCATTTGCCCGCAGCATTTGCAGAGCTTCGGCTCGGTGGAGGACATCGTTGCCGCCAAGGGGGAAATCCTCTACGGCACGGCGAAGGGCGCAGTTTTGGGGAACGACGAATACACCCTCAGACTTTACGACAATTCCCCCGTGGAAACGCTGATTGCCGGGCAGGAAGTGCGCGTCACCGACGTGGTGGCGGACACCAACGGCACGCGCTTTACCCTTTGGGTCGAGAAGGAGAAGCGGACGGTCTCCACGAGATTGCTCGGCGAGCATACCGCCGATAACATGTGCATTGCGGCAACCCTCGCCTATTTCCTCGACTTTTCCATCGATGAAATCGTGAGGGGGCTCGAAAAGACAGAGCCCATTCCCCATCGACTTCAACCCGTCTATGCGGGAGGCGTCGCTATTTTGGACGACAGTTACAACTCCAACGTCAAGGGCGCGGAGGACGCCGTCGCCATGCTGAAAAAGTTCACGGGCAGACACTTTATCGTGACGCCCGGGCTCGTGGAGCTCGGCATCATCGAGGAAGAGGAGAACAAAAAGCTCGGCGGGCGGCTCGTGGGACTCGATCGGGTTATCCTGGTCGGAGACACCCTCGTCTCCGTCGTCAAAAAGGGGTATCTCGAGGGGGGAGGAGAGCCTGAAAAGCTCGCGGTCGTCCCCACCTTGGACGACGCGCAAAAGCTCCTTAAGGAGGAGCTGCAAACGGGAGACGCCGTTCTGTTTTTAAACGACTTGCCCGACGTGTGCAATATCATCTGACTGAAAACACCGAAGAAATGTTCTTCGGTGTTATTTTTTTGGGAGGCTGCCATGAAAACCGTCGCCGTATTCTTCGGAGGAAAATCCTACGAACACGAAGTTTCCGTCCTTTCGGGACTGCTTGCGGTAAAACTGCTGAATACCAAGGAAAACAAAGTCCTTCCCGTCTACGTGAGTTTGGAAAACGAATTGTTCGACGGGTCGGGGAAGGAAGTCAAGGATTACGCAGATGGAAAAACGGATGGATTCAAGCCTCTTCGCCTAGTCAAGGGCGGGTTGAAGGGAAGATTCGGCGGGTTTATCCCCGTCGATTGCGCCCTCAACTGCTGCCACGGCGGCTTGGGCGAAGGGGGCGGCTTGGCGGCGCTTTTGGAGTGGTTTTGCATTCCATCGGCGTCTCCGTCCATGACGGAGAGCGCGCTGTTTCAGAACAAATACCTCACCAAGCTCGCCGTGCGCTCCCTCGGCGTTCCCACCGCGGAGGGATTTTGTTTGGACGAAGAGGCGTTCCGCAAGAAAAAGCTCTTCTCCCTCTCCCTTTCCGAGCGGAAGTTCGGCTATCCCGTCATCGTCAAGCCCAACCGACTGGGATCATCCATCGGCATTGCCGTGGCGAACGATCGCGAGGCGCTGACCGAAGCGCTCACGATCGCCTTTTCCTTCGACCGTCAAGTCCTCGTCGAGCGGTATCTCCCCGAAAAGCGGGACATCAATTGCGCCGTTTACAGCGGGGAACGGCTCGTGCTCTCCGATTGCGAAGAGGTGCTCTCCAAGGAATCCTTCCTCTCTTACGAGGAAAAATACGAGCGCGAGCGGAAGACCGCCCTCCTCGACGAATCCCTTTCGGGAGAGATCAAGGCGCTCTCGGCGCGAATTTATCGGCGCTTCTCTTTGAAGGGCGTTGTCCGAATGGACTTCATCGTCAGCGAGGGGAAACCTTATTTCAACGAACTCAACGTCATTCCCGGGTCGTTGGCGTATTACCTCTTTTCGCCCTCGCTTGCGGACGGGAAGAAAATGCTCCTCTCCCTCGTCGAAGGGGCGGAAGGATACCCGAAGGAACAAATTCCCCTGACCGGACTTTTGAAACGTCCCGAAATAGTGCGGGCAAACAGTTGTAAAATTCGTTAGTCTATGCTATAATACATAGAAAAAACGAATAGGACGGTATCTCTATGTCGAAAATTCGAATGACGACCCCTCTTGTGGAGATGGACGGCGACGAAATGACCCGCATTCTCTGGAAATGGATCAAGGAAATTCTCATCGAGCCGTATGTGGATTTAAAGACGGAATATTACGATCTCGGATTGCTCCACCGTGACGAGACGGCAGATCAAGTGACCTTGGAAGCGGCGGAGGCGACCAAGCGCCTCGGCGTTGCGGTCAAATGCGCTACCATTACGCCCAACCGCCAGCGCATGACGGAATACAACCTGCACGAAATGTGGAAGAGCCCCAACGGCACGGTGCGCCGCATTCTGGACGGAACGGTCTTCCGTTCGCCCATTCTCGCCAAGGGGATCTCGCCCTACGTTCCCACTTGGAAAGCTCCCATCGTCCTTGCGCGCCACGCTTACGGCGACATCTACAACGCGGTCGATCATATCTGCGAGGCGGGGGATAAGGCGTATCTCACGATTGAACACAAAGACGGCACGGTGACGAAAAAGCTCATCGCTGAATTTGAACATGCGGGCGGCGTCGTGCAGGGAATGCACAACAGGGCGGACTCCATTCGCTCGTTTGCCCGTTCCTGCTTCCGTTACGCGCTCGATCTGAAAATCCCCATGATGTTTGCCACCAAGGACACCATCGCCAAGGGCTATGACGGGGAGTTCAAGGCAATTTTCGAAGAAGTGTTTGAAGAATACAAAGCCGACTTCGAACAGGCGGGCATCTGGTACCTGTATACCCTCATCGACGACGCGGTTGCGCGCATTGTCCGCAGCGAAGGGGGGATTCTCTGGGCTTGCAAAAATTATGACGGCGACGTCATGAGCGACATGGTCGCGACTGCCTACGGCTCGCTCGGCATGATGAAGTCCGTCCTCGTCTCTCCGGACGGAAAGTACGAATTTGAAGCGGCGCACGGGACGGTCACGCGGCACTACTATAAATACTTGAAGGGAGAATCCACTTCCACCAACTCCGTCGCCACCATCTTTGCGTGGACGGGTGCGCTCGAAAAGAGGGGGGAGCTCGATGGAAACGAAGCGCTCGTCGCCTTCGCGCAGAAGCTCGAACGGGCTACTCTTTCCACCATCGAAGAGGGCTACATGACGGGAGATTTGATCCCGCTCTTCTATGCGGACGTCGAGCCGAAAAAGCTCGAATCGGAGGAGTTTTTGCGGGAAATCGCCAAGAGACTTTAATTTACTCCAATCAAAAGGCTGTGCGGAAGCGTTCCGCACAGCCTTGCTTTTTGTCCGGAAAGAAAAATTCAGCCCGTCCAAAAAGGGGGATTGACAAGAGGAAGCGCTTGTGCTACAATAAAATGACAAAAAACGGAAAAGCGAAGGGTATTCGATAAGGGGGACGTTATGATAAAGATTGCAATCTGTGAAGACGAAAAATCTGCCGCTGACAAACTGACGGCATACATCCAAAGGTTTGAGCGGGAAAATGAAGAGGAGTTTAAAATTACCGTCTACAAAAACGCGCTCGATTTGCTCAGCTTTTACCGTGCGGATTTTGACCTCATTTTTATGGATATCGAAATGCCCGGTATCGACGGTATGAGCGCGAGTCGAAAAATCAGGCAGCTGGATAAAATTACCGTCATCGTCTTTGTGACGAATATGGCGCAATATGCGACGAAGGGATATGAAGTGGACGCCCTTGATTATATCGTGAAGCCCCTCAATTACTATGATTTTCGCCTGAAAATGCAGCGCGCCGCCGACTTGATTCGCTCCCGCGACAATTCTTTTTTGAACATCGCAAAGAGCGGCGGCTATGTGCGCCTCTCCGTTCGGGACGTTTCTTATATCGAGGTATTCGGGCATAAAGTGATCTTTCACACGAAGGATAAGGAAGTCGAAGGGTATGACTCCCTTGCCAATCTTGAAAGTAAGCTCAAAAATGCTTCATTTCTGAGGTGTAACAACTATTGCCTTGTCAACGCATCGCACATTACTTACGTTCACGGCTACGTCGTGCGGGTGGGAAAGGTTGAGCTCTCGATTTCGCATCCCAAGAAAAAGCAGTTCATGCAGAGCTTAAACGAATATCTTGCGGGAGGGGAAATCAAATGACGCTTTTAATCTATTGGTATTATTTGTTCGGAAGCCTCGTTTTCATGATAGAAATTCTTTCGGGGGAGCTGCTCTTTTCGCTCGGTTACAGCCGCCGAAGCCGATTCGGCGGAAAGCTCGCGCTCTCCTGCCTTTGCACGCTGCCGATTGTTGCGCTGGTCTCTTTGGGGTATTGTGCAATATCCGTCTCTTTTACGGAAAGACTGTGGGTCGATTTGACGGTAATTTTCACCTATTGCGCGATGTTCGTTTGTTCGTTGATCGTCCTTTCTGCCGTTTATCGGGAGTCGTTTGCCGCCATTGTCATGAGCGGCATTGCGGGATACGCCACGCAACACCTGATTTACTGTTTGCGCGGGTTTCTGATCGAGGCGTTCGACCTTTATTCCATGGCGTTTCAAAGCGTCTGGTACAATTTTTTATTTAATCTGATGCAGCTCCTGTTTTTTGCCGTTTGCCTTGTCTTCATCTATCTCTTATTCGTAAAACGGAATCGCAAGCAGCCAATCGCCGCGCCTGGAAAAAATACGGTGTGGCTCTCCGCATGCACGCTGATCATTACCTTGATTTTTAACGGCGTCAGGGATTATTTTTCAGGAGAGAGCAGGGGGCTTTGGGTTCTCTGCGGACTTTTTTCGATGATGAGCTGTATCTTTATCCTCATCATCCGATCGGGGATTCTCGAGCAGAGCCGATTGGAAAGGGATATGGTCGTGATTCATCGCCTTATGGACGACAGCAGAAGGCAGATTGAGCTGAGCAAGGAGAACATCGAACTGATCAACGTAAAGTGTCACGACATCAGGAGTCATTTGCAGATGTATTCCAAAGAGGGCAGAATGATGACGGACGAAGAGCTGAGTTCGTTGAAGAGCGCGATCTCCGTGTATGACGCTATGCTTCGTACGGGAAATGAAACGCTGGACATCGTGCTTTCAGAGCGTGCCCTCTATTGCGAAAAATACGGAATCCGTCTCACTTGCAGTGCGGACGGCTCGAAGCTCGGCTTTATGACCGTGGCGGAAATCGGTGCGTTTTTCGGCAATGCGTTGAACAACGCGATTGAGGCGGTCATGAAATTGGAACAATCGGACAAAAGGGTGATTAACCTTGTGGTGAAGGAGACGATGGGGCAGCTTTCGGTCTTGGTGGAAAACTATTGCGAGGGCGAAGTCGCTTTTGCGGACGGCGTTCCCGTGACGAGCAAGGTCGATAAAAACAATCACGGATTCGGCGTCAAGTCGATGAAAATGATCGTGGAAAAATACGAAGGTGCGCTTTCCTTTGCCGTAAAAGGCGGCGTGTTCCGCCTGATGGCTTTGATTCCCGTTCCGTGATCCTTTTCAAATATGGGGCAAAAATCCGTAAGGTTAAGGCGAACTGCATTGACAGTTCGCCTTTTTTTCGCTAAAGTGAAGCCGCATTCGCGAAGCAGCGAAAATACAATTAGGAGATGGAACTTATGAGCAACAACAAACAGAGAATGCGGCAAGGGAAATTCATGGCGATATGGATTCCGATTCTGTCGTTCTTAACGCTCTTGTGTCTGATTGCAACCATCGTCATCAGCACAATGCCCAAGACGATGGACGCTTTCTTCGGCAGGGGGGAACGGCACGTCGTCAACGTTGAGGGGTCTGACGACTGGAACGTCGAATATTATGGCGTAAAAGCGAAAAATTCGACGGAGTCCGAACAAAATGCGGAAAAGGTCACGCGCCGTATTTCGGAAGAAGGTACCGTTTTGTTGAAAAATTCGGGGATTTTACCGCTTGCCAAGAGCAGCAAGATTGCCCCGTTCGGATACGGTTATCTGAATCCGCAGTATTCCAATATTACCAATGAGTACAACAATCAGACGTTGATTACGCCCGAAAGCGCGTTAAAGGCTTATTTCACGATCAACGATGCTGCCGTTGGCAGGATGAAAGGCGCCGAATGTGAAAAAATCGAGCCTGCAAAGGGTACGGTTGGCGGAGGCGTCAATGCCCTTTCCACCGACATCAACCTTTACGAATACAATCCCTCCATTTATAACGGCATCGAATCGCAGCTGAAGGGAACGACGGCAATCGTCTTTATCACGCGTAAGCTCGGCGAGGGCTTCGATCAGAAGTACGATGCTTATGAGGACGGAACGCCTCACATGCTGGCGTTGAGCCAAAATGAAAAGGAGACCATTCGATTCGCAAAGGAGAATTGCGATCAGGTCGTGATCGTCGTCAATTCGGGCAATATCATGGAGCTTACGCCCATCATGAGCGGCGAATACGAGGCAGATGCCATTCTCTGGACGGGACTTCCCGGAAGCGTCGGGTTCGAAGCGCTCGGAAAAATTCTGTGCGGAGAGGTAAACCCTTCCGGAAAGACGTCCGATCTTTGGTCTTCCGATTTTACCAAGGATTCCACGTATCCCAATTTCGGGGAATTCGAATACAACAACGTCACCTTTACGCCGCAGGGATTCGAGGCAATGACCGGTATGGTTCCCGCCAATATGCCGCATAAATTCATCAATTACGATGAAGGGATTTACTACGGATACCGATACTATGAGACGGCGAGCGAAATGGGGAACGGGTTCGTCTACGGTACGCTCGACGGAAAGGGAAAGGTCAAAGAGGCGGGCGCCGTCGCCTATCCGTTCGGATACGGGCTTTCCTATACGACGTTTGAACAGACCATCGAGAGCTTCAGCACGCTGGGGAACGACGTCGTTATGTCTGTAAAAGTGACCAATACCGGAAAGGTTGCGGGCAAAGACGTCGTGCAAGTGTATGCAAAGGCGCCGTATGGAGAATTCGAACGGCAGAATCGGATTGAAAGAGCTGCGGCGGTCTTGACGGCGTTTGTCAAGACGGAAGAAATTCCCGCAGGACAGAGCCGTACGGTAAAGGTTTCCTTTGACAAAGAGGATATGGCGGCATATTGCTATACGCATGACAACGGCAACGGTACGACGGGGTGCTATGTGCTTCCCGAGGGAGAGTACGTCGTTTCGCTCCGCGCGAACAGCCACGACGTCTTCGACGAGCGGTCTCTCTTTTTGAATCTCAAGTGGTTTGACGGAAGGGACGACGATTCCATTCGCCGTTCCGATAAGGAGGCGCAATCCGCGCTTGACGACGAGGGAAACAGCCTCGGTTATCCTGCGGCGCGCGAGTCCGATCCCGATGCGAAATACGTTGCAGCATCCAATTTGTTCCAGGAAGCCAGCGATTACATGAATCGGGATACGAAGCTGTTTACCCGTTCCGATTGGGGAAATACATTTCCCGCGCCCCAAGGACGCTCTGTTGCCGCAAGCAGCGTCGTGGCGGAAAGCGTCAATCGGATGTTCTCATTCGATCCCGAAACGGACAAAGAGCTTGGCAATGCCCCCGGCAGCAAGGTCTATGCGGAGAAAGAGCCTACCTCTAAGCAGGACAACGGATTGACCCTCATCGATATGCGGGGTAAGAGCTATTATGACAGCACCTGGGATTTGTATCTGAATCAAATCGATTGGGACAGAGATCGGGCGCAGATCGAATCGATCGTTTACAATACGAACTATGCGACGACCGAGCTCGATTCTCTCGGAATCCCTGCGACGGTCGCCTATGACGGGCCGAACGGATTCCGTCCGAAGAGTACGGGAAATTACGCCGCAGTCTATCCCTGCGCGCCGATTGTCGCCGCGACCTGGAATACGGAGCTTGCCTATGAATTCGGCGAGGCTTGCGGACAGGAAGCGCTCTCCATCAATGCGGACGTCCTTTACGGAATCGGCATCAACACCCATCGCTCTCCCTTCGGCGGCCGCAACGGCGAATATTATTCCGAAGACGGACTCCTTGCCGGTAAGATTGCGGCGGCATTTATTTCCGGTTCCGGAAATCAGGGACTGATCAGCCATATCAAGCATTTCGCGCTCAACGACACGGAGACGAACAGACAGTTTTATCTCCACGTGTGGGCGGATGAGCAGACCATTCGGGAAATTTACCTCAAGCCCTTTGAAATCTGCGTAAAAGAAGCAAAGATGCAGGTGAATTACATTGCGGATCAGGAGGGCACCATGGGCAAAAAGACCGTGCGCGCGGCGACGGCGATTATGGTCTCTCAAAATTGCATCGGCTCTGTGATCAATTTTGCCAATTGCAATTTGAATACGGAATTGCTTCGCGGCGAATGGGGATTCAACGGCTCGGTCATCACCGATATGTATACCTTCATGTTCGAAACGGAACAATGCAATAAGACGTGGCTGAAAGACTATGCAGTCCGCGCGGGAAGCGATTTGTATCTCACTTGGGCAAGCGATATGTTCGGCTCCAATTACGGCGGGGCGGACTATACAAGCGCAACGTCGAGAAGCGTACTTCGCAACGCGCTGCACAATTGGGCGTATACCCTTTCGAATTCTGCGGTTGTGAACGGTGCTGCTCCGGGTGCGGTCTTCTATTATGATATTGCGCCTTGGACAGTTTGTCTGATTGCGGCGAACGTCGTAATTTACGCCTTCGTCCTGGTTATGGCGGTCATGCTCGTTCTGCGCGGAATCGACAGCAAGCGCAACCCTCAGAATTACAGATCAAAGGGAGCGAAGTAAAATCGCGATGACGCTTTTGCGTTTTGCTTTCGGAAAAACAAAAAATTCCTCGATTTTTCGAGGAATTTTTTGCTATAAATTTTTGAACTGATATTCGTATAGAGTTTTATACAGCCCGTTTTGTGCAATCAGTTCCTCGTGCGTGCCCTGTTCGACGACGCCGTCCTTCGTGACGACGAGAATTTCGTCCGCGTTCTTGACGGTCGAAAGGCGGTGGGCGACGACGAGCGTCGTTCTTCCCTCGGAGAGGGAGGAAAGGGATTCCTGAATTTGCAGCTCCGTCGCGTTGTCGAGCGCGGAAGTCGCCTCGTCCAGAATGAGGATGGGCGGATTTTTCAAAAAGGCGCGGGCGATGGAGATGCGCTGCTTTTGTCCGCCCGACAGCTTGACGCCCCGTTCTCCCACGTTCGTCTCATAGCCGTTCGGAAGGGTTAAAATGTAGTCGTGAATGTTGGCGCGCTTGGCGGCTTGTACGATCTCCTCGTCGCTCGCCTCAAAGTTGCCGTAGGCGATGTTTTCCTTGACTGTTCCGTTGAAGAGAAAGACGTCTTGCTGGACGATGGCGATGTTGTCGCGGAGGGAATAGCGGGAAAGCTCCCGAATATCGTGCCCGTCGATGGCAATGCGCCCTTCGTCGATTTCGTAAAATCTCGGAATGAGATGGCAAATCGTCGTCTTTCCCCCGCCGGACGGCCCGACTAAGGCGACCGTCTTGCCTGCGGGAATGTGCATGGAGAAGTCGGAGATGACCTCTCCCGTCATCGAATCGGTGCTCTTATAGCGGAAGGAAACCTTCTCGAACGAGATCTCTCCCTTGAGCTTGCCGACGTGAAGGGCGTTTTCCGCTTCGGGCTCGGGTTCCAGGTCGATAATTTCGGTAAAGCGCTGAAAGCCCGTCATGCCCGATTGAATTTGCTCGTAGATGTTGGTCAGGGTGCGAATGGGGGTAATGAGGGTCGAAATGTAGAGGATATACGTCGTGAAGTCGGCGACGTCGATCGTCCCGTGGTAGAAGAAGAGCCCGCCCGCGAGGAGAACTGCGAAATAGAGAAGATCGAGAAGAAACTGCATGGAAGAGTGAAATTCTCCCATCACCTTATATTGTCCCGACCGCGCTTGCACCATCGCCTGATTTTCAATCTCGAATTTTTCCGTTTCGTGGGGCTCGGCGTGGTAGGCGCGGGACACCCGCATGCCCGAAATAGCGCTCTCGATGCCCGCGTTGATGGTCGCCTGTTTTTCCCGCGCAAGGCGGAACGCCTTGTTCATGCGCTTTCTCGAAAAGACGATGACGAGGACGATGGGCGGAATGCAGGCAAAGAGAATGAGGGTCAAGGGAAGGTTGATGAGGGCGAGAAAGACGAAAGAGCCGGCGATGGTAATCAGGGACAAAAAGACGTCCTCCGGCCCGTGGTGGGCGAGCTCGGAGATGTCAAACAGATCGTTCGTCAGCCTCGACATGATCGAGCCCGTCTTGTGTTCGTCGAAGAAGGAAAAGGGAAGCTTTTCGAGGTGCAAAAAGAGCTGCTTCCGCATATCCGCCTGCATTCTCGTGCCGACGACGTGCCCCCAATACTGCAAGACGTAGTTTAGCAGTGCCTTGACCGCGTAAATGACGAAAAGCAGAGCAAGGGAGACGAGCATGGGAGTGAGGAGCTTTTCGGGTACGAAGGTCTGAATGATTTGTCTCGTAATCAGGGGATAGACGAGGTTGATGACGGCGATGACAAAGGCGCACGTCATATCGATTGTAAAGAGCTTTAAATGCGGTTTGTAGTAGGGAAGAAATCTTCCGATTAAGCTTTTCTTGCGTTTCATAGCGTTGTCCGTCCGTTTTTCCTTTGATTATAGCACATTATAGCACAAAATTTGGGGGCGAGCAATGAATTTGGATTGCTTTTTTCGCGCCGATTCGCTATAATATAGCCATGATTGATAAGAACGTATTTACCGATAAAGTCAGAATTACCGTCAAAGCGGGGAGCGGAGGGGACGGCATGAACTCCTTCAAGGCGTACAAGGGCAAGCCCGCGTGCGGGCCGGACGGCGGCGACGGAGGAAGGGGCGGCAACGTCTACTTCGTGGGCGATAAGGATATGAACGACTTGCTTTGCTTCCGCTTTCAGAACAAATACGTGGCGGAGGATGGAAAAGGCGGGGGCACCAATCTCTGTACGGGAAAATCGGGAGAAGATCTCTACATCCGCATGCCGCTCGGCACGCTCGTGCGCGACGACGAGACGGGCAAAATCATCTGCGACGTCTTTACGGACGGCGAAGTCAAGCTCATCGCGAAGGGCGGAAAAGGGGGCAAGGGAAACGTCCATTTTGCGACTTCCAAGCGCCATGCGCCCAATTTTGCGCAAAAGGGAGAAAAGACGGAGAGCCACGTTGTCCGCCTCGAACTCAAGGTCATTGCGGATGTGGGGCTCGTCGGATTCCCCAACGTCGGCAAGAGCACCCTTCTTTCCAAGATCTCCGCAGCGCGCCCCAAAATTGCCAATTATCATTTTACCACCCTTTCCCCCAATCTGGGCGTGGTGAGATATTACGAGCAGTCCTTTGTTGCGGCGGACATTCCCGGACTCATCGAGGGTGCGGCGGAGGGCGCGGGACTCGGTCACAGCTTTTTAAAGCACATCGAGCGGACGAGAATGCTCTGCCACGTCGTGGATATTTCCGGCGTCGAAGGGAGAGACCCCGTCGACGATTTCGAGAAGATCAACACGGAGCTCAAAGAATACAGCGAAAAGCTCGCCGCGCTTCCGCAAGTTGTCGCCTGCAACAAGACGGACATCGTCGGGGCAGAGGAAAATTATCGGAGATTCGTCGAAACATACGGGGAGCAATACGAGATTTTCCCCATTTCCGCCATTGACGGCGGGGGCAAGGACGCCCTGCTAAAAGGAATCTGCAAGGTGCTTGCCACCCTTCCTCCCGTCGAACCCGTTCCCGTCGAGGAGGATTTTGCCTTCGAAGTCGCTTCGGATTTGCAGTTTAGTATCCATCGCGACGATGGCGGCGTGTTTGTGGTGGAAGGCGGGCTCGTCGATATGCTCTGCCGCAACGTCGTCCTGTCTGATCCCGATTCCATGGCGTACTTCCAGAAGGTGCTTCGCGACAAAGGGGTCATCAAGGCGCTCGTCAAGGAGGGCTGCAAGGAAGGGGACACCGTCGAAGTCGGCGACGTCGAATTTGATTTTGTATAAGAGGAGAAGGTTATGTTGACAAGCAAGCAAAGGAGTAAATTAAAGGGATTGGCTTCCACCATGCCCGTGATCACGCAGGTCGGAAAGGGAGGCATTACGGACAACCTCTTAAAGACCTTGTCCGAGGCGCTGGAAGCGCGGGAGCTCATCAAAATCAACGTCCTCGACAATGCCGAAGAGGATGCGGGCATGATTGCGGATAATCTTGCACAGCTTCTCGAGGCAGAGGTTGTCATCGTCATCGGGAAGAAGGTGGTCTTGTATCGCTATTCTTCGAGAGATCATTTCGCGCACATCGAGCTTTAAAGGGGACGGGCGTTTGCCCGCCTTTTTCGCTTTTGCTGAAAAAATGCCCAAAGGCTTTGCTTTTCGGGAAGAAAAAACAATCCGACAGTTTTTTGACTGATTGTAATCATTTATCGTGTGGCATTGATGGGGTATCCCCAAAAAAGTCGCAGTATTTTGGGGGAAGCGGAGAAGATTGGCGCAAACCGCTCGCTCCCGCTCGCGCCTCCCCCCTCAAATCCCGACAAAAGTCGTTTTTCCCCAAGAAAAAAATACCCGCGAACGGATATTTTTTTCTTGGCGCAGTTGTCGGGATTTTCCCCTTAGGCGGGTCGCCCCGGGAAACAGTCCACCGGACTGTTTCGATTGCGCACAGGGTTGACTGAAAGAGGAGAAGGTTGGCGCAAACCGCTCGCTCCCGCTCGCGCCTCCCCCCTCAAATCCCGACAAAAGTCGTTTTTCCCCAAGAAAAAAATACCCGCGAACGGATATTTTTTTCTTGGCGCAG
>JAGATP010000054.1 GCA_017621155.1 Clostridia bacterium
GCCATGATACCGATGTTCCTGGTATGGGCTAAATCATACTCTCTGGGCATACTTCTCTCCTCCGATTAAAATCTGAAATGAGCAAAAGCCTTGTTTGCTTCTGCCATTCTGTGCGTATCGTCCTTCTTCTTCACAGCACCGCCTGCATTGTTGTAAGCGTCCATAAGCTCGGCAGCGAGCTTATTTGCCATTTCTCTCTCGCTTCTCTTTCTCGTAGCCTGTACAAGCCAGCGAATGGCAAGAGTCTGACGTCTTTCGGGTCTGATTTCGATGGGAACCTGATAGTTTGCACCGCCGACACGACGCGCTTTGACCTCCAGGACGGGCATAACGTTTGCCATCGCCTGGTTGAAGATCTCGATGGGTTCGACGTTGAGCTTGTCTCCCATGATCTTGAATGCGTCGTAAACGATGTTCTGTGCAGTTCCCTTGTTTCCGTCGTACATGATCTGGTTGATGAGCTTGGCTACCACCTTGGATCCGTACACGGGATCGGGTAAAACATCTCTTTTAGGGACATTACCTCTTCTGGGCATTTTAGTATCCTCCTTTCAATATTTTTTGATAAGGGTTTCCCCTCAAGTACGGCTATCGCTTGCCGAGCACTTCGCCTGCCGTGCAGGACTGTGGGCGTACGATCATAAGCCTTATGATCGCAGCTTACGCATAACATTGCGCAATCGGTAGCGAATCTTCTGCCCGAAGGCATACTGCCTACTGCTGTCGGGTCGAAATAAATTCACATTCGACAAGTAGGTGGGTTCAAAATTTTGGCTGGGAAACGATTACTTAGGGCGTTTTGCGCCGTACTTGGAACGGCTCTGCTTACGCTTTGCTACGCCGGCAGTATCAAGGGCGCCGCGGATGATGTGATATCTGACACCGGGCAAATCCTTAACTCTTCCGCCACGGATGAGTACGGAGCTGTGTTCCTGAAGGTTGTGACCTTCGCCGGGAATGTAGACCGTACCTTCCTGCTTGTTCGTCAGACGAACTCTTGCGATCTTACGGAGAGCGGAGTTGGGCTTCTTGGGAGAAGTCGTCGTCACGGAAAGGCAAACGCCTCTCTTCTGGGGGCAGTTGTCCAAAATAGGAGACTTGGACTTGTACTGCGTCTGTTCTCTGCCGTGCTTGATCAGCTGGTTGATGGTAGGCATGGTGTGTATTACCTCCTTGTTAGAATGGAATTTATTTCGATAAATTGCCCTTACCGCAATTTAAAGAAAGCGATTTTTTATAGCCGAGCGCGCCGCAGGGCACTTCAAGGTCGACGAGCCGGGAAAGCTCTTCGGAAGTGCCCTTGATTTCATAGGGAATCCCCTCTTCCAAAAGCCTCTGCACCATTGCCTCCCGAAAGGGAGAGTCGGTGTCCTCCGCAATCGTGACAAAGGCGATTTCTCCCCCTTCGATTCCGCGGAATATCTCCCGTTTTCCTTTGGCGATTAACTTGTCGGCGCTCTGTTTGGGCATATTCCTCCGCAAAAGCACATAATTGCTCATGCTGACTTATCATACCAAATCGCAAACAAAATGTCAATTGTTTGAATGCAATTTTTTAGGATTTTTTTTGCATTTTTATCACTTCTATCGATAAAATAATACGCAACCATTTCAAAGATTTGACAAAGAAAAAAAAAGAGTTTATAATAAAACAGAACAAAAATCAAGAGAAGGAGATTCGTATACTATGAACAAAATGTCTATTAGAGACGTTGACGTTTCCGGAAAGAGAGTACTCGTCCGCTGCGACTTCAACGTTCCGATGAAAGACGGCGTCATCACCGACGAGAACCGCATCAAGGGCGCGCTTCCCACCATCAAATACCTGATGGAGCACGGCGCGAAAGTCGTCCTCTGCTCTCACATGGGCAAACCTCACTCTATCTTCTCTTCCGAAGTCAAACTCAACAAAAAGGACAAGAAGAAGGTCGAGGCGCTCCCCGCAGAAGAACAGGCTGCCGCAAAGCAGGCAATCATCGATAAGGCGCTTTCCTCCGAGCCCAAAAAGCTCACCTTAAAGCCCGTTGCGGACAGGCTGAACGAGCTGCTTGACGGCAAAGTCACCTTCGCAACCGACGTCATCGGCCCCGACGCAAAGGCAAAGGTCGAAGCCTGCAAGGAAGGCGAATGCGTTCTTTTGGAGAACCTCCGCTTCCATTGGGAAGAAGAGAAGAAAGATCTTGACTTCTGCAAAGCGCTCGCTTCCTATTGCGATATCTACGTAAACGACGCCTTCGGTACGGCGCACAGATCGCACGCTTCCACCGCGGCAATCGTCGAATACGGACTCGTCAAGACCGCAGTCTGCGGCTTCCTCATCGAGAAAGAGCTCACCGTCATGGCGGATTCCCTCGATCATCCCGTTCATCCCTTCGTCGCCATCCTCGGCGGTGCAAAGGTTGCCGATAAGCTCAACGTCATCTCCAACCTCATGGAGAAATGCGATACCCTCATCATCGGCGGCGGCATGGCTTACACCTTCATCAAGGCGCAGGGCGGCAAGGTCGGAACTTCCCTCGTGGACGACGAAAAGCTCCAGTACTGCCTTGACATGATCGAAAAGGCGAAGGCGAGCGGCAAGAAGCTTCTCCTTCCCGTCGACACCGTCTGCACGAAGAATTTCCCCGATCCCATCGACGCGGAAGTTCCCACCGAGATTCACGCCACGAATTCCATTCCCGACGATTTGCAGGGACTCGACATCGGCCCCGAAACGGAAAAGCTTTACGCCGAGGCGATCAAGTCCGCAAAGACGGTCATCTGGAACGGGCCCATGGGCGTTTTCGAGAACCCCATCTTCGCGCACGGAACGATTGCGGTTGCCAAGGCAATGGCAGAGGCTGACGCCACGACGATCATCGGCGGCGGAGACTCCGCGGCGGCTGTTCAGCAGCTCGGCTTCGCAGACAAGATGACGCACATTTCCACGGGCGGCGGCGCTTCCCTCGAGCTCTTCGAAGGAAAGGTGCTTCCCGGTATCGCTTGCCTCAACGAAAAGAACTAAAAAACAAAAAAGGGACGAAGCGAAGTCCCTTTTTTATCAGGAGATAAAAATGAGAAAACCCATTATTGCTGGAAATTGGAAAATGAACAACACCGCTTCCTCGGGCGTGGCGCTCGTCAATGCCCTGAAGCCCCTGGTTGCGAACGCCGATTGCGACGTCGCGGTCTGCGTCCCCGCCATCATGATCCCCGCCGTCAGCGAAGCGGTTAAGGGAACGAACATCAAGGTTGGCGCAGAGAACATGCACTGGGCGGAGAAAGGCGCTTATACGGGCGAAATTTCCGCCGCTATGCTCAAGGAATACGGCGTGGAATACGTCATCATCGGTCACAGCGAGAGGAGACAGTACTTCGGCGAGACGGACGAGACGGTCAACAAGCGGACGCTTGCCGTCCTTGCAGCAGGCATGACCCCTATCGTTTGCGTCGGAGAAAAGCTGGAAGAGAGAGAAGCCGGCACGACGGAAGCAGTTCTTGACAGACAGCTTTCCGTAGGGCTTGCAGGCATCGAGGACATCAAAAAGGTGATCATCGCATACGAACCCGTCTGGGCGATCGGCACGGGCAAGACGGCAACCGACGAACAGGCAAACGAGACCATCGGCTATATCCGTAAAAAAATCGGCGAGCTGTTCTGCCCGCACTGCGCACAGGAGGTTCGCATTCAGTATGGCGGAAGCATGAACGCCAAGAACTGCAAAGGTCTGATGGCGCAACCCGAAATCGACGGCGGGCTCATCGGCGGCGCATCCTTGAAAGCGGAGGACTTCTCCATCATCGTCAACTATAACAAGTAAAATTTGCAAAAGGATGACAAATCCGATGTGGAAGTTTTTCAAATGAAAAAAATTCGAGCATGGATTTGACATCGAGCAATCAATTTGCTAAAATTGCAGTAAAATCGCGCAATCAAAGGCGTAAATCCGGATATTCGAATTTGCGTCTTTTTTTGCGTTTGGACAAACTGTAAGAAAGAGGTACGTATGAATACAGACAACAAAATGGGCATCGTCCCCGTCAAAAAGCTCCTTTTCTCCATGGGCATTCCCATGATTTTATGTATGGTTTTGCAGGCGTTTTACAACATCGTAGACACCTTTTTCGTCAGCAACATCGAAGGGCTCGGCGACGCGGCGACAAACGCCCTCTCTCTGGCGTTCCCCGTGCAGATGCTGATGATCGCCATCGGCGTGGGAACAGGCGTCGGCATCAATTCCATTCTTTCGAAGAGTCTCGGCGCAGGAGAGCGGGAAAAGGCGAGTCTGATCGCGGGAAACGCCGTATTCCTCGGCTTTTGCACCTATCTCGTCTTTCTCCTGTTCGGACTGTTCGGCGTCGATTGGTACGTGGCATCCCAGACGGACGATCCCGTCGTAACGGAGCTTGCGGTAAAATACGTCAGGATTTGCACCATCCTTTCCTTCGGCTCGATCCTATCCATGATTTACGAAAAGCTCCTCCAATCGACGGGAAAAACCGCCCTTTCCACGATCATGCAGCTTGCCGGCGCGATCGCCAACATCGTCCTCGACCCCCTGCTCATTTTCGGACTGTGCGGACTTCCCGCCCTCGGCGTTGCGGGAGCGGCCTGGGCGACCGTCATCGGACAGATCCTGACCTTCTTCCTCGGCATCCTCTTCCACCACGCCAAAAACAAAGAAATCGACGCCTCCTTTCGCTATCTGCTCCCCAAGGGAAACATCATTGCCGCCATCTACCGCGTGGGCTTCCCCGCCATTTTAATGCAGGCGCTCATGTCCTTCCTCGTGTACGGCGTCAATATCCTCTTCTATGCGCGGCTCGGTGCAGACTCCGTCACCGCCTACGGAACGTATTACAAAATTCAGCAATTCGTCTTTTTCGCCGCATTCGGGCTCAACAACGCCTTGATTCCCCTCGTCGCCTTCAACTTCGGAAAGCAGGAGCGGGTCAGGGTGAAAGAGAGCATCCGCTACGGAGTTCTCTTTACAATGGCGCTGATGGCAATCGGCACGGCTTTGGCGGAAGCGCTCGCATTTCCCTTATCCAACCTTTTCGGCATTTCCGAGGACGCGAAGGCGCTCACTCGTCTGGCGCTCAGGATTATTTCCGTCGGCTATGTCTTTGCAGGAATCAACATCGCCTTTCAAGGCATCTTTCAGGCGCTCGGCTTCGGCGTTCGCTCCCTTCTCCTTTCCCTCCTACGTCTGATCGCCTTTCCCCTTCCCTTGGCGTTTTGTCTCACGTTTGCGGAGAGCGCCTCTTCCCTCGTCTGGATCGCCTTCCCCGTTGCGGAAGCGCTCTCGACCATCTTTGCCTTTCTGTCCTACCGAGGACTGCAAAGGAAAATCCCCCTCTTGAAAAACAGAGCGCAAAATTGAATCGAGCCGCCCAATCGGGCGGCTCTTTGCATGTAATCATTTTGAGGGTGAAAACAAAATCGTGAGAGAGAACAGTTCCCGCTCGGCGCAAATTTTCATGACGCCGCCGTACTTTTCGACGACGTAGCGTATGCTCTTCATGCCGAAGCCGTGGTAATCCTTGTTCTCCTTGGTGGTTTCGGGAAGCCCCTCGCCCGTCTTTCGCTCAAAGGGACAGTAGTTGTCCACGGAGAGGGAGAGAAGTCCGTCCTTTTGAAAGAGCTTGAAGGCGATGAATCGCTTTCCTCTATCTTCGATCTGACTTTCGCACTCGATGGCGTTGTCGAGGGCGTTGGCGACCAGAGAATAGACGTCCAGCTTGTGCATGAAGGAAAGCTCTTCCCCCTGCGCAATGATAGAAAGGTCGATATCGTTCGCCTTGCACAAGTGCGCCTTTTCGGTGAGGACAAGATCGAGCGCCTGATTGCCCGTCTTGATGGAGCTTTCGTAGGAGCTGATCGCCTCTTCGATTTCGGCAAGTTCCTCTTTGTCCTCCGCCGTCACGCTCTGAACGCGGCGAATGTAGTGCTTCAAGTCGTGCGCCTTGATGTTGATGAGGTCGATGCTGCTCTTGGCAAGGTCGTATTGCCTGCGCTCCTTCTGCAAAAACAGCTCGAGCTCCCGATTTTCCTTCTCCTTGTTCTTGTAGGCGAAAAAGCCGAACTGCGCGGCTAGTCCGAAGAGACAACATACGATGAGGGGCGGGCGCGTCACCCAATAATGCTCCAATCCGTAAACCTGAAGGAAAAACTGCATCAAGTAGACGAACGCGGCAGAGACGATGGCAATGAGAAAGATATAGCCGCCTGCGACTCCTTCGATTCCGTCCTTCAATCGCTTTGCAAAGACGAAGTAGCTCGCCGTGTAGATCACGCCCATCGTGAGGACGGAAATCAGAAAGCGGACGGGATTGGAAAGCTCCACCCCCGAAAGGGCGATGACGATGAGGTTTTCCACGTGATAGGAAAGGTTTTGCGTGAGCTGTCCTCCCACGCAGCAAAAGAGAATTTCGCTGAACTTTCCTTCAAAGCAAAAACTCCATAGTCCCAAAGAAAGCAGAAAAATGAGAAATGAGAAGAAGCCGGGCGTAAAGTGCGCGACGATGTTTGGAACGACGACGGAGAGGAAAGCATAGACGACAAGTCCCAGACAAAACCGCAGGAGAAACCGGCGTCTCCTTTCCAGACGAAAGACGAATAGCAGTTCGGCAAGCAATATCTGCGGGATATACCCGTGATAGAGGGTAATTTGAAAGATTTCTTCCGGCGTCATTTGATTCCTCCGATGGCGAGGGAAAGCGCCTCGAAAAACGCCTGTTTATACAGTCTGCTGACGGCAAACGTCTCATCGTCAACGACGACGTCGCTGCCCTGATAGGACTTGACGTGCAAGAGATTCAAGAGGAGTGAGCCGTTCGCGGCGGCAAATCCCCTCTCCGTGAAAAACGCCTCGACGCTTTTGAGGGAATCGCGCACCCTGTACTCCTCGCCGTTCACCGAGAAATAAATGTAGTGCTTGCGGCTTTCGATGTAGGAAATCTGCGAAATGGGAACGCGCACCATGCCGTTTGCCGTCTGAATGCAATAGACGCCGTCCTTTTCTCTGTCCATGCGGGAGAGAATTCTGTCGAGCTTGAGGCGGAATAAATCGTAACCGATGGGTTTGACGATGTAGTCGAGCGCATCCACCTCGTAGCCCTTGATGGCGTACTTTGCCATGGTTGTGATGAATACGAGCGCGACCTTTTCGTCCCGCTCTCTCAGGCGCTTTGCCGCATCCAAGCCGTTCATATGCGGCATGACGATGTCCATGAGCACGAGATCGTACTCCCCCGTGTATTCGTCCAAAAAGCTCATGCCGTCGCGCTGAACGGAAAGCTCGATTTTCATCGCCGTCTCCTTGGCATAGCGCTGTAAATAATCCGTAAAGAGGGCGACGTACTCCTCTTCGTCCTCGACCATCATCACTTTCATCTTGCGTTCTCCTTTTTTGTATGATACCACATTTTTCAAATTCGGTCAAGGGGAAAAGAAAAATTCACTCTCTCCTTTTCAGAGAGAAATCGGGCGTTCTCCCTTATCATTTTAAGAAAAGGCGCTTTCGCCCTGCGATTGCTTTGCATTTTTGAAAAAATATGCTATAATACCCTCATGATGAAAGCAGTACTCTTTGATTTGGACGGAACTTTGCTTCCGATGGACAACGACGAATTTGTCGAAGCCTATATGGCTCTTTTATGCAAGAAAATTTCCGCCTACGGCTACGATCCGAGAGCTTTGAGCAAAGCCATGTGGACGGGCATTCAGGTCATGTTTCGAAACGACGGGACGAGAACCAACGACGCCTGCTTTTGGGAAGGCTTTGTCTCCGTCCTCGGAACAGAAGCGCTCAAAGACATGGACAAGTTCGAGCTCTTTTACGAACAATATTTCGACTCCCTGCAATCCTCTTGCGGCTGCAATCCACTCGCCAAGGAGACGATCGACTATCTCAAAGGGAGAGAAATCAAGATCGCGCTTGCGACCAACCCCGTCTTTCCCGTCATTGCCGTGCAGAAGCGAATCCGCTGGGCAGGGCTTGATCCGAACGATTTTCAAGTGATTACGACTTACGAGACGGAGCGCTTCTGCAAGCCGACGGAGGGGTATTATTCCTCCATCGCCGACCGGCTCGGCGTTTCCCCTTCCGAATGCCTGATGGTCGGGAATGACGTCGACGACGATATGCCCGCCCGCAAGATCGGCATGGACGTCTTTCTCCTGACCGATCACCTCATCAACCGCAAAAACGCGGATATTTCCTCCTTCCCGCACGGAAGCTTTTCCGACCTTCTTTCCTATTTGAAAGGAATTTGAAATTCAGGACAACCAGCATAACCGATAAAATTTACAGTCCCGCAACTAAATGTTGCGGGACTGTTCTGCTTACATAAAAAACGCGCACTCAACGGTGCGCGTTTTTTGATTGTTTTCTGATTAGTTTTCGCTCTTTGCGACAACTTCCTTGCCGTCGTAGTAGCCGCAAGCTTTGCAGACGACGTGGGGCAACTTCATCTCATGGCAATGAGGGCACTCGACAAGTGCGGGAGCCGTGAGCTTGGAGTTTGCATGATACCGCGAATTGGTTCTGCTCTTGGATTTCTTTGTCTTGGGAACTGCCATATTTCTACACCTCTTTTTTTGTATTCTTCATAAAATTAGGAATGATATGCTATCATCTCGCAGCCGTCTTTACAGAGAAGGGTATGAGGCATACTCAGCAAAATCGCGTCGTTTACGACTTCTGCCAAATCCGCTTGCCCGTTCTTACAAGTATAGTCCTCTCCGTTTTCCTCTTGCGTAAAATATTCATGAAACGCATAGACGACTTTTTCTTCCGTCTCTTTCAGACACCTGGAACACAGCCCTTTGAGCGTGTAGGAAATCTCCCCTTCCACTTCCAAAGAGTCGTCTTCCAGAATGTGGAAGAGTCCCTTTACCCTTACAGGCGTCGAAAATTCCACATAGGGAATATCGACGTCGGAAGCGTCCGGTTCGAAGTCAAACGCAAAGTCGCCGTTGAACTTTCCTTGTTTTAGGCATTTTTTGACATCGATAACCATTTCAAACCGTTCTTTATTATAATCTATTTGTCCGCCGCTTGTCAACTCATTTTTCGAGCGAAAATGAGCTTTTTTTAATTTTTAGACGAGGGCAAGCGTCTCCCTGGCAATCATGAGCTCTTCGTTGGTGGGAATGACCAAAACCTTGACTTTTGAGCCGGGCTTGGAGATTTCGTTCACACCGTCTTTTCTGACCTCGTTCGCCTCTTTGTCGAACTCGACGCCAAGGCACTCGAGCCCTTCGCAAATCTGCGCTCTCGTATAGGAAGAGTTCTCGCCGATACCCGCCGTAAAGACGATGCAGTCAAGCCCGCCCATTGCAACGGTATACGCCCCGATGTACTTTCTGACGTTATAAGCGAAGATATTCAGGGCAAGCTCTGCACGATAATTTCCTTCCTCTGCGGCAGCCTGCAAATCTCTGAAATCGCTGGAAACGCCCGAAACGCCCGCAACGCCGCACTTCTTATTGAGGTAATTGATCGTCTCTTCAAACGTCATCCCCTTTTTCTCCGCGAGGAACTTCGCAGCCGAAGGATCGATGTCTCCCGATCTTGTTCCCATGGGAACGCCCGCTAAGGGAGTAAAGCCCATGGAGGTATCGACGCACTTGCCGTTCAATACGGCAGAGACGGAAGAGCCTCCGCCAAGGTGGCAGGTGACGATTTTCGACTCTTTCTTCCCGAGGTATTTGATTGCCTCCGCGGAGACGTATTTATGGGAAGTGCCGTGCGCGCCGTAGCGTCTGACCTTATAGTCCAGATAATCCTGATAATCGATAGCGTAGAGCTTCGCCTCGTCGGGCATCGTGGAATGGAAAGCAGTATCGAAGACGACCACGTTGGGCTTTCCGGGCATGGCCTCCATACAGGCGGTCACGCCCATGTAGTTTGCGGGATTGTGAATGGGTGCAAACTCGAAGGTCATTTTGAGGGTTGCGAGGTTGTCCTTCGTGATCAGAGTGGGTGCGCTGAAATATTCGCCCGAGCCGACCACTCTGTGACCGATTGCGCCGATCTCGTCGAGGGAAGACACCACCCCGACTTCCGGGTCGGTCAAGGCGTCGATGACCATCTTGATGGCGACCGTATGATCGGGCATCGCCGCAACGTATTTCGTCTGCTTTCCGTTCGCCTTATGGACGAGGTTAGACCCGTCGATGCCGATTCTCTCGCAAAGACCCTTTGCGAGCACCGACTCAGTGTCCATGTCGATGAGCTGATACTTCAAAGAGGAGCTTCCCGCATTGATAACCAAAATTTTCATCGCTACTTCCTCCGTCTTACAGGGTGGACTGCAACGCAGTGATCGCCACGGTTGCCACGATGTCCTCGGTGCAGCAGCCTCTGGACAGATCGTTCAAGGGTTTTGCAAAGCCCTGACAGATGGGGCCGACTGCCATAAAGCCGCCGAGACGCTCGGCGATCTTATAGCCGATGTTGCCCGCATTGATGTCGGGGAAGACAAAGACGTTTGCATTGCCCGCAACGGAAGAGCCGGGCGCTTTCAGCGCTGCAACCTTGGGAACGAGCGCGGCGTCGAACTGGAATTCGCCGTCGAGCTTGAGCTCAGGCGCTTTTTCGTTTGCGATCTGCACCGCCGTGCGCACTTTCGTGACGGTATCGGCATACTTTGCGTCGTTGCCGCTTCCCTTAGTCGAGAAGGAGAGCATTGCGACCTTAGGATCGATTCCCGCGATCACCTCGCCCGTCTTTGCGGAAGAAATGGCGATCTCGGCAAGCTCTTCTGCCGTAGGGCAGATGTTGAGCGCGCAGTCCGCAAACACGAACGCGCCTTCCTTGCAGAACTCGTTGCCTCCTTCGGGGGCAATCATGACGAAGCAGCTCGAAACGAGCTTCGTGCCGGGTGCGGTCTTGATGATCTGAAGACCGGGACGAAGGGTGTTTGCCGTAGAATGGCATGCGCCGGAGACGTAGCCGTCCACGTCGCCCGCCTTGAGCATGAGCGCACCGAAGAAGGTTCTGTCCTTTGCAAGTCTGTTCGCCTCTTCCTCGGTCATACCCTTGGCTTTTCTGATTTCATAGAGAATTTTTGCGTACTCTGCAGTCTTCTCGGAAGTTTCGGGATCGATGATGGTGACGCCGGTCAGGTCGACGTCGGGAGCGACGCGCTTCGCTTCTTCCTCCGTTCCGATCAGGACGATCTTGGCAATCCCCTCTTTGGTCACTTGCGCAGCTGCTTCCACAACGCGCTTGTCTTCTCCCTCACAAAGAACGATCGTCTTTTGAAGAGCCGCAGCCTTTGCTTTCATCTCATCCAACAATGACATAAAATTTCTCCTTAAAAATACTTTCTTTCTCGTGAAAAATCGTTTATAATGAGTTCAAGCGATTCTTTCACCCTATTCTTTCATTATTATACAACAAAATTTCCCATTTGTAAAGAGGTCAAGAGAAAAAAATGAAAATTTGCTCCGTGATTTGCGAATACAATCCCTTTCACAACGGACACAGATACCTGCTCAACGAAATCAAAAAGACGGGGCGATTCGATCAAATCCTCTGCATTATGAGCGGGCATTTCACCCAGCGCGGAGAAATTGCCGTCATGGACGCCTACACGCGGGCAAGACATGCCCTGCTCGGCGGGGCGGACGCCGTCATCGAACTTCCGACGGTATTTGCGACTTCTTCCGCCGAACGCTTCGCAAGCGGTGCGATTCGGATTCTCTCCTCTATTCCCGAAGTGAAGGCGATTGCGTTCGGAACGGAATGCGCGACGAAGGATACGCTTGATCAGACCGCTTCCCTTCTTTTGGAAGAGCCCCCTCTCTATCGCGAGGCTTTAAGAGAAGCCCTCGAAAGGGGGATGAGCTATGCGCAGGCGAGAGAGCTCGCCTTTGCAAAGACGGGAAAGGATTCTTCTCTTCTTCGCTCTCCCAACGACATTCTCGCCGTCGAATACACGAAGGCAATTTTTAAGCAAAATGCACCCATCGAGCGGCTTTGCATTCCGAGAGTGGGACAGGGCTATCGCGAAACTGCCCCCGTCTCTTCCTTCGCTTCGGCTTCTTCCATTCGCGCAAATCGGGAGGACTCTGCCTTTCTGAAGGGAAATGTGCCTTCCTTCGTGCTGGACGATCTGCCTGTTTCGTCCTATGAAAAATCCTTCCAAATAGCCGCCATGACCGCACTTTCCCTTTCATCGACAGAGGAATTGAGACAAATCGCCAATTGCGGCGAGGGGCTTGAATTTGCCCTGAAAAAGGGAGATTACGATTACAATGCACTTCTCGAAAGAGTTACCTCGAAGCGTTACCCTAAGTCGAGAATCCGCCGCATTCTTTTGCATAACCTTTTGAAAATTACGGAGTCAGACGTTCAAAACGCCTTAAACGCTCCGCTGTTTTTGCATTTGCTCGCTGCGAAGAATTCCTCGATGTTATCCGCGCTGGGACAATCTTCTCTGCCCCTTTTCACAAAGGGAAGAGATCTCCTGTCCCTCCCCCCTGTCGCAAGGCGAACGAGAGAAATCGACCTTTTCGCCGAACAAATTTACGAAATTTGCTCGGGTCTTAAAATTCCCAAAAAAATTTTTCAAAATCAGCCTTAAAACTCTTGCTTTTTTTTGAAAAATGTTATATCATATACAGGCTGATTCGGAGATCGGCTGGAATAGGATGCAGAGATGGCTGAGTGGTCTAAGGCGCACGATTGGAAATCGTGTGAGGTCAAAAGCCTCCGGAGGTTCAAATCCTCTTCTCTGCGCCACGTCGTCGCCGCAAGGCGCATTTTCAAAAGATTGTCCTCTCGGACAATCTTTTGCTTTAACGCCTGCGGCTCCTCTTCCCACAAATCTTTTGCTTCGCAAAACATTTGCGGGAGCCCTGAATTTTAACCCGACGCATTTTGCACAAACCGACAGATTCCTGTCGGTTTGTTGCTTTTTACGTCGGTTTCTCCTCTTCCCAAAAATCTTTTGCTCCGCAAAAAATTTTCGGGAGCCC